>JACWAF010000030.1 GCA_014874185.1 Nitrospirota bacterium | reverse complement strand
GGGCGGGGCGCTGGGGGTCTCCGAAGAGGAAGTCCACAGGGCCGAGCACCTTGTCCGCGCGGGAATTGACGTGCTGGTCATAGATACCGCGCATGGGCACCATGAAGCCGTTATGAGGATGCTTAAACTTCTTAAGAAGAAAGTGGAAGTTGACGTGATAGCCGGCAACATCGCCACCGGCGAAGGCGCACGCGATCTCATAAAGGCCGGTGCCGACGCCGTCAAGGTGGGGATAGGGCCGGGCTCGATCTGCACCACCCGCATAGTATCCGGGGCGGGCGTGCCGCAGATCACCGCGATCATGAACTGCGCCCAGGCCGCAAAGGAAACGGGCGTGCCCATTATCGCTGACGGCGGGATCAAGTTCTCCGGAGATGTCGTCAAGGCGCTTGCCGCCGGGGCGCACTCGGTAATGATCGGCGGGCTGTTCGCCGGGACCGATGAGGCCCCGGGCGAGACCGTCCTTTACCAGGGCAGAAGCTACAAGGTATACAGGGGCATGGGTTCGCTGGGGGCGATGGAGCAGGGCTCGAAGGACCGGTACTTGCAGGCCGGGGTGGAGAGGAAGAAGCTTGTGCCCGAAGGCGTGGAGGGCAGGGTGCCATACAAGGGCCCCCTCTCGCAGAGCGTCTATCAGCTTGTGGGCGGCGTGCGCTCCGGCATGGGTTACTGCGGCGCGAACGACCTGCCAAGCCTGAGGGCCAAGGCGAAGTTCATCCGCATCAGCCCCGCCGGGCTCAGGGAGAGCCACGTCCACGACGTCATCATAACCCAGGAAGCTCCGAACTACCGCACCGAGTGGTAAAGGTTTCACTTCCCGTAGAATCCTGACATCTTCGCGTCCCAACTTGTAATTCTCCGTGGTCAGGCCAAAAGGTATCCGTTGGTTCCCTCCCCATTCACCCTCCCCGAAGCCCCTCCCGTCGAGGGAGGGGAAAGTGTCTTGAATACCCTGCGGTCTGCCGCAGGACAGTTCATTAAGCTTTCTTTCAGCCGCACCCACGTCCCGCTTGACAGACCGCGACCCGTGTGATAATCCGATAAGTGAGGGATGCCTTTATCAATTGAGGAGGTCCTATGGCGAAAGAGAGACCCGGCGAGCACAAGCCGCATGAGGGCGGAGAGATCGTTCCGCACCACCATATCTCGGAACTTGCCCCTTTCCGCGGAATCGAGAGCTTCTTCGCGCCCGTCAGGCAGATGGAGAGGATGATGGAGGAGATGATGGGCGGGAGGGCATGGCCGCTGATGACCGAGGAATTCGCCGCGCCCGCCGTTGACGTCTATGAAGAGGGCGACGAGGTGGTGATGAAGGCCGAACTGCCCGGAATGACCAAAAAAGACGTTGAGGTGAACATTACCGACCACACCATGACCATAACGGGCGAGAAGACGAAAGAAGAGAAGGTCGAAAAGCAGAATTATTACCGGATGGAGAGGTCAGAAGGGCATTTCATCCGCTCGTTCACGCTTCCGCCTGACCTTGAGGCGGACAAATCAAAGGCCGTCTTCAAGGACGGGGTCCTGGAGATAAGGATCCCCAAGTCGGAAGAGGCAAAAAGGAAGAAACAGAAGATCGAGATCGAATAACCCCCGGTGGCATCCCTCATCACGTGACCGTCACGCCCACCCTGTAGAGTTCTTCGGTTATCTTCCTGCACCACTTGACCATGCCCTTTTTCGGGTTCTCCCAGATGGCCTTGCTGAATATGTTTATCTCTTTGCCTTCCTGCAAAGGGACATTCGTATAAAAGCACATGCCGGAGTCGCTTACGTTCAGGGTTATGCCGCTTGTGGAGACGCTTTTTATGTTGTCCTGATCGGTAATATAGGTATAGCTGTAATTTATGGGAACGGTAATCAGGTCCCGTCTCTGCCTTCTTCTTTCTTCCGGCATAAGAATGCCCCCAACGCCGAGTTTTTTGGATTAGGATAGGTGAGCCCGTACTTACAATTTATAAAAACGCCGCCCCCTTGTCAATGACAACTTTCCTTCTTGACAAGCGGGGTGAAAGGGAATAAATTTCAAATAAAAATAAGGCCTTTTTGGGGGGCGGCCAATGATCCTGGGTGTTCCTAAAGAGATAAAAAAAGAGGAATATCGCGTAGCGTTGATCCCGGCGGGAGCCATGGAGCTTGTTTCGGAGGGCAATGAGGTCCTCCTGGAAGAGGGCGCCGGTCTTGGAAGCGGCTTTTCCGATGAGGAATACAGGCAGGCCGGAGTGAAAATAAAAGATAAGGAATACATCTTCAGCCATGCCGATCTGATAATAAAAGTGAAAGAGCCCCTGTCCGGGGAGTACGGTCTTTTCAGGCCGCGGCAGGCCCTCTTTGCCTTTCTGCACCTTGCTCCCAATCCGGGGCTTATCGGCGTGCTACTTGAGAAAAAGATATCCGCTCTGGCCTATGAGACGCTGGAAGCGGAAGGCGGTCTGCCCCTTCTTGCCCCCATGAGCGAGATCGCGGGCAAAATGGCCCCGGTCATGGCGGCCTATTACCTGCAAAGGCCCCATGGCGGAAGCGGCGTCTTTCCATGCGGCCTCATCGGCGTGCCCCCGGCAAAGTGCCTGATAATCGGGGCCGGCGTGGTCGGCACCAATGCGGCCAGGATTGCCTATTCAATAGGCATGGACACCGTCGTGATGAACAAGACGATGGACAGGCTCAGGAAGATAGACGAGCTCTTCATGGGAAAGGTGAAGACAATGCCCCTCGAAGAAGAGATATTGAAGAGGGAGATCCGGGAGGCCGACGTCCTCATCTGCGCCGTCCTCGTTCCGGGCGGAAAGACGCCGGTCTTGGTGACAAGGCAGATGCTGAAGACGATGAGGAAAGGCTCCGTCATCGTGGACGTCTCGGTGGACCAGGGCGGATGCGTGGAGACCAGCCGTCCAACAACCCACGAAGACCCGGTCTATGAGACGGAGGGCATAATCCATTACACCGTGGCCAACATGCCGGGGGCCTATCCGCGCACCGGCACGGTCGCCCTTGCCAATGCCACCCTTCCTTATATCAAAGAGGTAGCCGCGCTCGGGGTGGAAGGAGCGGTGGCCAGGAGCCCCGCCCTGCGGAGCGCCCTCAACGTGTACAGGGGCAAGGTCGTGCACCCGTTCCTCGCGCGCTCGATGGGGGCGGAGCCGGCGGAACTGGACGAACTCCTCGCCACAAAGCCCCCCGTCCCCTGACCACCAGAACGGCATTTGAATTTTCTTTTCCGCGCAGTCGTGTCTGAGCAGTTTCGAAATTAATTGACAATACGAATCAACTTATGTTTATATGTTGATATGAACCGCGAACTGAAGGTATTCAAGGCCCTCTCGGACAGGCAGAGGCTGAGGGCGGTCCTGCTCCTGAGGAAAAAGGAACTCTGCGTCTGTCAGCTGATGGCCGTGCTGGGCATCTCCCAGCCCCTTGTGTCCCGCAACCTGACGATCCTGAAGTCGGCCGGGCTCCTGGATTCCAGGCGGGAGGGGAAGCTGATGTTCTACTGCCTGAAACGGGACTGCGGCCTTTTTGCCCGCAACCTCCTCCTGGGGCTCGCCGGGTCGCTGAAGGACGACCCTGAGGCCGCCAGGGACGCCCAGGTGCTTGTCGAATGCAAGGAGTTTCAGAAGATGACCGGCCGGTGCGACATGAAGTCCTTCAAGGAATTCATGAAAAAAAGAAGGAGGACGAGTTGAGGCCTTTCATATTGGCGGCGCTGCTTTCGTCATTCATATTTGCTCCGGTCCTTTCAGGGGCGCAGGAGGCCGCCGTCCCGAACGCGATAGGATTGAAAGAGGCCGTCTCGGCCGCCCTTCGGGACAACCCCGAGATAAGGTCAAAAACATGGTCACTGAAGGCCGTTGAAGAGCAGACTGGCATCTCCAGGAGCTATCTGTTTCCCTCGCTGACCTACGAGGGCCGGTTCATGCGCACGGACAACCCCACTTACGCGTTCATGGCAAAGCTCAACGAGGGCAGGTTCAAACAGAGCGACTTCAACATAAACTCGCTCAATAACCCTGAGGCGGTAAATGATTTCCAGAACTCGATAAAGATGCGGCAGATCATATTTTCAAAAAAGGCGCTTGAGGGCGTAAGGCTCTCAAAGGGCGAGGTGAAGGCAAGCCGGCAGGACTTCGAGAGATTGAAGGAGAAGGTCACGAGGGACACTATCAGCGCCTACCTGGGCGTGCTTACCTGGGGTGAGTACGTAAAGGCCGCCAATCAAAATATAGCCGACGCGCAGGAGCACCAGAGGCTGGCCACCCTCCGGTACAACGCCGGGATGGGGCTTTATTCGGACGTCCTCCGGGCCGACGCCGCACTGAAAGAGGCCCAGCGGAAACTGGCCCAGGCCGAGAAGGGCTATGAGGTTGCAAAGCGGGCCCTTGGCCTTCAGATGGGCCTCGACAAGAGCATGGGCGCGAGACCCGTCAAGGACAATTTCGTGCTGCAGGACGTGAACTCCTATTACCGGAGCGCCCTCTCCAGGCCGGACCTGAAGGCGATAGAGGAAAGATATGAAAACAGCAGAAACGCAATCGGGCTTGCCAAATCGTCTTATTATCCGGAGGCGGGCCTTGGCGGCCAGTACCAGTGGAACGACCATTCAAACCCGCTTGGAGGCGAGGGCAATAGCTACATGGCCACCGCATTTCTCAGGTGGGACCTCTTCGACGGCATGAAGCGCGAGCACGAGGTGAACCAGGCGAAGGCCAAATCCGAGGAGGCCAGGGAAGGCATGGAGGGCTTCAAAAAAGAGGTCATGTTCAGGGTCTTTGAATCATATAAAACCGTTGAGGAGGCCCAGAAGAACCTGGAGCTTGCCAATGCCGAACTGAAGAGCGCCGAGGAGGGCACCAGGCTGGTGCAGAAGAGATATGAGAACTCGCTTGCCCCTATGGTGGACCTCCTTGACTCGGAGATGATGCTGGAGGGGGCCAGGACCAGGGCGGCGGCCGCCGGCAACGGGCTGCTGATGAGCTACTTCAACCTGGGCTTCGAAAGCGGAAGGATAAATGAATTCATGAATATAGCTGAGACCAAAGGAGCGGAAAGATGAAGAAGCGGTTTTTCATTCCGGTTCTCTTTATAGCGGGGGCCGCGCTCCTTTGGGGCTGCGGCCAGAAGATAAAGCCCGGAACGGCCGGCGTCAAAAGGCCCGTTGTGGAGGGGGTAGTGACGGGGGTGGTAAGCCCCTCCAGGATAACGGACGAGTACGAGGCCGCGGGCACTGTGGTCTCCAGAAACCTCTCCGTGATCTCGTCCAGGCTCATGGGCACGATAAGTTCCGTCCGGGTGCAGAGGGGCGACAGGGTCAGAAAGGGCCAGATACTGGCCACCATCGCCAGCCCGGAGACCGCTGACAAGGCGGCCCAGGCCAGGCAGGGTGTTGAGGAGGCGATAAAGGCCGTGGAGATGGCCCAGGAGCATAAGGCCCTTACGGACACGACTTACAGGAGGATGAAATCCCTTTATGACGAAAAGGCGATAACCAGGCAGGAATTCGACGAGATGACAACAAAAAAGGCCGTGGCGGAGCTTGACCTGGCGCAGGCCAGCGCGGCGCTTGCCAGGATGAGGGCAGGGGAGAGGGAGGCCGAGGTTTACAGCGGCTATGCCGTACTGCGTTCGCCCGTCACCGGGATCGTGGTCGATAAAAAGGCGGACCCCGGCACGATGGCCCTGCCCGGAATGCCCATCCTCTCGGTCGAGGTCCCCAGGTACCAGGTGGAGACTTCATTGGACGAGAAGTTCTGGGGCAAGGTGAGGCCCGGAATGGAGTTGAGTATAGAGGTGCCATCCACCGGCTACAAGGCAAAGGCCCCGGTGGCGGAGGTGGTCCCCTCGATAGACCCGATGGCGAGGTCATTCGATATAAAGCTTGACGTGCCGCCCACGCTCACAAGCGGACAGTTCGTGAAGGTCTACGTGCCGCAGGGCGAGAGAGACGCGATAATGGTGCCCTCCGGCGCGGTGTTGGACCGGGGACAGCTGCAGTTCGTCTACGTTGTCGGGCCGGACGGCGTGATACAGCTCCGCGTCGTGCGCACGGGCAAAACGGTTGGCGATGAAGTGGAGATAGCGTCCGGCCTCAACGCCGGGGAGCGCATCATAACGGGCGGGCTTGACAAGGCCAAAGAGGGCGCGGTTGTAAAAGAGGCCCGGACAGACGTGGGGCCGAAGTAAGTGAAAGAGAAGCTTGGGATTTCGGGGCGCATAGCAAGGGCCTTTCTGCAATCGAAACTGACCCCGCTTCTGGTGCTCGCGTCACTGTTCCTTGGGGCCTATGCGATTATCGCCACGCCGCGCGAGGAAGACCCCCAGATAAAAGTCCCGATGATAGACGTGATGGCCAGTTATCCGGGGGCGAGCGCGGCCGAGGTGGAGGCGCGCGTCACGAAGCCGATGGAGAAGTTCCTCTGGGAGATACCCGGTGTGAAGTACGTCTACTCGATAACCAACACCGGTCAGAGCCTCGTCATAGTGCGGTTCAAGGTGGGCGAGGACATGGAAAAGAGCATCGTCAAGGTCTACAACAAGCTGATGAGCAATTACAACCTGATCCCGCCGGGGGTCTCGCAGCCTTTGGTCAAACCCCGTTCCATAGATGATGTCCCGGTGCTCGCGCTCACGCTCTGGTCGGACAGGTACTCGGGCTATGAACTCAGGCGCATAGCCCAGGAGGTTGCGGACCAGCTCAAAGAAGACGATGACGTATCCGAAACGCATGTCATCGGGGGCGTGCAGAGGAAGGTGCGCGTACAGCTCATCCCGGCCAGCCTCAACGCATATAACCTGCCCATACTGGCCATCCCGCAGGCGCTCCGGAAGGCAAATATACTGACGTCCGCCGGGAGCTTCCCCAGGGACAACCAGTCCTTCATGGTGCAGGCCGGCGGTTTTCTTGAGAGCGCCCAGGACGTGGGCGATATCGTGGTTGGCGTATACAACGGGAAACCGGTTTATTTAAAGAACGTTGCCAGCGTCGTGGACGGGCCGGACGAGCCCAGCGATTATGTCTTCATGGGGCTTGGGCCATCGTTTCATGAGAAGGACCCATCGTACAGGGGCGCGCCGCTGACCCTGAAAAACGCGGTCACGATAAGCGTGGCGAAGAAGAAGGGCACCAACGCGGCCCTCCTCAACGAGAGGCTCCTTAAGAAGGTGGGCGAATTAAAAGGGCAGCTCATCCCCACGGACGCGCATGTCACCGTTACGCGGGATTACGGCAAGACGGCGAAGGAGAAATCGAACGAGCTGCTGGAACACATGCTCATCGCGACCATCTCGGTGATCATCCTCATAGCTTTGGCGCTGGGCAAGAGGGAGTCGGCGGTGGTGGCGGTGGCCGTGCCGGTCACGCTGGCCCTGACGCTGCTTATAAATTATCTCTACGGCTACACGCTTAACCGCGTGACCCTGTTTGCGCTCATCTTCTCGATAGGCATCCTGGTGGACGACGCCATCGTGGTGGTAGAGAACATCCATCGGCATTTCAAGATGTTCGGGGCAAGCCCCCGGCATGTGGCGAGGGCCGTGGACGAGGTGGGCAACCCAACAATACTAGCCACCTTCACGGTGATAGCGGCCCTGCTGCCGATGGCCTTCGTACGAGGGCTGATGGGCCCGTACATGCGGCCCATCCCAGTGGGCGCGTCGGCGGCGATGATATTCTCCTTGATTATCGCCTTCGTGGTAAGCCCGTGGATGAGCTACAAGGTCCTGAAGAACGTAAAGCCCGAGGGCGAGGAGAAGGAATCGCGCGTCCTGCACAGGGTTTACAGGAGGGTCCTGGGCCCGCTGCTTGAAAACAGGAAGAAGAGGCTGTTCGTGTTGTTTGGGGTGGCCGGGCTCCTGTTGCTTGTGCTTTTGATGGTCCCGTTCAAGCTGGTCACGATGAAGATGCTGCCCTTCGATAATAAAAGCGAGCTGCAGGTGGTCATAGACATGCCGGAAGGCAGCACCCTGGAAGACACCACCCGCACGGCATACGCCATGGGCGAGTACCTGAGGACCGTCCCCGAGGTTACGGACTTCGAGATATACTCCGGCACGTCGGCCCCTTATAACTTCAACGGGCTTGTAAGGCACTATTACCTCAGAAGGGGGCCCAACAAGGCCGACATACAGGTGAACTTCGTGGGCAAGGACCTGCGGAGCGCCCAGAGCCACGACATTGCAAAGCGCATCAGGCCCTATCTCGCCGCGATTGCCAAAGCCCATGGCGGGCGCGTTAAAATTGCCGAGATCCCGCCGGGGCCGCCCGTGTTGAGCACGCTGGTAACGGAGGTCTACGGGCCGGACCTCAATGGGCAGATTGCGATCGCCAGAAAGATAAAGCATATCTACGAGACCACCCCCGGCGTTGTCGATACGGACTGGTACGTGGAGGCCCCGCAGAAGAAGTTCACCTTTGATGTGGAGAAGGACAAGGCGGCCCTTAACGGCGTGAGCACGGAGGCCATTGCGGCAAGCATGCGCGCCGCGCTGGGCGGGATGCCAGCCGGGCTGGTGCATTTAAAGAACGAGAAGGAGCCCGTGGAGATAGAACTCCGCATGCCGGAGAAGGACAGGACGGGAGTGAATGACCTTCTCTCGCTCTATGTGCCGTCCAACAGCGGCACACTCGTCCCCCTGCGCGAGCTTGTGAACGTGAAGGAGAACACGATAGACCAGACCATCTATCACAAGAACCTCAAAAGGGTGGTCTACGTGATAGGCGACGTGGCCGGCAAGGAGGAGAGCCCGGTCTACGCCATTTTGAAGATGAAGGACAGGATAGCGAACGAGATAAGGCCGGATGGGCACCCGATAAGGCAGTACTACACCAGGCAGCCCTCCCTTACCGACCATTACTCGATAAAATGGGACGGCGAATGGCAGATAACCTACGAGGTCTTCCGGGACCTTGGCATCGCATTCGCCGCAGTGCTGGTGCTCATCTATATATTGGTCGTGGCATGGTTCGGCAGCTTCGCGGTGCCTCTGGTCATAATGGCCCCGATACCGCTCACCCTGATTGGCATACTGCCGGGCCATTTTCTCTTCGGGGCGTTCTTCACGGCGACAAGCATGATAGGCTTCATCGCGCTTGCCGGGATCATCGTGAGGAACTCCATTTTGCTGGTTGATTTCGTGCAGGCCCACTGGCATAAAGGGGGCGACCTCAAGGCGGCCCTGATAGAGGCGGGGGCGGTGAGGTTCCGCCCGATAGCGCTCACCGCGGCGGCCGTTGTGGTGGGTTCCAGCGTGATACTCTTCGACCCCATATTCCAGGGGCTTGCGATCTCATTAATGTTCGGGGCGGTTGCGGCAACGGGGCTGACCCTTATCGCGGTGCCGCTTCTGTATTACGAGTTCTTCAAGAAAAGGACGGCTCCGCCCATGCGCAAGAAGGAGGACAGCGATGTACATGCTTAGGACGGATTCATGGTATCTTGAAAGGGTGGTATATCTGGCGGCGGGCATTGTGGTGCTTATTGGCATTATAATGTCCGCGGCAGTCAGCCCTTACTGGATGCTGCTTTCGGCTTTTGCCGGCGTGAACCTGATAATATTCGCCTTTACGGGTTTCTGCCTTATGGCGAATATGCTTAGAAAATTTATAAAACTGACGCCAAAACTGGGGAGGTGACGCATGCTGTATAACTGCCTTTGTCCCAAGTGCGCGAGTATTTTTTATGTCTTCCTGGGCATGGAGGCCGATGTGATTAAAGAAAAGTGCCCCAACTGCGGGAACTCCGCCGGACTGAAACTGCTGCCAAAAAAGGCATTCGGCACCTGAAGCCCCACCGGGTGTTAAAGGGCCGGCCGGCCCTTTAATGGCTTTACAAGCCCCTTTCCGAGTTGTTAAAATCAAGTTCCCGGAAAGGGGCTTTTATATGCGCATCACCCCTCCGGGTATGTCCTTTAATGTTTCATATGGAATTCATCTTCATTATAGAGGGAGGTACAGATGTCCAAGGTAAAAAGGGCGCTCCTGAGCGTATCGGACAAGGCTGGGCTTGTGGACTTCGCGAAGGAACTCTCCGCGATGGGAGTGGAGCTGATATCCACCGGCGGCACGGCGAAGGCCCTCAAGGACGCGGGGCTGTCCGTGCAGGACGTATCCGAGTACACGGGCTTCCCTGAGATGCTCGAAGGCAGGCTGAAGACCCTGCACCCGAAGATACACGGCGGGCTCCTCGCCAAGAGGTCGAGTGAAAAGCACATGGCGGACATCAAGGCCCACGGCATAGGGCTTATAGACATGGTGGTCGTAAACCTCTATCCTTTCGAGCAGACCATCTCCAAGCCCGATGTGAGCTTCCTGGACGCAATAGAGAATATAGACATCGGCGGGCCGACGATGCTCCGCTCGGCATCGAAGAATTTCGAGTCCGTAGCCGTCATAGTGGACCCCGCCGACTACGGAAAGATAATAGAGGAGATGAAGGCCCAGGGGGGCGAGGTAGGCGGCCAGACGAGGTTCCGGCTTGCCACCAAGGTCTTCGAGCACACCTCCCGCTATGACGCGCTCATAGCCGGTTACCTGAAGGGGATTTCACGCCAGGAGGAGGCCACCCCTCCAACGCTCACCCTTACTTACAAGATGGCGTCTCCGCTCCGCTATGGTGAGAACCCGCACCAGAAGGCCGCCTTCTATGAAGAGCGCACGGACGGGCTTTCGCTGGCAAGGGCAAAAAAAATGCAGGGCAAGGAGATGTCTTTCAATAATTATTACGATACCCATTCCGCGCTGATGCTTGCCCTGGAGTTCGACAAGCCGGCCTGCGCGATAATAAAGCACAATAACCCCTGCGGCGCGGCCGTGGGCGACAGGGTGGCCGGCGCGTACAGGAACGCCCTGAAGACCGACCCTGTCTCCGCCTTCGGCGGCGTCCTGGCCTTCAACCGAGAGGTGGACGAGGACACGGCCGGCGAGATTACGAAGCTCTTCGTGGAGGTTGTGATAGCCCCCTCGTTTGCGGAAGGCGCATTGAAGGCGTTCTCCGCCAAGCAGAACATAAGGGTGCTGGAGCTTCCGGAGATGCTCACGAAGACCCTCGCGGGCTTCGATATAAAGCGCATCGCTGGCGGCATCCTCACCCAGGGCTGGGACCTCCTCAGGGTGGACGTGAAGGGCCTGAAGGCGGTCACGAAAAGGCAGCCCACCCCGGAGGAGATGAACGGCCTCGATTTCGCCTGGCGCGTGGTGAAGCACGTGAAATCGAACGCCATTGTTTATGCCTTCGAGGACAGGACGGCGGGCATAGGAATAGGGCAGACAAGCCGCGTCTACTCCGCGAGGATCGGGGCGCTGAATGCCCAGGAGCCCCTTAAGGGAACAGTGGTCGCCTCGGACGGGTTCTTCCCGTTCAGGGACGGAATAGACGAAATATACAAGCAGGGAGTAACGGCCATCATACAGCCTGGCGGCTCGGTGAAGGACGATGAGGTCATCGCTGCCTGCGACGAGCACGGCATGGCCATGCTCCTGACCGGCGCGAGGCACTTCAAACACTAAACCATGAAGGTACTTGTAATAGGGGGCGGCGGGCGCGAGCACGCCATCTGCTGGAAGCTCTCCCAATCGAAACGGGTGGACAAGATCCACTGCACACCGGGCAATGCCGGCATTGCCGAGATAGCCGAGTGCGTGGACATAAAGCCAACCGACTTTGACGCCCTCATAGATTTCGTCAAATACGAGTGGATAGACCTCACCATCGTGGGCCCTGAGGAGCCGCTTGCAAAAGGCATTGTGGACGCCTTCAGAAAAGAGGGCAGGAAGATATTCGGCCCGGGGGCGGATGCGGCGAGGCTTGAGGCGAGCAAAGAGTTCTCAAAGGACTTCATGCGCCGGTACGGCATCCCCACGGGCGAGTATAAAGTGTTCAGCTCCTATATCCACGCCGAGGATTACGTCCGCATGATGGGCGCGCCCATCGTGATAAAGGCCGACGGGCTTGCCGCCGGAAAGGGCGTTATAGTGGCCAAGACAGTTGAGGAGGCCAGCGACGGCCTGAGGCTTATGATGAAGGAAAGGGCCTTCGGAGCGGCCGGCGACAGGGTAATTGTGGAGGAATGCCTGGAGGGCGAGGAGGCTTCTTTCATGGCATTCACCGACGGGAAAACGATAGTGCCCATGGTATCATCCCAGGACCACAAGCGCGTCTTCGACAACGACCAGGGCCCGAACACGGGCGGGATGGGCGCCTACAGCCCGGCCCCGGTGATCACACCCGGGGTGCAGAAGCTTATAATGGAAAAAGTGATGGAGCCCTTCCTCAGGGGCATAAAGGCGGAGAGGATGGGCTATAAGGGCGTCATCTATGCGGGGCTGATGATAAAAAACGGGAAGCCCCAGGTCCTGGAGTTCAATTGCCGCTTCGGGGACCCGGAGACCCAGGCCGTGCTGGCCAGGCTGGACAGTGACCTCTTCGAAATAGCTCTCGCAACCTGCGAGGGCAAGCTCTCGGAAGAGATGGTCCGGTGGAAAGAGGACGCCTCGGTCTGCGTGGTGCTTGCCTCAGGCGGTTATCCGGGGAGCTATAAAAAGGACCTGGAGATAAAAGGCCTCAAAGAGGCCTCGAAGGTAAAGGGCGTGACAGTTTTCCATGCCGGGACGGCCTTCGAGGAAGGTAAGGTGGTTACCTCCGGCGGAAGGGTGCTTGGCATCACCGCGACCGGAATGGATGTGAGGGCGGCCCGGGAGAAGGCATACGAGGCCGTCTCGAAGATAACCTTTGACGGCATGCTTTACAGGAAGGACATCGCGGACAGGGCGATAGCGGGGAAATGAAACCTAAAGTGGTCATAGTGATGGGCAGCGACTCCGACCTGCCCGTGATGGAAGAGGCGGCAAAGGGGCTTTCTGAATTCGGAGTGCCCTGCAGGATCACTATCGCATCGGCCCACAGGAGCCCGGAGCTGGTTGATGAGCTTGTGAGGGACGCCGAAAAGAACGGGGCCGAGGTGATCATAGCCGGCGCCGGGGCGGCCGCCCATCTGGCCGGGGTGATTGCCTCGAAGACCATTTTGCCCGTGATAGGGGTGCCCCTTGAGGGCTCACCGCTTAAGGGCTTCGATGCCCTCTTCTCAACGGTGCAGATGCCTCCGGGCGTGCCCGTGGCCACGATGGCGGTTGGGAAAGCTGGCGCCAGGAACGCCGCTGTCCTTGCCGTTCAGATACTTGCCAGAAAAGAAAAACCCCTTCAGGGCCTGCTCCGGTCGTATAAGAAAAAACTCGCCCTGGATGTAATGAAAAAAGCCCGGAGGCTTTAGCCTCCCGGTTGACACGGCAGGGCCGGCCTGCTAAGTTCTAAGCAGGAGTCCTCCGTGCAGACCTTTCTTTCAATCCCATTTATAAATCAAAACGGGCTGCCAGCGGGTCCGGCCTCCGCCGGGCATTCGGGCTGGCTATGGTTCGCGCTGGCCGTCTTCTGGGTGCTTGCCCTCGCGTGGGTCTTTTTTACACTCAAGTGGTTTGCCGGGAACTGGAAGAAGTCGGAAAGCGGAGCACTGCAAACGCTGAGAAAAAGATATGCCTCCGGAGAGATCGGCCGGAAGGAATATGAAAAAGGCATGGAGGCCCTGAAAGGAAAGAAATCTACTTGAATACCGTGATGATCACGTCTGCGGGTTTTCGCATCACCTCCGTCGTTACGCTCTCGCCGAACCGCCTTATCTGAATATCTATGCTCTTCTTCGGAGTGACGGAGAGGTTCTTGAGCTGTACCCTGTTGACGAACTCCGGAAGGGTAGGGTGATTGAAGATTATCTTGTTGTTTTCCGGTTCGAACTCTATGCCCAGCGATGCCTGGAGCATCAGTATCAGCGCGCCTGACGCCCACGTCTGGGGCGTGCACGCCACCGGGTAGAGGGTGGGCGACTGGCCTTTGCGCCTGTGAAAGCCGCAGAAGAGTTCAGGCAGGCGCTGGAATTCCATGTACAATGAGGCCTCGAACATGCCGCCGAAGACCTTCACGAACTGTTCGCGCAGTCTGTAGCGGGCAAGCCCGGCCGCTATCAGGGCGTTGTCGTGGGGCCAGACGGAGCCGTTATGGTATGAGATCGGGTTGTAGCGCACCTCTTTTGCGCTGAGCGTCCTTATTCCCCAGCCGGAGAACATGGGCTCGTTTATAAGTTTTTCGGCCATGACCGCGGCCCTTTTCGGATAGGCGATACCCGAATATAAAACCTGCCCCGCATTGGACGCCATCACGCGGCAGGGTTTCTTGTCCCCGTCCAGGGCCAGGACAAAGGCCCCCATCTGCTCGTCCCAGAACTGCGCGTCAAAATTCTTCCTCAGCTCTTCCGCTTCCCGCCGGAGCTTTTCCGCGAAATTTGTCTTTCCAGCCAGGGCCGCCAGTTCGGCCCCCCCCAGCTTTGCGGCATAGGCATAACCCTGCACCTCGCAGAGGGCCACCGGCGGCCTGGGGAAGGAGCCGTCCTTGTGGAATACGGAATCGGCTGAATCCTTCCAGCCCTGGTTTATGAGGCCCTTCCTGCTCCCCGTGTATTCAAGGAAACCGTCCCCGTCAGGGTCGCCGTAATTGTCCATCCACAGGAGGGCCATCTCTATGTTGTCCCAGAGGCCCTTTATCAGCTCGGCATCGCCGGTCCGTTTGTAATAGGCCGCCGCCAGCATTACAAAGAGAGGGGTGGAGTCCACGCTCCCGTAATACAGGCTGAAAGGGATCTCATTGAGGTTGGCCATCTCGCCGCTTCTTTTTTCGTGCAGGATCTTCCCCGGCTCTGCCTCCTTGTCCTTGTCGAAGTCCCGCGCCTGTTTGGCCGCAAGATACCTGAGGACGCCTTTTGGCAATGCCGGGTCAAGCCAAAGGGTCTCCAGCGCGGTCACCAGGGCGTCCCGTCCGAAGGGGGTGCAGTACCAGGGGATCCCCCCGTATGGATAGAGGCCGTATTCGGTCTGGGTGAGCATCATCCGGATATCCGACAGCGACTGCTTGACGGACTGGTTGAACTGCTCGTTTGACGTGTCTATATCCACGGATTCCTTCTTGACCCTTGTGATCTTCTGGCGGGCTTTTTTTCTGGCCTCTTCGAATTTCATGGGCGGCGGCAGCGGGCCTTTGGAAAGCACGCAGGAAATAGTGAAATGAATGTCCTCGGTCTTTCCCGGCTGGAGCCGCACCTTGAAGCTGACCCGGCGGTTCTTGTCCCCGATGTTTGAGGGCGGCCTGGAAAAGTTCATCTGGGTCTCGCGCGTGATCCCGTCCAGCCCCTTGTACACAAAGCTCAGCCGGTTTCTCTTCATCTGGGGCGGCAGCAGCTTCCCCCTCGCCTTCCGCTTCATTCCGCGCACTTCGAAGATGTCATAAAAATCGGCATCGAAGGCAAGGTCAACCGCGAAGTCAACCGGGTTCTCGCCGAAATGCCGCAGCCTGATATGTTCCAGGCAGGAAGCGGTCGAGATAAGGCGCGAGCGCATTATGTGCACCGTGTCCCTCTTCATCTCCAGCGTGCCTTTCATCCGCATGTCGGGGTTGGTCAGGTCGACCGTTATGAATATATTGTCCTCGTCCACGTTCGAGCTTAGAAAAAGGGGCCTGTTTCCGTTTATGGTGAGCTCGTAACGGGAGAGAAACCGGGTGCCCTCGTGATAGAGGCCCTGTTCACGCTTGCCCATCGGAATTATGTCCCCGAAGCGCTCGAATACGCCGAAGGTCTCGCCGTCCTTGATTATAAGACGGTGCGGGTCAAGAAAACTCGCGGTTGCAACGATATAGAATTTATCGCCGCGCTGCTCTTTCACCCCGCCAGCCTGAGGCATTTTTCTTCCTTCCCGTGCGCAGGCACGATGGACTCGTAAATGGAGAGGTATTCCCTGGTCATGCGCCTTGCGAGGAAGCGCTTCTCGAACCACTCCCTGCACCTCTTCCGGGACAGGGCCGGGAGCTTCTCTTTTATGAAGGAAACCGCTTCATCGACCCGCTCGAATATGTATCCCGTTATTCCGTGGTCCACCACCTCTGGTATGGAGCCGCGCCTCCTGGCAATCACGGGCGTACCGCAGGCCATGGCCTCTATCATCGAGAGCCCGAAAGGCTCGGGCCAGTCCACCGGGTGCAGAAATGCCGCCGCGCCTCCCGCCAGGGCCTCCTTGTCCCTGTCGCCAAGCTCGCCCAGGAATTCCACCAGCGGATGATCCAATTTATGCTTTATGACCGCCTCGAAATAATCGGCATCCGCCTTGTCCACCTTCGCGGCTATCTTCAGGGGCATTCCCGTTTTCATGGCTATTTCTATTGCCGTGTCCACCTTCTTCTCCGGCGATATCCGTCCCACGAAGGCCAGGTACCCGCCCCCGTTCGCATTGAAACTGTAAAGGTCCCCGGGCAGCCCGTGGTAGACCGTGGCCAGCCAGTTGCGGTTCGGCACCGGCCTGCGCTGGGCGTTCGAAATGGAGATGATGGGCTGCTCGCAATATTCCTCAAGCATCATCCCGTGCTCGGGGTAATCCAGCCTGCCGTGCATCGTGCTTACAACGGGCACTTTGGACCTCCGGCCCAGGACGAAACCTATATAGTCGATATGCGAGTGGATTATATCGAACTCGTCCTCATATTTGAGGACCTTTTCCATAAGCAGGAAATGGTGCGCAGCCGGGTCCCTCATGGATGGGTTCAGCCTGAGGGCGGATTCGCAGAGCGGCACCAGCCTCGCGCTGGTCCGCGAGTCCCCGGAGGCAAAGAGCGTGACCTCGTGGCCGGCCCTTACCAGCTCTTCGGTAAGATATGAGACGACCCTCTCCGTGCCGCCGTAGAGCCTGGGCGGCACGCTCTCGTGGAGAGGTGATATCTGGGCTATTCGCAAAAAAGGACCTCCCTTCCAATTCAATCCCGCAATTGGCTTTTCGTAAGCTTGTCAAACACCCTGCACGCGCTCAGAGGGCGGTCTTCAGATGCCTGCTGAACCATTCCGCGGCAAGCCGCGCGACTTCCTCCAGCTTTCCGCGCTCCTCGAAGAGATGTCCCGCCCCGGGTATGATCTTTATTTTTCTTTCACCGGACCCGATTTCGTTGTAAGCCAGCTGGTTCAATTCCAGCACGACAAGGTCATTGCCTCCCACTATCAGGAGCACGGGGCATTTCACCACCGGAAGGGCATTTCTTGCCAGGTCCGGGCGACCGCCCCGGCTGACCACGGCGGATATCCTGGGGCCCAGTTCCGCCGCCGCGGAGAGCGCGGCCGCCGCCCCCGTGCTGGACCCGTAATAGCCTATTCTGATATCGCGCATGTCGGGCTCGCCGGCAAGCCACTCGGTGGCCGCAACCAGCCTTGAAGCAAGCAGCGGGATATTGAACCTGCTGGCATAATTATGGGCCTCGTAGTCCGTGAGCATATTGAAAAGAAGGGTGCAGAAGCCCGCCTTCTGAAGGACGCCGGCCACATACCTGTTGCGGGTGCTCTTCCTGCCGCTCCCGCTTCCGTGCGAGAATATCACGGCCCCGTATGAAACCGGCGGACATATAAGCGTGCCCTCGAAAACGGCCGAACCGGACCTGATCAGCACATCCTGCTCTGATATCTCAACGAACCTGCTCCGCGGCATAATGTGCTACCTCCTTGCCCCGGAAAAACCGGAGGCCTTTCGAAGGAGTTCCTTTACCTCTTCATCGGTCACCTGGGAGAAGTCCCTGTAAAATCCCCCCACCGAGACAAAGGCGGAGGGCTCCTCCAGGCATACGAACTCGTCCACGACCTCTCTTATCTCCCGCGCCGTCCTTGCGGGCGCTACCGGCAAAGCGGCTATAAGCCTCGATGCCTTTTCGGTCTTTATCGCGTCTATCGCGGCCATGAAACTTGCCCCCGTGGCCACTCCGTCATCGGCCAGAACGACAGTCTTGCCCCCCAGGGGGGGCAACCCCCTTCCGCCGCGGTAAAAATCCACTCTCTTTTTTATCTCTCCCATCAATCTTTCCGTCTCGTCCCGGATGTAGGCGCCGGATATGCCATAGGCTTCTATCAGGGATTGGTTCAGGAAGATGCCGCCGGTCTCAGCGCAGGCGCCTATGGCCAACTCCGGCTGGCCCGGAAACCCTATCTTGCGCACTATGAGGACATCCAGGGGAATTGCAAATCTGGAGGCGATTTCGAACCCGACCGCCGCCCCGCCCCGGGGCAGGGCAAGCACTATGGCATTGTCTCGCTCGGCCTGACTTAAGAGGCCCTCCAGCCTTTCCGCAAGCCGGAGTCCCGCATCTCTTCTGTCGTTGAATGAAAAGCGCATGAGAGGGGCACTCCTTAGTGCAAATTTACTCCCCCCACCCCCAAGAGTCAAGAAGCAGGGCTGAAGACAGGAGAGGTCAGGCTGGGGTTCTTGCAAACAGGCCAAACCTGCTAATATATGACTTAGGACGGACCTTGAAAGGAGAGCGAATGAAACCTGTCGAACTGAAGCCGGGCCTTTTCTGGGTAGGAGCCATCGATTGGGCCATAAGGGATTTCCACGGCTACATCACCCCGAAAGGCTCCACTTACAATAACTACCTTATCCTGGACGACGAGCCCGTCCTGGTGGACGCCGTCAAGACAGACTTTATAGACACCAGCATACAGAGCATAAGCTCACTCGCTGATTTTTCAAGGATCAGGCACATGGTGGTAAACCATATAGAGCCGGACCACGGCGGGGGGCTTGCAAGGCTTATGGAGCTAATGCCGGGCATTCCCATATACTGCACGCAGAAAGCGAAACAGGGGCTCGAAAGGTTCCACGACACATCGAAGTGGAATTTTAAAATCGTGAAGACCGGGGACACGCTGAAGGCGGGCAAAAGGACATTGCTCTTCATCGAAACCCCCATGATACACTGGCCGGACAGCATGATGACGTATGTCAAGGAGGACAGGGTCCTGATAAGCCAGGACGGCTTCGGCCAGCACCTGGCCTCCACCCAGCGCTTTGATGACGAATTCGTCCTCTGCGCCTCCGAGGCCGAGCTTGAAGACGCGGTGTGGGACTATTACGCCAATATCCTGATGCCCTTTGGCGCGGTCATAAAAAACAAACTGGCCGAGTTGGATAAACTGGGGCTGGAGATCGACATGATAGCCCCGGACCACGGCATAATCTGGAGGAAGGACCCCGGCAGGGTCATCCGGATGTACAGGGACATGATAGAGGGCAGGTGCGACGAGAGGGTGGTTATTGTTTACGACACCATGTGGGGAGGCACCGGCAAGATGGCCCAGCCCCTGATGCAGGGAATAATCGACGAGGGCATTGACTGCAGGGTGATAAAACTGCGGGCCACGCCCACATCAATTGCAATCAAGGAGTTCTGGCGCGCAAGGGCATGCCTGGTGGGCTCCCCCACCCTGAACAATACGATTTATCCCTATGTGGGGCAGTTCCTCATGTATCTGAAAGGGCTCCGCCCCCGCAACCGCATGGCCGGGGCGTTCGGCACTTACGGCTGGGCGGGAGGGGCCGTGAAGGAGATACTTGAATATTTCAGGGAGATGAAGCTCGATATCTACGAAGAGAACATCCAGACCAACTACAAGCCCTCCATGCCCGAGCAGAACAACGCATACGATTTTGGCCGGAAGTTTGCACAGACGGTCAGGGAATACCATAAGAAATTCCAGTGAAAGTGGCCGTCTTCCATGGCAGCCCCAGGCCGGGGGGCAATACGGAAACGCTTTTGAAGGAAGCGATCAGGGGGGTGGCTGAAAAAGGCGGCGAGGTCTTTGATTTCAAGCTGAACCTGATGAAGATAAGGCCGTGCCAGAACTGCGGCGCCTGCGAGGACACGGGCGTCTGCACGGTGGATGACGAGATGTGCAGGATTTATCCGGCGATACGCGAATGCGAGAGGTTTATCCTGGCAAGCCCGATATTTTTCCATGGCGTGAGCGCCCAGGCCAAGGCGATGATAGACCGTTGCCAGGCCTTCTGGTGCGAGAAATACCTCCTGAAGCGTCCCATCCAGCCGGGGCCGAACGGGAGGAAGGGGCTTTTCATAGTGGTTGGCGGCACAGAGTGGAAAGAGGGGCTTACGTGTTCGGAGGCAACCGCAAAGGCCTTCTTCAGGACGATAAGCGTGCAAGAGCATAAGACACGGGGCTACATGGGCGTGGACGAGAAGGGGGCCATCCTGAAGAGGCCGGAAGCCCTGCGGGAGTGCTATGAGGCGGGCCTTGAACTCTTAAACTGAAAAGGAGGGTCAGTCATGGACATCAAGTGTCTCCCGGAGCATTACAGCAAGCTGAGGACGAGATTCGGCCATTATTTCGAGGCCCTGGACAACCTGGGCGAGGCGGCAAGAACGTCCGGGCCGCTGGATGACAAAACAGCCAACCTGGTGCAGCTTGCCGGGGCGGCGGCCCATTTTTCCGAAGGCGCGGTGCATTCTCATGCCAGGCGGGCGATGCTGGCCGGGGCCACCGAAGATGAGCTTTACCATACCCTGCTTCTGCTTACCAGCACCATAGGTTTCCCCAAAGTGGCCGCAGCCATATCCTGGATGGAGGATGTCCTGGGCAAATAATTTCAACCCGGAAAGCAATTTCGGCCCGCAGCGCGCAATTTACGCCAAATCCGGAAGGTTTTTGCGCAAGATCCGCCAAGATTTGCCCCTGCGGATTATGGGAGAATCAATTATTCGGTTTTGAATCCTTTTCCATAAACTAATTTACAGGCGAGGTGATTCATAAGGATTCCTTTCTCTCTCCAGGAGGGGAAAGATGGATATAAGGACACTTGCCGAGTCTATCATACTTCAGTCTATCGAAGACCTCTGGCACAGGGAGCACAGAGAGGGCAGCCTGGAGTTCTTCAGCGGCGAGGGCTTCGAACTGGCCGCTGAGCTGGCAGGGCTGAGCAATAAGGACAAGCGGAAACTTCTGGCCCTCTTTGCAAACTACACACGTCAGCCAAACGAAGATGAAAAGGAATCAGCCGGGATGTCGCATTGAAGCGAAAACTCAAAAGAGGGCTTGTGATCAGGCATACCCGTTTGAACAAGAGGGGTATCGTAATAGACTGGGGGCTCTTGAGTTCCAAACACCGCGAATACGAAATCGCAAGCAGGGAGAGGGCCGAGGCCGTGCGGGTCTGGACAAAGAGCCAGATAGAGATATGGCCCTTGAAGGAGATAGACGCAATCTAACTAGTCTGGCAGGCTGAAGTACTCAAATCCACCCTCCCTAACCCCTCCCTTGGGGGAGAAACGGGGTCCCCGGAAAATCGAAGATTTTCTGGGGCATAGGTAGGGCGAGGGTGAGGGGTAAGTTTTTCAGCAGCCTGCCAGCTAAGCTAGAGGCCCAGGGCCTCCAGGGTCTTCTCAAGCGACGCGCCGTCTTCCACGTTCAGGACCGTGGAGTCCGGAAGGGTCTTTCTGATAAGTCCCGAAAGCACCTTTCCGGGGCCCGCCTCAATGAAGACGTCAATCCCGGACTCCCTCATCAGCCTGAGCGAATCTTCCCACAGCACCGGGTTTGAAAGCTGTTTTATAAGCCCGGCCCTTATGCCCTCCGGCGTAGTCAGGAAGGCCGCATCAGCGTTCCCAGCGATCGGAATGGACGGGGATTTTATTTCTGTCTCCGTCTGTATGAATTCGGCCAGCCTCTCAGCGGCCTTCTCCATCAGCTTGCAGTGCGATGGCACACTCACCTGAAGCGGGATGACCCTCTTCGCTCCGGTCTCTTTCAGAATGGACATGGCCTCAAGGACCGCTTCCTTTCCACCGGAGATGACGATCTGGCCGGGGCAGTTGTAGTTGGCAGGCTCCACATAGCCGCTCTTTACGGCCCTGCACGCATCGGATACCTTCCCGCGCTCCAGCCCGAGTACGGCCGCCATCAGCCCCCTGCCTTCGGGCACGGCCTCCTGCATCAGCCTGCCTCTTGCCTCCGTTATCCTGAGGGCGGAGGCAAACGGGATCGCGCCCGCGCAGACGGCCGCCGTATATTCGCCCAGGCTGTGCCCGGCGAGGACGGAAGGGGTTACATTTTTTGAGCGGAGCACCTTATATGCAGCGTATCCGGCGGTAAGCAGTGCGGGCTGGGTTTTAACCGTCTTGTTAAGTTCTTCCGCAGGCCCTTCGAATGAAAGCCTTGCAACGTCATAGCCCAGAACGGAAGACGCCTCTTCGTATGCGGCCATGGCCTCCGGAAAGTTCTCAAACAGGTCTTTCCCCATCCCCACGGCCTGCGAGCCCTGGCCGGGAAACAAGAAGGCTATCTTCATTTTTCCTTGTGCTCTTTTATCTTTTTTATAAGGAGGGGGACGATCTCGTGCAGGTCGCCTATGAGCCCGTAACTGGCCACATTGAAGATGGGGGCCTCCGGGTTTTTATTTATGGCTATTATCGTATCGGACGACTGCATCCCCACCAGGTGCTGCACGGCGCCCGATATGCCGCAGGCGATATAGAGCTTCGGGCAGACGGTCTTTCCGGTCTGGCCCACCTGGTGGCTGTAAGGTATCCAGCCCTCGTCCACGGCCGCCCTTGAGGAGCCCACCGCGCCGTTTATCAAAGAGGCAAGCTCGTGGAGCAGCTTGAACCCCTCAGCGCTTTTAAGGCCCCTTCCGCCAGAGACGATCACGTCCGCCTCCTGAAGGTTCACCTTGTGCCCGGATGTCTCCCTGTGCGCCTCCAGCACCTTTGTGCGGCACGGTATACCGTCCGCGTCCACTCTTATGACCTCGCCCTTCCTGGCCGGATCGTACTCGCCCTTCTTCATCACCTTCGGGCGCACCGTGGCCATCTGGGGGCGCGTCCTGGGGCAGAGTATGCTTGCCATGATGTTTCCGCCGTAGGCCGGGCGTGTCTGGACCAGGTTGCGGGAATCGTCTTCCACATCAAGAGATGTGCAGTCCGCGGTCAGCCCCGACCGCAGCCTTGCCGCCACCCTGGGCAGGAAAGACCTGCCTATCGCCGTGGCCCCGGCAAGCACCACCTCGGGCTTGTAAGTATCAATCAATTTCGAGAGCAGGTTTGAGTACGGTTCGTCGTTAAATTTTTTAAAGAGCTCGCTCTCGCAGAAGTAGACCTTGTCCGCGCCCCATTTAATAAGCTCTTCGGCCTGGGCCGCATCGGCCCCGAAGAGGACGGCCGAGAGTTCCACCTGAAGCCTTCCTGCAAGCCTGCGCCCCGCGCCGAGAAGTTCGTTTGCCACCGGGGCCACGATCCCGTCCCTCTGCTCGGCAAAAATCCAGACGCCCTTGTAGTCGTCCAGGTTGTCCATAGCCACACCGGAGGGCTTTGTCTCGATGATTTCCTTTATCGCGCCCTCGGGGCAGACCTCCAGGCAGGTCTTGCACATCTGGCAGAACTCGTTTATGAACGCCTTGCCCTCTTTCATCACGATGGACTCGTAAGGGCATACGGCCAGGCAGGACTCGCACCCGCTGCATTTATCCCTATCTATCTTTACAGGCATAAGAACTCTCCGTTATTGCGCCTTTATGGCCCCTTCGGGGCAGGCGGCGATGCATATCTTGCAAGACTGGCAGTACTCGTTCACAGATGTCTTGCCGTCTTTCATCTCAATTGCCTCGTGCGGGCATACGCCAAGGCAGCTCTTACAGGAGGTGCATATTTCCCGGTCGATGGACATCACTTCTCTAAACGCACTTCCTCTCTATGAGTATCTTCAAAAGGGCCTCCACCTGCTCGGCGGGCGTGCCCTCTATCATGCTCCTTCCGATTCGGGGTTCCGGTGTGAATATCCTTTTCACCTGCGTTGGCGAGCCCGAAAAACCAAGCCTCTCGGTTGGGGCCCCGATCTCCGGCCCGCCTAACTTTTTGATCTCCGCCTTTTTCGCGTTCATCTTCCCCTTTAAAGAGGGGAGCCTCGGCTGATTGAGTTCCCTTACCACGGTCAGAAGGACGGGGAGGGTGGACTCCACAAGATCGAAGCCCTCGTCCATCAGCCGTTCCACCTTGATGCCGCCATCGGTTATCTCGTTTATCTTTCTCACATAAGAGATATGCGGGATATTGAGGAATTCCGCCACTTCGGGGCCCACCTGCGCCGTGTCGCCGTCTATGGCCTGCTTGCCGCAGATTACCATATCCACCTGAAGTTTTTTAATCGCGCTTGCCAGCGAAAAGGAAGTGGCAAGCGTGTCCGAGCCCGCGAACTCCCTTCCTGTAAGCAGCACCCCGTCGTCCGCGCCCATTGATATGGCCTCTCTCAGTGCGGCCTCGGCCTGGGGCGGCCCCATCGTGAGCACGGTGACCTTGCCGCCTTTCTGCTCTTTTATCCAGAGGGCGGCCTCTATGGCATGCATGTCATAAGGATTTATGATGCTTGGCACGCCCTCGCGGATGAGGGTGCCCGTTTCCTGGTTTATCCGCACCTCGGCCGTGTCGGGGACCTGCTTTATGCAAACCACTATGTGCATCTATTTCCCTTTCGCGGCCTCTTTTATGATGTTCTGCGCGATAACGTTCCTTTGTATCTGGTTGGTGCCCTCGTATATCTGGAGGATCTTGGCGTCGCGCATCATCTTCTCCACCGGGTATTCCTTCATATAGCCGGAGCCGCCCATAACCTGCACGGCGTTGGTGGTGACCCTCATCCCCATATCGGTGGCAAAGAGCTTTGCCATCGCGGACACCTTTGTAACGTCTTTCGCGCCGCTGTCTATGAAGCGGGCCACCGAATAGACCAGCGCCCGTGCCGCTTCTATCTCCGTTGCCATATCGGCGATCATGTGCTGGATGGCCTGGAAGCTTATTATCGGATGACCAAACTGCACGCGCTGCCTGGCGAACTTTATCGCCTCATTAAGCGCGCCCTGGGCAACGCCCAGGCCCTGGGCACCCACGCCCACGCGCGAGCTGTCCAGCGTCTTCATGGCCACTATGAAGCCCATCCCCTCGCGGGCAAGTATGTTCTCTCTGGGTATGCGGCAGTCCTCGAAGACAAGCTCGCGGGTGGCCGAGCAGCGGATGCCCATCTTCTTCTCCTTCTTGCCGAAAGTGAAGCCGGGGGTGTCTTTTTCCACTATGAAGGCCGATGCCCCGCGCGCGCCCTTGCCGCGGTCCGTTATGGCGATTATCGTATATATTTCGGCCTCGCCGCCGTTTGTTATCCACTGTTTCGTGCCGTTAAGCACGTAAGAGTCCCCGTCCAGCCTGGCCGTGGTCTGTATGCCGCCAGCATCGCTTCCGGCATTGGCCTCGGTGAGGCCGAAGGCAACAAGCCTCTTTCCGGCCGCTATATCAGGGAGGTATTTTTTCTTCTGCTCGTCCGTCCCGAAGAGGAGGATGGGGTAGGTGCCAAGGGCGTTAGCCGCATAGGTTGTGGACACGCCCACACAGGCTTTAGATAACTCTTCCACGGCGATTGCAAGCTCCAGCGAGCCCTTCCCAAGCCCGCCGTACTCCTCAGGGATGAACAGCCCGAAGAGGTCGCTCTGGGCCAGCACCTTCATTATCTCCCAGGGGAATTTTTCCTTCTCGTCCAATTCCTCGCGTACCGGAACCACTTTTTCTTCGGCTATTTGCCGCGCGAGGTCTCTTATCATCAACTGGTCTTCGTTAAGGAAGTAGTCCATTTATCCAACTCCCCTCTGAATAGTTTTTAACCTCCGGCGCTTGAGGCGCCGGGTATCGCCGCCAGCTTTAGAGCGGCCTTAAATGGCGCTTAATTTTATCATATATTCATTATCTCAAGCGCGCTGAAGAAGTAGGGGATCTCGAAAGAGGCGGATTGCCCGCTGTCGGAGCCGTGGACGGCGTTTCTCTCTATATTGGCACCAAGGGCTGCGCGGATGGTGCCGGGGGCGGCCTGGGCCGGGTTTGTCGCGCCCATTATCTCGCGCACCCTCACAATGGCGTCCTCGCCCTCGATGACCACCGCCACTATCGGGCCCTCTGACATAAAGGTGGTAAGTTCGTCATAAAAGGGCCTTTCCTTGTGGACGATGTAAAAACCCTTGGCCTCTTCCTTCGTGAGGTGCAGCATCTTCATGGCCACTACCTTGAGCCCTGCCTTCTCGAAATAGCCTAATGCCTCGCCGATGGCGTTCTTCTTCACCGCGTCCGGCTTTATTATCGAAAATGTCCTCTGAACCATCCATTGCCTCCCATTTATTATTGGGGCGCTGCCCCAAGCCCCGGCTACTTTCTTTATAAAGAAAGTAGCCAAAGAAATTTTTGGCCCAAGGGGCTTTAGCCCCGTATTTAATGTTTTTTTTGCTGGGCTTTGCCCCGCAAAAAAGCCAAAAATTTTTTCTTTTGCTCCACTTTTCTTTTTTATAAAAAAGAAAAGTGGAAAATAGCCTTTTACCCCAGTTTGTGCAACAGCTCTTTTACGGCGTTCACGGAGTGGTTGAAGGCGTCCAGTTCCGCGGCGTGCATGGGCACATGGATTATCTTCTCAACGCCTTTTTCGCCAAGCACGGCGGGCACCCCGGCGTAAACGCCCTCCCATCCGTAATCGCCGTTCAAGTAAACGGCGCAGGGGAGGGGGCGCTTCTCATCCAGCATGATCGCCTTCACCATCTCGAATATCGAAGCGGACGGCGCGTAGTACGCGCTTCCGGTCTTTAAAAGCGAGACTATCTCCGCCCCGCCGCCGCGCGTCCTCTGGACTATTGCCTGTATCTTCTGCGCGGGGAGGAGTTCCTTAAGCGGAATGCCCCTCACGCTCATAAGGCTTTCCACCGGCACCATCTGGTCGCCGTGGCCGCCAAGGACCATCGCCTCCACATCGGAGGGTTTTACCCCAAGCTCCCAGGCTATGAAGGAGCGCAGCCTTGCCGAATCCAGCACGCCGCCCATCCCGATCACCTTCTGGTGAGGAAGGCCGGATACCTTCCATGATAGCTGCGTCATTACGTCCACGGGATTTGTGACCACGATGAGGATGGCCTCTGGCGAGTACGCGGGAAGCTCTTTGGCGATTCCGCCCACTATTTTCGCGTTCGCCATAAGGAGGTCGTCCCGGCTCATGCCGGGCTTTCTGGCAAGCCCCGCAGTGATGACTATGAGGCTTGAGCCGGCGGTGTCTTTCAGATCGTTTGTGCCTTTTACGCTTGCCGCAGAACCCCACAAAAGACAGGCCTCTGCGATGTCCAGTGCCTTGCCCTGGGGCATCCCCTCCACCACGTCATAGAGGAGCACGTCCCATATGCCCGCCTGGGCCGCAAGCTGCGCGAGTGATGCGCCAACGTTCCCCGCCCCGATTATCGTTACCTTTTTTCTCATGGAAGGATAATTATAAAGTAGGGGCAAGTACCAGCGCAAGTTTTTTAGGCCGGAAAGAGAAATGATTTTAAAGAGAGAGCGGATAGAAACTTGTCAAACCGGTAATCCCCCCTCAGTCCCCCTTTAGTAAAGGGGGATTTTAAAGTCCCCTCCCTGGGAGGGGTGCAGGGGTGGGTGGTCCCCCTCTTTTATCATACAAGGGGTAAGGGGAGATTACAGATCAATTCACTTCCCATTTAAAAGGGTATTAAGGTGAAAGGATTACTTTTAATCGAACGAGAAGAACTCTTTCTCTTTCTGCTCCGGGAAGGATTCGCCCTTCGCCTGGCTGGGAAGGGGCATCGAAAGATGGGATTGCGCTATAAGCCAGCGGCCCTCCCTGTGCATGAGGACGAAAGTCTGCCTGCATGGCATCTCGACCACTTGTCCGCCCGATTTGGCAATGATAAGCGTATCCGTCCAGGCCCAGGCGACATCCCCCAATGCTGAGATTGAGCGCGGGACTATCCTGATGGACAGTTCCTCGGCCTGGCTGAAGTCGCGCTCGAGCTGCGAGCAGAGCTTCTCCGGGCCAAGCATCTCCTCGTCCGCCCCGGTGCCTATCAGGGCGAGGTCGGGTTCGGGAATAACAAATGAGAGGATTTTTTCGATATCCTTACTGGCGTAAGCCTTCTGGAAGTTGTCGAAAAGCTCCATTATCCCGGCTTCGGTCTTCAGGTCTGCTTTCATCTTAAGCATCTCCAATAAAGTTGTGATTAAAAAAGCGCTTTCAGCTGTTGTCATTCCGGCTTGCTTTCGCTTGCGGGAATGACGATAAGACAATCTCCTAATTAAATTCTATCAAAGCGGGGCTGAAGGTCAAATCGGATACAATTCTTGAATGAATAGATATTACTAATCTCATAATAGTATGGACATAATATTGGAAAATCCCTCCTAACCTCCCTTTGGCAAAGGGAGGAATTACCCCTCTTTGGAACGGGGTCCCCGAAAAGTCGCAGACTTTTTGGGGTGCAGGTTGAGGGGAGAGGGGAGATTTTCCAGTCAAAAATGTCTGTTCAATTATGAGACCCTTAATCAAACCTATTTCACCCTGGTCCATGTATCGGTCTTCCCCAGGAACCTGAATCCCAGGTAGCCGTGCATGGCCAGCTTGTCCGGGCCTTTCAGTGTCACAATGCACTTGTAGGTGCGGCCATCATCGGGGTTGTACACCCTGCCCCTGTATTCGTTCTTTTCAGGGTCATAACGCAGCCATTTCAGGATGACCAGGCCCAGGATGGGATGAGAGCGGAGCCTGGGGTCTGGGTTGTTCTCGTCCAGGTTGGGCCGCCCGTATTTGTCATTGGGCTCTTTCAGCCAGACGATCCTGCCCTGATAGATATCCCCCGTTCTATAGATGTCTATGATAGCGCCCTTGTTCTGGGTGAGCCACCTGCCCAGTATGGTATCGCTCTGCGCAAAGCAAAGAGTCCCATTTAAGAGGAGAAATACCGCAACTACTAAGAGGTTCATAAGTATAATTACATTTGTCATTCCGGCTTGTCCGGAATCTACCCACCCCTTAATCCCCTCCTGGGAGGGGACGGGGGTGGGTTGGATTCCCGGCGCGCTTTGCTTGCGGGAATGACATCCTACTAACGCACTCCTTGGTAAGAGCAGGATTTTTTTCATCTGGCAACCTTTCCGATTACCCCTCACCCTCACCCTCTCCCGCAAGGGGAGAGGGGACTTTTTTATTCCCTTCCCTTGATGAGAGGGGGAGGGTAGATTTGAGGGACTTTTTTAAAATCTCCTTCAATCTATCCAGCGCCGCCTCGCGGGTCTTTACCTTGCCCTCAAGCCAGAGGATCTCTATTTTATCAAGAATCCGCTTGAACTCCGGGCCGGGTCTCATCCCAAGCGCGATGAGGTCGTCCCCGGTCACAAGCCTTTTGCCAAGCCTGGGCTTTATTTCTTTTATGTATAGCTCCAGCAGCTTCTTTGCAAACTCCAGGAATTGCCCGGCGCGGCCGTTTGAATCCTTCCCTTTCAGGGCCGAATACCCGGCGAGAAGATACGTGTAAACCTCGTCCCCGGAGTCCCGGAGGATTCGCACCAGGGTTTCTTTACGGGGGTTCACCTCCGCAAGTCTCTTTAAAAAAAATTCCCTTAAACGGGTCCTTTCAAGAAGTTCCCTCTCCCTGTTGGAAAGAATGAGCTTCGCAAGCCCCCTCTCGCCCGCTCCCTTTAAAAGGAGGAAGAGTTTGAGGGTGAACACATCCACCTGGGCCGCGAACTTTTTGCTGAACGGGAATCTTCTGATCCCGGCCTCCAGGGCCCACACGGAGCGGATATTTCCGGCCCTCACTCGCGGGAATACGGCCCTCAGCGCCCCGTCCGTGCGCATCCTCTCCAGCACGCGCCGGGAACCGGACGAAAGGAGGACCTGCCTCATCTCTTCGGTAACCCTCTCCGGGGCGGGGCAGGAGAGCAGGGGGGCAAGCCTCCTGAGGACCGATATGGTCTTCTTCTCTATCCTGAAGCCAAACTGCGCCGAAAACCTGTAGCACCTTAATATCCGGAGCGGGTCTTCGAAGAGGTTTTTTTCGGAGACCATCCGGATTACGCCCTTTGCCAGGTCGCGGGAGCCCCCGAACGGGTCTATAAGCCTTCTGGCTGCAAGGGGCATGGCCATCGCGTTTATGGTGATGTCGCGGGCCCCCAGGTCTTCTTCGATGTCCGCGCCCCGCATCTCCGCAAAGTCCAGGTGCTGGCCGCCTTTCACCACCCTTGCCGTGCCGAAGCTCTCGTCCAGGGGGACGAAGGTGGCCTTGGCGTACTCGGCGAACCCCTTTGCCGTGCCGAACGCACTTTTCATGGCAATGTCTATGTCTTTCGGCTTGAGCTTGAGAAGAAAATCGCGCACGGTGCCCCCGGCGATAAAAGAGGAGGCCGAGATGTTCTTCTCTTTGGCATAGGCCCTGAACTCATCAAGAAGAGACGGCATATATCTATGCAAAGCGAAAACGGGGAAAAAATCAACAATTTTCATGCAAGTGCCCGTGGATTACATTCCTGCTGAGCCCCTTCAAAAGCTCCGGGATATCTGCGCTATGACTTCCTGCCCGCCGTGGCGGCCCTTGCGGACTACCGAGAAATTGTAATTGTAGATGAGCTGCAGGCGGGTTTGGAAGAAAAATCCGGTGGTCACCTGACCCCCCAGGGAGGAGAGGATGTTATTTTTCAGGTATATACCCGTCCCTGTCCGCCGCAGTCGGTCAAGCCAGCCCACCGAGGCATCAAGGCTTAGATAAGCGAAAAATACCGGCTCCCACCGGTACTCGCCTGTTGCCAGCAGGTAGTGCCTGGGGGAGAACTCCTGTATAACAGCCCCTGGCATGACAGGCCTCCAGATGGAGCCGTATTCTTCCCCCACAGGGTCCATCCCGCCGCCCACGCGGGGCGAGGAGAAGCGGTCCAGGTTGCGCCCGATGCCGCCATGAACCGAGCCGATCAGGCGGTGCCGGTCACTTTCTACCCAGGGCACACCACCCGCCGCCAGAAAATAGCCCGTAAACGAGAGGTAATCACGCCCTTTTTTTGCGGCTTCCGAGCCGTTTACGCCCCAGTTCTCCCAGTCGGGGCGGTAACCGTAAACCAGGTCGGCTCCGGCGGCAAACCCCTGGTGAGGCAGCTCCAGCAGGTTGCGCTCAAGGGCATCCCAGCGCATCTGCAGATGGGCGCGAAGCTCCATAGTGTCCTGTGGGACTATAAAGTTGGCGGCTGTATCCGGGCCTTTCCCGAAGAAAAGGACACCGGGCTCCAGAGTCAGATCGACTGCAAACATATTGTCCTGATGGCCGGGCCATACCTGTCTGCGGTATCCAAGGCCGATCCCCGGCCGCACATACCCCCAGAGCAGTTCCTCCGATTTCAGTGCCCTGCCGTCCACCAGTTCCGCCTGGGCGAAGGGGACGGTAAAGTTTGTGAAAGTAAGCACCCATTCGAAGGGGCCGAGGTCCCGCGGGGAGCGGGCCCGGAAAAAGTTGTTGTACACCCCTGAGACCGTAGCTCGCAACAGGTCTTTATCATCCGGGTGCCGCCAGAAATAAAGGTCCCCCAGAGGAAGGATCCCCGAACCCTCCGGCGCCGGTTTATAGATTGCCGCGCCCAGGTTCCAGGCGGAGACCGAGCGCCGGTCCCTTGGCTGCACCGTAATCTCGCGCCCGAAGAGTTTGGCCCGGAAACCCTCTCCGGCCAGGGGGGTGCGATAGGGGGCGCCCTTTGGGTGCAGCAAGGGCAGTTCCGGCGTTGGCGCATCGGCGGCAGGCCCCTCTTGCGCCCGGGCGGCAGGGTTTCCCAATCCCAAAAAGGCGCCGGTCAGGCAGACAAGACAGAAGAGCGCCAGTCCTCTGGTAATCCGCTTCCGGTACCTCATTGCCCACTCCAGGTTTTTTAAAATCGCTGAGACCGCACCCAATTAAATTAAGCCATAAAAAATATAAGCCGGACAGGGAATTGTTTATGGCGCCAAACGGACCTCTTTGGCTTGCTAATGAGCATAAGTAAGAACAACATTTCCTGTCATTCCCGGCGCGCGGAGCCTGCCCCGTACCTGATACGGGGCTTGCGGGAATGACCGTCGTGGGAGATTGACTATGACTACAATAACACCAGTCGTTTGTGAGACACTACACTAAGGTCTCAACAGTATCTTCCCGAAATGCCTGCTCTCTTCCATCTTCCTGTGGGCGTCAGCCGCCTTTTCAAGGGGGAACACCTCGTCTATTACGGGCTTCAGTTTCCCTTCGCCCACCAGGCGGGTAATGGTCAGAAGTTCCTGCCTCGTGCCCATGATGGAGCCAAGCACGTTCAACTGCCTTGAGAAGAGATATCGTAAATCGAGGTTCACAACCGGGCCGGTCGTGGCCCCGCAGATGCAGAGCCGCCCGTTCTTTTTCAGTGAGCGCAGGGACTTCTCAAACGTGGCGGGCCCAACGTGCTCGAAGACAACGTCTACGCCTTTGCCATTTGTAATCTCCATGGCCCTCTTGTAAAAATCCTCGGCCTTGTGGTCGATGGCGTAGTCGGCCCCAAGCCCGTGGAGCCTCTTCACCTTCTCAGTCCCGCCCGCGGTGGCTATCACCGTTGCGCCCGCGAGTTTTGCCATCTGGATGGCGGCGGAGCCTATGCCGCTTCCGCCAGCGATAACCAGCACGGTCTGCCCCGCTTCCAGTCCGCCGCGCGCAAACAGCATGTGCCAGGCTGTGATGAATGCAAGCGGGAAGGCCGCACCCTCCTCGAAGCCCACCCTTTCGGGAAGGTGCACCAGGTTCCCGGCATTTATCTTCGCGTATTCGGCATAGCCACCCCATATGGTGGAGCCCACTATCCCGAAGTGGTCGCAGATATTATTGTCGCCTTTAAGGCAGTGCTCGCATTCCAGGTCTCTTAAGCCGGGGTCTATCAGCACACGGTCTCCGGGCCTCCAGTCCTTTACGTCCGGGGCAACCTCGAAGACCTCTCCAGCGTAATCGCACCCCAATATGTGCGGAAGCTTCGTCCCGTATGCGGTAAGCCCGCTCCGCACCCATATGTCCACATGGTTGATGGAGACGGCCTTTACCTTTACAAGCACTTCCCCCTTATAAGGGACGGGTCTTTCGATCTCTTCAGTTTTGAGTTTGTCAGGCCCGCCGAACTCCCTGAGGACTACAGCTTTCATACGAACCTCCTCATCTACTTTCTCTTTTTTATAAAAAAGAGAAAGTAGCAAAGAGAAAAAATTTTTACTTTTTTTTCGCTTTCGGAGAAAGCGGAAAAAGCTAAAAGTTCTTTTTGGCTACCCCAAGGCGGATGAAATCCGCCGTATTTAATGTTTTTTCTTACAAGAAAAAGTAGGTGCTTTAGCTAAAGCCTGCCTTTTGTGGATGGTATCTTCGTTTTGGCGCGGGGCTCCAGGGAGACTGCCTCCTTCAGGGCCCTGCCCGCGGCCTTGAAGGCCGCCTCGGCCATGTGATGCACGTTCCTACCATAGGGTACATGAATATGGAGCGTGATTCCAGCATTTGCCGCGAATGCCTGAAAGAAATCCTCTATCAGGTCAGCGTCGAAGTCTTTTATCTTCCGCTTTTTAGGGAATTCAACCTGGTACACGAGAAAGGGCCTTCCGCTTATATCAAGGCTCACCTCGGCAAGGGCCTCGTCCATAGGCACGGAGGCGAACCCGTACCGCTTTATCCCGCGCATATCGCCCAAGGCCTCTTTAAGCGCCTTTCCAAGCACTATGCCCACGTCCTCCACCGTGTGGTGCCAGTCCACCTCGATATCGCCCTTGGCCTTCAGTTTCAGGTCGATAAGGCCGTGCCTGGACATTAGCGTGAGCATGTGGTCCAGAAAGGGTATGCCCGTGGCTATCCTGTTTGCCCCGGCGCCGTCCAGGTCCATCTCCAGGGAAATCTTCGTCTCTTTCGTCCTGCGCTCCGAAACCGTCTTTCTCATTTAAGCGCCCTCTTCAATGTCTTCAGGAATTTATCGTTCTCCTTCTCCGTCCCCACCGTCACCCTGAGGCATCCGGGCACAGCCCGGCTCAGGTCCCTCACAAGCACGCCCTCTTCAAGGAGTTTTTTGAATATGCCGTCCGCACCGGCCGCCCTGAACAATATGAAATTCGCATCGGAAGGAAAAGCCTTTATCTCCTTTATTTTCGAAAGCCCCTTAAAAAGGCGTTTCCTCTCCGAGGCTATCTTTTTTATAGAGGCGTTCAGTCTGGCCGGTTTTTCCAACACGCTGACGGCCACGGCCTGCGAGAGGGTATTTAGATTAAATGGAAGCCTTACCTTGTTCACCTCGTGCAGAATCTCCGGCCTGGCGCAAACGAAACCCACCCTGAGGGCGGCAAGCCCTATCTTGCTCAGCGTGCGCAGGACGACAAGGTTTTGATATTTGTCCAGATAGCGCAAAAAGCCCTTTTTAGGTGAGAAGGGCTGATATGCTTCATCCACAGCGACAATGCCGTCCGAAGCCTCTATTATCCGGATAATCTCTTCATCTCCGAAGGAATTCCCGGTGGGGTTGTTCGGGCTGGCCAGGAATATCAGCCGGGGCCTTTCAGATTTTATCTTTTTCAAAAAGGCGGGGAGGTCAAGGGTGAAATCATCCCGAAGGGGAACTCCGACCGCGCGCTCGCCTATGGCAATAGCGATGTTCGCGTACATGGAGAATGTCGGCACGGGGTAGAGCACCGGCCCGCCGAATGTGCAGACCATGTTATAGATGACCTCGTCGGAGCCGTTTCCGTGCAGAAGCCAGGAGGGGTCTTTTAAACCGATTGAGCTGGCGTAAGCCGCCCTCAGGGCCTTCGCCCCGGGATCAGGATAGCGGTTGGTTGCAATCCTTTTTAATAAGCTTTTATCAATAGAAAAGCCGAAGGGGCTTTCGTTGGCGTCCAGCTTGACCTTGACCGGGATTTCCTTGGCTTCGTAGGCCGCAAGTACCCGGACATTTGGCCTTACAAGAGAACGCAGGTCAAGATCCTTTTTTTTTGCCAAGTTTCGCCTCCTTTTAGCGTGAAATTATAACACAGGCAGGCATTGGGGCCGCAAAATCCGGGCTTGGCCGGGTTTGACCAGCAGTTTCCTTTTATGCGATAATTCCTGGATGAGGTTCATCACATCCGTTTTCCTCGCCTTGTTGGCCCTCTCCTCCATAGCCGGACAGGCGGAAGCGAAAAAAGGCGCCGCGCTTTCCGCAAAACCGGCCGGGGCGGCGAACCCCTATTACGAATACATGCTGGGCTACGGGGACGAGATGGAAGGCGACTGGGACAACGCGCTCATCCATTACAGGAAGGCGCTGGAGCTTGATCCGTCCTCGGCCGAGCTCAGCACGCAGGTTGGGATGATGTACCTCAGGCTGGGGAAATTCGACCAGGCCGCGGCCTCCGCCCGGAAGGCCCTGAAGCTTAACCCGGACCACCTGCCCGCCCTCATGCTGATCGGAGAGATTTACAACAGCCAGGGCAAAAAGGACGAGGCCGTTGCCGCTTATGAAAAAATCCTGAAAATTAACCCCAAAGAACAAAAGGCGCTCCTTTTCCTTGGTGTCCTTTACGCCTCCGAGGGGCGCTTTGCCGAAGGCAAGGTGATGCTGAAACAGCTCGTCAGTGTCTACCCCTCGGACGTGATGGGCTATTTCTATATGGGATTGATCGAATACGACCAAAAAAACTACGATGACGCGGAAAAATACCTGAAGAAGGCGATTGACATAAGGCCCGCCTTCGATGGCGCATGGCTCTACCTGGGCCAGATAAGGGAAATTAAAGGCGACACCAAGGGGGCCGAAGCGGATTACAAGAAAGCGGCCGAGATTAACCCGCATAACTCCGACGCAATGGACAGGCTGGGTCAGCTTTATTTAAGGGGCCAGGACAACAAGAAGGCCATCAAGACATTCGAGGAGATGAAGGCGTTCGACCCAAAAAACTCGGGGATACACAAGAGGCTGGGCCTGCTGTACATGGAGGAGAACGAGTACGAAAAAGCCGTCGCGGAACTCCGTTTTGTGGCCCAGGCCGAGCCCGAAAACATGCGCTACCGTTATTACCTGGCCCTGGCCCTGGGGGACATGGGGCGGACCGATGATGCCTTGAATGAATTGCAGCAGGTGATCGCAAAGGAGCCCGGTAATGTGCCCTCGCTTGTCCTTATGGGGCATCTGTATACGATGAAGGACAAGCTTGGCGAAGCCGCGGGCGTATATGAAAAGGCGGTCAGCCTTCAGCCTGACAACCCGGAGATTTATATCTACCTGGGCTCGATATACACCGAGATGAAAGATTATAAGAAGGCCGGTGTTTTTTTAAAGGACGCGATAAGGAAATTCCCGGACAACGCCGACCTCCGCTTCTATCACGCCGTGTATTACGAGAAGGCCGGCACCTTCGCGCAGGTGGAGGCGGAGCTTAAAAAGGCCATAGAGCTTAACCCCTCTCATGCCGAGGCCCTTAACTACCTTGGCTACAGCTATGCCGACAAGAATATAAAACTGGACGAGGCCCTTTCGCTTATAAAGAAGGCCCTTGGCCTGAAGCCGGACAGCCCCTTCATTATGGACAGTCTGGGCTGGGTATATTACAGGCTTGGCCGCTATGACGACGCCATCAGGGAGCTTACCCGCGCCTCGCAGTCCGATGAGAAAGACCCGGTCATCTTCGAGCACCTTGGGGATGCCTATCTTGCCCAGGGCAGGAAAAAAGACGCCATAGAGACGTTCAAGAAGGCCCTCCAGTATGATGAAAAGGAAGAGGGCGTAAAAGACCGGGTAGAGAAGAAGCTGAAGTCCCTGGAGACCGGCACCCGGAAATCCGGCAACTAGCAATGCTCTCCGTAAGCGCCCCGGCCAAGATAAACTGGCTTCTTTTTGTTCTTGGCAAGCGGGACGACGGCTACCACGAGATACTCTCCCTGATGCAGAGGGTCAGCCTCTCGGATACGCTCACGCTTGAAAAAGCCGGTGAGATCACCCTTCGCAGCGCCCTGCCACTGCCCGTGCGCGACAATCTTGTCTGGAAGGCCGCAAGCCTTTTAAAGGAATCGACCGGATACAAGGGGGGGGCAAGGATAACCCTTCAAAAAGAGGTCCCGGCCGAAGCGGGGCTTGGTGGCGGAAGCTCGGATGCCGCCGCGGCCCTTTCCGGCCTGAACAGGCTTTGGGGGCTTGGCCTTGGTGAAAGGGAACTTTTCGCCCTTGGGGCCAAACTGGGCTCAGACGTGCCCTTTTTCCTGGGCCCTCCGGCCGCCGTTGCCGGCGGGAGGGGAGATGTTATCGAGAAGGCGGACTGCGGAAAGCCTGTCTATCTCCTCCTGGCGAAACCCCCTTTCGGCGTCTCCACATCCTTGGCTTACAGGGGCGTCAAAGGGTTCCACAGGTTGACAAAAGCCAGCGAGAAGATTAAAATTTTTCTTCGGGCCTTATCGGAAGGGGACTATTCCGCCCTGGACGGGGCGGGTGGGAATGACCTCGAAGCCGGGGTGCTCCCGGCCAACCCGGAGATAGCCCGGATCAAAGCGGCACTCAGGCAGAAAGGGGCGCTTTACGCCGCCATGAGCGGAAGCGGTTCGGCTGTCTTCGGCCTCTTTGAAAAAAAAGAGCAGGCCGAAAAGGCGGCTTCGGGGATGGGTTGGTGGCATAGGGTCGCAGAGACCCTTTGTTGATCACAAAATGCTATTTGGGGCGTCGACAAACGGCAAGTCAGGAGATTTTGGATCTCCCATGTGGAGGTTCGAATCCTCCCGCCCCAGTCATAATAAAGAGGAATTAGGGGAATTATTCTATGCCTGAGGGTATCAAGTTAGTCTCCGGCAACGCCCACAAGCGGCTTGCCGAATCCATTGCGGCGCACCTGGGAGTCAGGCTTACCGATACGACCATAACCCGGTTCAGCGACGGTGAGATCCAGCTTCAGATAAACGAGAACGTCCGCGGCTCTGACGTCTTCGTCATCCAGCCCACCTGTCAGCCGGTAAACGGCAATATAATGGAACTCCTCCTGATGCTGGATGCCCTGAAGAGGGCCTCCGCGGGCAGGATTACGGCGGTAATACCCTATTACGGTTACGCCCGGCAGGACAGGAAGGTGCAGCCCAGGGTGCCGATATCCTCAAAGCTTGTCGCGGACCTCATCACGGTGGCCGGGGCCCACAGGGTGCTTACGATGGACCTGCACGCGGGCCAGATACAGGGCTTCTTCGATATCCCGGTGGACCACCTTTACGGGGCCCCCGTGCTGTATGATTACATAAACAAAAGCGGTCTGAACCACAGCCTGGTTATCGTCTCCCCGGACGCGGGCGGCGTGGAGCGGGCCAGGAATTTTGCAAAACGGTTAAAGGCGTCGCTTGCCATAGTGGACAAGAGGCGGGACGCCCCCAACGTCTCCCAGGTGATGCACGTGGTGGGAGACGTGAAGGGCAGGAACGCCGTCCTCCTGGACGACATGATTGACACCGCCGGAACGATAACGAAAGCGGCCGAAGCCCTGAAAGAGCACGGGGCAAATACCGTTTATGCCGCGTGCACGCACGCGGTGCTTTCCGGTCCGGCAATCGACAGGCTTAATGCTTCGGCCATAGACAGGTTGATCGTAACCGATACGATACCGCTCGACAGCAAGAAGGAAGCATGCGAAAAGATAATAGTTCTTTCCGTGGCGGGCCTTTTTGCCGAGGCGATAAAAAGGATCCATGAGGAATCCTCAATAAGTTCTCTCTTCATTTAGGAGGTTTAAAGTGGAAAGGATTACGATAAAAGCGGAAGCGCGGGACAGTGCCGGAAAGGGTGCGGCCAGAAGCCTGAGGAGGGCCGAGATCATCCCCGGCGTCCTCTACAGGGAGGGCAAGTCCCTTCCCATCAAGATAAACAAAAAGGAGCTTGCCCTGTTCATCCATCAGACCGCGGGCGAGCAGGTGGTAGTGAACCTCACCTTCCCGGACGGCGAGAGCCGCCTGGCCATAATGAAAGACTACCAGGTAGACCCGGTGAAGAGGGAGCTTCTGCACTCGGACTTCTTTGAGGTTTCCCTTAAAGAGGCGATATGCGTAACCGTGGCCGTCCACGTAATCGGCGAGCCCATAGGCGTGAAGCGCGACGGCGGCATCCTCCAGCACGGCCTTACAGAGATAGAGGTGGAGTGCCTCCCCGATCAGATCCCCGGCCACATAGAGGTGGACGTAAGCGGGCTTGCCGCCGGGCACGCCCTGCACGTGGGCGACATCAGTATGCCCGAAGGCCTGAAGGTGCTTACCCCAAAAACCGAGGTTGTGGCCCTGGTGGCCGCTCCGAAGGCTGAGGAGGTGGTGGAGGCTGCCGCCCCTGCAGCCGAGACAGCCGAGCCCGAGGTGATAAAGAAGGGCAAGACCGCCGAAGAAACGGCTGAGAAATAACGTTCGGAGCGCTCGATAAGCTCTGGGCTGTCTGCGGACTCGGAAACCCCGAAGACCGCTATCTGAAGACCCGCCATAATATCGGCTGGATGGTCCTGGACGAGCTTGCCTCCCGGCACAGGGCGGAGTTCGCCGGGAAGAAGCGCCATTACGCCTCGGCGCGGATGGAGGTGGACGGGCGCGGCGTCCTCCTTCTAAAACCCCTCACCTACATGAACCGCAGCGGGCTTGCCATAAAGGATCTCCTTTATGAGAAGGACATCCCCCCGGAGAGGCTTATCGTGGTGCAGGACGATATGGACATGGACCCCGCCCGGATAAAGATACGGAAGGGCGGCTCGTCGGGGGGCCACAGGGGCATAGAGTCCATAATCATGGAGACCGGGATGGTGGATTTCATAAGGCTGAAGATAGGCATAGGCCGGAACCCGGTGATCCCGCCCGAAAGGTACGTCCTGATGCGCTTCGATAAGGAAGAACTCCCCCGTTTCGAGAGGGCCATATCGGCGGCGGCGGACGCGGTCAGGGTCATAATCACGGAGGGCCTTCAGAAGGCCATGAATGCCTATAACAATAAGATCATCGAATAGCTTATTTGTTTATCGCCTTTAACGCCTTCCTGTTGTCCGAGGTGCTGAAGAGGGCCGTCGAGGTCCTTCCCGACGAGGTGGTCCCGTACATGTAAGTGACATTTATCCCGGCATCGGCGATGGCCTTTGCCACTTTCTGAAGCTCGCCAACCTTGTTCGGGACCTCTACGGCTATCACGTCCTCCTGTTCGGCCTTGATCCCGAGCCCCGCGAGGGCCTTCTTCGCTTTGGGGGCGCTGTCGGTGGTCATATCGACATAGGCCCTGTTTTCCATCGAGTAGGCGCAGATGGCCGTGACGTTCACCTTGGCCTGGGCCAACTGTGTGGTTACATCCGCGAGGAGCCCCGGCCTGTCCTCCGTATCGAAACTCAAGAGCGCTGCCTTTACAGCTTTAGCCATATCAAGCCTCCTTGGCCTTTTTCTCAATTCTAGAGCATACAGCGGGCAAGTCAAAGGAGCGAAATAAAAGAGGGCCGCGCGGAGGCGCGGCCCTGGAGATCAGAGATGCCCTAACCTCTTGGGACTTGCGGAAATTCGGTGAACTCCGGCTTTTTAGAGACCCCAAGCCAGCCGCCCAGGGCCGCGGCCCCGCCGGAAAAGAGGAGCGCCAGGAAAATTCCCAGGGCAACCCTTGAAGCCGTGCTGATGGCCTCCGTCGAGAGGACCACGCCGCCTCCAGCCGGGGCAGCCAGCCCGCGCCCAAGCATTCCGGCCGCACCGCCGAAGAAGGCCGAAAAGGCGTAGTTTACGGAAAGGAACGAGAAGACCGAGACAAGCCCCCACATCGCCAGCCCATGCCAAAGACCCATCGCAGGCCTCAACGAGCCCGAAAGCCTGCCCGCCGCATAGCCGCCTATGAACAGCGAGATGATGGTCGTGATCCCAAGCCAGAAGGCCGCCCCGGCCCCGACAGCGCCGAGGGGGTTGGCCGGGGACGCGGCTGTAATAATCGGTACGCCCAGAGTAATTCCCAAGGCAGTCAGCGTAAACTCGATCCCGGCCGCTATGAAGGCCGCCGCGAAGATGGCGCTCCATGCGGCGCGCCTTATCTGGCCTCTGAAATACGTTCCGACTTCAGGGGGGTATTCCCGCAGTCGTCTTGCTTCTTCTTCCATGTACGTAGTTGCCATATTTAGCTCTCCTTCCGGGACTTATTACTCAAGCTGTCCCGTCCTTCAATTAAAGGCTATCGCGTCCGTGGGGGTTGTCAACTTAAGGAAGGCCCTGATTGCGGAAAACCCCGCCGGATTCCGGCAAAAAACGGTCCGGTCTCCCGATTGCGGCACCGGGACCGGGCATGATATTGAAAATCGCCGGATTGCCCTTCTTTACCCCCTCCGTTTCCTTTCTCCCCGCCGGCTTTTTTTCGTTTATAATATTTATCTAGTGTAGTGCGTCCAACGCTTCTTTATGTCATTGCGGGGAGAGAAGTGACGAAGCAATCCCAGTCCGTTAAAAGCGGGATTGATTCGCTTCGCTCGCAATGACAAGGGATTTGTGACGCATGCCTGCACTAATTTGGACAAGGAGGGCGTTTCAGGGCCCGTTGCACACGGGGTCTGAATAATCCATACATGAAGACCAGTCTTGAATGCTTTCCGTGCTTTTTGAAGCAGGTGGTGATCGCCCTGAAACTGGCGGGCGTAGACGGCCCGCGCGGCGAGAATATAATGAAATCGGTCCTTCCGGGGATCTCGGAAGTAAACACGTCCGAGAGCCCGGCGCATTTCACCACGATCATGCACAGGCGCTTGAGGGAGGCGCTCGGGGCGGACCCGTTTCTGGCCATAAAATCCGAATACAACAGAAAGGCCCTGGCGATTGAAAATGAGCTTGGGAAGATAGTCAAAGAGTCCGCAGACCCGCTGTTTACGGCCGCGCGCATCGCCATCGCGGGGAACATAATAGACTTCGGCATATTCTCTTCGATAGACATGAAGGGCACTCTGAGACGGGCATTGGGCGGGCCGCTGGCGGTGGACGACTACGACGATTTCAAAAGAGAGATCGAAAAGGCTGACGATGTCCTTTACCTCTGCGACAACGCGGGCGAGATAGTCTTTGACAAAATTTTAATAAGGGCGCTTGCCGCAATGGGCAAAAGGGTTACAGCCTGCGTGAAGGGCTCCGCAATTATAAACGATGCCGTCCTTGAGGACGCGAGAGAGGCCGGGCTCATCTCTTTATGCGAGGTGATGGACAACGGCTCGGACTGCGTGGGAACGATCCTTCAGACCACCTCGCCCGCTTTCAACGGGCGGTTCGAGAGGGCCGGGCTTGTGATCAGCAAGGGGCAGGGAAATTTCGAGACCCTGATGGGCCTGAGAAAGAACATATTCTTTCTCTTTCAGTCCAAGTGCGAGGTCGTCTCAAAATTTCTCGGTCTTCCGCTTGGGGCGATGCTCCTTGCCAGGGCCGCGAGATTCTGGTAAAGCCTTTAGATATGAGATACATAATTGCCGGCAACTGCGAAGAGGAAAAGCTTGCCCTTGAAGAGGCAGTCGCCGTTTTGCACGGGGGCGGGATTGTGGGATGCCTTACAGAGACCTTTTACGCCCTCTGCGCCAAGTACGACGACAATGCCGCGCTCGAATACCTTTTCCAGATGAAGGGCCGCAAGAAGGAGATGCCGTTTCCGCTGATAATCGGCCGTGAAGGGCAATTGGAAGACATCTCCGGCGGGCCTGACGGACTTCAGAAGAAACTGATCGAGAGGTTCTGGCCGGGACCTTTGACATTGCTCTTCAGGGCAAAAGAGGGCCTCTCCGGATACCTGGTAAAAGACGGGAAAGTCGCGGTAAGAATTCCCGGCGAGTCTTTCGCCCTGAAGCTTGCGAGGGTTGTCCCCTTTCCCCTTACGGCAACCAGCGCAAATATCTCCGGGATGCCGCCGGCGAGGACGGCGGCGGAGTTGATGGAATATTTCGACAGCCGGATAGAGATGCTGGTGGACAGCGGAGAATCGCACGCCCAGGAACCCTCCACGATAGTGGATACGGAGGGGGGCAGGGTGAAGGTTTTGCGCGAAGGTGCGATCAGGTTAGAAGAGATAGAGGCCCTGCGGATTTGACATGGAAACCGCCGCTCTATAAAATAAATAGTTGCCTCACGGGACGCGGGTGTAACTCAGTGGTAGAGTGTCAGCTTCCCAAGCTGAAGGTCGCGGGTTCGAATCCCGTCGCCCGCTCCATTTAAAATCCTCAGTCCTTTAATGCTATCTCTTTCACCCCCGCACCGAAACGGCGGAGCAATCTGGAAAACTCTTTATTATCTATCTTTTTCGCCTGCCGGATACGCCGTCTCTTTTCAAGCAACTCCGGGATTTTCATCCCGGCGTGCAGATATGCCTTAACAAGGATCATGGCTATGCCAAGCGGGGACTGGCTTTTTGCCAGCCTGGCGCTCGCCCCTTTGCCAGCCAGGCTCCCGTAAGCCTGGGTTATATACCTTAAAAAGGTCCAGAAAGGGTTTTTAAACATTTGCCCCGCAGGAAAATTCTTTATCACAGCGTATATCCTGTTCCTCTCCACCAGGTAGGCCTTCATGGGCGAGTAGGGGCCCGCCGTGGCGGAGTATTTGTGATAGACCACGGCGCGCGGCGAATAGCGGCACTTCCACCCGGCAAGCCTTCCACGGAGCCCGATATCGACGTCTTCAAGGTACATGAAGAAGTCCTCGTCAAAAAGGCCGATCTCCTCAAGCATCCGCCTCCTGAAGTGGGCCGCGCACCCGCTTGGCAGAAATACCTCTTCCTCCTCCTCGTACTGTCCGCGGTCACGCTCCAGCCTCCCCCTGCCGCGCGCGATGCCGTCCCTGTACATGACAAGCCCGGTATTGTCTATAACGCCAGGCTCTGCCTCATTGAGAACCTTCGAGGCGCACATCCCGGCATCAGGATGTTTTTCCGCGGTCTTTATCAGTTCCCCGATCCATTCCGGGGAGGCCTTTGTGTCATTGTTCAGGATGATGATATGCTCACCGCTGGACGCCTTGATCCCTTCGTTTATCCCGCCACCGTAACCCAGATTTTTCCGCGATCGGATGACCAGCGCATCCGGATATTTTTCCATTATGAAGGGGATCGAATTGTCGGTCGAGGCGTTATCGACGACGATGGTCTCGAAGTCCCTGAAATGCTGTCTTTGAAGGGAATCGAGGCAGTCTCCCAAACAGGAGATGCCGTTATAGTTCACCATGATGACAGATGCGGAGGGTGCTGGCTTATCCCCGGCGGCTTGCGGCACAATGCAATAATAGCATAAAGGGAAATCCAGGCGGCAATCTACCGCCCCTGTGCTAAAATGTAGTTTATGAAAAAAGCGCCCGTGCCCATGGCAGAGGTGGACCATGTCCTTCTGGACCTGGACGGCACCCTCCTGGACAAGTACTTCGACGACTACTTCTGGGAGCACCTTGTGCCTGAAAAATACGCCGAGCTGCACGATATGAGCTTCGGGAGGGCAAAGGAAGAGCTTCTTGGAAAATACAAGGGGTATGAGGGCACGCTGAACTGGACGGACCTGGATTTCTGGTCCCGCGAGCTGAACCTGGACATCCCGGCCCTGAAGGAGCAGATAAACCATCTGATAGAGGTTCACCCCCACGTGGAGGATTTTCTCCTCTGGCTGAAGGAGCGGGGCAAGAAGGTGCACCTTGTGACCAACGCCCATTACAAGGCCATCGAGATCAAGTTCAAGAAGACCGGGATAGGCAAGTACTTCGACCACGTGGTGGCCTCTTACAGCCTGGGCGCCCCCAAGGAAGACATCCTCTTCTGGGAGCGCGCGCAAAAACTCCTCAAATTCGAGAACGAACACACCCTCTTCATAGACGACACGGAGGCCATCCTGAGGACGGCCCGCGCATACGGCATACGCTATCTGCTTCTAAAGAGGAAATCCAACTCGAAGGCGAAAGACAAGGCGCATTCGGGGGCCTTCCGGGCGATAACTGATTTCAGGGAGCTGATGCGGTGAAGACCGTAACGGAACTCTTTACGGAGTGCCTGGAGACCGAGGGCGTGACCCGTATCTTCGGCCTGCCCGGAGAGGAGAACATAGAGCTCCTTCATACACTGAAAAAATCCAAAATCGATTTCATAACCACAAGGGACGAGCGCGGGGCCTCCTTCATGGCCGTGGCCTGGGGCAGGCTGGCCCGGACAAGCCCTGGCGTGTGCCTTTCCACACTGGGGCCGGGGGCGATCAATATGCTCTCAGGGGTGGCCGATGCCCTGCTGGACTTCGCCCCGGTCGTGGCCATCACCGCGCAACGGGACCTTTACGAGGCGTTCAAGGAGGCCCATCAGTTCATAGACGTGCTCTCCATCTACAAGCCCGCCGTGAAATGGAGCGCGAGCATCAGGGGGAAAAACATACCGGAGATCGTTAGAAAGGCGTTTCGCGTCTCTCTGGCCGAGAAGCCCGGCCCCGTGCACCTGGAAATCACCGAGGACGTCATCTGTCTTCCAGCGGAAGGGGAGCCGATGCGCCCTATGCCAGCCCTCTATCCCGCCCCCGGCGAGGAGGCGATAACCGGGGCTTTGGAGATGATCAGGAGCGCCAAATTCCCGATGGTCATAGCCGGAAACGGCGTCATCCGGGCGGGGGCTTCGGGGGAGCTTCTTAATTTCATAAGGAAGTTCCGGCTCCCGGCGGCCGTAACATTCATGGCCCTTGGGGCGGTGCCCGCCGATGAGGAGCTTTACATTTCAACCGTGGGCCTCCAGAGCAGGGATTATGTATCCTGCGGGCTTGAGAGGGCCGACCTCATCATAGCCGCGGGGTTCGACCCGGTTGAGTTCAGCCCGCGCTACTGGAAGGGCGGGACGGAGAAGAGCATAATACACATAAGCGCAACGCCCGCCGAGGTGGACGCCTCATACCGGAGTTTCGAGCTTGTCGGCGACATAAAGAGCACGCTCCGCAGGCTCGCGAGGAGGGCCGATTTCAAAAAAGAGCCGGCCTTTTATCTCAAATTGAAAGAGGCCGTCCGGGCCGGTTTTGAAGAGCCGAAGCCGGGCTTCCCTGTCAAACCCCTGGCGATAGTAGGCGCCCTGAACGCCGCGCTCGGCAAAAATGACATCCTGATAAGCGACGTTGGGGCGCACAAGATCTGGATATCGCGTTTCTTCCAGGCGCAAAGGCCCAACACCGTTTTAATCTCGAACGGGCTCGCCTCGATGGGTTTCGCCGTCCCGGCCGCCATAGCCGCGAAGCTGCGCTGCCCGGACAGAAAGGTCATAGCCGCCGTGGGCGACGGGGGCTTCCTGATGACGGCCATCGAGCTTGAGACGGCGCGGAGGCTCGGGCTTTCTTTCGTGGTGCTCATCTTCAATGACGGCGGCTATGGGCTTATAGAATGGAAAGAGCGGATGCGCTATGGCGAAGAGTTCTACACCAGGCTCCCGAACCCCGATTTCATGCAGCTTGCCGCGGCCTTTGGCGCGAGGGGATACAGGATTGAAAAGGAAGGCGAGCTTAAAACGGCCCTCAGGGACGCCCTCCTGCAAAAGGGGGTCTCGATAATAGACTGCCCCGTCGATTACAGCGAAAATCTGAAACTCACGAAAAAACTTGGCTCGATCATATGCCCCATGTGAGCCGCCCCTTGCGGCGGTGCTATAATACCCTTTATGAGTAAATTCATTCCGCTTGTTCCGGATTGCGTCTGGATGAGATGATAAAGGAAAAGACGGATTTCCTGATAATAGGGAGCGGGGTTGCGGGCCTGAGGGCCGCCATTGAGGCCGCACCGCATGGCAGCGTCACCGTGGTGACAAAAGATATCCCCACCGAAAGCAGCACGGAGTACGCCCAGGGCGGAATCGCCGTGGCCTTGAGCGACGAGGACACCGTGGGCATCCATTATGAGGACACGCTTAATGCCGGGGACGGGCTCTGCCGTGAAGAGGCCGTGCGCCTTCTGGTGGAGGAGGGCCCGGAGCGCATAATAGAGCTTATCTCCTGGGGGGCGGAGTTCGACAAGGAGGGCACGAAGCTCGCCTTCGGCCTTGAGGCCGCGCACTCCAGAAAGCGCATCCTGCACTCGCAGGGGGACGCCACCGGAAAAGAACTTGAGCGCGTCCTTATACAGAAGGTGAGGTCGGTCCCAAATATAAAAAGGGAGGCCTTCAGCCAGGCCATTGATTTGATTTCCGAGGGGGGCACCTGCTGCGGGGCCATAATAGCAAGGGACAGGAGGCCCGTTGCCATGCTCGCGCGCTCCACAGTGCTGGCCACGGGCGGTACGGGTCAGATATACGCCCGCACCACAAACCCCCAGGTGGCAACGGGGGACGGGATGGCGCTTGCCTACAGGGCGGGCGCGGTGCTGGAGGACATGGAGTTCGTCCAGTTTCACCCAACGGCCTTATACCTGCCCTCCGCGCCGCATTTTCTTCTTAGCGAGGCCCTCCGGGGCGAGGGCGGGCTTTTAAGGAACGTCCGCGGCGAGCTGTTCATGAAAAACTATCACAAGCAGGCGGAGCTTGCCGCCAGGGACATCGTCTCGCGGGCCATCCTGCACGAGATACAGAAGACCGGCTCGGACCACGTCTACCTGGACCTGCGGCATCTTGGGGACGAGTTTGTAAAAAAGCGCTTTCCGCGAATCTATTCCACATGCAGGCGCTACGACCTGGACATCACCAGAGAGCTGATACCGGTGTCCCCGGCGGCCCATTACATGATGGGCGGCGTGAAGACGGACGTGGAGGGCCGGACCAACCTGCGCGGGCTTTATGCCGCAGGGGAGGTGGCCTGCACCGGCGTGCACGGCGCGAACCGGCTGGCCAGCAACAGCCTGCTGGAGGGGCTTGTGTACGGGAAACGGGCCGGGGGGTCAGCGCATAAATACGCCCTTCCGGAAGCTGACCTGCACAAGATTGAAGACGCTTTGGATTTCAGGCCGCTTCCGCACTCGATCCCGGCCCACGACGAGATAAGGGGAGACCTGCGGAGGCTCATGTGGCAGAAAGTGGGGATAATCAGGAACAAGGAGTCCCTGGAAGAGGCCGTCGAAGGCATATCCAAATGGGATTACATACTTGAGAAGACCTTCCTCTCGCGCAGGGAGCTGGAGCTTAAGAACATGATTCAGGTGGCGGGCCTCATCGCGCGGGCCGCCCTTTTGAGAAAAGAGAGCATCGGCGCGCACTACCGCTCGGATTTTCCCCATAAAAGCGAGGACTGGAAAAAGCACCTGGCCTTCAAAAGAGGCGAAGCGCCGTTTACCGAAGGCTGATTTGGTCTAATCGAAAAGGCTTGTCAGGAGACTGGCCTTCTCGGTTATGCTCTTTGCCACGTTCTCCTGTTCCTTTTTGTATGCGTTCATCTCGCCAGCGATGTTCAGGGCGGCAAGGATGGCGGCGTTCAGCGGGGGTATGCCGGGGGCTTTCCTTAGCACTTCTTTTATCTTGCCGTCAACGTAGGCGGCAAGGAGCTTGATCTCCTCGTCCGAGGCCTCGCCTTTAACCGTATACTTCTGGCCCAGTATATGGATCTCGGCCTTCTGCATCAGGAGCCGATCCCGTCCAGTTCTTTCAGCAGCCCCTCTATCTGCCCTTTTATTTCCGTCCTCTCGATATTCAGCCGCTCTATTTCCTGGTTTTTCTGGTCCAGCGATGCCTGAAGTTCTTTAAGGCCCCTCTCCAGCGATTTCTTTTCTTCTTTGAGGGCCCGTATCCTTTCGACTGCGTCAGTTATCATCCCCTCAAGATTCTTAAGCGTATCCAAAGCGCTCGCCTCCTTATATTCTTTTGTATTTTCCGGTGCCGTTTCAGTTTTTTTTGATGTTTTTTCGCCGAACAGGCTCTGCTCGTTCATGGCCATATAGAATAGCAGATTGGGCGTTAAAAATCCCTCTCCTGGCCGGGCTCAAGCCCCTCTGCCGCGGCCTCTTCCCCCTTGTAATTGAAGTAGCTGGTTATGATCCGCTTGACGTAATTTTTCGTCTCCAGATAAGGGATGTCCTCGATGAACTCGTCATAAGACAGGTATTTCCCGCTTTTCAACCAGCCCTTTACGGCGTTCTCGCCGGCGTTGTACGCGGCCAGGGCCGGAGGTATGCCATGGAATTCCCTGACCAGTTTTTTAAGATAAGTCACGCCGAGAGTTATGTTCTTGTCCGCATTGTAAAGAGTCCGTGTCCCCCTGAAATGCATCTTCAGCGATTTAGAGAGCACCTGGGCGGTGTTTGGCATGAGCTGCATCAGCCCAAGAGCGCCGGCGGGAGAGCATACCCTGGGTTCGAACCGGCTTTCCTCGCGCATTACCGACAGGACAAGATAGGGGTCAAGCCCTTTTCTTACCGAGTTTTTTTCCACGGAGTTCCAGAACGCCACCGGATAAACCACTTCTTTTGGCTGGTATTCCTCGGGGAGCCTGGAGGCCGCCAGGATCGCCCGTCTGAAAGAGCCCAGGGCCTTAAGCCTCATCGCGGCCCCTGAAACGATTTTCGGGTCGAAACTATGGCTGGCCAAGTAGACAAGCTCCCTTACGGCCTCGTCCCTCAGGCCGGCCTCGTAAAGGATGCCGGCGCGCTCGAAAGGCCCGTTTAGTGAATAGTCGTCAATGTCATTGACAATGGGCGCTTTCCGGGCAACATAGAGCGCACCGGCCCCAGTTTTGTCCCTGGCACTGAGGTTCATTTTTGAAAGCAGGGCATAGAAATCATCCCCCTGGGACAGTTTCTCGAACAGGCCTGTTGAGTTCCCGCCCAGACCCTCTATCGTCTTCGCCATCCAGTATTCATATTCCGGCTTGTCATCCAGAGTGGTCAGCCGCGAGAACGCGCCCAGCGCCTTCTCGTAATCGCGCTTCATGTAATAGAGCCAGCCCCTCTCCCAGAGGACCAGTTCCTTCCCCTCCGGATAGAACCGGGCGGCACTGTCCAGAAGCGAAAGGGCGCCCTCGTAATCGCCGCCCCTTCTTTTTCTGCCGGCTTCGGCCACAAGAAGGCTGTAACCCCTGTCGTCCCCGCCGTTTATTACGCCTGAGATAGTGTTGGCAAAGGCGCTCTCGTTGTTCAGCCGGTAATAGCACCTTGCCGCATCGTAATTGTTCGTGGCCATTAGATATATGTTTGCAGCCTCACTGTAGCGTTTCTGGCGGAAAAGGCATTTGCCAAGAAGGTTCAATATCACATCCTTATGCCCGCCGGTATCAGAGGCAAGCAGGTCCCTCAGCTCCTGCTCCGCCTCCTGGTATTTGAATCTCCTTATCAGATTGCCGGCCCTTTTTATGCGCTCATCCACGGTTGGCGGCCTGCTCATGTTTATCAGGGCCTCTAAAGACGCTCTCCCCGCCTTTGAATACAGCCTCCCCAGGATGCGGTCCGCCTGTCCGGAAAGCCCCTTCTCCTTGAGCAAAAGGGCAAGTTTGAGCGCCATGTCCCCGTCCCCTGGATACTCCTTCTCGTACAGGGAAAGCCTGTTTATCAGTGAGCTTTCGTCCGTGGAGAGGAGGATGGACCTCAGCCTGGCCTTCCTGGCCAGCGGGCTTCGGGGATAGTCTTTAAGGAACTGCTGCAGGGCCGCTGCGGCGTGCTCGCGGTCTTTCATGCGGTCAAGGGCCCCGGCCTTGTAAAAAAGCCCGTAATCGGCCACTACGGGGCATTTTTCCATCAGGAGGTCGAATTCCGGAAGGCTTTCGGCGTACTTGCCGGCAGACGAAAGCGAGATGGCACTTTTCAGTATGACGGCACAGCCCGATGGGGTCTCGGCGGCTGATGGAAAGCGGACTGCGATCAGGCTGAAGAACGTGAAAAAGACTGAAAACAGCAACTTTCTCATGACGGGTAATATATTAAATAAAAAACTATTTATAAGGCAATAACTTTGGAATTGGAACTGCCTTGTGTTAAAATTCCTCATGATAAAAGACCTGAAATTTCACGGCTCTCTGGGGTGCGTGGATTTCACGGCCCACGTATGCGGACCCGACGCGAAAAGCACCTACTTCTATGAAGAAGGGCCCTCTTTCGTCCGCTTTTTTTCCCGCGGCAACGAGTTCACCATCACCGACGGCTCCGTGCGCTACAATGGGGCGGGCGGCTCTTTCTGCCGGTATATGTTCGGGGTGGAAAAATCCCTTAAGGACCTGATGAAGAAAGAGGTCCTGAACAGGCTCATCATGTTCGGGGCATTCCAGGACAAGGCCGGGAGGCTCATCTTCACGAACGAGACGGACGGCTTCGAGCCCTTTGACAGGCTTTTCCTCCAGGGCAACGCCGTAAAGAATTATTACTTCTTCGTCTCGTCCGATTACAGGCAGGAGACCAGGAGGAGGCAGAAGGAACTCCTGATCCTCCTTGGGAAGTTCCTGAAGCGCACAACCCTCCTGGATGGGGAGAACGACTCGGAGCTGATGGAGAATTTCCTCAGGAACCTGAACGAACATCATTCCACCGTCTTCATCTTCAAACTCGTCCACAGGGACAACGAGGCCTTCTGGAAGACGTTCAGGGAGGCGTATTTCCGGGACAAGAGCATCTCCAAAGACGAAGAATTCTACCTGTTCGAGGCCGCCTCCAAGCTGGGAATAGACTATTACCAGCAGGAGAGGATAAAAATAGACCTGATGTATGGCCACCCGGAGAACAAGCCCATAGTGGACCAGCACAGGGACATCCTGATCTCCGCCCTGGAGAAGGGCACGCTTGAGCACTCTGAAATAGCGCGGCTCCGAAGGCTTAAAACACTGAGGATCAGGAACCGCATCCCCGGCGTATTGTTCGATACCCTGGACGAACTGCTCCTGAAGGGCAAGCAGATACAGGAACTGGAATATACGGACCACCTCCGGGAGGCGCGCTCGATATTCGAGAACCTTTTCCTTGCCCCCCAGCTGAAAAACAACATCATAAAAGAGGACATAGTGCGCCTCATACGCGCGAAGCACAGGGCCTATACCGATGCCGATGTGGGTTTCGAGCAGATGCTCCTGGACATAGGCAAGTTATGCGACGAGACCGCGAAGGAGTCCGGAGACTACAAACTGCTTGAAGACTTGAGCAACATCATCACCTTCTTCGACCGCTACGACCACGTTCAGGCCTCCATGAGCCAGCTTGCCTTCATGCGCGAGATAAACCTCAACGAGGATTTTCTGCGGAGCATCGCGGGGAACAAGAAAGAGTTTGACAGCCTGGAAGACGGGCTCTTCCAGGGCCTGTTCGTGAAAGACCTGCTGGCAAACAGATACATAACCAATTACGGAAGGAAGAAGGTCGTTGCGCTCTCGAAGGGGATAGGCCGGATAGCCACGGGCGACGCCTCGCTGCGGGACATAATAGCCGAACTCCGGATGATTGCCGACGAGGAGATGCTGTATTGGGAGATCCACTCTTCCCTTAAGGATAAGATGGGGACTTTCTATCCCGCCCTCGAATCCAAAGAGGGCAAAAAAGAGCTTTGCGCCCGGATAGGGCGCGAACTTGCCGCAAGAGGGGTCGCCATGCGCGTGCCCGAGAAGCTCTTTGAAAAGGCCTTCGTGGACCTCAAAAAGGAACTCTTCTATCTGAACCACCTGCTCCCCATAATCATAAAAACCACAGACACCCGCCTGAGGGAAGACTTCCTGGCCAACAGCGGCCTGGACAGGTTCTATGTGGAGGGGCTTGAGAAGGGCTACTTCGAGGAGCGCGGCCTTGACCCATTCCTGCTTGAGCTTTTGAAAGAGGCAAAAGATATTCCGTCGGGGGAGAGGGAGAAATAGTATTTAAGAACGAATTATGTTGTTCAGTGAATAATAGAATGAGATCGCCCGTGAATCCAGGTCTGCTTAGCGGAGCATAACCCGACAATCCCTTCCTTCTTTCCATTCATCGAGCTGACCATCAAGACAGATGCCGAATCGAGTTCGGCATGACGGATTAAAAAAGAGGAAGGCTTTTACACTTAAAAGGAATCTTTTTCCTGGGGGTGCGGGCCCAAGGAGGCGATAGCCTCCGTATTGATTAAATTTCGCCCCCGCTCAAAATAAGGATGGGGGTGGGATTAGATAAAGTTTTTGGCCTGGTTGTCATTCTTCAAAAAAATCGCCAGCGACTTGTCAAATGCGTTTATATGGTTTACCAGCCAGCTTCCCATCAAAACGCTCAGCCTTATGGCTATTTCGGTCGATTTGCCTTCCGCTTCGAGTTTGTTTTCAAGATCCAGCATGGAATCTATGAACTTCTCATGTTGGGCCTTGTGCAGAGGGTAGCCAGGGTAAAGCAGGTCTGTCATCCATTTCTCTTCCATGCCGAAATGCTGGACGGTATAATCCCTGAGAAAGGCAAACAGTTCTTCAAGTACCTCTTTGCCCTTTCCCTGCTTGCAGGCATCGGCCAGCTTTTCAGCCCTCAGGAACATCTCCTGGTGCTGAAAATCGATGGCCTTTATGCCGGTCGCGAGGTCGCCGTTCCATCTGAAAGGCATCTGCTCCTCCTTGGTTATTATAATTCTTTTCCTCGAAAATGCGCTTGACTTGCCGGCTGCCGTTGGAGTACATTGAAGTATGAGGAACTGCGGCAAAGGGCTTCTTTTTTGGCGATTTACCTGGTGGCTGTGCCAGGACGGAAGGGGTTTGCCTGCGGTTTAGCATCCAATTCAGATAAGACTGCAACCAAGGCCGCAGGCGGCGAAAGCCCCAGCGGCCTTTTAAATTTCAAAAGGGGGACAGGATGATAATAGTAATGAAACCGGGCAGCACGAAGAAAGATCTTGAGGCGGTAATAAAAAAGGTGAAGGAACTTGGCTTCAAGGCCCACACCATCACCGGGGTGGAGCGCACCGTGATAGGCGCGGTGGGAGATGAGAGGGGTAAACACAAATTGCAGACACTTGAGACGATCGACTCGGTCGAGAAGGTCATAGAGATACTCCAGTCCTTCAAACTGGCGAGCCTGGAGTTCAAAAAAGAACCCACCGTTGTAAAGGTGGGCGGTGCGGTCTTCGGCGGAGACCACTTTGGCGTTATCGCAGGCCCCTGTTCCGTGGAAAGCGAAAAACAGATGCTTGATGCCGCTATAGGCGTAAAGAAGGCCGGGGCAAAGATGCTGCGCGGGGGCGCTTTCAAACCCCGGACATCCCCCTACGCCTTCCAGGGATTGGAGAAAGAGGGCCTCAAGATACTTGCCAAGGCCCGCGAGGAGACCGGGCTTCCGTTTGTGACCGAGGTGGTGAACCCCGAGGACGTGGAGCTTGTTGGCGAGTACGCCGATGTCTTCCAGATAGGGGCAAGGAACTGCCAGAACTTCTCTCTCCTGAAAAGGGTGGGGCGCTTCGGCAAGCCCGCCCTCCTCAAACGCGGGCTCTCCACCACGATACAGGAATTCCTCATGTCCGCGGAGTACATCCTATCGGAAGGCTGCACTGAACTTGTCCTCTGCGAACGGGGCATAAGGACCTTCGAGACCTCTACCAGGAATACCCTGGACATCTCGGCAGTACCGGTAATAAGAAGCCTCTCCCATCTGCCCATCATCATAGACCCCTCCCACGCCACAGGGGTGAGAAAATACATCGCCCCACTATGCTACGCCTCGATGGCCGTGGGGGCTGACGGGCTGATGATAGAAGTCCACCCGGACCCGCAGAACGCCCTCTGCGACGGCCCGCAGTCATTGAAAATAGAGGACTTCGCCGCGCTCATGAAAAAACTGAAGGAGCTTTCAAAATTCAGCGGGAAGAAAATATAACAGCCTACTTTTCTTTTTTGCAAAAAAGAAAAGTAGCAAAAGAAAAAATTCTTGGCTTTTTTTGCGGGGCAGAGCCCCGCAAAAAACCAAAAATTCTCTTTTCTTCTTTCTCTTACAAGAGAAAGAAGAACATCTTTTTATCTTTTTTGAAGGATTTTAAGGCGGCGAGCGGACTTGAACCGCTGAATGGAGGTTTTGCAGACCTCTCCCTTGCCACTTGGGTACGCCGCCAAACCCGAACAAGGCGGATTTCATCCGCCTGTGGGCTATTGACAAATGGAGCGGGCGACGGGATTCGAACCCGCGACCCCAACCTTGGCAAGGTTGTGCTCTACCAGCTGAGCTACACCCGCGAAAAACGCTCCGGTAAGGACAAAGATTATTATCCTAATTTCCGGGAAAAAAATCAAGCCGCAAGGGCAATAGTTTATACCTTTGGAAACCCCGTATGGGATATAATTAAATTTTAGGCGATGAAGGCCGAGGTTATAATGAACTCCAGAACAGTTGCTTTGCCCGGGAGGGCGGAATTCCGGAGACTCGCGGAATCCGGAAAGAACCTCATCCCGGTCTATAAAAATGTCCTTGCGGACTCGTTCACCCCGGTTTCGGCGCTCACCAAGCTGGGGGGACCTCCGGCTTTCCTGTTTGAGAGCGTTGAGGGCGGCGAGAAATGGGCCAGGTATTCGTTCCTGGGCGTGAGGCCCTCGGTGGTGCTCAAATCACAGGGGAAGAAGGTCCATATCGAGGAGAACGGCAAGAAGCGCGTAATCGATGCGGAGAGCCCCCTGGATTATGTTCGCGGGTTCATGGGCGGTTTCAATGCCGTGCGGCACGAGGGTCTGCCCAGGTTCTACGGCGGATTCGTGGGGTATATCGGGTACGATATGGTCCGGTTCATGGAGGAACTGCCAGACAAAGGGGCGCCTTCCCTGGATATGCCGGACATGTTCCTGATGCTCACGGATACCATGCTTATTTTCGATTACCTGAAACAGAACGTAAAGGTGCTTGCGAACGTCCACATCAGGGAAGGCGAAGACCCTGACAGGGCCTATGATAAGGCTGTTGCGAAGATAGACGATATCATCCGCAGGCTCCGCGCCCCGGTTGACGCCCCCCTCGCCGAAGAGCTTTACGAGTCCGAAAAGGGAGTGATGGATTTCGCGTCCGGGTTCGGGGCCAAAGGGGACTTCATGGCAGCGGTTGAGAAGTGCAAGGAATACATAATGGCCGGGGATGTGGTGCAGGTGGTGCTCTCGCAGAGGTTCGAGCGCAAAACTACTGTAAGCCCGTTTTCGATATACCGCGCATTGAGGCTTATAAACCCCTCGCCTTACATGTATTATCTGGATACGGGTGGGGCGCAGCTTGTGGGCTCCTCGCCGGAGATACTGGTGAGGCTTGAGGGCGATGAGGTGACCGTGAGACCCATAGCGGGCACCAGGAAGCGCGGGAAGACGGAAGAGGAAGACCGCGCACTGGAGGCCGAGCTTAAAAAAGACCCCAAGGAGATTGCCGAGCACATAATGCTGGTGGACCTGGGCAGAAACGATGTGGGCAGGGTGGCCCGGGTGGGCACGGTGAATGTGCCGGAACTGATGGTGGTTGAGCGCTACAGCCATGTGATGCACATGGTGTCCAACGCGGTGGGCAGGCTGAGGGACGGGCTTACCTGTTTCGACGTGCTCGCCGCCTGTTTTCCGGCGGGGACGGTTTCGGGCGCCCCCAAGGTGCGGGCGATGGAGATAATCGAGGAGCTTGAGCCGGTAAAGCGCGGCCCATACGCCGGGGCGGTTGGCTATTTCGGTTACTCCGGCAACATGGACATGTGCATCACCATACGGACGCTTGTCATAAAGGACGGGACCGTTTACGTCCAGGCCGGGGCCGGGCTGGTGGCCGATTCCGTCCCGGAGAGCGAGTATCAAGAGACGGTGAACAAGGCGATGGCCATGATGGAGGCCGTGCGGATGGCGGAGGATTTCTTCTAAGATGCTCCTGATGATAGACAACTACGATTCGTTCACATACAATCTCGTTCAGTACCTGGGCGAGCTGGGTGAGGACGTGCGGGTTTACAGGAACAATAAAATCAGCATAAAGGAAATAGAGGGGCTCGCACCGGAGCTTATCGTGATATCGCCTGGCCCGTGTACCCCTAATGAGGCCGGGATATCCATAGAGGCGATAAGGCATTTTGCCGGGAAGGCGCCTATTCTGGGGGTTTGCCTGGGGCACCAGTCGATAGGGGCCGCGTATGGGGGAAGGATCATAAGGGCCCCAAGGCTGATGCACGGGAAGACATCCTCCATCCATCACGATGGGAAGCGCCTCTTCGAGGGGATCGAGGACCCCTTCGAGGCCACAAGATACCATTCGCTTATAATAGAGAAAGAGAGCCTGCCGGACTGCCTCGAGAGAACGGCCTGGACGGACGAGGGCGAGATCATGGGCGTGCGCCATAGGGAGCACTTCGTGGAGGGCGTCCAGTTCCATCCGGAGTCCATTCTTACGCTCTCTGGCAAGGCCATTCTGGCAAACTTTTTGAAGCATGGGAGGATTTGGAGGGGAAGATGATAAAAGAAGCACTTGGAATGCTGACGACGGGTGTGAACCTTTCCGAAGACGAGATGGCCGCGTGCTTGAACGAGATCATGGAGGGCAGGGCCACGGACGCGCAGATCGGGGCCTTCCTCATCGCGCTGCGGATAAAGGGCGAGACGGTGGACGAGATAACCGGGGCGGCGGTGGCCATGAGGAAGAAGGCCATCCGCATAAAGGCCCCGGAGAGGACGCTTGACACCTGCGGCACCGGCGGAGACATGTCCCGCACATTCAATATCTCCACTATTTCAGCGATAGTGGTGGCCTCCTGCGGGGTGCCAGTGGCAAAGCACGGGAACCGCTCGGTCTCAAGCTCCACCGGCAGCGCAGACCTCCTGGAGGCCCTGGGCGTGAAGATAGACATCCCGCCCGAAAAGGTGGAGAAGTGTCTTTTTGAGACGGGCTTCGGTTTCCTGTATGCGCCGTTATTCCATCCGGCAATGAAATATGCCATCGGCCCCAGAAAGGAAATAGGCATAAGGACGATCTTCAATATACTGGGCCCGCTTACGAACCCCGCCGGGGCCAGGAGGCAGGTACTGGGAGTTTTTGCGGACAGGCTCACGAAACCCCTGGCCGAGGTGCTGGGGCGGCTTGGGGCCGAGGACGCGATGGTGGTCCACGGCGAGGACGGGCTTGACGAGATAACCGTATGCGACGGCACGAAGGTGAGCCGTTTTGTGAACGACAGGGTGGAGGACTTTATAATCTCGCCTGAGGATTTCGGGGTCCCCCGCGCGGACCTCACCGCCATACAGGGGGGCACGAAGGACGAGAACGCCTTCATAGCCCTCTCGGTTTTGAAGGGCGAGAAGGGGCCAAGGCGGGACATTGTGCTGATGAACTCGGCCGCCGCCCTGCTGGTGGCTGGGGTAGCGAAGGGGCTCAGCGCCGGGTTCCAGATAGCCGCCGAGGCCATAGACAACGGGAAGGCGTTCGCCAAACTGGAGGAGATAAAAAAGTGCACCCAGATCATTTAAAATCCCTCCTAACCTCCCTTTTTCAAAGGGAGGGATTACCCCATAGAGATGGCAGTGGAGTCGCATTGGAGATAACACTCCCAGCCTCCCTTTTTCAAAGGGAGAGGGATTACCCCATAGAGATGGCAGTGGCAGTCGCATTGGAGATAACACTCCCAGCCTCCCTTTTTCAAAGGGGGAGGTTACCCCATAGAGATGGCAGTGGCAGTCGCATTGGAGATAACACTCCCAGCCTCCCTTTTTCAAAGGGGGAGGTTACCCCATAGAGATGGCAGTGG
>JACWAF010000005.1 GCA_014874185.1 Nitrospirota bacterium | reverse complement strand
TTGGAAAAGGGGGGTTGGGGGATTTTAAAAATAAATGCTCCACTAAAAAGATTGGCATTCTTGCGGGGGCTTAGAAAAAACATGGCGGATGCCGAAAAGTATCCATGGTCAAGGTTTAAAGAGAAAATTTGGAATTATTTCATGGTTCGAAAAATCTCCCCTTCCCCTCTTTTCCAAAGAGGGAATTCCACAGAAAAGTCTGAAGAGCCAAAAATGAATAGTAAAGGAGGTGGTCTGGATGCTCAGAACGTTTACGCTTGAATACTGGACCGATGAAGGTTGGTATGTGGGCAGGTTGAAAGAAATCCCCGGGTTTTCAGTCAGGGTGAAACCCTTGAAGAACTCGAAAAAAATATCAAAGAAGCTTATAAATTGATGATGGAAGAGGAGGAAGTCTCTCTTCCCATAAAAAAGATCGCGCGTAAAGAAATCGGTGTTGAGGTTTGAAGCGCAATGAGTTCATTAAAGAACTTGTCAAATCCGGTTGCTACCTCAAACGCCATGGTGCCAATCACGATATTTATTTAAATCCAAAGACAGGAAAAAAGCGCCCGTCCCAAGGCATTCAGAAATAAAAGACACTCTCTATCAAGTCCGGCATGACGGATAAAAAAGCGAACGGATTAAAGACGGGCGCACCAAGGCGCGCCCCTACTTTTTAAAAAATCCCCCTAAATCCCCCTTTGCCAAAGGGGGACTTAACCTACCTCTGGGACATGGGGGCAAGGGGGTTTTGTGGGAGTCACCCGCCTACGGGTGACTCAAATTCCGGGGGCAGAGGGGCCAAGCCCCTTTGCTACTGCTTCCCCCAATCGTACTTCCTTCTGGCCCTGTGGTGGATGAATTTTTCCGCCGAGAGGGCGGCGATGCAGCCGTTTGAGGCGGCAATCACCACCTGCCTTGTCTCGGTGCATGTGACATCGCCCGAGGCGAAGACGCCGGGGATGGAGGTCTCCATCATGCGGTTTATGACCACGCAATCGGCCTCTGATGTGTTCACTACCCCGCCCAGGAAATCCACTATGGGGCGGCTTCCGTGCATGTAGACGAATACGCCCGCAAGCTCTATTTCGCTCTCTTTGTTATCGGATGTGAGCTTTATCTTCTCCACCACGTCAGTGCCCTCTATTGAGGTCACCGATGTGCCCAGGAGGACTTTTACGTTCGCCATGTTCAGGACGGGATTTTCGGGGTCCGCAACCTGTTTTGCGGGGCTTATCAGGAAGACCTCGGATGACGTCCTGGCCAGCGTGCCGGTCTCTTTTATGGCCTCTTCGGAACTCCCTATGACGCAGACCCTCTTGTCCCTGAAAAACGCGGCATCGCAGATGGCGCAATAGCTTACGCCCCGGCCAAGGAAATCGGCCTCGCCCTTTATGGATGGTTTTCGCCCCATGGAGCCCGTGGCGATTATGACCGTCTTGCCGCTGTATGTGCGCTCCATCGTGAAGACTTCCTTTACGTTGCCCGCAATGTTCACCCCAATCACCTGGGCCTCTTTGTATTCCGCGCCGAAGCCGATGGCCTGCTCGCGGAAAATGTCCAGAAGCTCTTTCCCTGAGACGGCCTTTTCAAGGCCCGGATAGTTCTCTATTTTATGCGCGTAAGCCAGGGCGCCCGCCGAAGGGGACTTGTCCAGGACCAGCACTTTGAGGTTTCCCCTCGCCGCGTACTGGGCGGCCGTAAGCCCGGCAGGGCCGCCTCCGATTATCAGAACGTCATAGAGTTCGCTTTCCATTATGGGCTCCTTAAGGTCTCGTGATTCGGAAAATCTCCCCTCGCCCCTCTTTGCCAAAGAGGGGTAATTCCCTCCCTTTGGAAAAGGGAGGGAAGGAGGGATTTTTTATAATTTCTATTTCCCATCTTTTCATTAAAAGAATTTAAGGATATTGTAAGTGGTGTCTCTCTGCGCGGGGGAGAAGCCCGCGCCTTTTATCGCCTTGATTATGTCCTCTTTTGATACCGTGTAGCTAACCCCCGCCGAGGCGACCACGTTCTCCTCTATCATCGTAGAGCCGAAGTCGTTGGCCCCGAACCGGAGCGCCACCTGTGCCATCTTGAGTCCCTGGGTGACCCACGAGGCCTGTATGTTTTGTATGTTGTCCAGATATATGCGGGAGATGGATAGTACCCGTAAGTAATCGATCGCGGTCGCGGGTTTCAGATGGCTAAGCGCGGTATTGCCCGGCTGAAAGCTCCATGGTATGAAGGCGGTGAACCCGCCGGTTGTGTCCTGCAAATTTCTTATCACGTCAAGATGCTCGATTATGTCTTTTGAATCATCCAGAGAGCCGAACATCATCGTGGCCGTTGTCCTCATGCCAAGGCGGTGCGCCTCGCGCATGACTTTCAGCCAGTCGGACGATTTTATCTTCTTCGGGCTTATGGCCTCGCGCACCCTGTCAGAGAGAATTTCCGCCCCTCCCCCGGGGATCGAGTCCAGCCCGGCGGCTTTAAGCTCGTAGAGGGTCTCCCTGATGGTCAGGTCCGCGCGCTCAGCGAAATAGCAGACCTCCGGCGGGGAGAAGCCGTGGACATTGATGGATGGAAATGTATTTTTAATCCACCTGAGCATGCCGGTGTAGAAATCGAAATCAAGATCCGGGTTCAGTCCGCCCTGAAGGAGTATCTGCGTGCCGCCCTGGGCGATGGTTTCTTCGATCTTTCTGCCAAGTTCCTCTTTTGATAAAACGTATCCTTCCGGGTGGCCGGGCGTCCTGTAAAAGGCGCAGAAGCGGCATCCGTTCACGCAGACATTGGTGTAATTGATGTTCCTGTCCACAACGAATGTGACCACGCCTGGGCGTGGCTCAGGATGGAGTTCTTTTCTGATGCCGTCTGCCATGCGGCCCAGGCTGAGAACATCCTCGTTAAAGAGTTCAAGGGCCTCTTTCTTTTTTATCCTCATCCTATTGTCCTGTAAAACGAATCCCTGCGGGCGGGGATTTTTTCCGCGCGATTTATAATATGGCGCAGTTCATCCTCGGTAAGACCCTGTTTGGTCTTCGCGCCCGCCATATGGGCTATCTTCTCTTCCATAACAGTTCCCTCAAGGTCGTCAGCGCCAAATAGCAGGGCCACCTGCGAGAGCTTTTCGCCAAGCATCACCCAATAGGCCTTTATATGTGCGATATTGTCCAGGAAGAGCCTGCTTGCGGCTATGCATTTCAAGTCCTCAATGCCCGAAGGGCTCTCGCCGCCGATCTCGGTCATGGGCTGATAAGGCAGGGGGATGAAGGCCAGAAACCCGCCGGTCTCATCCTGCAGGTCTCTTATCTTCTTCAAGTGCGAGACCCTGTGCCGGTAATTTTCTATATGCCCGTAAAGCATTGTGGCGTTAGTCTTGATGCCCGCCTTGTGCGCGGCCCTCATTACCGCAAGCCATCTGTCGCCGCTCAGTTTTTCAGGGCAAAGACTGTTTCTCACTTCGGGGTGAAAGATCTCCGCTCCGCCTCCCGGCATGAGGTCCAGCCCGCTTTCCTTCAAGGCGATAAGGACTTCTTTCAGGGGGAGCGCGCTTATCCGGGCCATGTAGTCCACCTCGGCCGCCGTAAACGCCTTTATCCCGGCCTGCGGGAATTCCTTCTTGACCGCCTTCAACAGGTCCAGGTAATGCCGGAAGGGCCAGTCCGGATGGAGCCCGCCTACTATATGCACTTCATCAAATCCCGGCGCACCCCTCAGTTTGCGGATTATCTCCTCGATGGTAAGCTCGTACGCGCCCTCCTCGCCCTTGGACCGGCTGAAGGCGCAGAAACGGCACCTGTTCACGCATATATTGGTGGGGTTTACGTGAAAATTCCTGACGTAATAGACGAACTCCTTGGGGTTCAGCTTTCGCAGCGCCGATGAGGCCAGCTCGCCCAGGGTGAAGATGTCATCCGAGGCGAATAGAGCCAGGGCGTCCTTTTCAGTTATCCGCTTTCCGGAGCCGATCTTCTTTTCAATCGCGGCAAGCATCCATAAATTATAAAACAAATTTCCTGGTTAGGATGAAAAAAAGGCATTATTGGGACAGGAGAATGTTTTATCACGGAGACCCCGGGGGAAACGTCAGTTTGGACATCTCTTTAACTCGAAGCGCCAATCTCTTTTAAAAGTTTGTATACTGACGAGAAATCAAGCCCCTGCATCCCCTTTGATATGGCCAGGGCATAGAGTTCTTTTATTACAGAAGGCGTAAACAGCGGCTTTTGCATGGCTTTCGCCATGTCCTGAACATAATTCAGGTCCTTGTATAGAAGCGAGGTCTTGAACTGGGGCGAAAAGTCCTCGTTCAAAAGCTTCTGTTTCTTCGCGGTAAAGACATACGAATTTCCGGCGCTCTCCGAAAGCACCTCCACAACCGTCTCCCTGTCCAGTCCCGAATATTCGCCGAAGAGCACGGCCTCGGCTATGGCCGCCATGAACGTCCCCAGGAGCATATTGCTTAACAACTTCAGCCTGGTTGCGGAGGTTTCCCCTTCTACATAGAATATTTTTTTAGCCAATTTTTGCAGATAGGGAAGTGTCTCCTGGTAAGCCGCCTGGTCCCCGCTTGCGATGAACTCCAGATTTCCCTCCGAGGCGGGTTTTACGCTGCCAAGGACGGGCGCTTCCAGATAGGAGGCCCCGTTCTCCTCCGCAATCCTGTAAAATTCCTCAATCGCACCTGCGTTATTTGTTGAGGTATCGACGATTATCCGGCCTTTGATATCTCCCTTGATCAGGCCGCCCTTCCCCGCGATCACCTCTTTTACGGCCTCGCTGTTTGTGAGATTGAGAAAGATAATTTTCGCGCTTGATGAGACCGCTGCCGGATTTTCGGCGACTTCCGCCTTCAGTCCTGATGCCTTCTCCCTGGTCCTGTTCCAGACAGTGAGTTCCACTCCTTCAGCAATCAATCTCCCGGCCATTGCCTTGCCAAGCAGGCCCAATCCGATGAACCCTGCCTTCATATGAAAACCTCCGGTTTTTTAAAGATTGATTATAAAACCTTTGTCCGTCATTCCGGGCTTGACCGGAATCCAGTGACTTTTTTTCTTAAGAATATTTTTTTAAGAGGTATTGAAAGAGTGACAATTGACAACGGTCTTATTCACGGGCCCTCTGAAGCACTGCGGGTCTTCCCCGAGAAAATCCTTCCGGCCCCTGGAAAGTGAATAAGCATAGGCTATCGCGCGGCATCCCCGGCAGCTGGCCCACCTGGGGCACTCGCCGCACTTGCCGGAATATTTTTTTCTGTCCCTGAGGGCGCCAAGCACTTTAGAGCCCGCCCATATCTCCCTGATGTTGTCCCGTTTCACATTTCCAATCGGGATATGCAGCCTCCTGCATGGGGTGACAGTGCCGTCAGAAAGGATTGTAAGCCCGGAGATACCGGCCGCGCAGCCGCCAAAGGCGGTACACCCCGGCAGGCCCTTTTCTTGTTTATCAAGGAGAGCGGCCAGAGGGTCGCCCGTAACAATCTCAAGCCCCGGGACATCGATTTTAAGCAGCGTCCCATATAGATCTTTCACCTCGGCCGGCTGGAGCATCTCGTTGATCAGCGAAAGCCCTCGGCCGGAAGGCACAAGCCTGGAAAATCCAAGCCTCTGCACCCCTGTTTTCCATGCAATCCCAACCATATCCGTCATCTTGTGGGCGTTAAGGCGGGAAAGCGTGGCGTTAAGGGTAACGGTAAGCCCCGCATCCAGCAGGTTCTTCACCCCCCAGACCGCCTGGGCGAAGCTTCCCCTTCCGCGGATAAGCTCATGGACGTCTTCGGGGCCTTCAAGGCTGACTTGCACTCCCCTGATGCCTGTCCGCGCCAGTTCCCGCGCGCGTTCCTTGTGAATGAGAGTGCCGTTTGTGAGCAGGTGGGTTTCGAAACCCAGACCTGTTATCTCTTTCAGGATTTCGGTCAGGTCGCGCCGGAGGAAGGGCTCGCCGCCCGTGATGTTAAAGCCGGGCGAAAACTCTATCCCATAGGCCTCCGCCCAGCTTTTTACGGCATCCGAAACCTCATGCGCTACGCTCTTGACCTCGGCGAAACCAAGCTCTGTCCTGCTGCCGTTTAGCTGCTGATAGCAGTGTTTGCAGCGCAGGTTGCAGGTTTCGGTCAGATGCCATTGGACGAAAAAACCGTATTTAGTTGCCCGACCGGCAACTTCTAGCTCTTTCAACTGCTTCACTTGCGGCATACTTTTACGGGATTTTCCTTTACCGCCTTCTTCATGCCGCCCCAGAACGCAGCCTCTTTCTCAAGGGCCCTTCTGCTGAGCTTTTTCTTCACCCCTCTTCACCTCCTTTCCTGAAACGGATTAGTTAAATGCTAACACCTGTGTCTTGTGTGTCAAGCCGGGGAAGAGGGGGAAAGGGCTACTTTTCTTTTTTATAAAAAAGAAAAGTAGCAAAAGAAAAAATTTCTGCATTTTTTCGTCCTGGACAGGACGGAAAAATCTAAAAAATTCTCTTTGCTGTCCCACGATCCGTGGGCTTTCTCTTACAAGAGAAAGAAGGCTGTTTATCTCAGTGTATTTATCTTATGCGCAAGGCAGGCTGCGCCGAAGCCGTTGTCTATGTTCATGACGGCTATGCCTGGGACGCACGAGTTCAGCATCGCGAACAAGGCGCTGAAGCCGCCCGTGCCCGTGCCATAGCCAATAGAGGTGGGGACGGCTATGATGGGTTTATCGGTTATCCCCCCTACCACAGAGGGGAGCGCGCCTTCCATCCCGGCAACCACTATGATGACTTTTGCCTTTTCGAAGGAATTTTTGCTGCCTAACAAACGGTGCAGGCCGGCCACTCCGGCATCGTAGAGAGTATCTACCCGGTTTCCAAGGTAGGCTGCGGTGAGGGCCGCCTCTTCGGCAACAGGTATGTCCGCGGTCCCGGCGGTGATCACGAGCACCCCGCCCTTCTTTGGCCCCGTCTTCGGCCCAGCCATTATTATTCCGGAATGCGGATGAAAGGATGCGGCTTTTATGGAGAGCGCGTCGAAGATCTGTTTTGATGCCTTCGTTATAAGGAATCTTCCGGTTTTTTTAAACATGGCCCGGGCTATTGAGACCACATCCTCATTCCGTTTGCCGCGCGCGAAGATCACCTCCGGTATGCCTTGCCTCAGCGCCCTGTGGTGGTCTATCTTGGCTATTTCGATATCTTCATAAGGCAGGTGTTTAAGCTCTTTCAGGGCCTCTTCAGGAGACAGCTTCCCGGAGCCTACCTTTCTGAGGAGAGACTTCAGTTTGGCCCCGTCCATCAGAATTCTTTTTTAGGGGAGCGGGTCATGAGGTCCTGGACGGCCTTGCGGGGGGACTTGCCTTCATAAATTACTTTATATATCTCTGCGGAAATGGGCATTTCTACAGCATATTTTTCAGAGAGACCCTTTACGGATTTTGAGGTATGCGCGCCCTCGGCCACTGATTTTGTTGAATTGAAGATTTCCTCAGCCGTAAGTCCCTGGGCAAGCTTCTGCCCGAAGGTATAATTCCTGGAGAGATTGGCGGTGCAGGTAAGGACCAGGTCGCCAAGCCCTGAGAGACCGGAGAAGGTATTCTCGGAGGCGCCCATGGCAAGCCCCAGTCTTTTCATCTCCGCGAGGCCCCTGGTTATAAGCGCGGCGCGTGCGCTGTTGCCAAGCCCCAGCCCGTCGGAGAGGCCGGAGGCTATGGCGATTACATTCTTCAGCGCGCCGCCAAGCTCCACGCCTGTTATGTCCTCGTGTGTATAAACCCTGAAATAATTCGTCGTAAGGAGTTCCTGCAGCAAAAGGGCCTCAGACCCGTTAATGGAGGCAAGCGTCACGGCCGTGGGCATCTCGATCTTCACTTCGCTCGCGAAGCTGGGGCCGGACAGCACGGAGATGCGGTTATCCGGGAAGAACTCGCCAAGTATCTCGGAGGGCCTTTTCAGCGTGCCTATCTCGATCCCTTTCGACGCGCTTACGAAAGAGGCGCTTTTTGAGATATGAGGGACAGCCCCGGCGATAACGCTTCTTATATGCTGGGTTGGGATTACGTTTATTATGAAGCGGGCACCCCTGAGCACCGCACCAAGGCTGGATGAAACCTCAAGATTAGGCGCAAGGACGGTATCGGGGAGAAAGACGCTGTTTACCCGGGTTTCCTGCATCTCCAGGGCGAGGTCTTTCTCAAATGCCCACAGGGCGGCATCATATTCTTTTTTTGCCAGCATATTGGCAAGTGTGGTCCCCCAACTGCCCGCGCCAAGCACTGCTATATAGCTCATATCAGCTTGATCGCCTTCTCAAGCCTCTCGAGGACCCGCTCTTTGCCGATTATTTCAATGATTTCAAATATGCCGGGGCTTACCGTGCCGCCCGTGAGGGCCACCCTTACGGGTTGGGCCACTTTCGCAAGTTTTGCGTTGTGCCTGGCCACGATTTCCTGAAAGATTTTTTCAAGACTGTCATGGTTGAAGTTATCAACCCCGGCGAGGGCCTCTTTTATCTCTACCAGATAAGGAAGCGTGTCCTTTGTGAGGAATTTTTCCTTCGCTTTCGGATCTATCTGAATATTATCGGACAGATAGTAGGTCATGGCATCGGCAAGCTCCACAAGCGTCTTGGAGCGCTCCACCAGGCTTCCCACCGCCTTATGGAACCATTCTTTATCCAGCTCTTCGTCTTCCTTGATCAGGCCTTTATTAATAAGAAAAGGCCTCACCAGATCGGCAAGCTCCTCGACCGGGGTCTTGCGCATGTACTCGCCGTTCAGCCACAAGAGCTTTTCCGGATTGAAGACGGCGGCCGATTTGCCGATGCTCTCTATGCTGAAATGCTGGACCAGTTCCTCGCGCGTAAATACCTCCTGGTCGCCAAAAGACCAGCCAAGCCGGGCCAGATAGTTCACCAGGGCGTCGGGCAGGTAGCCCATCTCCTTATAAGCCATAACGCTTGTGGCGCCGTGCCGCTTTGAAAGCCTGGTCTTGTCGGCCCCAAGTATCATCGGCAGGTGCGCAAACCGGGGTATTTCGCAGCCGAGGGCTTTATAGATATGCATCTGTTTGGGGGTGTTGTTCAGGTGGTCGTCGCCCCTTATCACGTGGGTTATCTTCATCTCCACATCATCCACGACCACAACGAAATTATATGTGGGCGTGCCGTCCGAGCGGGCTATTATAAGGTCGTCCACCTGGCTGTTGTCGAATGTGACCACCCCTTTTATCAAATCGTCCACCACGGTCTGGCCGGTCTCCGGGATCTTGAAGCGCACCGATGGCGCGCGGCCGGGCACGGGCGCGGTCAGGTTCCTGCACCTGCGGTCGTACATCGGGGGCTTGCCCTCAGCGAGGGCTTTTTGTCTCCGCTCCTCAAGTTCTTCAGGGGTGCAGTAGCAGTAATAGGCCTTGCCTTCCGCGATGAGCTTATCGATATGGCTTTTATAAATCGGAAAGCGGTCGGTCTGCCTGAACGGGCCCTCATCCCAGTCCAGTTTCAGCCATTTCATCCCGTCGATGATCGCCTCTATGAACTCCTCGGTGGAGCGGGTGGTGTCCGTGTCCTCTATCCTGAGGACGAATGTGCCCCCCTCATGCCGCGCGAAGAGCCAGTTGAAGAGCGCCGTCCTGGCACCGCCTATGTGCAGATGGCCGGTGGGGCTCGGCGCAAACCGTACTCTGACCACTAAAAGACCTCCTTCAAACAAAAGATTAAAAATTAAAAATATATCAGAACCGGCCGGAAGCCTTCAACCGATGCTGAGCATTAATATATTAGCCGTATTCTCCGCGGCCTTGAAGCGCTCGTCCGCCCTGAGGCCCGCCACCCAGACGATCTCACCGCCCGCGTTCTCTATTATCGGCACGGCATCCCGCTCGTCCCTGGGGATTTTGGCGTCCACAAAAAGGTCCTGGAGCTTCTTCCTTTTTCCGAACCCCGCGGGATAGAAGAAGTCGCCCTTTCTCCTCGCCCTCACGAAGAGAGGGCGCTTTATTTTTTCCGCATCCACCAGTGCGCATCTTCTTCCATTACACCCTTCGACAGGGCTATCCACAACCTTCGCCTCGATCACCGCCCCTGTCTCCGGGAGCCTTATCTTTCCGGGGCAGGGCAGTTCGTGGGTCCCTATCGCCGCAGGCGCGCCGGATGTAATAATTATGGTCGAATACTTTTTTATCGCCCTCACCCCTCCTGGAAGATAAAGCCTGGCCCCCGGCCTGCCTGTCTTTACAAGGGCTATCAATTCTTCTATGTGCTTGAAATCCAGGGCCCTCAGCCCCTTGGTAAGCTCGATGGCCTTCCGGAGCACCCTGCGGAGTATCACCCTGTCCATGGACTCAAGCGGGGTGACGAAAAGCTCTATTTCCGTGTCGGTCTTTTTTGGTATCAGCCGCATGAGGGCTTTCAGCACAGTGGTATCGAAATACCTCTCTTCGTCATTCAGTATCTCAATCGTCCTCTGGATGGTGGAGGTGAGATTGGGGTTGAACTCCCTGAGCCTGGGGACAAGCGATTGCCTCAGCCTGTTTCGCGTGTAATCGGTCTTCAGGTTCGACGAGTCCACTATATAGTCCAGCCCTTCGGCCCGGATGAAATCCTCAATGTCCGCGCGCTCCGTCTCGATAAGGGGCCTGATAATCTTGCCCCTTACGGCGGGAATGGAAGTGAGGCCCTTCGCGCCGGAGCCCCTGAGAAGACGCATGAAAAAGGTCTCTATCTGGTCGTCCGCGTTATGGCCCAGGGCAATCCTGCCCGCGCCTGTCTGGTTCAGGACTTTCTCATATGCCTCGTAGCGGAGTATCCGGGCCGCTTCCTGCTTGCCCAGTTTTTCACTTTCCGCATAGGCGCGGACGTCTATTTTTTCAACAAAATGCCCGATGCCCCTCTCCTCTGATATCCTCTTTGCAAACGCTATCTCCGCTGGCGTTTCATCCGGCCTCAGACCGTGGTCAACATAGATGGAGCAAAGCGCAAGCCCCAATTCCTCCCTTAGCCGGTAAAGCACTTCCAGGAGGGTAACGGAATCAGGGCCGCCTGAGAGCCCGACGAGCACCTTCTCTCCGCCTTTCAGCATCGAGTACTTTTGAATCGTGTTTCTGACTTTTTCTATCAGCATAAGGTTTTGCTCAAAAAGAAAACGGCAGCCCCATTTATCCCCCTTTAAATCAAGCGGGACGGGGGTTACAGCCGCACGGGGACGCCCCTTGCCCGCAGGAACTCCTTGGCCTCCCTGATCGAATGCTCCCTGTAATGGAAGATGGATGCCGCGAGCACGGCGTCCGCTTTGCCTTCGGAGAGGGCCTCGTAAAGGTGCTCCAGCGTGCCCGCCCCGCCCGAAGCTATGACGGGAATGGTGACCGCCTCGGACACCGTCCTCGTGAGGGCTATGTCGTAGCCGTCCTTCCTGCCGTCCCTGTCCATGCTGGTTAAAAGTATCTCTCCGGCCCCAAGCCGCTCCATGAACTTTGCCCATTCTATAGCGTCCAGACCCATAGGGGTCCTTCCGCCGTGGATGTAGAGTTCCCAGGTCTCTTTCCCTTCCGGGATGAGGAGTTCCGGGTGGTATTGGGCCCATTCCGGCGGAGCGCCCTTCCCTCCCACGGTCCGCTTGGCGTCGATTGCCACCACTATGCACTGTGAGCCGAACCTCTCCGCCCCTTTTTGGACGAAAGCGGGGTCTTTTACAGCGGAGGTATTTATGGAGACCTTGTCACAGCCAGCCTTCAATAATTCGCGGATATCGTCAGGGGTCTTGAGGCCGCCCCCTACCGTAAATGGCATGAACACCTCTTCGGCGGTCTTGCGGACCACGTCGAGGATTATATTTCTCTTTTCGTGGGATGCGGTTATGTCCAGGAAGACCAGTTCGTCCGCGCCCTGCTCGTCGTAATAGAGGGCGTTGTCCACCGGGTCCCCGGCGTCCCTTAAATTTACGAAGCTTATCCCCTTCACCACGCGCCCGTCCTTTACGTCAAGGCAGGGGATTATGCGTTTAGCCAGCATCAGCGCCCCTTTTTTGTGAGTCCTATCGCGGCCGCTAGGTCAAGCGAGCCGGAGTATATGGCCTTTCCGGTGATCGCCCCCCAAAGGCCGTTTATGGTGAGGAGGTTTTCAATATCCTTAAGGCTTGAGATGCCCCCTGATGCTATTACGGGCAGGCTTACGGAAGCGGCCATTCTTCTTGTGGCTTCAATATTCGGGCCCGCCATCATGCCGTCTTTTGATATGTCCGTATAGATAATTCCGGCGGCCCCGCATGCCTCCATCTTCCGGGCAAGTTCCAGGGCATCCTGGCCGGTTGTCTCAACCCATCCTTTTATGGCGGCCTTTCCGTCTTTCGCGTCTATCCCGGCAATAATTCTGCCAGGGAAGCGGTGACTCATCTCTTTGGTAAATTCAGGGTCCTTGGCCGCTATGGTGCCCAGTATCACACGGTCTATTCCAAGCGAGACAAGACCTTCTACAGCCTCCGCGGTCCTTATCCCGCCGCCCGCCTCAAGGGTGATGTCCACGGCCTTTCTTATGGCTTTAATGCTTTCAAGGTTGGCCTGCGTGCCGGAAAAGGCCCCGTCCAGGTCCACTATATGGATTATCTCCGCGCCCATAGAGGCCCATCTTTTGGCGGTCTCGGCGGGGTTGTCGGAGTAGACCGTAGAGTCTTCCGCCCTGCCCTGCAGGAGCCGCACGCATTTTCCGCCCTTAAGATCGATTGCAGGAATTATTTTCATCGCTTTAGTATAATATAAATCACCGGATGAAAAATATTCTTTTGAAGCTGCTGTTTTGCCTTGCCTTAAGCATCCCTTTGGCGATTCCCGGACAGGCTTCAGCTCAGTTCAAGATTCCAGAGATACTGGAATACCAGCTTAGCTGGAACGGGATTCACGCCGGCACCTCGGAGCTTGCCATCACGCCGGACAAGAATTTCCTCAAGATCACATCGGTCGCGCGAAGCGCGAAGATGATATCGCTCTTCTACGAGGTCAGGGACAAGGTGGAGAGCGAGTGCAAAAAGACCTCCTTCTACCCGATCAAGTACAGGATAAAACTCAGGGAGGGGAGCCACAGGCGCGACAAGGAGGTCATTTTCCCGCAGAAAGGTTCGGACGAAAAGGCGGTCTACATCGATTACCGCAGCAAGGAAAAAGGCGAATACAAGATACCGCAGCATATCCTTGACCCGCTTTCCGGCTTCTATTATGTGAGGACCCTGCCCCTGGTCGTGGGCCATTCCGTCTTCCTGAAGATATTCGACAGCAAGAAGGTCTGGGACATGGAAGTGAAAGTCCTCAAAAAGGAAAAGGTCAACACATGGCTGGGCACTTTCAATACCATCCTTATTAAGCCCATACTCAAGTCGGAAGGGATTTTTCTGAAGAAGGGCGACGTCTATATCTGGCTTACGGACGACGACAGGCGCATACCGGTGATGCTGGAGAGCGAACTTCCGGTGGGCTCCGTAAAGGCCATAATCAAGGCAATCCATTATTAAGAGTCTCATGATTGAAGCTGCATGCCTCCTGTGAGGATGTCAGGTTCAGTTGTCATTCCGGCTTGTCCGGAATCTTTCTTTTCACGAAAAGGTCTGAAGGGCCTCAAAAAAAGGCCCGCTAAAGAGCGGGCCTTTTTTCGGGAAAACGGGAGGAGATGACGGGCTAGATCTGGAATTCCTTTTTCATGTAATCCTCACTGAGGTAAATGAATTTGTTCTTGATGAATATCTCCCCCTCTTTCTGCCATTTGTTTATTATCCTTGTCACGGTCTCCCTGGTGATGCCGGTCATGTCCGCGATATTCTGATGCGTAAGCTTCAGGTCCAGCTTTATCCCCTTCGGGCCCCTTTTCCCGTACATGTCCGCCAGCATGATGAAGAGGGTCTTTATCCTCTGGGCCGCATTGCTGAAACTGAGTATCTGTATCCTCTCGAAGGCCTCGCGGAGCCTTTCGCAGAATATCTGGAGGAGTTTCACAAGCACCTTTTCCTGCACGAACAGGAGGGAATAGAAATCTTTTTTTGAGATGATCGCTATCACCGAGTTTTCCGTTGCGATTACCGTGGCCGGAGCGGTCTTGCCGTCTATGAGGGACATCTCCCCGAAGAAATCGCCGCTTTGATGGAGGGCCAGGATCGTCTCCTTGCCCTCACGGCTTATCTGCACCACCTTTACCTTTCCTGAGATTATCATGTACATGTATTGGCTGGTGTCCTCTTCGTGCAGGATGACCTCGTTCTTCTTGAAAGAGCGCATGACCAGCCTGCCGCCGATCTCGTCCAGTTCCTCCTCGGTAAGGGAAGAGAACAGGGCGATATTTCTGAGGCCGTGCTCCAGGATGCCCTTCTTCATCTCGTTATGGGCAGGTCCTTTGCCGCCCGTTTTTTAACAAGCATAAAATCGAACAGCCCTTTCAGGTAACCCAGGCCGTAGCTGAAATGAATGGCCCCGAAGGCCAGGGGCAATGCGGGCAGGGCCTTCAAATTCCCCTTGAGACAGGCCAGCACCGAAAAAAGAAGACTGACCAGGATATAGGCCATCAGGATGCAGCCCGCAAGCAGGAGGAACCCCCTGCTTGCGGGCGAAAGGGCCAGGCTGACGGCCAGCGAGCCCACGAACAAGGGGGGGACGAGCTGCCTCCATGTGAGGACGCCCCCCGCTTTTTTCGCGACAAGCGGTTTGTAATAGCCGTACTGGTAAAACATCTTCCAGAGCCTCCCCAGTGAATCCCGGGCATAGTAGCTTGAGGTTATCCAGGGCAAAAGCATTATCTTTCCGCCCTTTCCGGCAAGCCTCATGTTGAATTCGTCATCCTGGTTCCTTACCAGTTCCAGGTCGAACAGCCCTATTTTCTCAAAAACCGTTCTCCTGTAACAGCCGAAAGGGACTGTATCCACCGCCTTAGGCCCGTCCGAGCCTATCCTGAAATGCGCGTTTCCCATGCCGAAGGGATTGGAGAGCGCTATGGCTATCGACCGGGCAACGGGCCTGTCAGAGGCCGGCAGGGTGCGGAGCACCCCGCCCACGCAGTCGGCATCATAATTAAGAATGCCCTCCGCGTTCCCCCGCAAAAAACCGGCGCCGACCACGCTGTGGGCGCTAAGGATTATTATGCATTCCCCCAAGGCGTTCCGTATGCCCCTGTTAAGTGCGGCGGGGGTTGTTTTTTCGGGGTTCTCTATGATTTTTATGAAACCGAATTCCCTGGCATAGCGGGAGGCGACCTGTACTGTTTTATCCGTGCTGAGCCCGTCCACCACCAGCACCTCCAGCCTGTCCGGAGGATAATCGTTTTTCACTATCGACTCCAGGCAGCGGCCTATGTATGCCTCTTCGTTTCTGCACGGGATTACTACGCTCAGCCTTGTATATTTTATCACGCGGCAAACCTGTATATCTTCCTGGGTATGTCCCGATAGCCCGACAGCCTGATGCCGAAGTCCTCCAGGGCGTCCCGGAACTCGGCGCTCGTAAGCACCCTGAGCTCACGGACCCGCTGTTCCAGGTAGCTTGACCAGCGCCTTAGCTCGTCGTCCACGTAGCCGGGATGGGCGACGTACTCGCTGAACCCGTCAGGCAGGTTCCTGAGCATCATCAGGTGGTTTTGCAGGTTGATCTTCTCCGGCCGGATGGCCATGTTGGTAATCCCCACCCACCTGTCGGGCATGGCGAAGCCCCGTCTCTTCGCCTTTTTCCTGAGCCACAGGTTCCAAATGTATTTGGGCAGCCTCGTGGGGCTTTCCAGCATGTGGGCCAAATGCCTCATCCTGGGAAAGCGGCTTTCCATGCCCATCAGATACCGGTGCGTGCGTATCCTGTTCACGCCGCTGTTTTCCGCAGCGTCCAGGAATGCCTCATAGAGCCTTGGAAGCCGGTGCAGGCCCATATGGAAATCGATGTGCGTAAAAGCCTTCCCGGCGAGCTGGGCCGTTTTTTCCATCTGCGCGCGCATCTCCATGGATAGCTCCCGCAGGTCCAGCCTGCCCTCCCTCACGCCCCTTGCGAAATCCCTGTACAGGAATTCCCCTTTTCCGTTTACAAGCGACGGGACCTTTCCGGGGTCCAGCACGGGCCGGCCCACCACCGGGTTCACATGGCACCCGACAGAAAGAAAAGGGAATTCCGAAAGCAGCTTCGGGAGGCGGTCGGCGTGCACGAAGTTCACGTTCGCGGAGATGCTCCGCACCGTGCCAAAACGGACGCATTCCTCTATCGCCCTGGTTATCCCGGCCGTGAAACCATAGCCGTCCGCATTGATTATCAGGCGTTTCATTTTCGCGCACCTTTCAGTCTCAAATAGAGTTCCGCCACTTTCAGGGCCTCCTGCTCCCATTTCATGTATTTGAGCGCGAACTCCCGCAGTCCGGCCCCGGGGCCCTCCCCGGAGTCTGTCCTCTCAAGCAGCAGGGAGACCGCGCGGGCATATTCCATGGGGTCTCCGCCTTTTATTATTTTCAGGCCGGAGAGGTGCCTGCCCGCCATTTTCTCAAGGACCGGCATATGCGAGGCAACCACGGCGCATTCGGACGCCATGTACTCGCAGACCTTCACCGGAAGGGCCACTTCCAGGTGCGGTTTCCTCCACGGATGGACATCTATGCCGACCTTTGAATCTCCAAGGAGCTTTGGGATTTCTTCATGGCCGATCCTGCCAAGCAGGGTGCAGTTTTCCGGCAGAAGGGGCCGGATCCTGCCGGCCAGTTCGCCGCTCACGCCTATAAGGAGTGAGTTCGCGCCTTTTTTCATCCGGTGGAACTCGCTTATGGTCTTCGCAAGGAAAACAGCCCTTTCATGGCTCAGCGTGCCGAGATGCACCAGGTCGAATTTGCGCTCTTCCGGTTTTTTCGACCAGGCCCCGGCGCGCCGGAAGAACTCGTCCGAAACGAAGTTGTAGGCCGCTATCCTGTTGTGGTTAGGGAACTTGTCGGCGAGGGGCTGTGTAACCGCCACAATGCCGTCGGCCAGGAGGGCAAGCCTCTTTTCCAGGATATCCAGAGCGGCCCCGGCTGCCTTCCTTACGCGTTCCGGGAGCCATTCCCTTATAAGCAGAAGTTTCGCGAAGTCCTCGTGCACATCGTAAACAAGCCTCGCATTGGGTTTGAAAAGCTTTAAAAAGGGCAGGATCATGAGGAGTTCCGCATCGTGCAGGTGTATTATATCCGGGTCCAGGCCGTTTATCGCGAAGAGGCATTTCCAGGGCCTCACGAAAAAGCGCGTCAGCCTGGAGCCCGACCCGCGGAGCGCAATAATCTCCACTCCGGCCTTTATTCCTGGCTGCCCCCTTCCTATTATTTTCATATCCGCGCCCATCTGTTTAAGGCTCAGGGCGAGCCGCCCGTATATCCTCGAGTCCATGGCCTCATGTCCCGATGTGAGCATGATGACGCGAAGCCCCTCCAGCATTCGCCCCCTGTCGCCTGATTCCCCGGCAACAGGCCTGTTTATGGCTTCCATGTCCCTTTAAAGAATTTCTCGTAAACGGGTTTCATGCCCGGCCTTTCATCAAGCCTGACCACCAGTGCAAGTTTCCCGGAGGGCGTCTTGGGGATTTCCGGGACTTCTCTTATCTCCAGGTCGAACCTGCCTATTCTCTGAAGGATGTCCTCCCGGACATCCAGGGCATGCGAGTGCCTGTATCCATCGGACGGCCTCACAAGGAGATATGCGTGGCCTGGCCTGTCCTGGACAAGCTGGGACGAATGTATCCGGGGGCTCCTCTTCATGGCCGTGGAGAGCCTGCCTATCTTCCTGCCGTCTTCCGTGATGATGTAATCGTCAACCCTGCCTTCCAGGTTTTCTATTACCGGCTCCGGGTTTCCGCAGGAACAGGTCTGCTGAACGGCCCAGCTTGCGTAATCCCCGGTCCTGTAGCGCACAAGGGGCATCGCGTCATTCAGGAGGCCTGTCGCAACGATCTCGCCAACCTCTCCACTGCCGCACGGCGAGCCGTCCTCCCTCAGGATTTCGGCAATCCCCGTCATTGAAAGGAGGTGCATCCGGCCCATCCCGCATTCCATTGCCATGAGGACGCCTTCGGCCTGGCCATAACTGTCGCGGCACTTGCACCGGAAGAAGGCCTCTATGCTCCTTCTCATGCCGGCCAGCAGGGTATCGCCGCTTACGATTACGGTTTCAAGGGGACAAGGGGCCAGCCCGGCCCCGCTGGAACTTTCGGCCAGGGCCGCTATTGCCGAACCGTATCCGGTCATCCAGCGGCTCCTGTATTTTTTTAATGACCCGATATAATGGGGCGCGGTTTCCCTTGAGATGTGGTAACTGGAGAAATACAACTGCCGCCACCTCCGGTTGTAACGCCAGTACGGTGGCTTGCCGGCATCTCCCCTTATAATGGGCCTGCCGCCCACCATTGCCCGGGGCACGTCCTGGCCCACACCGGCCTCATTGCGGACCAGCACCTCCACCAGGGCCCACCACTTGGGGAGCATCTCCTTCGGCCAGAATATCTTCAGCGAGGTCCCGGTGGTGCCGCTTGTCTTTTCCATCCAGAGGGATTTGGGGCTGCGGTCTTCGTTCAGAAAGGCGGCCTCGTTCATCCTGATCTCCTGTTTGCAAATGGTGGGCAGGATCGAGAGCGGGCCGGAGCGGCCTATCTCCTTCCAGCCAATGCCTTTCCACTTCTTCCTGTAAAAAGGCGCCTTGAGGGCGGCGGTCCGGACTATATAAGAGAGCCTCTCCCGAATCCAGTCCTGCCTTGAATCAGGTGTCCCCCTCCTCCATTCTCTGGCCCGGTCTTTCCAGCTTTCATAGCCAGGCCCGTAATAAAGGCGCTCCAGACCGCGCGCGTAAAACGCCAGCGCGGCCTCCTGAAGCCGCACCGGAAGGAGCCGGTATAAACCCATCTTCCAATCGGAGCCCATTTTCAGATGTCGTAAAAACTGATCAGTTTTATCCCGAAGCCGTCGGCCATTTTGGCAAGCGAACCGTCCGAGATTATCCCCATCTCAAGCACCCGCTCTTCGCAGTACGAGGCCCATTTCCGCAGGGTCTCGTCCGGGTAGGCCGGATGGCAATATATCTCGGAGACTCCCTCTGGCAGGTTCTTAAAAATCCTGCGCCAGTTGTCCGGGTTGGTCTTGTTTCCGTTTTTTCCGTAGCCCACGGTCACAAGCCTCTGGGCCATTCGCATGCCGTTTTTCGAGGCCTTGCCCATCTGGTATTTTCTGTAAACATGTCCCAGCCAGATATGCGGCTGGGACATATATGCCCTCAGCCTGGAACCGGCCGGGTCTTCACATTCCAGGCAGATGGCCGGCGCGTTGTTCCTCATCCTTTCTATCTTCCATTTCTTTGCCAGTTTCAGGAAAAGCCCGAGGTACATCAGATGCCGGTTCGCCTGCGAGTCCAGGTGGGATATCCTGTCCCCGGCAAGCCCTTTCATCCTTGCTATCTGCGCGTCGAGTTCGGCCTCCAGCTCCTTCATGTCAATGAGCCGGTCCCTGAGCAGAAGCGGAAACCTGTTCGCGTGGAAACAGCCATCCCCGTCAACCAGCGTCGGGACCTCTTCCGCTGGCAGGCAGGGCGTTCCGACCATCGGGTTCAGGTGCACCCCTATGCTTATCCCCGGATAATTCCGGGCCAGGTCCGTCACCATCGCCGCCTCCGGGAAGTTGGCGTTCACGCTTACGCTTGTGATCGGGCCGCCCTTTTCTATAGCTTCCAGTATGGCGCGGGTGGCCCCCTTGCCGAACCCGAACCCGTCCGCGTTGACGATAAGTTTTTTTCTCATATCGCCCGGCTTTCCATCATTTCGGGCCCAAGCGGCTTTTCTTTCAATTCAAGCTCGTCGCACAGGTCCACGCAGCGCATCATCCTGGCCCCGTCCTCCTTCGCGCGCCTCAGTATCCTTTCATACAGGACGCCCCAAAACGAATATACGGTGGACGTGCTGGTATGCCACAGGATGGTGACCACGGCCCCGGTATTTCTTGCCTTTTCAAGAGTGGACTCGATCTCTCTCCAGGCCGCTTCCATGCTCATCCCCAGCCGCCAATGGCCCAGCAGCATGGAATCGTGTATGTTCAAGGGCAGGACCCAGATGTCATCATTCTTGAACGGCTGCGAGCGGCTGTCGCCGAAGGGGACCCCCCTGCTCTTGCAGCAGTAGGAGGTGTCGTAATAATAACCAGCTTCCTTCAGGTACTTCAAAAACTGCTCGGTCTGATAAAGCCAGTGCATTCTTATGCCTATTTTTTCCCTGTCTGGAAGGAGGCCCCGCAGGATGCTCAGCTCTTCCAGGGCATTGGAGCTGCTCAGGTGGGCATCGATGCCGTGCACGCCGACCTCCCAGCCTTCTCCAACTATTTCTTCCAGCATCCTTCCGTATCGCCTGAGGTCATAGCTTGCGGCCCTCCCCCTGGGGGCGGGGAGTTTGGGCTTGATATGGCCGGGCCTGTCCGGATAGGGGATGAAGAAGAACGTGGAGCGCGCCCCATAGCTCTTTTCAAGCTCCATTATGTCGAAGATTATCTTCTCCCACGGGTCTTCCTTGAGGCCGGTCTTCACAAAAGGATAGAAGAGGCACCATTTTACCGAATTCAGGTAGAGAGCGGGCGGGATGTCCTTCTTCAGTGTGCGCAGGAAATTATTGTACAAGCACCTCTTGAAGAAAGAGGCCGTGGCCGTGCTCAACAGGGGATGGCAGCGGAGGGACAGGTTGTCCACATCGTGCGTGAGCACAAGCGTATACGGGGCCTTTCTGTTCGGATTGTCCATCCGCCTGTTTACAAACGAAAGAGCGCTTTCAGGATCTTCCGCCCCGAGAGCAGGACCTCCATCCGCCTGCTCTTTCCGGTTACCTGGAAATACGGCCTGTGGACGGCGCCGAACCCGCGCAGGAATTTTTCCACCGGCTCCATCATCGTGCCTTCGAAATCATAGGCCTTGCTTGTTTTTGATGCCGCTATGATCGATTCCCAGATGGCTTTTGCTATCGCTCCGCTCTTCCGCAGCTCCGGGTCGCTTCCAAGGATGAGGTTGTACGTCGAGCGCTCGTCGTGCACGCAGAATATCCCGGTGTGCGGCTTTCCGTCCGGGCCGTATGCGATGAATATTTTTCCTGCGCCGTGCCGCTCGCACGCCCTGTTCAGCCTTCTCAGGTATTCGGGCGAGTACGACAGGGCAAGCCCCTGCCGCATGAATGTCTTTTCGTTCAATTCCAGGAGGGTGTCGATGTCGTCCGTCTCCTCGACCTTTATGCCCGATTTTTCGGCCTTTCTGATCCTGTTGCGGACTTTGGGGCTCATCGCGTCCCAGAGCCTGTCCAGGTCCGAAAGGTCCTCGATCAGGAAGGTGTAATGCGTGGTCTGCTCGAAGCCGTTCCAGAAGAAAGGCATCCAGTTCTGGATGGAATAATGGAATTTTTGCAGGAAGAAGTCATGCGGCGGCAGCCGTTTTATCAGCTCCAGCATGAGCTCCTTCTCGTTGGCGAGCCTGGTGTGCTCTTTCACGTTTACCGGGGATATGTAAGGACCCAGCGTGTGTGTAAGGCGGGGCATGGTCATCAGGGTAAGCCCGTACTTTTTCCTTATGGCATACGGAAGGCGCGCGGCAGCGCCGTCGTCCCGTTTGATCATTATCTCATCCCAGTGCCCCTGGGCCACCGCTTCCAGCCACCAGGGCTGCTGGAATATGGAGTTCGTGTAGGGGGACAGCTCCCAGTCGAGGATGAAGCCCCTTTTTTTCGGCAGCGGTTCCGTGCCGGTCATTCGCCCTTCGCTTATCATAAAATCACTCCTTTTTGAAAACTGGTTCCTGGCGCCCGGGCAGAGGAGGATGAGGCCTGGAGCGGTCCCAGCCGGCCTTCAGAAAGACGCTGATCCGGGGCATCCGAAGAAAATAGCACTTTATTATCCCGGCCTCGCCGAAGCCCGCGCCCAGGATCCCCCGTCTGGAGGCGAGATTGGATTTTTCCGTGTGTATGTAAACCGGCTGGCGGCCTTTCTCCCTGGCCCGTTCGACAAGGGACGCAAGCAGGGCCTTATAAAGCCCCCTGCCCCTGTATTCTTTCCTGGTATGACAGTAGATGATCCAGTTTGCCCCCAGTTTCCTTATCCCGGACGGGAGCTGTACCGGCGGGGCCGAATCCGGTGTGGACATCCAGCCGTAAGACGCCCATTCATGGCCGTCATGCAGTATAAGCCCGATATAGCCCTGCTCCATGAATCTCAGGAACGTGCCCAGGCGCGAACCATCCTGTCCGAAAAAATCGCTCACGAGCCCGAAGGTGGCGAAGGCCGGCCTTATCGGCGCGGGCAGTTCCCGGCGGGGGACCTCCCGTTCCGGACCGGCGCAAAAAGCCAGGTATGACTTTCTGACTACCATTTGTTCTCCGCAAGACAGGCCAGTTCATCAACAAAACGCGAATAGTTGGAATCCGAGTCGTAATGGAGCTTCCAGTTGATCTTGTTCTCCAGTCTCATCCGGCCGCGTTCGCCCCGCATCCGGGCGAATTTCCTCAGTGTCCCGGCTATCAGTTCAGGCCCCGGGTTTGCCGGAAGCAGAAAGCCGTTGGCCTCGTTCACGATCTCCGGAACGCCGCCCACGTCAGTGGCCATGACGGGAATGGAGCAGCTCTGGGCTTCCATGACGGAGATGGGGATCCCCTCGCTGCTGCTGACGTTCACGAACAGGTCAACGGGGTTCAGCCTGTAATATTCCAGCACCCTCCGGTTTTCCATTGCGCCCGCGAAGACATGGGATATGCGGCCGCCAAGGCGCTGGCCCGCGTATGCCTTCACCCTGTTCAGGAGCGGACCGTCCCCTATGTGCGTCCAGCGCACATCCTGTTCGGGGGCGATCTCGGAAAACCTTTTCATCCCGTCTATGAGGAGGTCTATTCTCTTTACCGGGTTCAGCGAAGAGCAGGTGACAATCCGTATAGTCCCGTCTTCCGAGACGGGTGCATCGAAGCCAGGGTCCGTCACCCCAAGCTTGGAGACCGTGACCTTGTCCTTGATATAAGGATAATTCTTCTTCAGATACTCCTTGCCATGGTTTGAAACACAGCAAATCCTGTCCACCCCCTCCATGATCGTCCGCCTGAACGGGGCATAACCCGCGGGCATTCTGTCTTCGTAAAGGTCGCCCCCGTGGGCCCTGCTTATTATCCTGAGCCGCGTCCCACGCAATTTGGCGAAGGCGGCTCCAAGTGCGCTTTTCCCGAGCCAGCAGGAATAGAAGAGGTCCCCCCCGGTGGAGAGTTCTCCGGCATAGGCCTTTCTTTCGATCCAGTTCCTGATCCTGATCGCGGTGTAAAGAGTGGAAACAAGATTTTTGAGCGCGGCGAATTCGCGCAGTTTCGATGAGTTTTCAATTGCCTCCGCATGGAAACGGGAGGAGAGCACGCACCTTGAGATCGCCTTCAGCCGGTCCCAGGCGTTTTTTTCTCCCGATATGGTTATGGAAGGGTCCACTTCCACCCCCGCACCCGTCGGACGCATCGAGGGGTATCTGGTCTCCGGGAGGAGGATGACGCGGCCAAAGGCGCTTTTTAAATATTCGATCTCCTTTTCCAGGTAGACTTCACCCTTGCCGAAGGGGTAGGAGGATGTGAGCACAATAAGGGTTTTCTCATTCCTCATCCGGGTAACTCCTCCTGAAAAAAGGGGCCGGCAGCAGGTTCCTGTTCATGGCCATCATCATCCAGAGCAGCCAGAATGATTTGCGCCAGATTGTGTCCAGGAAGAAGCTCGCCGCCAGGGTCCCCCAGAACGCGGCCTTCAAAGCCGTTTTTTCCATATCGGGCGTGGTAAACCTCGCTTTAAGCAGCTGGTAGTGCTTACCCATGGCCGCAAGCATCAGTAAAATCCCCGGGGTGCCAAGGCTGACGACGGCGTCCAGGTAGATATTATGCGGGGCGGTTGCCCCCACGCGGAAAGCGGGCCCATAATTCACGAATTCCATGTACGCCTCATAGAAGTTGCTAAGTCCCACTCCGAAGAGCCAGTATTTTTTGACGGCATGAAGGCCTACTTCCCAGATAAACAGCCTTCCGGCGCCACCGGTGGCCTCAGCCTGTCCGATCCGATGGATGAAAAAATCGGGCACGAACGAGAACATGATGACGGCTATCGCCCCGGCCGCTATCCCGAAACTGATCTTCTGTTTTATCGAGAGCAGGTAAAAGGCGATCATGACGGCAGTGGCAAGCAGCGACCCCCTGGAGCCTGTCACGACCACCCCGTAGATCATTATCAGAAGGCTTGCGCCGTAAAAGGCTTTTTTCCTGATGGAAGGCGTCTTGAGCAATGTCCCCAGGCAGAGCGCGACTGGCAGAAGAATGCTGAAGGCGAACTGGTTTGGGTCGGTATAGCGGCCCCCGATCAGGATCGAGGCCCTGAGCCTGGGGTCGTCGTACACGCCGGTCTTGTAGGAATAAATGGAATACAGCGCGGAGAGGACCCCTCCCGCGATTATGGCCCACTTCAAAAGATCATATTCCTTTTTTTTCACCCTGAAGGAAGCGGCGACCAGGTAGAGGCCCAGAAGGCTGAGCGCCGTTGGCATCCGGTCCACCGCCTCTTCGAAATTCTTTGCCCACAGGATGGAAACAGCCCCATAAAGGATAAAGAGCATCCACCATAGCGCCGCCCCCCTTGGCAGTGTAAAACGCCTCCTCAGAAGTCCGTTTGCCAGAAGAGAAGCGGCCGAGGCCATGCCCAGTACCTTTGTGAGGGTGGAGCCTGCCCCATTGCCGGTTATGGACAGCACAGAGTCAAACGGGAGAAGAAAAACATAGGCCCCAAGCGGGAAAAGGAACGGCCTTTCGAAGAAGAGATAAAGCAGAAACGGGGCGGCCAAAACCCCGCAGTACAGCCAGTTTCCGGTAATCCCCATCCCGGCCAGCAGTGCCGTGAGGACAATAAATATCAGCCATTTATGAGCGGATACGTATCTGATTCTTTCCATGTAGGATTCGGACATCTTTTCCTCAGGCGCGCTTTATGGCCCCGTAGATTTTTCGTGCCGAAGGCAGGAGGGGGGAAACTTCGGCCAGAAGCCTGGCCCCCAGAGTGCCCCTGGAATACGGGTGGCCGTTTGAGCAAAAGCGGGCAATGAGCGCTTTTGAGATATTTTTCCGGCCCAGTTTCGCGTACATGACGGCGTTTCTAAGCGCCCTCAGCGAAAGATACTCTTTCAGAAGCTCTCTTTTTTCAGCCGGGCAGGAGGAGACCAGGGGGTCGGGGTCTATAAGGAACGGCTCCAGCGGGGGCACATGCCTGAACTCGCACCCGCACAGCTCCGAGGCGTCCATGTGGTAATAGCCCTGGGGTTCTTTCAGGATGCCGACCCTCTCGTTGAAAAGGACCTTCAGATAGAAATAGGTGTCCTCTCCGCGAAGGGACTTGAATTTATCAAAATATCCGCCCATCTTTTTTGCCATATCAAGCCTCATTACGCTGAACCCGAGGTGGGCCGCCGTTACCAGCTCTTTTACAGATTGGACGGGTGTATCTGGAGTGACCTCGTGAACGCCGGTTACAGACGGGGAAAGCCCGTCCGTATTCCTGCGCATAACGGGATAGAGATAATAGCCCATCGAGACCACAGCCGCGTCATTTCCTTCCAGAAAAGCAATGCCCGTCTTCAGGAGGTCCGGGGACCATTCGTCGTCCGCATCGAGAAAGGCTATATATTTTCCGCGCGCTTCGCGCATCCCCCTGTTTCTGGCCGGCCCGGGCCCGCTGTTGGGCTGTTTCAGGAGCCGCACGGAATCCAGCTTGAACCCGCGCACGATTTCCGGTCCGGCATCGGTCGAGCCGTCATCCACCACTATCACCTCCAACGGCGGGTGGCTTTGATTAAGGGTGGAGGAAAGCGCCCGTCCGATGAAGTCCGCCTTGTTGAAAAGCGGTATTACGACCGATACCGCGTGTTTCCCTTCAACCGCTGCCATTATTAAGGGTCTCATAATTGAACAGACATTTTGGCCGGAAAATCTCCCCTCGCCCCTCTTTTCCAAAGAGGGGTAATCCCTCCCTTTGGCAAAGGCCCTTTGACAAAGGGTAGGTTAGGAGGGATTTTCTAATAATTAAGTGCATCCTATTACGAGACTGTTAATAAGTGAGATCATCCTCTTTATTGTTTTCAGATTGGCCTTGATATCCAGAAGCTTCAATCCGGCCAGTATTGCCGTCTCGCCTGCAAGCCTCATGCCGCTCAGGGCCATCCCCATCTTTTTCAGTTCGCTCCGGTGGAAATGCCAGAATTCCTTCTCCCGCCCCTCGATCAGGCTTTCGGCCAGGAACCGGTAATATGCCTTGAGTTTCCTTTTCCCAGTCGATTCGAATTCTTCCGGGCCCAGATAAACCGGACCATATTTTCTGAAGATGTCCAGACCGCCCGTTATATATGCATTGAACTTCTCGGCCTTCGAGCTTTCTCTCCCGTCATGCACACGCGAATAGGCCAGCACCTGGTGGACAAAACCGAATTTGGCGCCGCCTCTCAACGCCTCGTAACAGGCCTCCTCGTCAGCGTGCAGATGGCCCTCGTCGTAAAATTTTTCTTTTCCCCTTACCACGTCCGACCTGAAGAGCAAGGTTGTCGGTGAGCCGAATACATACGGGCCGCCCAGCAGAGACCGCCTGCAGACTTCCCGCCCGGACACTATCCTTTTTTCATATGGCAGCCCGTCAAAGCGGACGTAATCGCCCTCAAGGGCATACGAACCAACCAGCGAGACGGCCTCGTCCTCCTCGGCAAGGGCCACCATCTTTTCCAGGCAATCGGGATAAAGCCAGTCATCCGCGTGCACCACCTTGCAGTATTTGCCTTCCGGTGAAATGAGCCTGAATGCGCGGTTGTGGTTTTCGAGGGCGCTCAGGAATTTCTCGTTCTCGCGGGCCTTGATGCGCCGCTCCCCCGCCGCGTACCGCGCCATTACTTGAGCGGACCTGTCGGTGCTTTTGTTATTTACAATTATGTACTCCCAGTTTTCATACGTTTGAGAGAGAACGCTCCGGATGCATTCGGCGAGGTATTTTTCACCGTTGTGCAGGGGGGTGACTACGCTTACAAGCGGCGGCCCCATCATTTTTCACCCGTATCGGCACCCTCCGGCCTGAGGCCCTCCCCTTCGAAATCCCCGCGCATCCTGAGTACTCTCGCCGGCACGCCGGCACAAACCGCCCCGGCGGGAACATCACGGGTCACGACCGATCCCGCGCCGATTACCGCCCCCGTTCCAACCGTTACGCCCTCAAGCACCACCGCTCCATAGCCAACCCAGACATCGTTTTCAATAATGATGCCCCCTTTTGTACTTAGCGGCTGGCCCATTATCGGCTTTCCGGCCTCCATCCCATGCGAATAGGGATAAAAGGCGCAGGCGGGCGCAATCTGCACGTTGTCGCCGATGCGAATTCCGGCCTTGTAGGCCGAAAAATGACAGCGGGGCTGGATGTGCGTATTTGCGCCTATGCGCAAACTGCCCCCGTCTCCAGTCTGTATGACGATGTCCGCATAGAGGTGGCTCCGTTCGCCTATCCGCACCGGCCCCCCAAGGGAATCCCTGTAAATGGTCACGCGGTCGCCTATGAAGACGTTGGGGCCAATCTCCAGCTGACCGTGCGCGATCTCGGCCCTTGGCGATATGAAACCTTTTTTATTCAGGCGGGCAAGAAAGCATCTCCCGTAAAAAGGCGGGGTTGCCGCGGCGGCCATCCGCGCGGCGAACCTGCCCAGCGGGCCCCTTCCGGCCATGAGCATCCAGAACCGTATCCATAAGCGCCGCAAGCGCCGCAGTCCGGCATTGGACGGAAGGGGCCGCATCGGGCCGCTTACTTGGTTTTGAAGGTCCTTACTTTACTTGGCGTGCTGTTGCCTTTGGAATCCTTGGCGACAACCTGCCAGGAGTAGGTTGTACCGTTCTTCAGGCCGGTAACGTCCTGTGAAAGTCCGCTGGCCGGAGGTGTGGAACTGCTGCCGCTTCCGCCTCCGCCGCAGGAGATCAGGAACATGCCGGAGAAGACCAGGATTGCCACCAGCGCCCAGAGTTTCTTCCTGCGCCTCGTGCCGCCTGCCAGGACAAATCCGAAGAGCAGGAGGCCGGCTCCGTAACCGCCAAGACCGGCAAAGACGGAGTCCTTCTTCTCAAGCGAGGCCGCTTTCGCCCCTGCACCGGCATTTGCAATTGCGGCACAGGCCTGCGGGTTGGGGTTGTCGCAGTAATAAAGGTCATAGCTGATGGCTTCGCCTTCGGGGTCAGTCGAATGGTTCCATTGGAAGGTCACGCTCGTGTCCACCCCGGTTGCGTTGTCAATCGGAGAGACCAGCACGGGCGCGGTGGGCGGATTGTCCGTTGACACCGGCGCATTATCGCAATAACCAACATGGCTGGTGGTTATCTTCGAGTACTGGGCGGCAACATCGCCCGCGCTGAGGGCGTTTCCGAATACGGCCACTTCGTCCAGCGCGCCAAGCCAGTGGTTGCCGTCTGAGCCGTATGAGAGCCAGCCAAGCGTAAGGTTCGTGCTGGATTTGAAATTGCTGGATAAGGTGATAGGGGCGGAACCGTCGGGTTTGCCATCAACATACAGCAATATCTGGTTCGCCGAAGCATCACGCACACCAACCACCTGGTGCCAGTTGCCGTCGTTGATCTTCGCCGTGCCGTCCACTTCGCCGCCTTTCCCGAGGGCGTCATGCAGGACAAACAGACTGCTGCCGCCCTGGGCGCAGCCTATGTACCACTGCAGATGGTCCCAGTCTTCAACCCGGCCAAGAAAGCTCTGGACATTGGTGCAGAGGTTGCCGGGATCGGCCTTTACCCATGCCTCGAGCGAGAAGCTGTCGGTGGCGCCAAAGCCGAATATGTAGTCCATGTCGCTGACATAGGGGACGCTCACCTGGGAACCGGCGGTAAAGGTCTGCGCGCCGTTGACGATTCCCGTGCCGGGGCTGGGGCAGTTCGTGCATGTGGCGTTTTCGCCGAAGATGTTGTCCTTGTAAGGCTGTGACTGTTCGTCAAGTCTCCAGTAACCCAGATCGGGACATGATGCCGACCATGATTTGCCCGGCAGGACCCCAAACACAAGAGAGACTGCAACAAACGCGGAAAATAAAACCAGGAACCCTGACCTCTTCATATTCTCCTCCTTCGTTGAAGTTATTACGACTGAATAGCCATTGCGCAAGACCCTTGTGAGCTTGTTTATTTCGTCTTGAAAGACCAGACGCCGCTTTCCGAAGACGCGCCGTTTGAATCAACGGCCGCCACCTTCCAGTAATAAGTCGTGCCCGGATTGAGGCCAGCCGTATAGGAGAGCCCGTCAAATGGGGGCGGCTGGGTCTGAGCGGTCCCCCCTCCCCCGCTGCAGGAGACCAACAACAAGCCCGTGATGAGCGGGATGAACACAAGCAGGGCCAGCCTCTTTTTGCGCCTTGCCCGAAAAGCCAGAACGGCCGCCAATAACAGCAGGCCTGCACCATAGCCCTTCGTGTTCCGGAGACGCGCCTGCTGTGCGGTTATGTTCAATGGGGGGCAGTTCGCGAAATCAGGGCTTTCGCAATAGTAAAGGCTGTAATTGACTTTGCCGCCATCGGGGTCGGTTGACCTGTTCCATTCGAAGGTGACGTTTTTGCCCACGCCGGTCTGGTTGTCTTCCGGCGCGACCAGCTGCGGCTTCGTGGGCGGTTCATTCCCGCAGAACGGAAGGACATTGTCCAGCGCATTGAACCATACCTGCGCCATCTTTTTATAGCCGGTCTGGTCGGGATGGAGCAGACTGGCCATGTCATCCGGATAACTGAGCGCATTTTCCATATTCACGAGGATCAGATCGTCGCCGTTCTGTATCCTGGCCAGAGCCATATCCGCGATGTTCTGGTTGAAAGTGGCTACATCGGGGTTATAGGTCTGCCAATTGATTATCTGGGCAAGCACGACCAGTATCTTCGGGTTATAGCGGTATATCTCGTCCAGTATCTTCGAGATATTGTCAGCGGAGAGGTAATCCTCACCGGCCGGTTTGACCATAAGGTCGTTGGTGCCTATATGCAGAAGAACGATATCCGCCGGGTTCAACTGCAGCCAGCTGTATACGTTCTGGGCAATCTGGCCGCTCAAAAAGCCAGGGTGTCCCTCATGGGCGCAATCGAAATACGGGGTGGCCGAACACCCGTTCTGCAAAGAGCCTACGAAATCGACTTTGTGCCGGTTATTCTGCGTAAGAGAAAGATACAAGGGCTGCCTATAGCCGACCAGAAGCGAATCAGGCGTGTTGTCGACCTGAACGCCCTGCGTGATCGAGTCGCCAAGCGGCATTATGCGGGCCGGGGAATCGCAGCTGCCTATTACGGCCCAGGATGTGCCCGCGCCAAGGCAAATCGCCATCAGAATAAGGAAGAGCGTTTTCAGAACCGTCTTGCGTGGTCTCATTTTGCCTCCTGAATGGACGGGTGCTAATTTGCGGAAATGCCGCCGTATATATCTATCAGTTTTTTTGAATACGATCTGAGGTCATACTCTTTCACTGCTGTTTCCCTGCAGTTGTCCCTCATCCGGTCAAGCAGTGAATCGTCTTCCAAAAGACAGGTCATCCCGTTCGCGAAATCCCCGACGTCCTCGAAACGGGCCAGATACCCCGTCAGGCCGGGGCGCACCATGTCCGGTATGCCGCCCACCATGAAAGAGACCACCGGGGTGCCGCACGCCAGGCTTTCGAGGATGACAAGCGGGAAATTGTCCGAGCGGGTCGGGTGGACAAAGACGTCCGCCAGCGAATAGATGGCGGCCTTGAGCCGCTCGTTGCTTATGTAGCCCAGGTCCATCGCCTCAATCCCGGTGCCTTCGGCAAAGCCCTGCCCGCCTTTTCCAAGTATCAGGAGATGGAGCTTCCTTTTGAGCGGTTCGCTCATCCCGGCAAGCGCCTTCAGCAGAAGGTCGCCCCCCTTGTAATGGTTTTTCATGTCGTTCGTGCAGAAGAGGACCACTTTTTTCTTTTCCCCGATGCCCAGGAGCTGTTTCAGCCCCCAATCGTGAGTGGGCCTGTATATTTCCGTGTCCACCGCCAAGGGCACGTAATGGACCTTCCTGCCTTTCAGCGTGCTTTCTTCCACCTGTTCCAGCATCTTCCTGCTTGGCACCGCTATTTCAAAAGGGGAGTTTTCGAAGGCCCGTTTTTTCAGCTTCCAGACAAGCCGGGTGGTATCTCTTCTCACCGGCGGGTGTATCTGCGGATATGGGCAGTTTCCGCATCCGGTCTTCCATCTTTCGCAGTCGTAGCTCGATGCGCAATGCCCGGTAAAGCACCACATGTCGTGCAGACTGAAGAGGGTGGGCTTTTTTTTTGTGAGCGCGGGAAGCGCAAGATAGGAAAAGAAATTTCCGTGTATCCCATGTATATGGACAACATCGGCGGATTCGATCACTTCCTCATCGCCGATCGAGTAGGAACTGAGGCAGTGCAGGTCGTTGAACCCAAGCCTGCGCGCGGCCTGCATCAGCACGTATTCCAGCCTCTTCATGTTCTTTGATATTTTGATCTCATGCACCTGCGGCGAGTTGACCGTCTTCACGCGGCAGAGGATATGCGAGTCCACACCCAGCGACCGCAGGGCCTCATGCTGCCGGAGCATCATGATTCCAGCCCCTCCGCATACGGTGTAATCGCTGTAAAGGAGGTTCGCCACTTTCATTATTGATGAGGGAAGCAGGCCCTTCCCAGCCTAAGCAGGGCCTGCCCCGCCGGTTCTTTCTTTTTCAGTGGGAGCCCGAAGTTTATGAAGTTCAGAGGGAAGAGGGCGCCTTCCGCGTCATGCGGCTTGTCTTCGGGATGAGCTTCCGGGGCCAGCCTGAGAAAACTCTCCCTTTCGGGCCATTTCCATCCTGGAAACCAGGTCCAGGCTCCGTTTTCAACATAGAGCCCCTTCAGGGTTTCCGCCATGCCCCGGTCCGTTTCCGCAAGGATGTATTCATTGTCCAGGGCCGGAAGGTATTTCAAAAATAGGAAGGACGACCTCTGGGAGTAATAGCCTGGAAACCAGACCTGATAACCAAGCTCTTTTTGAAGCGCGGAAACGGCCCTGTAGACCTGCACGTGTTCTTCGTTTCCGTATTCGCCCCAGGGGCCATGGGTGAAGACGCGCTCGAACCCGGCGAGCCTTTCCCTTAAAACCATTTTCAATTTGTAGAAGTTCTGTTTATAGGTGATATCGGAAGGGCTGTTTCTGTCTGAGAGCAGGAGCCCATACCCGGTCTCGGACGGCGAGTTCCAGTCGGCCCTCCCGAAAACGCCCGCCTCCCGGATTGCCAGCGCCCTCAGGTTTTCATGCGGATGGGCCGAAAGGACCCGTTCTCTTCCGCTGGTGCGGGCCGGGTCTGACTTGATGCCCAGAAAACATATCGTGATATCGCGCGTCTCGTTCAGTATTGAGCTGAACCAGAGCGCCTCGTCGTCGGGATGGGCGGCGACAATGACGGATTTCAGGGCCCCTCCTACCATTCCATATACCGTCTCGGCATTGCCGTTACGGCAAAATCGCCGATCAGCTTGTTTATCTCCGCCGTCCGCCTGCCTTCTTTCAAATCCGACAGGGCTTGGGGCCTTATCTCGATCTCTTCCGGAAGATATCTTTTGGACTCGGGGTGCTCCCGCTCATAACCGGCGCTTGGGAAGCTGCGGCGCAGATGCATTCTCCCGTTAAGCCGGGCGTTTTTTGAATAAATGGGATTGAGGCCCAGGTCCCCCTGGGCATGCGGCCATTCCTCGAATTCGCCGTAGTCGCCCTCGATCTCCCTTCCCGTGCTTGCCGCCATGCATAGGAGCGGCTCGTTTTCAACCGAAGCGCCCGGAAACCTGAGGAGAGCCGGGGCCTTCTTCCGCAAGTACCTCTCCAGCACATCGTTTGCTGATACAATCGAGTAATTCATGCCTTCAAACAGGGATGCGTAGCCTGCCGGCGGGAGCGGGCTGCCGTCATATGCGCGCCTGCGGAGGGCGTTGTGAACCCACGCAAAAAGCATCAGCCCTTTTCCGGTTAAAAGCCTTTTCATCTCGCGCACGGCGCCGGCCTTGTTCCCGAAATAATGGAAGGCGTCCGAGCAGAACACGGATGAGAACGCCCCGCCGGAGAACGGGAGGGTGGAGTCCGCCCTGCAGCAGACATATTCCGCTGCCGGTGCGATCCAGTGTTTTGCCATATAGAGGCCAAAAAAGAATTCGTCTATTCCGGCCACATCCCGGCCTGAGTTTTTGGCGAGATATCCGGTCAGGTGTCCGCAGCCGCAGGCAAGGTCAAGGACCGGCCCCGCCCCCTTCACCAGGCTTGCAAAAGACAGGCCCACAAGATAGCGCGGCTGGCTTTGGCGATACGCGAAATAGTAGAAAATATCCTTGTCCCTGAAATAGAAGCTCAGAAGATCGCACGCCGTGAGGCGGCCTGAACCGCTCCATAGCAGTTCGGAGGCACGGGCCTTCCATCTTTTAGCGGGATCGCCATGGATGCCGGCCCGAACCAGGTTAAAGATCCTTCTTGCGGCTGCCTGGGGCTTTTGTTTAAGTTCCGCGGGCGTGATCATCTCCAGGAGGGCTTCCCTGTGCCGCCCGGACTCTAAAATCCTTACTATCCTGTCCAGCTCCCCGGAAGGGTCTTTTTTCAGCACGGGAATTCCCGCTATTACCGGGTATTTGCCGCAGTAGCATTCAAGAAGCCCGTATTCGGTTTCCCCCGCGGCGCCATCCATAACGGTCCGGTTGAACCGCCCCCCGCAGAAGGGGCATTTCATCAGGTCCAAAAGAGAGTTCCTCATCTGGCCCCCGCTCTTCCGGCCCCTGAGGCTTCCGTCATTGCATGGCCCTGTTCATGTTCCGTGCGCCATTTGAAGAGGGGCATCACTGCCGAGGCAATCTCGCCGGGCCACTCGCCGCGGGCGGAGTCTCCGGTATTTCCGTCATAAACCTGGAACGCGACCGCATCGTGCTCATCGAACTGTCCCAGAACGGGATCCAGCGTTACCATCGCCGCCCCTACATATACGATTCCCTCGGCCATGAAATCCGCCGGGATATATACCGTGCTCTTCCAGTGTCCGGCGGGACGGGGCTTTTTTCTCCACGCCGGGTCCATATCATTGGATTCAAAAACCAGGATGCCTTCTTCATTATGAAAATAAAAAACCGGCAGCAGCCTGCAGCCCGGCTTCAGCACATCGTATTCCATCTCTATCCTGACCGGCTCGCGGATGTCCACCTTGTCCGTTGTCTCCCCGTTTTCAGAACGCACTCGGACGGCCCTTAAACGGGCGATCTCGCCGCCTGGGGCCCTCTTCTCCTCCCATTCGCGCGCCGCCGTGGTGCCAGCGTCCGAACTGAGATAGGCGCTCACCACTTTATGGGAGGGCCCGATCTGCAATATGCGGCCCTCCTCAAGGAGGACCGCATTCCTGCACAGCCTGGTTACGGCGGGCATGTTATGGGAGACGAAGAGTACGGTCCTGCCCTCCTGCCCCACGTCCTGCATCTTGTTCATGCATTTCTTTTGGAACCGCGCGTCGCCCACCGCAAGCACCTCGTCAACAAGGAGTATCTCGGGCTCCAGATGGGCGGCCACGGCAAAGGCAAGCCGCAGGTACATGCCGCTTGAATAGTGCTTCACGGGCGTATCGATGAACTTGTCTATCTCCGCAAAGGCCACTATCTCCTCGAACTTCTTCACGATCTCGCGCTTCCTCATGCCCAGGATGGCCCCGCTCAGGTAAATGTTCTCCCTGCCCGTAAGTTCGGGATGGAACCCCGTCCCCACCTCCAGGAGAGACCCTACCCTGCCGCGCACCTCGGCATAGCCGGAGGTGGGCTCCGTAATTTGGGAGAGTATCTTCAGGAGCGTGCTTTTCCCGGAGCCGTTCCTGCCGATTATTCCCACGATGTCTCCCTGCCTGATCTCGAACGAGACGTCCTTCAGGGCCCAGATGGTCTCCTTGAGGCCGGACGCGCCGGATGCATCTCCCATTATCAGATTCCTGGCCCTCCTGAAAGGGGAGATGCATGTCTCCACGACGGCCTCGCGGAAGGTCTTATAGCCCTCCTGCCTTCCCCCGATCCTGTATTCCTTGCCAAGGTTTTCTGCCAGAATAGCGGTGCCCATGTCCCTATACCACGTCAGCGAAAGTGCGCTCCATGCGGCGGAAGTAGAAGGAGCCGGTTAAAAGCAGAAGGAGGCTTGCCCCCGTCGAAACGATGACCATCGGCCCAGGCGCGGTATTCGTGCCCAGAAGGGCCCACCGGAACCCCTCCACCACGCCCACCATCGGGTTCAGGGCGTAAACCGTCCGCCACCGGTCCGAAAGAAGGGCGCTCGGATAGGCTATCGGCGTTGCGAACATCCAAAGCTGGGTCAAAAACGGTATTATGTACCTGATGTCCCTGAACTGCACGTTCATGGCCGAAAGCCAGAGCGAGACCCCAAGCGAGGTGCAGAAGGTGAGCATGAGGAAAAAGGGAAGATACACCACGTTTGCGGTTATCCCCATGCCGAAGAAATAGATCATCCCGACCAGCACCGCGAAGGCCAGAACGAAATCCACCCCCCCGCTCAGCACGGTTGCCAGCGGCATGGCCAGGCGGGGGAAATAGACCTTTTTTATAAGGTTCGCGCTTGAGACAAGGCTGTTTGAGGCCATATTCAACCCGTTCGCGAAGAATGTCCACGGGACGAGCGCCGCATAGCTGAAGACCGGATACGGGATGCCGTCCGATGGCACCTTGGCCAGCTTTCCAAAAAAAAGGCTGAAGACCGCCATTGTGAACAGCGGCTGGATAATCGCCCATGAGGCCCCCAGCACCGTCTGTTTATAGCGCACCTTTACGTCCCGCCAGGTAAGGAAATAAACAAGCTCGCGGTAGTCCCAGAGCCGTTTCAACTGCAGCGAGACCCAACCGCGAGTGGGGCGGATTTGCACAAGGACCTCCTCGTTTTTCGCAAATTCCTGCATTCATCACCTCAGGGATATTTTGTGAGCGGGCGCATATGTATATCCGTTACCTCGGCGGTCCGGGGCAGCGAGAGGGCATTCATCAGGAGAATGGCTATGTCTTCGGGCTGCATCAGCAGGTGCGGCCTGTATTCTTTTCCCTCGGCCCTGTGGACTGCCTCCTGCATGGGCGTGGCCGTCCGGCCCGGATAAACGCTTATCACCCGTATCCCGTCCCGGTTGACCTCGGTCCGCAGGCTGTCCGCCACGGCCTTCAAGGCGTGCTTGGTGGCGGCATACTGGCCCGCGTTTTCCCTTGCCGTGAGGCCGGCGCTTGAATTCATGAAGACGACCTGCCCCCCGGATGCCGCCAGCATCGGCAGCAGGGCCTGGGTCAGCAGATAAGGGGCCCTCACGTTTATCCTGTACATGGCATCCATCTCGGAGACCGGCGCGCTTCTGAACCGGCCCATCGAGAAACGTCCCGCGCTGTGGATCAGGAGGTCTATCCTCTTATGGTCTTTTTCCAGCGACTTCTTCAAATCCTTGATATCGTCTTCAGAGTTCAGGTCCGCCCTGTATAAAAATATTTCAGTGGCGGTGCGGGCCTCTTCTTTTATCGAGTTCAGCTTTTCCGTATCACGCCCCGCAAGGGCCAGGGTTGCCCCTTTTGAGGCAAGCGCCAGGGCGATGGCCCGCCCTATCCCGCTTGAGGCGCCGGTGACCACGGCCGTTTTTCCGAAAAAATAGCTCATGCCGCGCCCAGGAGTCCTTTTTCCGCCAGGGCCGAAGCGGCGTTTTTTACAAGTTCGAATGGAAGGCCGGACCTCTCGGAGATATCCAGCAGGGAATTTCCACCGTCCGAGAGGTTCAACACCCAGAGGAGCGCCATCTCGGCCGATTTCCTTTCGGCCTGTCCGCCGGTTGGGGGATAGAGCCCCCTTTTGCCAAGCTGAGGCTCGCACCTGGGGTTCATGTTTATGTATTTAAGGTCACCGTCCAGGGTCTTCATGATCGACAGCAGCAGGCCCAGCGACTCCTCAAGGCATTCGGGCCTGATAAGGTCAAGGTCGTCCGCCGAGGTATGGTATTCCGGATACATCCCGTGCGGCGTGCGCATAAGGCATCCGGCCTGTATTCCTATTCCGGGCGAGTTGTACTGCCGCTCGTCATAGCCGAAGGGGATGAACTCCTGCAACCTGTAATTCTTTCCCGAGTGCCTGAGGCAGTTGATCGCCGCCCTGTCTATCGGGGAGCTGCCAGAGCGCGATTTTTTATAACTGAACATCCCCGGATCGCCCAGGCAGGCAAGCACGAGGCAATGCCTGATTTTCCTGATCTTGCTTTCGTTCAGGGCAAGCCACGTTATCGCCCCTATCGTGCCCGGAATGAAGAGGAACCTGTATGAAAGGCGGCTGTCAAGCCCGGAGAGCTGTTTCGCCAGAAAGGCCGATGCCGCTATCCCTGAGAGGTTATCGTTTGCAAGCGAAGGATGGCAGACGTGGGTTGATATGAGCACCTCTTCTCCGGTCAGCCCTTCCACGAAACACTCTCCGTAAGTCAGGTAGCCCGGTTTCAGTTCGCTGTCGATGAGGACCTCGTACCGGCCCTCTTCCATCCGCTCGTAATCCTTGTGGGACATGCAGAAGCCCCAGTCCTCCTTGTAATAGGAAGTCCGGTAAGGTATCCAGTCCGGATGCTCGGCAGATGTGAACAGGTGGCCTTTCAGTTCGTCCAGGGTGAACCTGCCGTGCACGGGGACACTGTAGTTCAGCACGTGGAGGTTCGAGTTTTTTAAATCCACTATCTTTTCGCCTTTTTCATTTTTTATCCATGCGTCACTGATATTCCATTCCCTGGGCACCGTCCAGTCGAAGACCCGGGTGCCCGATGGGACCTCATAAATGCTTAAGGGCATCTCCCTTTTCAGCGTCTCCAGCGTGCGCCTTACGCCGTCCCCGGTTATGCTGCGCGCAAACGGGTAAAGCTCGGCCGCGAGCCGGTGCATCTCGCATCCAACCGTCATCGGGGGTGATTCCCTTTCAAGCAGCGTATTCATATGAGCTGGCACTCTATGGATTGGAAGTCCTGATAGAGCCTGTCCCTTTCCGATATGACCTTCACCAGGTCCGGCCAGGCGATCCCGAAGGCCGGATCATTCCATCTGACCCCCCGGGCATACCCAGGTGCATAGAACTCCGACATCTGGTAGAAGACCTCCGTATCCGGCAGAAGGGTGAGGAAGCCGTGCGCGAAGCCCTTGGGGATGTAAACCATCCTTCTGTTTTCTTCCGTAAGCTCGGCGGAATCCCATTTCTTGTATGTTTCGGAACCTGGGCGAAGGTCTATGAAGACGTCATAAACGGCGCCTTTCGTGCACCTGACGATCTTTGCCTCTTCGTAAGGGGCCACCTGGAAGTGCATGCCGCGGAGCGTGCCCGCATGCCTGCTGAAAGAGATGCTGCACTGGACGGTGCGGAAGTTTATACCCTTTAGCCGGAACTCCCTTTCGCACCAGGCGCGGGCGAAAAAGCCCCGCTCGTCCCGCATCCTCTCGGGCTCCACCATGCAGGCGTCCTTCAGCCTGGTTTCCTTAAATCTCATCAAAGCACCCTGACTTCGGGGATGAAGACCACGAATTTTCCGCCCCACTGGCGGATAAAGGACATCTGCTCCATGATCTCTTCCTTCAGGTTCCAGGGCAGCACAACCAGGTAATCCGGCATGGACTCCTCGATCTTCTCCGGAGGATGGACGGGTATGTGCGTGCCCGGCAGGTAAAGGCCCTGTTTGTGCGGACTGCGGTCTACCGTGAACTCAATGAAATCCGTCCTGATCCCGCAGTAATTGAGAAGCGTGTTGCCCTTGGCGGGGGCGCCGTATCCGGCCACGCTCTTTCCCTCTGCCTTGGCCCTTATCACGAAATCAAGCACCTTACGTTTCGTGTCCTTTACTTTCTCGGCAAATGACCTGTAAAAATGGAGATCGGTGAAACCGGCATTGATCTCGCGCTCCATCAGGCCCGCCACCTTCGGCCCAACGGGTTTCGAATTGTCATCATCGTGGCGCGCGTAAATTCTCAGAGAGCCGCCGTGAGTGGGAAGCTCATCGACATCAAAAATGACAAGCCCGTGCGCGGCGAATATTTTTTCGGCCGTGACCAGGGAGAAATAGGAGAAATGCTCGTGGTATATGGTGTCGAACTGGTTCTGCTCCATCAGGCGCATGAGATGCGGAAATTCCATTGTTATAACGCCGCGCGAATTAAGGACCGTTTTCATTCCCGCGACGAAATCGTTTATATCCGGCACATGGGCCAGCACGTTGTTGCCGACAAGGAGGTCCGCATGGACGCCCTCTTTTGCCAGATGCCCGGCGGACTCCCGGCCGAAGAACTCTATCAGCGTGGGTATCCCGCTCTTGATCGCGGCCTGGGCCACGTTCCGGGCGGGCTCTATGCCCAGCACGGGGACGCCTTTCAGCTTGAAGTTCTTCAGGAGATAGCCGTCATTGCTGGCCACTTCTATCACCTGGCTGAAGGAGCCCAGGCCGAAGCGGACCGAAACCTCTTCCGCATACTTTTTTGCGTGTGCCAGCCAGGAGTCAGAGTACGAAGAGAAATAGGCGTAATCGCCGAATATCTCGGAGGGGGTGTTAAAAGCCGGAAGCTGCACAAGGAAGCACGAGCCGCACACGAACGCCTTCAACGGGAAGAAGGGTTCCATCTGCAGGAGCTGCTCTCTTTTCAGATACGAGTTCGCGAGCGGCGACATGCCGAGGTCCACGAAGTCGTGCTCCAGGGCCGCCCCGCAGAACCTGCAGGCGAACCCGCCGTTCTTTTTCATATGGCGGCCTCCTGGCGCTCAACGGAGGCCGGCACGCTTTTTTCAACCCATTCCAGCTTTTCGCTGAGGATGCCGCGTTCCCTGAAGTCCCTGAGCACGTTCAGGCGTATGAACCGGGAATTCCTGAAATCAGGGTCATTAAATCCCATGGATTCCAGCCCCTCTTTCAACTCCCTTATCGTGGAAAGGAGGTCTACCCCCGGCTGGTGCCCGGGCGCCAGGCGCTCATAAAGCGAGAAGTCCACCTTGTAGGAGCGTTTGTCCGGCCGGGCATTCGGGTTGATGCTTATCCCGGTCCCCGGGATCACCTCCGCCACCGCCCGGGCCAGGTCTTTTACCTGGTAATTCCACCGGCTGCTGCCCACGTTTACCGCAACATATTCACCGCCGTTTTCAACGCTCCTGCCAACCGCCCAGTCTATCGCCCTCGCCATGTCCTTTATATTTATAAGCGGTCTCCAGGGGGCCCCGTCGCTGAGGATCGTTATCCTTCCGCCTGCAACCGCGCTCGCCACGAAATCGTTCAGGACGAGGTCCAGCCTCAGCCGCTCGCTCATGCCGCAGGCAGTGGAGAACCTGAGGCTTGTCACCTTGAAGTCCTTCCCTGCAAGCTGTTCAAGCTGTCTCTCCGAAAACACCTTCGTTTTCGCATAAGCGGTGAGGGGGTTCAGGGGCGACAGTTCCGTCCGGGCGCCGTCCTCGGCATGGCCGTACATGCTGCAGCTTGAGGCGTATACGAAAGAGCGCACGCCCTTTGCCCTGGCCCTTTTCGCAAGCTCAACCGTGGCCAGGTAGTTTATTTCATAGGTGACGTCCTCGAACATGTTCCCGATGGGGTCGTTCGATATTGCCGCCAGATGGATTACCGCGTCCGTGCCTTCCAGGAGAGACTCGGGCAGATGCCTCACATCGCCAAAGTGCTGGTAGTCCATCCGCCGCTCCGGAAGGAAGTCGGCGTTTGCGAGGCAGCTGGCGAAAAAGCCGCTGTCGTACCCCGCAAGCGTGGCATATGGATATGATTGTCTAAGCTCTCTGATTACGGAAGGGCCGATATAGCCCATGTTCCCGGTTATCAGTATCTTCATTGGCGCTCCTGGTTGATCCGCTTTTTTATTTCCGCGCAGATGTGCCTCGCAAAAGGCATCGAGCAAGTGAAGGCGGGCGAGACCGCGTTCAGCACGTGCATGGAACCCTCGTCGCCTTCCAGCACGAAGTCCATCTCCAGCCTTTTTTCTTTCGTGTTTACGAGCTGGGCCCTTATGCCGGGCCGGGCCCACCTGTTGAAGACGTCCCTGTTGACGCCGCTGAGGAGACTGGATGCAAGCGAGACCATGTAGTTCCTGGAATATTTCTTCATCTCCTCAAGGGCCAGTCTCCTGAAGTCGAATTTCGAGGAAAGGAAAAGCGTAAACTCGCGCGCCACTATCTCCATAAGCTCGGTCAGCGAGAAATTGTCCAGCATGCCATACTGCTCCCGCCAGAATGCCGGGATGGCCGTGGGGCCGATCTTTATCTTCCGTTCTGAGGTGACTGTAAAGTGCACGCCCAGGAACGGGTTCCCAAGGTCCGGGACTGGGTAGACGTTGGTCCTGACCGAGCCGGGCGGCTCGTCGGAGTACAGATAAATGCCCTTGAACGGCAGGAGGCAGTAGTTCTCCGAAAAGCCGAAGTCCCTGGCAATCTTGTCGGCGTAAAGGCCCGCGGCGTTCACGTGGTAAGCGGCCTGGTAGTCGCCCGCGCTAGTCTTTACCGATTTCCCGTTCCTGCCGGTATATCTCACACCGGTATGGACCTTTATGCCCTCGCGTATCGCGTCGTTTTTCATCTCCCGCATCACCTGCACGGGGTTTACGGTGGAAGTGGTGGGGGAGAAGAGAGCGCTGCCGAACGTCTTTACGCGGGGCTCTATCTTTCTGGCCTCCGCCTCGGGTATCTCGTGCAGTTCTATCCCGTTGGTCTTTCCCCTTTCGAGGAGTTCGCGCAGCGAAGCCAGCTCGCTCTGGTTTCTGGCGACTACAAGCTTTCCGCACCTGTTTACGGGTATTCTCCTGGACTCGCAATACTCTGTAAGGGCCCGGTTGCCCTCCCTGGTGAATTTCGCCTTCATTGTGTCTTTCGTGTAATAGAAGCCTGCATGGAGCACGCCGCTGTTGCGGCCGCTTGCGTGCAGGCCGCAATCGGGCTCCTTTTCGATGAGCACCACCTTGGAGCCCGGATATGTCTTTTTCAGCTCGCGCGCGGCGGTCAGGCCGATAATCCCCCCGCCTATTACCAGAAAATCCGCCGTTATCATCAGGCCCAGACCACCCAGGGCGCCTTGCCCGAATTCCAGAGGTCTTCGAGGTAATTTTTTTCCTTTAAGGTGTCCATGCAGGACCAGAACCCGTAGTGCCTGTATCCTGCAAGCTGTTTCTCGCTGGCCAGCCTTTCTACCGGGCCGCGCTCCCAGACCGTGTCGTCCGCCTCTATGTAGTCCAGGACGGCCGGGGAGAGGATAAAATACCCCCCGTTAATCCAGCCCTCTCCGGATTGGGGCTTCTCGTAGAAATCGGTGATCCGGTCGCCGTCGAATGAGATCCTTCCAAACCGCGCCGGAGAGCGCACCGTGGTGACCGTGGCCAGCCTGCCATGGGAACGGTGGAAGGCGAGCAGCTCACGGACATTCACGTCCGCCACTCCGTCGCCGTAGGTGAACATGAACAAATCCTCATCCTCAAGCCATTTCCTAAGGCGGCGGAGCCTGCCGCCCGTCTGGGTATAAAGCCCCGTATCCACTACATGCACCTTCCATTTGGGCTGGTTTCCGCCGTGCACTATGGTCTCTCCGTGCGAGAGGTCTATCGTGATATCGTTGTTGATGGCGTAGAAGTTAAGGAAATATTTTTTTATGGCCTCGGCCCTGTAGCCCACGGCTATTATGAACTCGTCTATGCCGTAGGCGGAGTAGATGTTCATAATGTGCCAGAGCATCGGTTTCCCGCCCACTTCGACCATGGGCTTTGGCTTGGTCACGGTCTCTTCGGCCAGCCTTGTGCCAAGCCCGCCGGCAAGTATAACGGCCTTCATCGCCATCTCCTTTCAGCCCCGGGCAATGCTCCGCCTCCTGGGTTACACCACCCGGAGGGCCATGAGAGTTCTCTCAATCCGGGAAAGCAAACACCGTGCCCGGAATTCATATGATCTTGCATCCATTCCCGCATTCGGCCCCGCTCAACACCCGCCTCACCACCCCCCTGAATTTCATGTAATCTATGGGTTTTATCATGCAATATGAACTGTCCAGGAGCTGAAGGGTCCCTATCAGTTCCCTGCTGACCTGGTCGGAGAGGACAATCATGGGGGTCTTCAGGCCCTTTATCTCCTTGAAAATACCCGCCCCGAAAGGATAACTGGTTATGATCAGCCCGAAGGGGCCGGTTTTGCAGAGGGTGAGCGCAAGGCCCAGGTCGCTGACGGCCTCGGCCCGGTAACCCTCGGCCTCAAGGAGGGCCGAGCAGACCCGGCAGAATCCGGCCTCGTCTATTATCAGTATCCGCCTGTATGACTGGAGCATTCCGCTCATACGGCCCGGGTCCACTTCCTCTTTTCTGTATACAAAGGAAACATTCCTTGTTTCTGAAAGTTACATACCTTCAGCATTCCCTCAGCCTCCTGTAAAAGGCCTTCCGGGATATCCCGAGCAGCCTGGCCGCCTTCGACTTGTTTCCCCTGCACGCCTTGAGGGTATTTTTTATTGCCTGCAATTCCATCTCCTTCAGGGTCTTTATGGGCGTGAGTATCCTTCTCCCGAAGGATTGCAGCTCGTCCGGGAGTTCCCGGCCGGTTATCACCCCGCCTTCGGCCAGCACCACGGCCCTCTCGATCATGTTTTTAAGCTGCCGGATGTTGCCCGGCCACTGATACCTGCCAAGCATGGGCAGCACTTCTTCGGCGATGGAGAGGCATTTCGCCTCCCTGCGGCAGAACTCGTCCAGGAACTCAGATGCCAGAAGCGGTATGTCCCCGGTCCTCTCCCTCAGGGGTGGGACGTCTATCTGCACAACGTTTATCCGGTAATAGAGGTCCTCCCTGAAGCGCCCTTCCGCCACCTCATGGGACAAGTCGCGGTTCGTGGAGCATACCAGCCTGAACCTGACCTTTATCTTCCTGCTGCTTCCGATCCTTTCGATCTCCCTCTCCTGGAGGACGCGGAGGAGTTTTGCCTGCAGCGGGAGTTCCAGCTCGCTTATTTCGTCCAGGAAGACGGTGCCCGCATCCGCTTCCTCGAACTTTCCTATCCTCCTCGAGACGGCCCCGGTAAAGGCCCCCCTTTCATAGCCGAACAGTTCCGATTCCATGAGTTCGCCTGGAATGGCCGCGCAGTTCACGGCCGTAAATGGCATGTCCCTCCGGACGCTCCCGAAATGCAGGGTCCTCGCTATCATCTCCTTGCCAGTGCCGGTCTCGCCTTTTATGAGGACGCTGCTTTCAGAGTCCTTCACGGAATCCATTATCCCGAATATCTTCTGGATGCCCGGGCTGCTGCCCACGATCCTGAGAGGGTTGGATCCGGCGCGCTCAACGGAGAGTCCTGTTTTCAAACGGTGCTGCTCCACGGCCCTGGCCAGGACGCCCTTGAGCTTTTCGTAGTCCGGAGGCTTTATGAAATAGTAAAAGGCCCCGCGTGTCATGGCGCCCACCGCTGATTCCACCGTCCCGTAGGCGGTCAGAAAAATAACGGGCACCTCCGGGTGGTTCTCCAGGATGAAATCGAAGAGCTGCATGCCGTCCTTGCCTGGCATCCGGAGATCGGTTATCACGGCATCCACATCACGGTTGGAGAGCGCCTTGATCGCCGATTCCACGTCGGCTGACTCGCGGACATCGTATCCCTCTTTGGAGAGGATTGCCGAGAGCACCCTCAGGGCATTGGGCTCGTCATCGGCTATCAGTACATTTGCCCCAGTGACGGCTGCCATTTCAGGCCTTTACGGGCAGGTCCTTTGCCGTGAGGACGGCCTCCTGCCCGGCTGCCGGCTGGGGCTTGTACCTCGGGACAAAAGTCCGTATCCATCCTATCACCCCTTCCACGGACATCTCCTTCACATAACCTTCCAGTTCCGAGAGGTGGTGCGGATGGATGGCGGGCACGTCAGAGACGGCCATCCTCAGCTTCTCGTGAAAGGTGGGCAGTATATTCTCATCGGGGTTGAAGAGTTCTTCATAAAGCTTTTCGCCGGGCCTCAGGCCCGTGAATTCTATTTTTATCTCCTCGTGGGGAATGAACCCGGAGAGCCGTATGAGGTTTTCGGCCAGGTCGGTTATCTTTATCTGCTCTCCCATGTCCAGAACGAAAATTTCCCCGCCCCGCCCCGCGGCGGCGGCTATGAGGACAAGCTGCATGGCTTCCGGGATGAGCATGAAGAATCGCTTCATCTCGGGGTGGGTGACGGTGAGGGGGCCGCCTTTCTGGAGCTGCCTCCTGAAGATCGGCACCACGCTTCCGTTTGTGCCGAGCACGTTCCCAAAGCGGACGGCGGTGAATTTCGTCTTCCTTGACGCGGAATTCATGTTGATGGTAAGCAGCTCGGCCACCCGTTTTGTCGCACCCATTATGCTGGTGGGGTTCACGGCCTTGTCGGTGGAAATGGTCACAAAGCTGTCCGCCTCGTACTTGCGGGAGGTTTCAAGGAGGTTGCTGGTGCCGAATATATTGTTTTTGGCCGCCTCTACCGGGTTGTGCTCCATAAGCGGCACGTGCTTGTAGGCCGCGGAGTGGAAGACGATGCCGGGCGTGCAGGCCGCAAACAGCTTCTCAAGCCCATGCCTGTCCTGGATGTCACAGATGACGGTTTTTATATTCGCGCCCGGGGCGGCCTCCCTTAATTCCCTGTCCACGTAAAAAAGGCTGTTTTCATAACGGTCCAGCATGACGAGCACGGAGGGGTCGTATTTTACAATCTGTCTGCAGAGTTCCGAGCCTATGGAGCCGCCCGCCCCGGTCACCAGGACGGACTTGCCCTCGATGAAGTCCCTCAGCAGCTTTATGTCCGTCCTGACGGGCTCCCTCTGGAGGAGGTCCTCAAGCTGCAGGGGCTTGATCTGCGAGACCCTGAACTGCTTGTTGAGGAAGGAGACCAGGTGCTCCTCGCTTATATAGCCCAGCTTTATCAGCTTGGCCCCGAACCTGCCGCCCTCTTTCCTCTGATATTCCAGGGCCTCATGCACCTGGGCCCCTGTCACCATATTGGCCTCCACCAGCAGCTGGCCCAGCTTGGCCGAGACGGAGATGTTTCCGTCCAGGATATCCGAGAGCCGCGGCAGTTTTTTTACGCTCACATTGAAGGGCTTGCAAAGGTCATAGATATTCTTCAGATTGCCGTTGCTGGCCGCCACCAGCACCTCGTCGGGCTTATACCTGCTAATCACTTTGGGTATTGCGTTATATTTGCCGAATATGGGCACCCCGTGGATGGTAAGCCCCTTCTTGTATGGGTCCTCGTCGATGAAGCCAACGGGCTCGTATCCGTGCATGGGGTTGCCCTTTATCTCTCTGACCAGCATCTCGCCCGCATCGGAAGCCCCTATGATCAGAACCCTCTTCAGCCCTGGCTCGTGCCGCATGTACTCCCTGAAAATCCTCAGCAGGAGCCTTGTGCCGCCCGCGATCAGGATAAAGAGCGCCCAGTCCAGCAGATATACCGAACGGGGATAATTGACGTCTCCGAAGAGATACCTTATCGAAACCAGCAGGATGAGGCTGCCCATGGTTGAGGTCTTTATTATTTTTACCAGGTCCTCTACGCTGGCATACCGCCACAGGCTCTTGTAAAGCCCGGCCTTCAGATAGAGGAGCATCCTGACGGCCACCACCAGGGGGAGAAAACGCAGGAATTCGCCAAGGTCCTCGTACTTGAGGATTGAATCATGCCTCAGGATAAAAGCCAGGTAATTGGCAAGCGCGGCCTGCACCAGAAGGAAAAGGCTGATCACGATCCGCCTTTTCCGTATGACAAGCCTTTCTATCGAGTTGTAGACAAGCCTCTGTGAGGTCTTCATTTTCGCAGGAACCCTCTTGCCGTATCAATCATCAGCGCGATATCGCCGGTGAACGACCTGTTCTCAAGGTATTTGCCCGAGAGCCTCAGCTTTTCCGGCAGGATAATGTCGATGTAATCCCTCTCCCAGTTGCCGGAGGCCGAAAGGATGTCCTCCTCATTGCGGAACTTTATTGACGCGGGATCGGTAAGGCCGGGCCTTACCGCCAGTATCTTCGCGTAATCATCCTGGAAAAGTTCGACGTATTTCATTACCTCGGGGCGGGGGCCGACGAAGCTCATGTCGCCCTTAAGGATATTCAGAAGCTGCGGGAGTTCGTCTATCTTGTATCTTCTCAGGTATTTGCCCACCCGGGTCACGCGCTTGTCCCCCTGGGCCGTGACTAGCGGCCCCGCGCTCCTGTCCTTGAGGTGCATGGTGCGGAATTTGTAGATATAAAAGGGGCGGAAATTCCGGCCCACCCTCTCCTGCCTGAAATAGGCCGGGCCTTCGCTTTCAATCACGATCAGGGCGGCTATCAGGACGAAAAACGGGAAGAGGGCAATCAGGCTTGCGAATGAGAGGGCCAGGTCGAAAAGTCTCTTCATCTCCTGAATTTCTTTATCAGGTATTTAATTACTTCGATTACGGCATCGACGTCTTCCCGCATCATGCCCGGATATATTGGCAGAGACAGCACCCTTTCATATATCCACTCGGAGACGGGATAATCCTTTGCCTGGCAACCGTAAGCGTCCCTGTAATAGGGCTGCCTGTAAAGGGGTATGAAGTGGACCGATGCCCCGACGCCCCGCTCTTCCATCTCGCTTATGAACCGGTCCCTTCCGATCCGGAGCATGTCAAGGTTCAGTTTCAGCACGTAAAGGTGCCAGGCGCTTTCCCGGTCGGGCTTGACATAAGGGACGATGAGTTCCTCGTCATGCCTGAACGCGTCCGTGTACCTCCCCGCGATCTCGGCGCGCATGTCGCGCATCCAGTCGACTTTTCCGAGCTGCGCCAGCCCCAGGGCCGCCTGAATGTCCGTCATATTGTATTTCCAGCCGGGCTCCATTACTTCGTAATACCAGGAGCCCCCCCTGGAATATCTCTTCCATGCGTCATTCGAGATCCCGTGCAGGCGCAGCGTCCGCATCCTGCCGGCCCACTCCGGATTGCCGGTCGTGACCATCCCGCCCTCGCCGGCCGCGAGTGTCTTCGTGGCGTAAAAGCTGAAACAGGTCATGTCGCCGGTGCCGCCGATCCTGTTCTCGCGGTAAACGGCGGGCAGCGAATGGGCCGCGTCCTCTATGACAAAGAGCCTGTATCTGCGGGCCAGTTCTCTTATCTCGTCCATGTCGCAGGGCTGGCCGGCAAAGTGCACCGGAAGTATCGCCCTGGTCCTGGGGGTGATGTGGCGTTCCAGGTTTAGCGCGTTCATGTTATGGGTCCTGGCCTCCACTTCGGCAAAGACCGGGACGGCCTTGAAATAGGAGAGTACCTCCGCGGTGGCCGTGAAGGTGACCGCCGGGACTATCGCCTCGTCCCCCTCCGCGAGCCCGATCGCCTTCAGGGCCATGTGGAGCGCGGCGGTGCAGGAATTGACCGAAACGGCGTGGGCCGCCCCCGTGTACCTGGCAAAGGCCTCTTCGAAACGGAGGGTCTTCGGACCCATCGTGAGCCAGCCCGAGCGCAGCGAGTCCACAACCCCGCAGATCTCCTCTTCCGTTATATAGGGCTTGTGAAATGGTATATACAGGGACACGCCCTTAAGACGCCCGCTGTTCATTATTGCGCCACTAACTTAATGAGCAGGACCGCAAACAGGAGCCCCGTTATGAAAGCGGCTATGTAGTGCGGATTCAGCCCGGTTATCTCTTTCAGCCGCCGTTTGGCAAGCCCGGACGACAAATGGTAGTCCCTGTTAAAGCGATCCTTTGCGCGCCTGTATGTCTTCATCATGCCCTGACTACCTTTCCGGACCTGCTGAATTTTTTCAGGAGGTTCCTAGTGTCCACGATGAGCCGCGCATTCTCCATGATGAAATCGGGATCATAGGCGGAGTGGTCGGTTGCGATTATCACGCAGTCGTACCTGCCAAGGTTTTCCGCCGTGAGGGCGACGGAGCGCTTATTGATGCTGTATCTCCTCAGGTTCGGCACGGCGGGGATGAACGGGTCGTTGTAGTCCACCTGGCAATTGCGCGCCTTCAGTATCTCCAGGAGCTTCAGCGAGGGCGACTCACGCATGTCGTCCACGTCCTTTTTGTAGGCCAGCCCCAGCACGAGCACCCTGGAGCCGCGTATGCTCTTGCCGCTTTCGTTCAGGGCCTCTATGGTCTTTTGCACCACGTAATAAGGCATGTTGGTGTTTATCTCACCGGCCAGTTCGATGAACTTGGTTGTCACGTCGTATTTCCTTGCCTTCCATGTAAGGTAGAACGGGTCCACCGGTATGCAATGCCCCCCCAGGCCGGGGCCGGGATAAAAGGCATGGAACCCGAAGGGCTTTGTCTTGGCGGCCTCTATCACTTCCCAGATGTCTATCTCCATCCTGTCGAAGAGGACCTTCATCTCGTTCACCATGGCTATGTTCACGGCCCTGTAAATGTTCTCCAGCAGCTTGGCCGCCTCGGCAACCCTGGTTGAGGACACCGGCACGACCTTTTCCACTATCGTCGAATACAGGGCGCAGGCCGCGTCCCTGCAGGCCGGCGTGTAGCCGCCCACTATCTTTGGTATCGTCCTTGTAGAGAATTTGCCGTTGTTGGGGTCTTCACGCTCCGGGGAGAAGGCCAGGTGATAGTCCGTCCCGGCCCTGAGCCCCGAACTGCCCAGCAACTCCCGCATCTCGCCGTCCGTGGTGCCGGGGTATGTAGTGGATTCGAGCACTATGAGCTGGCCCTTCCGCATGTACCTGCTTATCTCCCGGGTGGTGTTGAAGACGAACGAGAGGTCGGGCTCCCGGTGCTCGTTCAGGGGCGTTGGGACGCATATCACCATCGCGTCCATCCCGGAGAGCGCCGAGAAATCGTTTGTTGGCGTAAAAAGCCCGCCCGTCTCCCTTATCCGTTCCGGGGTAATATGTTTTATGTAGCTTTTCCCGTTCCGCAGCAGGTCCACCTTCACCGGGTCTATATCGAAACCCGTCACCTGGAAGCCGGCCCTGCAGAACGCGATCACTATGGGCAGTCCGACATAACCCAGGCCTATGACGCCGATATTTGCCGACCTGGACTCTATTTTCTTTATCAGGGGACCGTTTCTTGGCAATGCTCCGCCTCCTTGGCTACATGGGAATTTTGAAAAACCGGAATGCGGCGATTGGCTCCGCTAACGGCTCAGGCCGCTTCGAGGTCCTCGGCGTATATCTTCACGCCTACGCTCCTGCCAAGTATCTCTATATTGACCAGCAGCATGCAGTGCGATTCCTTTTTCATGACCATCCCCCTTGCGCCGCGCAGGGGCCCGCTTTTTACGACCACCTGGGCCCCCTGCCTGAGTGCGGGATACACGTCTATCCCCTCGCCCTGTTCAAGCAGTATCCTCAACGAGCTTATCTCCTCGTCGGGGACCCTGTCCGGGACACCAGCCTGGCTTGAGAGCATGTTTACCACCCCCCTGGCCCGGAGCACGTTCACGATCTCCTGGGCGGCAGGGTTTATATTCACAAAGAGATATCCGGGGAAGAGGGGGAACTGGACCATCTTTCTCCTGTCCTTCCATTGCCTGAGCCTGTTTATGAGCGGCAGAAAAGTTGCCACCCCCCTTCTGCACAGATCGGCCTCGGCGATGGACTCGTGTCTGGATTTAACGTATATGGCGTACCAGTTCAATCCGGTCCTCCTTTCCAGAAAAGAAAGCAAGCAGCATGCCAATGTGGGAGGGGCGCGCTCATAATCTCCCGTTGCAGGGGTTTTCAAGAAAGCTCCCGGACAAGCCGGAATGACAATGATGACGGGTGTTCTTTTATTAATGGCCGCCTGTAAATCCCGCCGAAACCCCCGGCTAACGCGGGCCATGGCTGGAAGTGAGATGGTTCCGGGCGGGATTTTTCAGGAAGGGTTTGTAGATAATGGAAACAGGCTGTATCTAAGGGACACAGCGGCTATTCCGATATTTTGCCGCTTAGGGATACAATGTCTTCGGGAGATTGCTTTTTGACCGGCAGCAGAAGCCGGACAGTGGTCCCCGCGTCCTTTACGCTTTTTATCTCGAGGAGCCCGCCATGGCACTTCAGTATCTCCCTGGTTATGAAAAGACCGAAGCCCCGTCCCTTCTTGCCCACCGGCTTTGAAAGGTCCTTTATCCTGTTCTCCTGGATTCCGGGGCCGGTGTCCGAGACCTCTATGACGACGAACTCCCCTTCCGGACGGGGCTCGGCAAAAGTCCTGATGGCAAGCTTTCCACCGGGGGCCATCGCCTCTATCGCGTTATTGATAATATTCAATACGGCCTGTTCCAGCTGAAAGGAATTTATCGCGGCCGGGGGGACATCCCGATAGGAATATTCCGGCCTTATTTCACCCGCCTGGGCCTGAAGGAAGGTGAAGACCTCTATCTTCCTGAGGACGGAATTTATGTCGCTTTCCGTACCCATGTCCGGTATGGACGTGCTCAGGAACCTTGATATGAAACTGTCCAGGCGTGAGATCTCCTCGTGCATTATCCTGGTGAACTCGGTCAGGGTGGGCTCCCCGGCGTACTTCTCACCAAGGTAGACGACGGCCCCTTTTATGGCATTCAGCGGGTTTCTTACCCCGTGGGCCAGGATGGAAGCTATCTTCCCTATGTCTATCAGGCGCTGGGAATTATGCAGCTTGTTTGCAAGCTGGCAGGTGCTCCTGGGACAGATGATGATTTTTGCGCCGTGCCCCGGCTGCTCCCCTTCCGAGGGACGGATTTTTACGTCGGCTATCATCTGCCTGGTCGCGAACCTCAGGCAGTAATTTCTTATAAGCGAGTTCTTTTGCTTCGCGAGGGAGGCCAGCACCGCGTCCGTTTCGCCGTTATAAAGCCTTGGAAATACGTCGTAATAAGGCCTTCCTATCAGCTCAGACAGCGGCAGGCCCGTCAGCTCGGACAGGCTTTCGTCAGCCCGTTCGATCCTTAAGGCGTTATCCGTCTGAAAACTATAGTTTTCAATCATATGTTGGGTTCCGTTCCGGGAAAATTACAAGACAAGGGGAAAACCCCGCTCAGGGATTTTCAGCAATACGCAGACGGGCTGATCCTTCTACATGCCCTTATATTCCTTTTTAGAGGAATTGCCGGAAAAGTCAAGGTTTATCTGGTTGATTGCGTCTCCCTGCCCCGTGAAATTGCTTTTCCCTTCTTCCATCTTGCCCTTCCGCCATTCGCGGGGGGCCCTGGAACGCTTCTTGCAGCGTTATTTCCGTACGCCTTTCATAAATGCATGGACGCAACGGAGGTATTCATGTGCGGCATAGTGGGATACATCGGCTCCAGGGATGCCCTGCCGGTAATAATGGACGGGCTGAAAAGGCTCGAATACAGGGGGTATGACTCGGCCGGTATCGCATATCTGAATGGAAACGGGCTGGAGATATACAAGACCATGGGGCGCATAAGCGACCTGGAGGCCATCCTTCCCTGCAAACACGCCAGGGCGAACCTTGGCATTGGGCATACAAGGTGGGCCACCCACGGGGCCCCCTCCCAGAGAAATGCCCACCCCCATTCGGCGGACGGGATCGTGGTGGTCCATAACGGGATAATAGAGAATTACATGGAATTAAAGTCCCGCCTGGTCTCAGAGGGGCACCGGTTCGCCTCCGAGACCGATACCGAGATAATCCCCCAGCTCATATCGAATTATTTCAGCAGGGGGATGGATTTGGAAAGCGCGGTAAAAGCAGCCATCCGGGAACTGAAGGGCACTTTTGCGCTTGGCATCCTCAGTGAGCGGGAGCCAGGCGTCCTTCTGGCCGCAAGAAACGGAAGCCCGCTGGTGCTGGGCATAGGGGAAGGGGAATATTTTTTCGCTTCGGACATACCCGCCATACTGGCCCATACGAGGAAGTTCATCTTCCTTGAGGACGGGCACGTATGCGCAATGAGCCGGGAAGGGATACGGATAGAATCCCTGGACGGGACCCCGAAAGAAATGCGCGTGGAAGACGATGTGGTCGAGGTGGACTGGACGGCTTCCATGGCCGAAAAGGAAGGCTACGACCATTTCATGCTCAAGGAGATACACGAACAGCCCATGGCCATACGGGACACCCTTGGGGAATGGCTTAACGAACCCGGCAGGTTTCTGGAGGCGCTTGGGCTTGAACACAAAAACGCGCTCTCCATCGGGAGGCTCCAGATAGTCGCCTGCGGCACCTCCTACCACGCGGCCCTTGTGGGCAAGTACATGATAGAGGGGCTTGCCCATGTCCCCGTGGACGTGGATATCGCCTCGGAATACAGGTACAAGGAAAATATGATCGAGAAGAGCACCCTCTTCATTTCCATAACCCAGTCCGGTGAGACGGCCGATACGCTGGCCGCCCAGCGGGAGGCGAAAAGGAAGGGGGCCATGGCCCTCACCATCTGCAACGCCGCGGGCAGCACCGCATCGAGAGAAGCCGACCACGTGCTTTACACACGTGCGGGCCCCGAAATAGGCGTGGCCTCCACCAAGACCTTTACGGCGCAGATAGCCGCCCTTTCCATGCTGGCCCTTGTACTGGGGACCAAGCGGGGGAGGCTCACCCGCGCGGAGGCCGAGACCATAAGGAAACAGCTCGAAAAAATGCCCTCGCTTGTTGAGAAAACCCTTCTGCTGGAGGGCGACATCCGGGAGATCGCCAAAAAACTGCTGGGCTGGAAGGACTTCCTTTACCTTGGAAGAGGGATAAACTATCCCATCGCTCTGGAGGGCGCGCTGAAACTGAAGGAGATATCCTACATACATGCCGAGGGCTACCCGGCGGGGGAGATGAAGCACGGGCCGATCGCCCTTATAGAAGAAGGCCTGCCGGTAGTATTTCTGGCCCCTATGGACGCCCTCTTCGAAAAGACCTTTTCCAATATCGAGGAGGTGAAGGCCAGGGGCGGAAAGATAATCGCGGTGGTGGACGACAAGGTGCGGGGGCTTGAGGGCAAGGTGGGCGATTTTATAAAGGTCCCCTCGACGCACCCCTCGCTCTCGCCCTTTGTGAACGTGGTGCCTTTGCAGCTTCTGGCCTACCACATAGCCGTTATGAAGAAATGCGACGTGGACAAGCCCAGGAACCTGGCAAAGAGCGTGACGGTCGAGTAGGGACTCGGCGGCGGCTTCGAATACCGCCGATTCACCTCCCCCCTCCCCCTCCCATCAAGGGAGGGGGAACTATTTCAGCTCCGCTTTCTCTCCCATTGCCAGGCGGTTTTGATTATGTACTCCAGGTCGTCGAAGCCGGGCTTCCAGCCCAGCATATTTTTCAGTTTCCGGCTGTCCGCGACTAGTTCGGGCGGGTCGCCCTCCCTCCGTGGGGCATCTTCGGCCCTGAAATCGACCCCGGTGACCTTCTTTGCCATCTCCACTACCTGCCGGACGGAGTAGCCGTGGCCGTATCCGCAGTTCATAACCTGGCTTCCGCCCCCGCCGGTTAGATAGTCCAGCGCCAGTATGTGGGCGTCCGCAAGGTCGTCCACGTGGATGTAGTCCCTTATGCACGTCCCGTCGGGCGTAGGGTAATCGGTGCCGAATATCTCCAGCTTTGGGAATTCCCCTTTCGCGGTCTTCAGGCTTCGGGTTATGAGATGCGTCGATTCCCTGTATGCCTGCCCGATCCGCCCGCTTCCGTCCGCCCCGGCCACATTGAAATAACGAAGCGAGGTGTAGCGGAAATCCTGGTCCGCCAGGGCCAGGTCAGCAAGAACGGATTCGGTCATCATCTTCGATGTGCCGTAAGGGTTTATGGGGTGCAGGGGCGCACCCTCCGGCACAGGCGCGGTTTCAACTATCCCGTAGACCGCGGCCGTTGATGAGAATACAAAAAGCCCCACATTGCATTCGCGCATTAATCTAAGCAGATTAATGGTATTTACCGTGTTGTTCAAGTAATACTTCAAAGGATTGCGGACGCTTTCAGGCACTATGATGTGTGCCGCAAAGTGCATGACGGCATCCGGTTTGAAATTGACCAATACGGATTTGAGGACGTTGGAATCTTCCAGTTCCGCATGAATGAGATCCCCGTAGAGGACCGCCCACCTGTTCCCGCTGGATAGATTGTCGTATACGGCGATTTCATGGCCCCTCTCCCCAAGGGCCTTTACCACATGGCTGCCTATGTAACCCGCGCCGCCGGTGACCAGCACTCGCATTCGGTTAACCTCCGGTTTTTTCAGAAAGCTGCAATAGTATAGGCGATAAGGGGAGCCATTACAAATAACAGGCCTGCGTGGTCAGCAAACCATGATAGAAACGTATTTACATACGAATGGCTTTGCAAAAGGGGGACATGCTAAAATAGAGCACTTCAGAGACCAGGGGGAAGTGCCGGGAATGCCTTTTTTTAAAACAGCCGGGTTAGGCGGGAGATTGGCCCGGGACTTGTCCGCCCGCGCGCAACCCATACAGATCAGCCTGGAGCCCGGCCTGAATAAGGGCCGGGTACTGAAGGATTTCATTTTCGATAAGCTCCGCAACAAACTTGGCTGGTTCGGGGTCGGCCTGGGCATTCTTTACTGGTTTTTTGAATCCCTAATCGAAAAGGCAGGCCACAGGCCGGCCAATCTGATGCAGTTTTTTGTTCCGGCAAACAGGAACATCATGGGAGTGAGGCTTTCCGTCCTCATCCTTTTCACCCTGTTCGGCATCTTTGTCGACGTCCTGATCCATCAGGAGCGGAAGGCGGCAAAGAAAAACGAATGGCTGAGGCAGTACAACGAGCTTATTCTCAACTCGGCCGCCGAGGGGATATTCGGACTGGACCTCCAGGGCAGGATTGCCTTCATAAACCCGGCCGGGGCCTCGATGCTGGGCTACAGGCCGGGCCAGCTGCTGAAGAAGCACGCCCATGAGATCCTGAGCTGCGGCCCTCAGGGCCCGCCCAATTTCATCTCCGAAGACGAATGCCCCGTAAGCAGGATCCTCTCCGGCAGCCGAGGCCATGAAGCAAGCGAGACAGTTTACCGGAAAAAGGACGGCTCCCACTTGCCGGCCGTGTATACCGCAACCCCCATATATGCCGGGAAAGAAATCGCCGGAGTGGTAGTCTCCTTCAAGGACATTACAGAGCGCAAGGAATCGGAGGCGAAGCTGAGGGCCAGAGAGCGGCAGCAGGCCGCCATAGCCGAGATGGGCCAGAGGGCGCTCTCGGGCTCCGGGATGGATGAGCTGTTGGCCGAGACCGCCATACTTGTCGGTCTTACCCTGGGTGTTGACTGCTCCGAAGTGCTTGAACTTCAGCCGGGGGGCGAGGAACTCCTGGTGAAGGCCGGCGTGGGCTGGCCGATAGAGGCCCCCGGCAGCTTCAGAATAAACGCGGATGAAACGGCCCCGCATGGATATGCCCTCCTGACGGGAGAGGCGGTCGCAATCGAAGACATAAGCGCGCAGAACAGGTTCGCGTTCCCCGCAGGCCATCCGGCATGCGGCCTTGCAAGCTCCATCTGCGTGCCCGTGGAGGGAAAAGACTCGAAACGCTTCGGGGTATTGGGGGCGCACACGGCAAAGAGGCGGGCCTTCAACGAGGACGACCTCTGTTTTCTCAAATCGGCGGCAAACGTGCTTGCGGAGGCCTATGAGAGAATGAGCACGGAAAAGCAGGTATGGCTTCTTTCCTATTACGACTCGCTTACCGGGCTCCCGAACAGGCATCTTTTCAATGAGCGTTTCAATCAGACGCTGGCCCACGCGCGGAGGCACAGGGAACAGGCCGCCGTCCTGTTCCTGGACCTGGACAGGTTCAAGTCCGTCAATGAAACACTGGGGCATGAAAAAGGCGATATGCTCCTGAAGCGCATCTCCCAGCGCATCCTCGGCTGTCTTCGCGAGGAGGATTCGATAAGCCGCCAGGGGGGCGACGAATTCATAATAGTGCTCTCGAATATAGAGGGCCCGCAGAATGCGGCGAAAACAGCCCGGAAGATACTGGACGCCCTCACCCGCGCCTGCCTGCTGGAGGGGCACGAGTTCTACCTGACCGGAAGCATAGGGATAAGCCTCTACCCCTCTGACGGGAATGATTCGGAGGCTCTGATCAGGAACGCGCACTCGGCCATGTATCACGTCAAAGAGCAGGGAAAGAACTCCTTTCAGTTCTATGCGTCACACATGAACGCCGCCTCCTCAGAGAGGATAAGGCTGGAAGGCAATCTGAGGAAGGCGATAGAAAAGGACGAGTTCGTCCTTTATTATCAGCCGCAGATAGACCTCGCGTCGGGGGAGATGGCGGGCATGGAGGCCCTCCTGCGCTGGATGCACCCGGAACTGGGCCTTGTGAGCCCGATGGATTTCATCCCGCTTGCCGAGGAGACCGGGCTGATTGTGCCGATAGGCGAATGGGTGCTGAAGACGGCGTGCAGGCAGGGGGCCCAGTGGCGGAAAGCTGGATGCCAGCCGGTCAGGATAGCCGTCAATCTCTCGATGAGGCAGTTCAAGCAGCGGGAGATCGTGCAGACCATAAAAAAGATAGTCGAAGAGTCCGGCCTCGAGCCGGGCTGCCTGGAACTGGAACTCACTGAGAGCACCCTGATGCAGGACGCCGAGACCGTTATCGGGGCCCTGCATGAGTTCCAGCGGATGGGGATTCACCTCTCACTGGACGATTTCGGTACGGGGTATGCCTCGCTCAGCTATCTGAAACGCCTTCCGATAGACAGGTTGAAGCTGGACAAGTCCTTCGTGCACGCCATCACCGTCGATCCGGACAACGAGGCCATTTCGAAGGCGGTGATCGCGCTTGCGCACGACCTTGACATGAAGGTGGTTGCCGAAGGGGTGGAGACGAGGAACCAGCTGGATTTGCTCAGGTCGCTGGGCTGCGACGAGGTGCAGGGCTTTTATTTCCAGAAGCCCGTCCCGGCAGGGCTTGTCTTCTAAACTAACTCTCCTCTCTGAGTCTTTTGTAGAAGGTCTTTCTGGATATACCAAGGAGCTTGGCCGCGCGCGAGATGTTCCCGCCGCATTCGTCCAGTGCGTTCCGTATCGCCTGGAATTCCATTTCCTTAAGGGTCTTGGGCCCCGTGCCGGCCTGCTCAGGCCCGGTTTGCTCCGGTTCCGCCGCTGCTCCCACCGCGGCGGAACAGGCGTTGACTATCTCCTCCGGCAGCTCTCTTATGCCTATCTCACAGGACTTTGACAGCACCACGGCGCGCTCAAGGACGTTCTTCAGCTGCCTTATATTCCCCGGCCAGGAATACTGCTTCAATTTCTCAACGGCCTCGGCCCGCACACAGAGCTTTTTCTGCTCGCGGTCGCAGAACTCCGCAAGGAACTCTTCCATCAGGACCGGGATGTCATCGGGCCTTTCCCTGAGGGGCGGCACTTTTATCTGCACCACGTTTATTCTGTAGAACAGGTCCTTGCGGAAGCGGCCCTCCCTTACCTCCTCTTCCAGGTCGCGGTTGGTGGACGCCACCAGCCTGAAGTCCACCTTGTATTTTTTGTTGCTCCCCAGCCGCTCGACCTCCTTCTCCTGGAGCACCCTCAGGAGTTTTGCCTGGAGCCCGTGCTCGATCTCGCCTATCTCGTCCAGGAATATCGTGCCGCCGGAGGCCTCCTCGAAGCGGCCCACACGCCTGGAGACGGCGCTTGTGAAAGCGCCCCTCTCGAACCCGAAAAGCTCGGACTCGATTAGCTCCCTGGGGATGGCCGCGCAGTTCACGGCCACAAAGGGCTTCTGCCTCCTCCGGCTCTGGTAATGGAGGGCCTTCGCGATCAGTTCCTTTCCGGTGCCGGTCTCGCCGGTTATGACGACGCTGCTTGAGGTGTCTTTTATTATGCCGATCGTCTCGAATATCTTTTTCATCTCCCGCGTATTGCCGAAGATCCTCACCCTGATGCCCTCTACTCCCATATCGGAGGATTTCCGGTAGACCTTCACCCTGCGCTCTTCGACGGCCTTCGAGAGGACGCCTTTCAGCTTCGGGTAGTCGGGGGGTTTTATGAAGTAGTAATACGCCCCGTTCGTAATAGTGTTCACGGCGGACTCCACCGTCCCGTATGCGGTAAGAAAGATCACCGGGATGTCCGGGTGGTTCTTCCTTATGTACTCGAAAAGCTGCATGCCGTCACGCCCTGGCATCCTCAGGTCGGTGATAACGGCGTCCATCTGGTTCCCGTTCATTATGTTCACGGCCTTATCGACGTCCGGGGAGCCGTAGACGTTGTAACCCTCGCTGGAAAGTATGGCCGAAAGCACCTTCAGCGCATTGGGCTCGTCGTCCACTATCAGGATATTTCCGCCGTCTTGCATTTTTCATTGTCCCCCTTCATAAGGAAGGATGGGGAAGATACGGGAGCACCATGGAAAAGAATCTATTCAAAATTTAATCCAGGCGGAGGGGGTTAGCAATCTCCCATTTGGGAGAGGAAGTCCGGCAAAGGCGCGCGCCTCCGGCGTTTGCGGGGCCTAACCGGGCCTCCTGCCCCAGTCCGGCTCCCAGAGGACGCTCCTGTTCTTGCCGCCCATCTTGGCCCTGTAGAGGGCCCTGTCCGAACAGATGATCAGCTTCTCAATCTGCTCTCCGGCATCCGGGTACATCGCTATCCCCGTGCTTATGGTGAGCCTCTTGCCGGGGAATGCCTTCAGGGCCCGGAACATGAGCGTGCTTATGTTGCTCCTTATCCTTTCCACCACGTTGAAGGCCTCCTCCTTCGAGGTCTGGGGCATTATGATGGCGAACTCCTCGCCCCCGAAGCGCACCAGGATGTCATTTGCCCTGATCGAGCTGTTCATTATGAGGGCCAGCTCCTTCAGGACGTGGTCGCCGGCCATGTGGCCCTCGGTGTCGTTCAGGGCCTTGAAATCATCTATGTCCATTATGGCCAGCGAAAAGGAGAGCCCGTATCTCCTGGCCCGCTGGAACTCCTCCTCAAGCCGCACGTCGAAATAGCGCCTGTTGAAGAGGCCGGTGAGCGGGTCGGTTATGGAAAGCTCCCTCATCTTCTGGGACGTATTGTAGAAATGGCTCAGTTTGAGGAGTATGGAGGCATGGAGCGCAAAAGGCCCGAGCACCATGAGGTCGGCGTCGGAGAAGGACTCGCCGGTCTGCTTGTCCGAGAGGTTCAGTATCCCCACAACCTCGCCGGACACCTTCAGCGGCATGCTGAGGCAGGAGGCCGTCTTGAAGAGGGGCTTCGGGCTCACGGCATAGTCCCGCATCCTCTCCTCGCCGTCGATAAGTATCGGGGCCCCCTGTTCATAGACCTTGCCGGCTATCCCCTCCCCTCTCCTCACCCTCACGTCCTTCATCAGCCAGGGGCTTGTGCCCTTGACCGCGCTGATTGCGAGCACGTCGCCCCCGTCCTCCGGAAGCATGAGGGAGCATTTCTCGGCCCCGGCTATATTGGCCGCTTCCGCCACTATGCTCTCGTACAGCTTCTGCGGCTCCTTGTAAAACTCGTAAAGCTGCGAGGTCGTCTCGGTGAGCATCTTGAGGGAGACGCTCTTCCTGTCGAATTCCTCGCCCATGTTTCTCACGTCGAGGAAGTACGCCGTTATCCGGCATATCTCGTTTATGGAATCGAAGGCCTCCCTGCCCAGGAGGGTATTGAAGACGCCCAGGAAGCCGTTCATCCCTGTTCCCGAGCATATCGGGAACAGGTACATCGAGATTATCTCGTCCGGGAAGCCGTTGTGCCACAGCTTGTAGCTGTCCATTGCCGAAACGGGGATGTCGGACATCATCGCCCCGGCTATGAACTTGTTGCTCCCGGCTATCCGGAAACGGCTGACCACATCCCTGTTTCTGCCGCCCGCGGCCTCCGGGCAAAAATATCCGTCCCGGAGGGAGAAGATCGCGACCGTATCTATGTTGAAGAGGAAGATGACCGTGTCGATTATCATCTGCCTTATCTCATTCAGCGAGGTGCTTGATTTTATGTTCGCGGCCAGGTTTATAATGGTTTTGGACCATTGCCAGTGCTTGCTCAGTTCGCCCTTCTCGTATCCAGAGGCTATGATGTTTTCAAGGAGCGGCTGGATGGCCTCTATATAGCACTCGGCGGTCCCGGCCGGCAGCACGTTTATTTCCCTGGACCACTCGACGGGGTCTTTTTCCAGCAGCCCGTACTCCGGCCCCATCTCTTCATAAAACCTGACGAAGTCCTCCATGGCCGGATAGAAGGCCTCGCCCAGAGCGACCAGGTTAATCTCCTTGTAGCGCACGGGAATGAACAGATGGAACTGCCCTGCCGGGCCCCTTGCGAGATGCGCCTTTGTCTTTTTCGACGAAAGCTTCAGGTTTTCCTCTAAAAACCGGGCATATATCTCCTGGCCTTTTCTGCTCGTCTTCATTACCGAGAGCACGGGGTCCTCCCGGGCGGGGGCGATCACCAGGTTTTCCCTGTCGTCGTACAGGGCGAAATTCAGGCCCGTAAGAGCAGTAAAAGACTTGAATGCCCTCGTGAGAAGCTGTATGTCAACTAAATGTAACATCCCTTCTTCGATAAGCAATATGCGTGCCGGTCCGGAATATCCAAAGCTCCTTCCCGGGATTCTGCTTATTCGATGGCTGTTTAAGACCTAAAAAAAAGCATCCCGGAAAAAACGCAAGTTCCTTTTCCGTATAACATAGCAGAAACCCGCTTTTTTTTGTGTGACAACACGCACCGCCCTCCGGGACGCCTGCTTGTTTTCACGCAAAAAAGACCGCCTTGAGAACTAACCTGCAATGGCATTCAGGCGGAAAAAATCCTTATGCGCAGGCCCTGTATATGAGTTATAATCTTTGAAAAAAAGGGGGAAGCGGAAATGCCCCGGAAGAAAAGGCAAAGGTACTTCGTGCCAAAAGAGCTGCGGTACTCGATTGCCTTCATAGTAATCTGGTCGCTCTTGGCCGGAGTAGTGCTTATCTATCTGGCCAAGGCGCTTGGCGGACTCATCCATCAGAATGTGCTCCCATTCGTCCTGATAATGGCCGGATACGCCGCCGTAGTTGTCATCTTCACGATGATCTTTTCGCACAGGTTCATAGGGCCGTTCGAAAGGCTCAAGCTGCAGATGAGGCTCATACTGTCAGGCGATTACGAAAGGCGGCTTCAGGTAAGGAAAAACGATGACGTCTATATCAGGTCTTTCATAGGCGAAGTCAATAACCTGCTGGACTCATACGAGAGGAAGCACCGTTCCAGGGCCGAGCTTGCAAAGGGCATAGATTCCGAGCTGATAGACCTCGTCTCGATCCTGGAGAACAAAGGGCTGACCCGCGAGGACCAGATAGAACAGATAGCCCGGTTCCACAGCAGGGTAAAGGAAATGGTGAAGGTCTCCCCCTGAAAACAGAAATCCCCTCAAACCGCCCTTGCTTTTAACCGCCTCCCGGCGTGCCGCGTTCCGTAAGGAACATCACACTAGGCCAGATAAGAGAGGGCCGTAAAAAAAAGCACGCTTACGCTTATCCAGCCGTTCATGTTGAAGAAGGCCATGTCAAGCCTGGAAAGGTCGTCCTCCCTGACCAGGGAATGCTCGTAGGCGAACAGGGCGCAGACGAAGGCCATCCCCGCCCAGTAAAAGACGCCCTGTCCGAATAAAAACCCCGTCAGGACGAGCATCGCTATGGACACCGCGTGGCAGAGCCTCGAAATGAGCAGTGATTTTCCGGTGCCGAAACGCGCGGGGATGGAAAAAAGCCCGTGTGCGCGGTCGAAGTCCAGATCCTGCAGGGCGTAAAGGATGTCGAAGCCCGCGAGCCAGAAGACGACCGCTATTACCATGGGAATGATTTTCAGGCCCACGGTCCCGGTCACGGCTATCCAGGCCCCAAGCGGGGCAAGAGCTATCGACATGCCCAGAAAAATGTGCGCCGCCCAGGTGAACCGTTTCGTGTAGGAATAAAAGATCACTATCAGGATCGCCAGGGGCGAAAGCTTGAAGCAGAGCGGGTTCAGCCTGTAGGCGGAATACACGAGGAGGGCGAAGGAGACCGCCGCGAAGAACGCGGCCTCGCTTAAGCGGAGCTTGCCCGAGGGTATCTCCCTGCCCCGCGTGCGCGGGTTCAGCGCGTCCATCTTCCTGTCTATTATGCGGTTCATGGCCATCGCCCCGGAGCGCGCCCCAACCATGGCCAGGGCTATCCAGAGGGCCTGTTTCAGGGACGGTATGCCGCCTGCCCCGATAATGGCCGCCGTGAAGGCGAAAGGGAGCGCGAATACGGAGTGGGTAAACTTTATCATCCTCAGGAAAAGGACGGCCTTTCTGATCATGTGGTCCTCCGGAAGCGGGACTGATCCAGGTTCAATCTTTCTTGTCTTTCTCTATGTTCGCCCGCATGAAAAGCATTATCGCCGGCACCTGCGGGTCATTGGTGAGCACTTTTATGCCCTTCAGCATAAGGCCGCTGTGGCCCCTGGTGTCAACTTTAGCGCTTATCCTTGCCTCCTGTCCGGAGTTCAATCTTGCCGAACTGGCAAGCGCCGCGGTGCACCCTCATGTCGGTATGATGTTCTTGATCACAAGCACGTCCGTCCCCGCGTTTTTCAGGATGAAATCGTGCTGCAGGGTAACTCCCTCCATTACATCTCCGAAATCGTAATCTTCACTCTGGAACACAGCCCTGGGAGGGCTGGCTTTAACGGACACCGGAAAGGTAAAAGCAATAACAAAGGCGGTTATGAAAATCCAGCGCATGAAAGATTATAAAACAGAACCGTCCAAAAGACAAAAAATTCAGTTTGAAAGAACAGGCCGGTATTTTTTATACTAAATGGTTGAATTATATGCAGGAAGGGACATGCAAGACTTCATAATCATAAAGGGCGCAAGGGAGCACAATCTAAAAAATATAGACGTCCGCATCCCCAGGCAGAAGACCACGGTCATAACCGGCCCGTCCGGCTCCGGGAAGAGTTCCCTGGCGATAGACACGCTCTATGCCGAGGGACAGAGGCGGTATGTTGAAAGCCTCTCGCCCTATGCCAGGCAGTTCCTTGGGGAGCTTCAAAAACCGGACGTGGATTCCATCGAAGGGCTCTCCCCCTCCATCGCGATCAACCAGAAGACCGTGACCAAGAGCCCCCGTTCCACCGTGGGCACCATAACAGAAATCTACGACTACATGAGGGTGCTCTACACGCGGCTTGGGAAGGCGTATTGCTATAAGTGCGGCTCGCAGATAGCCGGGCAGGAGACCTCGGATATCCTGGACACACTTATTCAGTTCCCGGAGAAGACCAGGATACAGGTGCTCTCCCCGATAGTCCGCGACAGAAAGGGCGAGTACAGGAAAGAGATTGCCGAGATGCGCTCCGAGGGTTTCATAAGGGCGCGTATAGACGGGCAGATGGCGGACATCACCCAGGACGTGAAGCTTGCCCGCTACAAGCGCCATACGATCGAGATCGTCATAGACAGGCTCATAATAAAGCCCGGGATAGAAAGGCAGCTCAAGAACTCGATAGAGTGCGCCCTGCGGTATTCGGATACCATTGTCGTGAACCTGATAGACAGGGGCGAGGACATGGTATTCAGCAGGAAGGCGGTCTGCCCCAACTGCGGGATAAGCTACCCTGAGATAAACCCGATGTTCTTCTCATTCAACAGCTCTTCGGGCGCATGTCCGGCCTGCCGGGGGCTGGGCTACGAGTACATCGACGAGGAGACCGAGGAGATCGTTGAAGAAAGGCCCTGCAAGGCATGCAAGGGGCTCCGGCTGAGGCCAGAGGCCCTCAGTATAAAAATAGCGGGAAAGAACATAGGCGAGTTCGCGTCGCTTCCGGTTAAAGATGCCAGGCAGTTTGTAAAAAGACTTGAGCTTGGCCCCAGGGAGCAGGTCATAGCCGAGCGCCTCCTGAAAGAGGTCACTGAAAGGCTTCATTTTCTTGAGAAGGTCGGGCTTGGCTATCTCACCCTTTCCCGCACCTCGCTCACTCTCTCGGGCGGGGAATCGCAGAGGATAAGGCTGGCCACCCAGATAGGCTCCTCCCTTACGGGGGTGCTGTATCTCCTGGATGAGCCCACGATAGGGCTTCACCCCAGGGACTCCATGCGCCTGCTGGACAGCCTGGACATGCTGAAGACACAGGGGAACACGATAATAATAGTGGAGCACGATGAGGAAACGATGCTCCGCGCGGACCACATACTGGATATGGGGCCAGGCGCGGGCGTGCTGGGCGGAAAGGTTATCGCCTCCGGAAGCCCCGAAGAGATAAAACGAAATGCCAATTCCATTACCGGCCTCTACCTGAAAGGCGCGCGTGAGATACCCGTGCCCGGCATAAGAAGGCCTCCGAATGGAAAATTTCTGGAGATAGTGGGAGCGCAGGCATATAACCTGAAAAACCTGGACGTGCGAATACCCCTGGGCATGTTCGTTTGCGTGACGGGCATGTCCGGCTCCGGGAAGAGCACGCTTGTCTACGATATTTTATACAGGGCGCTTGAGAGGGAACTCTACAAGGCCGGGCCCACACCCGGAAAGCACAGGGAGATAAGAGGTACGGAGCACCTGGACAGGATAGTGGCAATAGAGCAGGCCCCGCTGGGGAGGACACCGCGCTCCAACCCGGCAACATACACGGGCATTTTCAGCTATATAAGGCGGCTCTTCAGCCTGACCGGGGAATCGCGCGTTAGGGGTTATAAGGAATCACGCTTCAGCTTCAACGTGCCCGGCGGCAGGTGCGAAAACTGCAAGGGCGAGGGACTAAAGAAGGTTGAGATGCACTTCCTGCCAGATGTCTACGTCCTGTGCGACGAGTGCGGCGGCAAGCGCTATAACAGGGAGACGCTTGATATAAAGTACAAGGGGAAGAACATCTCCGAAGTCCTGGAGATGACCATCTCCGAGGCCTGTGAGTTCTTCGAGCACGTGCTGCCCATAAAAAGAAAACTCAGAGTTCTTGACGATGTGGGGCTTGGGTATCTGAAACTGGGCCAGCCCGCCACAACCCTCTCCGGCGGGGAGGCGCAGCGGGTGCGGCTTTCAAGGGAACTCGGAAAGAAAGGGACCGGACGGACCCTCTACATACTTGACGAGCCCACGACCGGACTTCATTTCGTGGACATAGAGAAACTTCTGAAGGTGCTCACCGGGCTGGTGGAAAAGGGCAATACGGTAATTGTTGTGGAACATAACCTGGATATTATAAAATCGGCGGATTACATAATAGACCTTGGCCCGGAGGGCGGGGAGGAAGGCGGCTACCTGGTGGCCCAGGGCACGCCGGAGGAAGTCGCGGCCACTGCCGGCTCCCATACGGGGGAGGCATTGAAGAGGAAGCTGGGAAAGGGTTCCGATTAATGGGAAAGGCAAATCATAGCATTACAAGTGCGATGCCGATAGCTGGTACCCCCCCCTGTCCCCCCTTAATTTAAGGGGGGGTGAACAGCATTTCAATCAGGAGGAAAAGTGAAAATAGTTCGTCATTCCCGCGAAAGCGGGAATCCAGTTTGTAAGCCTTTCAAAAAACATTTTTGGATCTGGATTCCCGCTTTCGCGGGAATGACCTGGAGTGCATGGTCATCCATGAAAATCAATATCTTAAATAGACGTCTTTCAGTTTTTTCTCTGTTCCTGTGCGCTTTTATGCTCTTTTCATGCTCCCCCAGGCCGGAACAGAATATCTATAAAAAAAGCTCTATTATCATGGATACGCTTGTAACGATCACGGTTGTATCGGATTCCAGCAGGCAGGCCAACGGGGCAATTGACGCCGCCTTTGCCGAACTCCACAGGCTGGAAAAGCTGATAAGTTTCTGGGACAAAAAGAGCGAGATATGGGCCATCAGCGACAAGGCCGGCGTCGCGCCGGTGAAGGTCTCGCCTGAGACGCTGGACCTGGTGCAGGACGCCCTCTATGCCTCCAAAATGACCGACGGAGGCTTTGACGGCACCATCGGCCCTGTTATAAGCCAGTGGGACTTCCACAGGCAGATAAAGCCCTCTGACGCGGCCATAAAGAAGGCCTTGAAGGACGTGGATTACAGGCAGGTGGTGGTAGACCCTAAAAACTCGACCGTCTTTCTAAAACGAAAGGGCATGACCTTCGACACGGGCGGGATAGCCAAGGGCTGGGGCGCTGACTATGCCGAGCGGGTGCTGAAAGAGCACGGGATAAAGGCCGGGCTTATTGCCATAGCCGGGGACATAAAGGCGTTCGGCAGGAAACCCGACGGGCACGGCTGGCTGGTTGCGATACGTGACCCGCGCCCTCTTGAAGGCCATGGCCAAAGCGGCATATTCGCCACTGTGGAGCTTGTTGACCAGGGCATATCGACATCGGGCGACTACGAGCGATATTTCTTCAAAAACGGCGTCATGTACTTCCATATCCTGAACCCCAGGACCGGCTATCCGGCAAGGGGGTTCGAAAGCGTAAGCATAATCGCGCCGCATGGCTATCTCTCTGACGGGTTCTCCACGGGGATATTCGTCATGGGCCCGCAGAAGGGCATTGAACGGGTGAAACAGTTGGAACGGCTCGGCTTCGGGGCGGTTACCATCGACGACAACGGGAAGGTTTTCATCTCGGACAACCTGAAAGGAAAGGTCAACATAATAAAGAAATGAAGAAGAAAAAACTTCGCTGCCCGCAGTGCGGCAAGGAAATCGAATGGGAGGGCAACCCCTGGCGGCCCTTCTGCTCCGAGAGGTGCAGGACAATAGACCTTGGCCGGTGGGCGGGCGGGGATTACAGGATACCAGGCGAGAAGGTGGAAAGGGAAGACGGGGAAGAGGCCGAAAAGACTGACGGCAACAGCAGAAGGGAGGGGCCCGGATAGATGGACCAGAGCGAGCATGCCGTACACGACGCGATAGTCGAGGAGATAAGGAAAAAGCTCCGGCACCAGTACAAGGAGATAAAAATAAACCTCTCCGGCGAGAAGGCCCACGAGTTCAACGGTGAATTCCCGGACATGGTCCTCTCAGAGCACGGGATGGTGCTTGCCCTGGTGGAAGTGGAGACTGAAAACAGCTTTTCTCCTGATAAAATAGAAGTATGGAGAAAGCTGGTATCGGGCGGGCCCAGGCTGATGGTGATCCTGCCCAAACATATGAAGGCAAAACTCACATCGGCCTTGTGGGATAGCGGGATTGCCGATAAGATCTCATTAGGCGGCTACGAGATCACGATAACCATGCCTTAAGCCGCGCCCGTCAGCGGACGGGAGGGGCCGGGAGGGTAAAATGGACATCAGGATAAAAGTGGGCGACAAGGTCGAGCTCGCCGCGGAACTCTTCGACAACGAGACAGCCAGGGCCGTGTACGACATCCTGCCCGTCGAGGGCTTCTGCAACAACTGGGGAGACGAGTTCTATTTCGAGGTGCCCCTCTACATGGACCCGGACGAATCGGCCACCAGCGACGTGAATATAGGCGACATCGGCTACTGGCCCCCGGGCAAGGCCGTCGCGATATTCTTCGGCCCTACTCCCCTCAGCAAGGACGACAAGCCCGTGCCCGCAAGCGACGTGAACCTGATAGGAAGGATAAAGGGCGACCCCTCGATATTGAAACAGGCCCGGGACGAGACGAATATAGTAATAGACAAGGCGTGAGGCGAATTTCAATACCTCTTTTTAAGGGAACAAACAAATTCCCTCACCCCCTGCCCCTCTCCCAGAATCCGGAGAGCGGGCCGATTAATTAGACCCGGCATGTACCGCGGCCTCTCTATCTGCTATTATAAGTCCCTGATCGCAAGACCAAGGAGGTGTCGCACATGATGAGGATAGCCATCGCTGGCGCAAGGGGCAGGATGGGCTCAAGGATAGCGGCCATTTCCCGCGAGTACGAAGGGGTCAAATTAACGGGCGCATTCGAGGCCAGAGGCCACCCGGATACGGGTAAAAACCTGGGCGCGCTCCTGGGCATCCCCGGTCTGGATATAGAGCTGAAAGACAATATAGAGGCTGCCTTGGCCGGCGCCGACCTGGTAATAGATTTCACAAGCCCTTCCGCCGCCATCTCCCACGCGAAGGCCTGCGCGAAAGCCGGAAAAGCGATGGTAGTGGGCACGACCGGGTTCAAAAAGGAAGAACTTGCCGGGATAAAACCCATCCTCAAAGACATCCCTTCCGTCATGGCATTCAACATGAGCCTTGGCGTGAACCTGCTTTTAAAGGTCCTCAAGGACGTGGCCCGCGCGCTTGGAAGCGAATACGACGTGGAGATAATAGAGGCCCACCACAGGATGAAGAAGGACGCCCCATCGGGGACGGCCATAAAGATGGCCGAGGCCGTTGCCGAAGGGCTGGAGCGGAACCTGGAAGAAGTGGCCGTCTACAGCAGGAAGGGGATCATCGGCGAGAGGTCAAAGACCGAGATAGGCATCCAGACGATAAGGGCCGGCGATATAGTTGGCGAACATACAGTCCTCTTCGGCGGGCTTGGCGAACGGGTGGAGATAACCCACCGCGCCTCAAGCAGGGACACCTTTGCCAGGGGGGCCCTCAGGGCCGCCATGTGGCTTGAGGGGAAGAAACCGGGGCTTTACGATATGCAGGACGTGCTGGGCCTGAAGTGAGCCCGCACGAAGTTCTCTTCGTCCTCTTTGCTCTTTAGCCTTCCGCGGAGCCTTTCGTGGAGGACGGCCTTCAATATCCCGGAATATACCGGGCCAGGTTCGAAGCCCATCGCCTTCAGGTCGCGCCCCGTGATGAAGGGTTTTATTTTCCGCATCTCAAGGAGATAGTGCGATATCTCTTTCTTCTTTTCGGCCGAAGCGGTCAGGGACATGGCGAAAAGAAGCTCCTCCAGCGAATGCCCGTATAAAAGGTCGTAAACCGGGGCGGGGTCTTTCAGCGGAAGTTTCCCCAATATCATTGCCGCGTCGCGTGTCCCTCGCGTGACCAGTTCTTTTATCTTCGGCGAGACGTCCAGCCGCTTAAGGGCCTCTGCCCTGCCCTCCTCTGAAAGTTTGCTCAGGAGCGCCATCAGATATAAAAGAGGCTTGTCTTCCTTCTCCTCCAGAAAAGACAGGTCGAACCAGAGGAGGGTCGCATGGAGCGACTCCAGCACCCCCAGCAGCTCCGCGTCCAGCTTCAGAGCGGGGCTTATCACCTTCAGGAGCCCGTAATCGGAGAGCCTTTTAACAACCTCTATCGGGTCTGCCTCCTTGAAGCTCAGTATAAGCTCCTCGTAAAGCCTCGCCCCGGAGAGCCTGCCGAAGAGGTCCATCTTGAGGCTTGATTTCAAAAGCTCCTCCGTGTGCTTCGAGAGCTTGAACCCGAAGCGCACCGCGAACCTCACGGCCCTGAAGGCGCGCGTGGGGTCTTCGATGAAGCTCAGGTCGTGGAGGACGCGGATGGTCCTCTCCCGCAGGTCTCTCCTGCCGCCGAAAAAATCCACCAGCTTTCCGAACTCGCGCGGGGCGAGCTTCACGGCAAGCGTGTTGATGGTGAAGTCCCTTCTTTGCAGGTCTTTCTTTATTGAAGAGCTTTCCACCTTCGGAAGGGCCGCCGGAAACTCATAGTACTCGGTCCTTGCCGTGGCAAGGTCTATCTTCAGCTTGTCCGTTACAAGCACCGCCGTGCCGAAGCGCTCGTGCGTGCGTATCTTCGCTTTCAGCCTTCCCGCAAGCTCTTTTGCGAACTCTATCGCGTCCCCCTCCACAACGAGGTCTATATCCAGGTTCTCCTCGCCCCTCAACAGGTCCCTTACCGAGCCGCCCACCATGTAAACATTGCAGCCCATCTCCCCGGCCACCCCGCCCGCGTCTTCCAGAAGACGCACCACATCTTCGGGATAGCGCTCTTTTATGCTTGCGGCCAGGTTACGCTCAAAGTGGGGCTTGGGCTCTACCTCCTCTCCCCTTATCCTCGCGCGCCTCAGGTATTCCTCGTACATCGTCCTGAGGAGGTCCGTCCTCGTGATTGCGCCGACAATCTTCTCGCCCTCCAGCACGGGCATGAAGCGCTGGTTGCGCTCTATCATCAGGGACTCCACCTCCCGCAAGGAGGCATTTGGGCCTGCCGTGAAGACGTCCGTGGTGGTGAAGTCCGTTATCCTGCTTTTAGCGAACCCGTGGAAAAGGGCCTTCTCCACGATCTCGCGCGAGATAAGGCCGATATATCTTCCATCTTTGTCCAGCACGGGCAGGACGTTCACGCCGTACCGGGTCATGGTGCTCTCGGCTTCCTTTATTGTGCTCTTGTAACCGGTGGTTATCACCGGGCGTGTCATTATGTCACCCGCGGTCATCTCCGGGCGCACCGCCTTTTCCAAGGCACCGGTGAGCCTTTCTTCTATCATCTCGAAGGGCATCTCCTGTATGGTGGCCGACGCGGCGGACCAATGCCCCCCGCCCCCGAACTCGGAGAGCACCTCGGCTATGTTCAGCTCCGGCGCCCTGCTCCGCCCGATGAGCGTCACCTTCCCGTCCATCGCCAGCATCACGACTAGGGCGTCAATGTCTTCCATCTCCATAATGCTGTGGGCGAACTGCGCGGCATCTCCCATGTAACTCTCCGGCGAGGCCTTTGCTATCTTCACCCTCAGCCCGTGTACTATAAGCTCCTCGGAATTATCCAGCAGCATGTTCAGGACGGCGATCTCGTCTTTTTTGAGGAGTTCCGTTTTCATATAGCTGGAGACGATCCTCTGGCTGGCCCCGTTTTTAAGGAGATAGGCCAATGCTGCAATGTCCCGCTCAGTGGTGGACGGATAGAGGAGGCTTCCCGTCTCCTCATGTATCCCAAGCGCAAGGATGGTGGCCTCCATCGGCGTGGGTTTTTTATTTTTGCTTTTCAGCATCTCGGTAAAGATAGTGGCAGTCGCGCCAACCGGCTCTATCACCTCCACCTCGCCGTGAATGTCTCCGGCCTCGTGCTGGTGGTGGTCATAGACGTGCACCTTCATATCGGGTTTCGAGAGCAGGGGCTCGAACGGCCCCAGGCGGTCCGGGGACTTCGAGTCCACCGCTATTATCCTTGTGACCTCATCGAAATCCAAGTCCTTGATGCGCCTTATTTCAGCCGGATGGAAGGCCTCCAGAAAGTCGCGCACCTTCTTCTCCTGTGAGCCTGGGAAGACGAGCGCGGCATCCGGATAGAGCCTTTTCGCGGCAACCATCGAGGCGAAGGCGTCGAAATCGGCGTTTATATGTCCTAATATTATGTCCACAATGAGATTTTAAGCGGATTGGCGGGGGTTATTCAATCTAAATCGCCAGTACCCACCCCTGCACCCCTCCAAGGGAGGGGACTTTGATATCCCCCTTTCCCAAAGGGGGATGGAGGGGGATTACAACTCATTAAAATTGACGAGATTGCCTCGCTCCGCTCGCAATGATATATGGCTGACTTGTCCAGTAGACTTCTAGACGCCTTTTTTGTCCGGGCCGAATATGTACTTGTGGGCCTGCAGGTTGAACCTGGCGTCCAGTCGATCCTCAAGCATCCAGCCCGCAAGCGCCGAGGGCTCCAGCACCCCGAAAGCTGGCGATATAAGGACCGACGAGCGCTGCAGGAGGCGGTATTCTTTTATAAAATCCTTCGCCCACTGGTAGTCGCCCCTTCCGGTGACCACGAACTTGACCTCGTCCTGGGGCTTCAGGAATTCCATATTGGACAGGTCCATCTCCTCCCACATCCCGCTGCCGGGTGTCTTCACGTCCAGGACAACGATGGCCCTGGGGTCGATATCCCGTATGCTCATGGAGCCGTTCGTCTCGATGAGCACCCGGTGGCCGTCGTTCAGGAATTTTTCAGTAAGGTGCATGACGCCGGGCTGCAGAAGCGGCTCGCCGCCGGTGACCGTGATCAGGTTCACCCCTATCAACGACACCTCGTTCATTATCCCGGCCTCGCTCAGCTCCACCCCGCCCGTGTAGGCGTATTCGGTATCGCAATAAGTGCACCGGAGGTTGCAGCCTGTGAAGCGTACGAATGTGCACAGGCGCCCTACATAGCTGGACTCGCCCTGTATGCTGGTGAATATCTCGCAGACTTTCATGAAAAAAAGAATCCCTCCTTTGAGCCTGTTGATATTTTGCAAGATATTGGAACCTCTTTACAAGTCCGGGGAGTGCTAGGGCTTGAACCTCTTCAGGATGGTCCCGGAGACCTGCTCCAGCTTCATAACGGAATAGGCATAGCTTGCAAGCGCCCTGTACTGGTCTGATTGCGAGCGGCTGTAGTCGTATTCAAACCTGATAACGGCGTTCAATATGGCAAGCCCCACCGAAAACCTGGCCCTTTCGGCATCGAACCTTTTTTTTGTGGCAAACGCCTTCTTTTCCGCCGCGTCCAGGGCCTCTCTCGCGGCCTGTACCCCCCTCCTCGCCTCGCGCACCTCGCTTCTTATGCCCTGCTCAAGGTCGGCCAGGTTTATCTTAGCCTTCTCCTCCTCGTACACGGCCTTCTGGTACTGGCCCTTTGCCGACCTGTTTTCCAGCGGTATTTTCAGGCCTACCCCAAGCTGCCAGTCATTATATCTTGCCGAGCCCATATCGCTTATGGCATCCGAGTAATTTCCCCGCTGGCCGTCAAGGCCGGCCTGGCCTATGAAAGACAGGTCCGGAAGGAGCTGGTTCCGGTAAAACCTCTTTGCCGTCACGGCGTTTCTTAAAGACACCAGCGCCGCCTTGTGGTCCGGCCTGCGGGCAAAGATATCCGCCATGGGTTCCTCTGCCACGCCGGTCTTCTGGGCCGCGGGTTCCTCAAGAGGCACTATGGGGCTGGTCCAGTCGGACAGGTTCAGCAGCCTGCGGATGGAATCTTCCGCGTCCATCAATGATTTTTCCGCCGCGATAAGCTCCTCCCTTCTTCCATAAACGTCTGCTTCGGACTGATATACCTCAACCGGGGCCAGAGCGCCCACTTTTATCTTCTCTTTCACCTCTTTAAGTATCGATTCGGCTGATTTGAGGCCAAGCCTTGCCACTTCGATGTCCCTGATCCTGAAATAGAGATCCCAATAGGCCTGGGCCGTCTGGAGCGCTATCTGCTCCGCCCTCCGCCTCTCCTGGTAACCGGAGATCTTCACGTTGCCCTTCGCCACGTCCAGGCTGGCCTTCTGAACGCTCATGCCCCTGTTCTTCAAAAGAGGCTGGGTAACAGTAAGCACCAGGTCGGAGGAGTAATACGGGTTCACCGGCTGGAATTCAGCCGGGAAGTTCGTCTTCAGCCTCTCGCTCCTCCACTGGAGGTCATACTGGGTGCCGGTATAATACTTGCCCATGAAGCCGATGCTCCATACGCTGTCTATCGTCAGGGACGGAATGAAGAGGTTTGGGGTCTCCAGCCTCTGATACGCCTGATATCCCGTGGTGTTGAATATCGTATCGAACTCCCCCTCTCTTGACAGCACATCCGCCCGGGCGGAGGAGACATTAAGCCCCTCCGTCTTCAGGGCAAGGTTTTCACGCAGGGCGGTATCAACGGCATCCTTCAGGGTCAGGCGTATATCCTGCGCCCCTGCTTTTGAACCAAGAAATATTGTGAATATATATAGGAGAAGAAGGACTTTTCTCATTCAGCCCTAAGTGTAAGATAACCGGCGGCAAGTATCAATATTCCTCCCAGCACGCTTTTTGCGGCCGGGAACTCGCCCAAAAAGGCGACGCCCAGGGCAATAGCGCCCACCGGCTCGAAGTACCCCAGCACCGCCGCCCTGTTCGCCTGCACGCTGCTTATGCCCCTGTAATACAGGAGCGGGGCTATTACTGAATTGAGGAGGCCCATCGGCAGGAGCCATTTCATGTTCAGCATTATACACGCCGGAAACGGAAGCGTGAACGGCAGGAGTATGGCGCATATCGCCAGGTTCTGGAAGAAGCACATGGCAAGCGGCCTGGAATTCTGTGAGAAGGCCCTGAAGAGGATTGTTATCACCGCGTACATGAGCCCTGAGAACAGCCCGGCGAAAATGCCCGCCGCGTTCCCGGTGGGAGATTTCAGGTAATTAAAGAGTGCGCCCCTCGTGCCGTCCGTCATTATCCAGAGCCCGACAGAGGAAAGCGCGATGGCGAAGACCACTTTTCCGGTGAGTTTCTCTTTCAGGAATACCGGGGCCAGGAAGGCGACTATGACAGGCGCTATATAATGCGTGAGCACGGCGTTTGATACGGTCGTATGCCGGTAGGCATAGAAGAAGCTTAGCACGTTCAGGAGGCTTACCGGCCCAAGCAGAAGGAGGTACAAAATGCCCTTCCCGCCGGGTACGGTCTTCCTCCATCCGTAGAGGACGCTGAGCACTCCGGTGACCACAACCGAAACAAACGCTGAAAAAAATATGATGAAGCCGATATCCAGGTGGATCACCCGGATGAAGACCGCCTGGGAGCTCCAGATGAGGATCGCGGCTATTATGTAAAGGGAACCCATACCCGCCCTTTTTTACAAAAAGATATCCCCTGTTAATTGGGTCCTCTATTTTAATTCATTTCGGGCGGGCGTAAGTCTTTATTCTAACGGAATGTTTCCTGTATTTCTAGGAGATGCCTATTTCCTGAACTTTTTTATGAGGGCGCGTTCCACGTTTTTAGGGACCAGTCCCTTTATCGAGCCCCCGAATGAGGCGGCCTCCCGGACGATGGTGGAGGTCAGAAAGGTGTACTCCACGGAGGGCATCATGAAGACGGTCTCTATGTTCTGGTCCAGGCTGCGGTTCATCAGGGCCATCTGCATCTCGTATTCGAAGTCGCTCACGGCCCGAAGCCCCCTTATGACCGCGACGGCCCCTTTAGACCTTACATAATCAACCAGCAGGCCGTGAAATGCCTCAACCGTCACACCCTCAATCCCTTTTATCGCGCCCTTTATCAGCTCGATTCTTTCTTCTACGGTAAATAGCGGCTCCTTTTTCGTGCTCGGGGCCACGGCGATTATCACCTCGTCGAAGATCCTGAGCCCACGGATCGTAAGGTCCAGATGGCCATTTGTGTAAGGGTCGTATGTGCCGGGAAGTATCGCCCTTCTCATCTCTTCCTCCCGTAAAGGGTGAGCGTGGTGTCCCCATATCTGTAGGATTTTTTCTTTTTTAATATGCCTGCCTCATCCGGCTGGGGCTTTTTTGTCGAGTGCTCCGCCAGGACGGCGAAATCATCCGCAAGGACGCCCTCTCCGCTCAGGAGGGGCAGGACTTTCTCCAGCTCATCCGAGGCATAGGGCGGGTCCAGATAAACGATATCGGCCCGGAGGTTTTCCTTCGAGGCCTTCTTTATAAACGCCTCCGCATCCATTGCGATTATGTTCGCCTTGGGCCTGCATCCGCAGCCTTCGAGGAGTTTCTTTATCTCAGCGGCGCGCTTCCTGTCGGCCTCGACGAACCAGACGGCCTTGGCCCCCCTGCTCATCGCGTCCATCCCCACGGCCCCGGTGCCGGCATAGAGGTCAACAAAGACAGAGCCATCCACCCTGCCCATCAGGATATTGAATACGGATTCCCGCACCTTCCCCAGCGTTGGCCTCAGGGTCTGTTTTTGCCCCGCCCGGCCTTTTTCAAGGGTTTTCATGCAATATATATTAGCATCTACACGGCTAAAATCTCTGCCTTTAAAGAAGCAAAAGGACCTGATACCGTTAGGACATGCGTGACAATACGAACGGGAAGGACAAGCAAACTATCCTTCCCGTTCCATGGAAAAGGCGACCTGCTTTCCCTTCTTCGCTACCTGTATCCCGCCAAAAAAAATCCTACTTCTTCAGCGTATCGTAGCGTTCGTTGGGCGAAGGGACGTCGTGTCCGTGGCAATCCATGCAGTTGTTCTGCGATGTGATGCCGTTTTCCACAACGTTGTACAGCAGCCTGTGCGCCGGCTTGTACTTGCCGTCCGCCCACGCGTTGAGCATCTCCACCGCTTTCATCGCCACATTTGCCGAAAGGCGGGCGCACCTTTCCACCCTCGCATTAGTTAAAAAGCCGACGCCTTCCGCCCTCATCCACCTGCCTACGGAGATGTGGCAGATGGGTGTTCCAGCCAGGGTCATGTGTTTGATTTCGGCATTCATCACCCTGGAGGGAGTAAAGGACGGCAGTTCGGTGTATGAATAGTAGAAGGCGAGATCGTTGACCATTGCCTCTGCGGTATCGGTGTCCTTTGTAACCAGCCCTATGACTACGCCTGCGCCGGGCATGGTCCCACAGAGCGCGCCCCAGCCCGCCAAGCCGCCGTGCCCCCACCTGTAGGCATTGATGGGGAAATCCTTCCATGCGCCGCCGGCTTTCTTCTGCAAATGTCCCACAAGTCCGGCAATAACCGAGGACGTACACCACATCTTGGGATAGTTTTCATAGGTGAGCTGGCCTACCTCCTGCGGGTCAAGCTTCGCGTACTTGTAGTCCGAGGCGTATTCGTATGCGTCAGCGGTCTTTGCAATATTGAGTGCGCCCAGAGACAAGGCCGCGGCGCCCAATGCCACCGCTTTCCCCCCGTTTACAATCAGATTCCGTCTTGAAAGCCCTTCGTTCTTTTCATCAGTAATCATGAAATATCTCCCTTGTTTTGATGTTTGGAAAAGCTTCACTCCGCGCAGCCATCCGGATATGTCCTGGCTGACTGTCTCTTGAAAGTTTCCCCATCAGGACCAAAGATTGATTTTGGGAGGACGCTCCTTGGATGAAGCAAACAAAAGAGGTTTGAAATGCTGTTCGTGTATTTCAAAGGCATGTGCAAAATCCATATGGAACGGTTTGTCAACGAACTCCAGAACGAATGGCATGGTCTGGCTGGTCAACCCGCCTTTGCCCTGGTGACACACATCAAGGGTTATGAGAGATGCCTTCCCTGAGGACGGCCTTTCTACATACACATCACCTCCGGGTACAAGAGAAAAAGCAAGAAAGGCCAGTATTATTACGGTTATTGATTTCACCCGCCTATGTTATTTGTGGTAGTATGCGATGTCAATGTCAAATTACAATCTTAAGATAACATCTAATTAGAAATTCATCGTCTTCGTGTAATCGAGCGGGTAAATTCATATAAAAAAGAACTCCATTTCCCGCTTCAAACCGCCCGCCCAAAGCGGTAAACTCTGGACAGGAAAAGCCCCAGCGAGGTGACCATGAAAAAATTGCTGATAGCGGTAGATGGTTCCCCATGCTCCACCAAGGCGGTTGAGCACACTGCACGGCTGTTCGCGAATGACCCGGAGGCGGACATCACCCTCTTCCACGTGCTCCCTTATGTGCCCACTACATTCTGGGACGACGGGCATATACTCACGCCGGAGGAAAGGGCGGAAAGGGAAAAAGTGATCCAGAAATGGCTCTCCAACAGGATGCTGCAGGCGCAGCCTATATTCGATGAAGCCATGGAGGTCCTCTCCGCAAACGGCCTCACGGCGGAACAGGTGACGATGAAATCCGTCTCGGACTCGACGGACGTGGCCGGAAGCATAATAGAAGAAGGGAAGGCTGGCGGCTACAGCATGCTGATAATGGGCCGCTGCGGCCACGGCAGGAAGGTGCACCCCTTCATGGGGAGCGTAACTATAAAGGTTGTGAACGAAGGAGCGGGGCTTGCCATCTGCATAGTGGAATGATTACTCATCGGTCGCCTTGACCACCTGTTTTATGATTTTTGGATGAAGCACCTTACCCGAATGGAAGGGCAGGAGTCAGCCGGGGGAGCTTAGGCAATCTCAACCTCAATAGTAGTGGTAAGCACTTGTTTGCTTAATGCCATTTTTATGTCCTCTTCGCTCATCGTTTCCAAATAAAGCTCAATTGCTTCCTTTACGTTTTCAATGACTTCCTCCAGAGTCTCCCCTTGAGAATGGCATCCTTCCAATTCCGGGCAATAGGCAAAAAAGCCATGCTCATCTTTTTCAATCACTATGCTTACTTTATATGACATCTGAGCCCCCTTGTGGTTGCGGGTTTAAGAGGATATTGCAAGGCACTATCTGGTCCTTTATAAGCACCCTGTTATCCTTCACCTCCAGCCTGCCCTCGGCGAAGAGGCGCACGGCCTCCGGATAGATTATATGCTCGAATTCCAGTATGCGCCCGGATAGCGAGTCCTCCGTATCGTCCGGGTGGACCGGCACGGCCGCCTGGATGATAATCGGCCCGGTGTCCATCCCTTCGTCAACGAAGTGCACCGTGCACCCGGATATCCTCACGCCGTAGTCAAGGGCCTGCTTCTGCCCGTGGAGGCCCGGGAACGAGGGTAGGAGCGCCGGGTGTATGTTCATCACCTTCCACGGGAACGCGTCCAGGAGGGGCTTTCCCACTATGCGCATGAAACCGGCAAGGAGCACCAGGCCCACGCCGCGTTTTTCAAGCTCCCGCGCTATTTGCGCGAAGTAATCATCTCTGTTGCCGAAAAATTTCGGGCTCATGTGCAGGGCCTCTATGCCGTTCTCCTTCGCCCGCTGGACGGCATAGGCGCCGGCCTTGTCCGTGATGAGGACGGCTATTCCGGCCTTTATCTTGCCGGCCTTTATCCCGTCTATTATCGCCTGGAAGTTAGAGCCCCGTCCTGAGGCCAGCACCCCTATCCTGAGCACCTATTCCAGCTCCTTTATAACGGCATATTCGTCGCACTCCGGGAAATGAGGGCAGTCCAGGCAGTCGCCCCAGATCTTATGCGGAAGCTCGTTCTTGTTTATCTCCCTGAAACCGAGCTTCTTGAAGAAACCGGGGTTATAAGTCAGCGCGAAGACCCTTTGTATCCCAAGCTCCTTGGCCTCCTTCATGCACCTCTCCACCATGGCCTTGCCTATCCCGGCCCTGCGCTCATCCTTCTTTACGGCAAGCGAGCGGATCTCGGCCAGGTCCTCCCAGAGCACGTGGAGCGAGCACGTCCCGATTATCTGGCCGTCTTTTTCGTAGACGATTATGTCGCGGATGTTCTCGTACAGGTTATGCAGGGAGCGCGGGAGCATCTGCCTGGAACGGGCGAGGGAATTTACAAGCGAGTGTATCTCTTTTATGTCCCTGGAGCGGGCCTTCCTAATTGCCAAAGTAAGTCCAGCCCTCTTCGATGGCTTTCATATTGGCGGAGAGCGTCTTCGCCCTGCTCTTTGGCGTAAGCTCTTCCAGTGCCGCCTTCATGGTGGCAAGGCCGCAGACATTGGCCTTATGGGCCAGGGCGCCGGCAACAACCATATTGGCCGCAAGGGGCACGCCAAGGGAAAGCGCAAGCTCGCCCGCGGGTATGTTTGCCTTTTCGATGTCCGGTCTCACGGGTTTCTTTTTGATCATTGAAGAGTCGTAGAGGAGAAGCCCCCCTTTTTTCACCCTGTTCTCGAATCGTTCAAGAGAGGCCTCGTTCATCACGATCATGAAATCAGGGTCCCTCACCACGGGCGAGCCTATAAGGCCGTCGGAGATCACCACCGTGCAGTTGGCCGTGCCCCCGCGCACCTCAGCCCCGTATGAGGGGAACCATGTTACATTCTTTCCTTCCAGCATCGCCGCCTGCGCAAGGAGCTTTCCCACAAACAGAATCCCCTGCCCGCCGGAGCCGGCTATCATAAGGCTATTCATCATCGCCACCGTTGTCCCCGTTGCCCGGAGTTTCCGGATATATGTCCTTCAAGGTGCCAAGCGGGAAGGTCTTCTGCATATCCTCCGCCACCCACCTGAGGGCGTCCTCCGGACTCATCTTCCACGAGGTCGGGCATGGGGAGAGCACCTCCACCATGCTGAAGCCCTTGCCTTCAACCTGATAGCGGAGGGCTTTTTTCAGGAGGTTTTTTGTCTTTATCACATTTGCCGCTGAGTCCACGGCGGAACGCGCTATGAATGATACGCCGTCCAGCTGCGCCAGAAGCTCCGAGACCCTGAGCGGATGCCCGGCATCGGCGGGTGTGCGGCCGCCCGGGGTAGTGGTGGTCTTCTGCCCCGTAAGGGTTGTTGGGGCAAGCTGTCCGCCCGTCATGCCGTATATGCCGTTGTTGACGAAGAGCACGGTTATGTTCTCGCCCCTGTTTGCCGCATGGATTATCTCGGCGGTGCCTATTGCGGCAAGGTCGCCATCCCCCTGATAGGAGAGCACTACCCTGTCCGGCAGCATGCGCTTTATCCCCGTTGCCGCGGCAGGGGGCCTGCCGTGGGGTATCTCTATCACGTCGAAATTGAAATAATCATAGGCGAATACGGCACAGCCCACCGGGGCTATGGCTATCGTAAGCTCCCGCAGTTCCATCTCGTCCAGGCACTCGGCCACCAACCTATGGAGGATGCTGTGCCCGCAGCCGGGGCAGAACCTGAATGGCGCGTCCTTCAACCCCTGCGGCCGTCCGAAGACCTGTTTCATTTTTTTCTCCCAGCCATGCGGACCTGCCTCTTGCCCATGGACTTGGCCTCGTACAAGGCCATATCGGCCATGTACAGGAGCCTTTTCTCGTCCGCCCCGTCCTCCGGGAAGCTGGCAACTCCGCCGCTTATTGAAATCCTGATATTATCTTTCAAATAGCTCTCGGTTTCAACGGCGTTCTTGACCCTCAGCGCCTGTTTCAGCGCCTCATCCTTTGCCGTATTGGCTAGTATGATAACAAATTCCTCGCCGCCGTATCTGGCCACTATGTCCGATTCGCGCGAGACCCGCTTCATGACGGAGGCCACGCCCCTCAGCACCTCGTCCCCGGCCTGGTGGCCGTAACGGTCGTTTATCTCCTTGAAATCATCTATGTCGAATATGGTAAGCGAGAACTGGTCCTGGTAGCGCCTGGCCCTCGCCGTCTCGTGTGACAGCGAGTCGTAGAAATACCTGAGATTGAAAAGCCCGGTCAGCGCGTCCGTTATGGCCAGGTATTCCGCGTTTTCGTAAAGCTTTACTTTCTCAAGCACCAGGGACACGTGATTGCCGATAAGGTGAATGAGAGAGGCCAGCTCGAAATCCAGGACAACCGGCGTCCGGCTGCCCACCGCGAGGACGCCTATCCGGTCCGGCCCCATGTAGAGGGCCTGCGCGGTCAAAAACTCTATCCGTTCCCTTCCAAGGTCTTCAACCGCCTCCGCCTCGCGCCCCTCGTAAACGACAAATGGCTCCTCGGACTCGATCACCCTTCGGTAAATATAATCGAGCCCGCCTTTTTCAAGCTTCTCCCGGAAGTCCCGCGAGATGCCCGAGGCGCCCCGGAGTTCGAAGCGGTCTCCCTCGCGCACCGCGATCCAGCAGATGCCAAGGTCCGTCACCAGCATTATCTTGTCTATAAGGCGGCTGAATACCGAGCTTATGTCTTCCGAATAGATGAATGCAGTTGAAATGGTGTTTATAGCCATGAGGAGCCTGTTTCTTTTTACAAGCTCATCCTCCAGGTTTCTGAACCCGGTGATTTCATGCAGCAGAAGGGCCCTGGAATTTGTCCCGTCCTCATGAAGCGGATAGAGGGACGCCGAATAAACGCCATCTCCTATCTTCAGTTCGCCGGAAAACCCGGCGGGGGCCTTTTCCATGCTCTCGGCCAGCAAATTCCGGATTGGCTTTACCGCCAGGTCAGAGGGCTTTTTGCCCAGCAGTTTGTTCCTGGGCGCTTTCAGCAGGGCGGCCATCGGCCCGTTCAGGTCCGAGAGCCGGCCGTCCCGGTCGAATATCGCGATCGGGTCTCTTATGTAATCCAGGCAAAGGGCCTCCTTCCTTCCAAAGACGCTTTTCAAGAGGCTTGTCATCGGTTGGACCATGGGATGAGCTGGTATATTATCCCTTCCGGAAGGCCGGCATCGCTTATCGTAAGCGCGTCAAGACCCAGATATTTCATTATATTAATTGTAAGTCCTAATCCGGGGGTTATCAAGTCGGCCCGGTCCGCTGGAAGCCCCTTTACATGTCTTCTTTCAGCCGGCGAAAGCCCCCTTAATCTCCTCTCCATCGAGGACAATCTTTTTAGATTAACTTCATGCCCCTGTATGCGCTCGTGGTCGTGCTCCGGAAGCTCCATGTCCATCATCCCGATAGTCGAGCCAGTGCCGCCCGTGAGGACGAGGCGGGTCCCTTCAGGCAAGGGCGATGCCTCACCTGAAAGCCAGTCCAGAAATTCCTTAATTTCTCTTTCGAAATCCGTCCGGTTTTTTTTAAGCAGCTTTACCACTCCGGCAGGGAAGCTTCCTGTCTTTGCCAGTTTCCCGTTTTTAACCAGCATGAACTCCGTGCTCCCGCCGCCTATATCTAGGATGAGCCCTGCCATTATCGGGGGCAGGCCGCCCATGACGCCCTTCGCCGTAAGCTGCGCTTCTTCGCGGGGCGTTATCACCTCTACTTCTATCGAGGTCAGGCGTTCGACCTCGTCAAGAAATTCCGCGGAGTTTTTGGCCTCCCTGAGGGCGCTGGTGCCCACCGCCCTGTACTCTTCGACATCGAAGCCGGAGAGTACCTCCGCATATCTCCGGAGGGTTTTAATTGTTTTATTCATGCCCTTTGCGGAGAGGCGGCCGGCCTTCGTGAAATCCGCGAGCCTGGTCGCGGCGCGCTCGTAACGGAGCCTTTTTACGGGCCTCCCCGGAAGGGCCTCGGCCACCAGCATCCTTACCGCGTTAGAGCCTATGTCGATCCCCGCTATCCGCACGAGGAGATTATAGCTTATACGGGGCGTGTGTTATACTTTATCGCTATGCAGTCCATCCTCGTGGTTGAGGACAGGGAATCCATGGGCCAGATGCTCAAGGCCACACTGGAGTCCGAAGGCTTCGAGGCGGTCCTCGCCAAAAGCGCCGCCGAGGCGCTAAAAAGACTTAAAGACAACGTCATCCACCTGGTCCTGACCGACCTCAGGCTGCCAGGAAAAGACGGCCTGGAAGTCCTCAGGGCCTCGCGCGAGGCCGATTCCCTTCGCCCGGTGATTGTCATGACCGCGCACGGCTCCATAGAGAGCGCGGTAAGCGCTATAAAGCAGGGCGCGTATGATTTCATCACCAAGCCATTCGACACGGACCATCTCCTTATACTTGTCCGGCGGGCCCTCGACAGCCAGCGGCTTCTGGCCGAAAACATACTCCTCAAGGAATCCCTCTCCGCCAGGTTCCTGCCGCCCGTAATAGGCAGGAGCGCGAAGATAGCCGATGTGGCGGAGAAGATAAAAAGGGTCGCCCCGGCAAAGAGCACAGTGCTCCTTTTGGGCGAAAGCGGCACGGGAAAGGAACTCTTCGCCCGCGCGATACACAACCTGAGCCCGAGGAAGGGCTACCCCTTCATCGCCATAAACTGCGCCGCCATTCCCAGGGAGCTTATGGAATCGGAGTTGTTCGGGCACGAGAAAGGGGCCTTCACGGGCGCCGACAAACAGAAGACAGGCAAGCTGGAACTGGCCGAGGGCGGCACCGTATTCCTGGACGAGATTGGCGAACTGGACCTCTCGCTGCAGGCAAAGCTCCTGCGCGTTTTGGAGGAGAGCGAGATAGAGCGCGTTGGCGGCACGGCCCTGATAAAAATGGATATCCGGATAGTGGCGGCCAGCAACAAGGACCTTGCCAGGGCCACGGCCGGGGGGTCATTCAGGGAAGACCTTTTCTACAGGCTGAATGTATTCCCGCTCCTGATCCCGCCGCTCAGGGAAAGGCGGGAGGACATCCCTCTGCTGGCAGACTATTTTGTAAGCCTCTATGCCGCCGAACTCAAGACCGGGGAGAAGCGGATATCGCCGGAAGCGCTATCTCTTCTTTGCGGGTACAACTGGAAGGGGAATGTGCGGGAGCTTAAGAACGCGATAGAGAGGGCCGTGATCCTCTCCAGCGGCCCGATGCTCTTGCCGGAGCACTTTAACATGGCCCCGCAGACGGCCGCGAATGCCGAATTGCCCCCCGATGCCACCCTTGAGGAAGTCTCCAGACGGGCCCAAAGGGCCGCCGAGGCCGAATGCATAAGGCGGGCCCTCTCCGCCTCACGCGGGAACAAGACCAGGGCCGCCGGGATTTTGAAGGTCAGCTACAAGACCCTTCTCACCAAGATAAAAGAATACGGGCTGGAAGAGTAAATTCCGCTGCCGCCCAGAGCTGTCCAAAAATCAAAAGGTTCACTTAATGGATGAGAAATGATACATCTGTAATCTCCCCCGGCCCCTCTTTAGAAAAGAGGGGGACAACCCACCCCTGCACCCCTCCCGGGAGGGGACTTTAGCAAAGCGGCCCTGGCCCCAGGCCCTATCACCCCCCTGCACCCCTCCCGGGGAGGGGACCCCGGCTTAAGCCTGCCCCGTACTTGATACGGGGACCTGCCGGGGCATGCTTTAAAATCCCCCTTTCCTAAAGGGGGACAGAGGGGGATTACCAATTCTTTTTTAAATTCCTATTTTGAGATAGGTTCTAAGGTCAATCTAAAGTAGAAGCTAATCGCTTCAAAATAAAGGGCTTTTCGCGGCCCGAACAGGCGTGAAACGGGCTTTCCATGTTATAATTGAACATACCTGTGCTCTTTTCCGGTGTTCTTTCGGGAGGGGAAAACACGGGGCTGAAGAGGAAGCAAACTTAACCGAATAGAGGAGTTTCAGATGTCAGGACATTCAAAATGGGCGCAGATAAAGCATAAAAAGGCGGCAACGGACGTCAAGAGGGGGAAGGTCTACTCGAAGCTCTCCAAGGAGATCTCGATTGCGGCGCGGCTTGGCGGCGGAGACCCCAGCGGGAACCCGCGCCTGAGGACGGTCATTGACAAGGCAAAAGAGGTCAACATGCCTTCCGAGAACGTAAAGAGGGCCATCCTTAAGGGCGCGGGCGAACTGCCCGGCATGGCCTATGAGGAGATCATCTACGAGGGTTACGGCCCTGGCGGAGCTGCCGTCCTCATGGAGGTGCTTACGGACAACAAGAACCGCACGGTCTCTGAGATCAGGCACATAATGACGAAGAACAACGGGGCGCTGGGCGAATCGGGCTCCGTGGCCTGGATATTCGAGAAAAGAGGCTATGTCCTGGTCGACAAGAAGACCGATGAGGACACCCTTATGAGCATAGCCCTGGACGCGGGCGCCCTGGATATAAAGAACGACCCCGATGAGGAGAATTTCGAGGTGATAACCGAGCCCGAAGACCTTCACCGTGTAAAAGAGGCATTGGAGAAAGCCGGGATCCCGGTTTCCTTGGCCGAGATAACCATGCTTCCAAAGACCTATGTCCCGCTGGACGGGCATCAGGCCAATCAGATGTCCAAGCTCCTGGAGGCGCTGGAAGACCACGATGACGTGCAGAACGTGTATTCGAACTTCGATATGCCGGAAGAGGCGCTTGAAAAACAATAGCGCAGTAAAATGATCTCCCTAAAATCCAGTTTCAGGCAAAAATTCATCACCGGCATGATCGTCTCCATCCCGGCCCTGGTGAGCGCATTCGTGCTGGTCTGGCTCTTCCATATCGTGGACGGATTCGCAAGCCCCATATATGACCGCGCATTCGGAAGGCATATCGAAGGCCTGGGTTTCGTCTCTTTCATAATCTTCGTCTTTTTTGTGGGCCTCTTCGCGACAAACGTCATCGGCAAGAAAGTCATAGGCTCCATTGAGAGGCTCCTCCTCGCCATTCCCGTACTGAAGAGCGTCTACTCTCCTATGAAATCAATAATGGACGCCTTCTCCAATTCCAGTTCATTCAAGAAATTCGTGATAGTTGAATATCCCAGGCCGGGCGTCTACGCCTTCGGTTTCCTTACCAAGGACAATACGATAAAGACCTTTACTGACGGAAGCTCCCAGAAGCTGTTTGCCGTATACATCCCCACCAACCATCTATATTTCGGGGAAATTGCGCTTTTTAGCGAGAAAGACATCTTCTACACGGATATCGCCATAGAAGACGGGGTGAAGATAATCCTGTCCGGCGGGATAGCTACGCCGCAATTCCTTAAAGAGGTAAAGAAATGAGGAAGAACCGGCAGGGGACCGCCTGCGTCATACTGGCCGGAGGGCTGGGCACCAGGATGAAATCCGGCCTGCCCAAGGTCCTGCACCCGATAGCCGGAAGGCCGATGATCACCTATGCGATTGACGCGGCATTATCGCTGAATCCGGAGAAGTGCGTTGTCGTCGTGGGCGCAATGGGAGAGACCATAAAAGAGGCCCTGTCAGGTTATGCCGGGAAGCTCATCTTCGCCGTGCAGAAGAAGCCGCTTGGCACGGCACATGCCCTTTCAGCCGGGCTGGCCGGGCTTAAATCATTCAGGGGCGGCATAATGGTCCTGAACGGGGACGGCCCGCTTTTAAAATCATCCACTCTCAAAAAGTTTTTGTCCCTGCACAGGCGGGCTGGCAACGCCCTCTCGCTTGCCTCTTTCATCGCGAAGGAGCCCGGCTCCTACGGGCGCATCGTAAGGGACGGGTCGGGCCTGCCGCTCCGGATAGTGGAAAAAAGCGACCTCACGGATGAAGAAAGTAATATAGACGAGGTGAACAGCGGTCTCTACCTCATGGAGCCGGAGACTGTCGGCCTCCTTGAAAAAGTAAAGCCGAACCCCGGGAAAAAAGAATACTATCTGACAGACATCCTGGCCCTTGCAGGCAAAAGCGGGCTTAAAACTGGCGTATATCCCATTGCCCCCGAAGAGGAGTTCGCCGGGGTAAACACGTACTCCGAGCTTCGCCTGGCCGAGGACATAATCAGGGGGCGTCTTATAGCCGCGTTGGCCGGTTCGGGGGTGAAATTCCTTCATCCGGGGCTCACGTTCATTGATGCCACGGTGGAGATAGCGCCGGGCTCCCTCATCTACCCCAATACCTATATCCAGGGTTGTACGAAAATCGGCAAAGGATGCATTATCTACCCCAATGTGCGTATAATAGACTGCGTACTTGAAGAGGGGGCAATCATCAAGGATTCGTCTTTAATGGAGGGTTCCAGGATCTGCAAATCTGCCCAGGTGGGGCCTTTCGCGCATATTCGCCCCGGAAGCGTAATCAGAGAACGCGCAAAGATCGGCAACTTCGTCGAAGTCAAAAAATCCGTCATAGGTGAAGGCACCAAGGCCCAGCACCTTTCCTATATAGGAGATTCCACAGTCGGCAAGGACGTGAACATCGGCGCGGGCACCATAACCTGCAATTATGACGGCGTGAAAAAGCACCAGACCGTAATCGGAGACGGGGTTTTCATCGGGAGCGACACCCAGCTGATAGCCCCCGTAAAAGTTGGCAAGGGCTCATATGTGGGTGCCGGCTCCACCATCAGAAGAAACGTCCCTGCGGGTTCTCTGGGGATAAGCAGGGCCGAGCAGAAGAATATAAAGGGTTGGGCCAGGAAGAGAGAAAAGAGAAAGGGCAGTTCCAAATGACGGCATCCGGCGCATAACGGCATGTGCGGAATTATAGGCTACATAGGGCCTAAGAACGCCGTTTCCGTGGCCCTGGAAGGGCTGAAACGCCTTGAGTACAGGGGTTACGATTCCGCCGGGCTGGCCTTCTTTGAAGGCGGTTCCATAAAGGTCCTCCGCTGCGCCGGGAGGATAAGGCAGCTCGAATCACTGGTCGGGGAAAAAGCTTCCTATAAAAGCAAGGTAGCCATCGGTCATACACGCTGGGCCACCCACGGCAAACCCTCCGAAAACAACGCCCATCCGCACGACTCCGGCGGCATTGTGATCGTGCACAACGGGATTGTTGAAAACTACATACCCCTCAAGCGCTCACTTGAAGCCGAAGGCTATAAATTCAACTCCGAGACCGACACCGAGGTCATCTGCCACCTGCTGCATAAAATTTATAAAAAGAACCGGCACCTGCCCTTCGAGGAGTCCGTCCGCCTGGCCGTAAAAGAGCTGAAGGGCGCATACGCGCTGGCCATATTGAATTCCGGGGAACCTGACAAGCTGATAGGGGTCAGAAAAGACAGCCCGCTCGCCCTTGGAGTCGGCGAGGGGGAATTCTTTCTTGCCTCGGACGCCTCGGCGTTCCTGACACATACGAACAGGGCCGTTTTCCTTGAAGACGACGAGATCGTGATACTGGGGCCGGGGGGCTACACTGTCGCCCATGTAAACGGGATGGTCCTTGACAGGGCCCCGCACGTGCTCCCATGGAGCCCCGGAGTGGCCGAGAAGCAGGGCTACAAGCATTTCATGCTGAAGGAGATACACGAGCAGCCCAGGGCCGTCGCGGACACCATCCGCGGCCGGGTAAACGCCGAGACCGGCGAAGTGAACCTGGACGAGTTCAACGGGCTGGACGCGGACACACTGAAAGGGACAGAGAAGGTCATTATCGCCGCATGCGGCACATCCTGGCACGCCGGCCTGGCGGCCAGGTACATGATAGAGAACATGGCCAGGGTGCCAGTGGACGTGGAGATCGCCTCCGAGTTCCGCTACCGCAACCCCATCCTGAAAGGAGGCGAGCTTTTTATCGCCATCACGCAGTCCGGGGAGACGGCCGACACGCTTGCCGCCCAGAGGCTCGCGAAGAAATCCGGCGCGCTCACCATGAGCATAGCCAACGTGATGGGCAGCAGCTCGGCGCGGGAGGCGGACGCGGTCTTCTTCACCCGCTCCGGCCCGGAGATAGGGGTCGCCTCCACGAAGACCTTCACCGCGCAGCTTACCTGTCTTTACATCCTGTGCATCGCGCTGTCCCGGGCGAAGGGGACCGTCTCAGGCCAGGAAGCGGCGGGGCTCCTTGAGGAGCTGCTTGCCATACCCGATAAGATAGAGTTGATACTGAACGGCTCGGACCTTGTTGAGGAGGTTGCGAAGAGGCTGTTCAAAAAGGAGCATTTCCTTTTCCTTGGCAGGGGGATTCATTATCCGATAGCCCTCGAGGGGGCGTTGAAGCTCAAGGAGATCTCATACATACACGCCGAGGGCTATCCGGCTGGGGAACTGAAGCACGGGCCCATTGCCCTCATAGACAAGGACATGCCGGCCCTTTTCCTGCTCCCCTCGGACGAGACGCTCAGGCAGAAGGTGATATCCAACATGGAGGAGGTCAGGAGCAGGGATGCGGTCATCGTGGGAGTCGCCGAGCAGGATAACGCTGGTATAGAGGAGATATGCGGCCCGGTCCTGCGGGTGCCCCGGTCCAATGAATTCCTGAGCCCGATGCTGATGGCGGTCCCCCTCCAGATGCTGGCTTATCATATAGGGGTCTTGAGGGGGTGCGACGTGGACCAGCCCAGGAACCTGGCGAAGAGCGTCACGGTCGAATGAAAGAAGTGGATGAAAATCAAAGCGATTTGTTATCATTAATAGGCGGGTGAAATGTCCAGGAACTTTCTTTCAGAGCTAAATCCACAGCAAAAAGAGGCCGTCTCATCCGACGGGCCGCTTCTGATCGTGGCGGGCGCCGGAAGCGGAAAAACCAGGGTGATCACCTACAGGTTCGCCCACCTCGCGAAGAAGCTCCAGCCCTCCTCCATCTTCACGGTCACATTCACGAACAAGGCCGCCGAGGAGATGAGAGAGCGGATATGCCCGCTCCTGGGCAGGGACTTGCGGCAGTGCTGGATTGGAACATTCCACTCCCAGTGCCTGAGGATACTGCGGAGAGAGATACAGCACCTGGGCTACACGAACGATTTCTCAATCTACGACGATAACGACCAGCTGAGCCTTATCCGCCATATCCTCAAGGAGCTGAACATCTACGAGGCCCTCTACAAGGGCGTCCTGCAGAAGATAAGCTTCTTCAAGTCCTCGCTGATAAAGCCGGAGGACTTCCTCTCGCAGTCTGACGGGTTTGGGTTCGAGGAAAGGCTTGCCAAGGTATACGTCCGTTATCAGGACGAGCTGAAAAAGAGCAACGGCCTGGACTTTGACGACCTCATATTAATGACGATAAGGCTCTTCGAGGAGCACCCGAAGGTCTTCAAAAAATACCAGCAGTGCTTCGAGGAAATACTGGTAGACGAGTTCCAGGACACGAACCCGGCCCAGTACAGGCTTGTAAAGCTGTTGGCCGAGCCGCACCGCAACATCTGCGTAGTGGGCGACGACGACCAGAGCATCTACCGGTTCAGGGGAGCCGATATTAATAATATCCTCAGCTTCGAGCAGGACTTCCCGGATGCAAAGGTGATCAAGCTGGAACAGAGCTACCGCTGCACGCAGAACATCCTTGACGCCTCCGGCGGGATAATAAGCAGGAACCAGAAGAGAAGGGAAAAGAAGCTCTGGACGGACAAGGGCAGCGGCGAGACCGTATGTTATTTCTGGCTCAGCTCCGAGGAAGAAGAGGCCCGCCACATAGCGAAGATCATCAGGGAGTTTTACCTGAAAAACAATTACGGGTACGGGGACTTCGCGGTCCTCTACCGGGTAAATACCCAGTCCAGGGCAATCGAAGACACGCTCCAGACCGAAGGCATCCCTTACAAGGTCGTGGGCGGCCTCAGCTTCTATCACCGCAAGGAGATAAAGGACCTCACCGCCTATTTGAAGCTTGTAATAAATAAAGACGACAACGTCTCGCTGCGCAGGATCATCAACTGCCCCCCGAGGGGCATAGGCGCCTCCACCATTTCCAAGGTGGAGCAGCACGCGAAAAAGAAAGGGCTCAGCCTGTACGCGGCCAGCAAGGCCCTGCTCCGGTCTAATGGGATAGTGTCTTCCATGAAAGACAAGCTGGAGACCTTTGCGGCGCTTATCGAAAGGCTTTCGGAGAAATCATACAAGGACACGGCCGAGCTTATAAAAGCCATCCTGGAAGAGACGAAATACGCTGAATCGGTCGATGAGGACAGGGCCGCCAACATAGATGAATTCGTTTCGGCCGCGATGGGGAAGGATGTAAAGGAATTCATAGACAGGCTTTCGCTCACATCCACCGCCGACGACTCGGCCGCAAGCGGACAGGTGTCCCTTATCACGCTGCACAGCGCCAAGGGGCTCGAGTTCCCGGTTGTCTTCATAGCCGGGCTCGAAGAGGGCCTTCTGCCCTATCTGAAGGCCAAGGCGCCGGAGGATTTTTCGGAGGAAAGGAGGCTCCTCTACGTGGGTATGACCCGCGCCAAGGACCTGCTCTTCCTCACGGGCGCCAAAAAGAGAAGGATTTTCGCCAAAATAAAGGAACAGAGGCCGTCGCGTTTTCTCCTGGACCTGCCAAAGGAAGTATGCACCATCGTAGACAAGATACCGAGGAATTTAAAGGCCGCCCCGGAGGCCAGCATGACGGCCAAGCCCCTGCCGCCCGCCTATATGGTAGGCTCCAGGGTGAAGCACCCGGTCTGGGGAGTGGGCGTCATCAGGGATTGCTACGGCGAGGGCGATGAGGCCAAGGTCACCGTGAACTTTCCCAACATCGGGGTAAAAAAGCTTTCGATCAAATTCGCCAATCTGGAGAAACTTATCTGATGAGCATAGATATCAAGGAAGTAACTCATATCGCGAAGCTCGCCAGGCTCTCTTTAACCGGGGCCGAACTGGAACTCTATTCCACCCAGCTAAGCGGCATCCTTGGTTATGTCGAAAAACTGAAAGAGCTTGACACCGGCGGCATAGAGCCCACAAGCCACGTCCTGGACCTGAAAAACGTAATGAGAGAGGACCGCGTGCGCCCTTCCCTTCCGGAGGACGAGGTGCTCGCGAACGCCCCAGACAGAAAAGACGGCTTCTACCGCGTCCCCCGCATAATAGAGTAGAATATAAGATGCTCAGGTGCTTTCTAAAGGCCAAGATACACATGGCCATGGTTACGGAATCCAATCTCATGTACGAGGGCAGCATCACCGTGGACTCCGGCGTCATGAAAAAAGCGGGGATGCTCCCATACGAACAGGTGCAGATAAGCAATCTCTCGAATGGCGAGCGTTTCGAAACCTATATCATCCCCGGCAAAAAGGGCGAGTTCTGCCTGAACGGCCCCACCGCAAGAAAGGGCCTTGTGGGCGACAGGATAATAATCTTCAGCTACGCATGGCTCACGGAAGAAGAGCGCAAAGACTTCAACCCGGTGATAGTGAAGCTGGATGGAAAAAACCGGGTTGTAAAGTAGTTTTCCCGTCTCCTTCTTTTGTATTGCCTCCCTGCCTTAAAAAATTGGTTCTTCAGACTTTTCTGTGGAATTCCCCTCTTTGGAAAAGAGGGGGACTACACGCCCGGAAGAGCCAAAAAATTCCTTTTAAAACAGAAAGCTCCCAGTTCTGTTTTCAGGAGCGCAGACCCTGAGGAGCATTCTTAATTGAGCGAGCCGGGGATGACTCGAAGGGGCCTGTTGAACCCGGAGTTGGTTTTCAGATGAGGAACTATTTGGTTCAGGTTACAAACCTGACCTGTCCAAGATAATCTGAAAAGGACCTTTCTGTTCCAAAGCGGATCGGGTCACCCGTGGGCGGGTGACTCCCACGAAAAAAAATATTCTAAAAAGCCTCATTTAAGAGAAATAACCTTCTGAAATCTCAGGCTTTTGGACAGGTTTTGCTCTCGCTCTGAAATCAGGCCCCAGATGCTGTCCAAAAGACGCC
>JACWAF010000029.1 GCA_014874185.1 Nitrospirota bacterium | reverse complement strand
GGACAAGCCTTGCCTTCTCGCCCGGAATCAGGCCCCCGAATGCTGTCCAAAAAATTTATCTTGGACAGGTCTGGTTGCAAACTTGAACCCGCTTGAGGTTTTTATCATGAATATTTGACCGGAAAATCTCCCCTCGCCCCTCTTTTTCAAAGAGGGGTAATTCCTCTTTTTTTCTGGAACCATGTTAAACCCGGGGCGTTGCCCCTCGTCCCCTCTTTTTCAAAGAGGGGTAATCCCTCCCTTTGACAAAGGCCCTTTGACAAAGGGATGTTAGGAGGGATTTTCTTGCAATCATGCATATCTCTTTATGGGGCTGTTAATATATTAGAGTATGAGGCCGGTACTGATAGGCATAGCCGGGGCGGGCAGCGGGGCGGGCAAGACGGCCTTCGCCGAAGTCCTTCTGGAAAGCCTCCCGGGCTGGGGCGCGATAAAGTTCACGAGGACGGAGATATACACCTCCGTAATTGAGGAGATGGAAGTCCTCCTTGAGGAGGGCAAGGACACGGCGCGGCTCTTCCGGGCCGGGGCGGAGAAGGTGGTCTGGGTGCAGAGCCCCGGCGGCGAAGACCTGGAAGAGGCGCTCTCCCTGGCCGTCTCGAAACTGGCAACCCTCAGGGGCATTCTGATAGAGGGCAACAGTGCCGTTGAGGTTTTAAACCCCGATATTGTAATATTTATAGGTGCTGGTAACATAAAAGATTCCGCCCGGCATGCCTTCGAAATGGCCCGGATAGTGCTTGTTCCCGAAGGGGGCCTCGATGGCTGGGATGCCGGAGGGAAAGTTTGTTGCCGCAGCGCACGGGAATGCGCCGGGCGGGTGCTGGAGATTCTGGATGAGATCGGCAAATAGGGAAGAAGAGATAATTCAGCATCTTAAGGAGAAATCACGCGGGGCAAGGATCGCCTGCGAAGAGGCCAGAAAGATTGCCGAGGACCTTGGCGTGAGTTATAAGGAAGTGGGCCGCGCGGCCGATTCCCTGAAGATAAAGATAACCGGCTGCGCCCTGGGGTGCTTCTGATGGAGATTACCTTCCAGCTCAGCCTTATACTGTATTTCGGCGCGATGGTGCTGGGGTTCCTGGAGCTTTTCAGGAATTCGAAGGCCATCACGTGGACGATGCTTGCCCTTCTAGGCGCCGGGTTCGGCCTGCACACGGTAAGCATCATGATCAGCTATTTCATGGCGGGCCACCTCCCTATAACCAACCCGCACGAGGCGACGTCGTTCTTCGCATGGTGCATCGTGTTTCTCTTCTTCGTCCTGGAGTACCGCTACAAGATAGGCATTATGGGTTCTTTCATAATTCCGTTCGCTTTCGCCTTGATGCTCTCCTCGGCCCTCCTGCCGATGGAAGTGAAGCCCCTCGCTCCCGTGCTCCAGAGCAGCTGGCTGGGGGTGCATACATTCTTTGCGTTTCTTGCCAACGCGTCATTCGCGCTGGCCGCGGGCATAGGCATCATGTACCTTGTGCAGGAGCATTATGTCAAAGGAAAAAAACACCTTGCCGGGCTCTTCCAGAGGCTCCCTTCGCTTCAAAGCCTTGATGAGATAAATTACCGCCTTATAACCATTGGCTTTCCCCTCTTCACGGTGGCCATGATAACGGGCATGCTCTGGGCCGATACCGCCTGGGGCAGCTACTGGAGCTGGGACCCGCGCGAGGTCTGGTCGCTGATAACCTGGCTCATCTTCGCCATAATCCTGCACGCGCGGATGGTTGCGGGCTGGAGGGGCAGACGGGCCGCCGTGCTTTCGATATTAGGGTTTGTGACCATAATAGTTGCCTTTGGCGGGTTGAAGCTCCTCCAAACAGGCCAGCATGTGTTCCTATGAGAGTCCTTGTCGCCGGATTAAACCATAAAAGCGCCGATGTCGAGGTAAGGGAAAAGCTGGCCTTCGGGGGCGAGAAGCTGGGGGCCGGCCTCCACGGGCTTAAGGCAGTGGACGGCCTCAGGGAGGCCGTTATCATATCCACCTGCAACAGGGTGGAGCTTTATACATCAGTGGACGAGCCGGATTCCGCATCGAAGAATATCATGGCATTCCTGGGCAGCTTCCACGGCATCCAGGCGGGGCCCCTGGAAAAGGCGCTTTATTTCCATAAGGACCGGGACGCGGTAAGGCACATATTCCGGGTGGCATCCAGCCTGGACTCGATGGTCCTTGGAGAGCCGCAGATACTGGGCCAGCTTAAGGCGGCCTTCGATTTCTCGCTGAAGAACAAGGCAACCGGCGTCCTTATGAACAAGCTCCTTAAGAAGGCGATCTCCGTCGCCAAGCGGGTGCGCACGGAGACGAGGATTGCAGAGAGCGCGGTCTCGATAAGCTTTGCCGCCGTGGAGCTTGCAAAAAAGATATTCTCGGACCTCTCAGACAAGTCCGTCCTTTTGTTGGGGGCCGGGGAGATGGCGGAGCTTGCCGCCATGCATCTAAAGTCAAGCGGGGTGCGGGAGATAGTGGTCGCGAACCGCACATACGAGCGGGGCTGCGAGCTTGCCCGGAACTTCACGGGCAGGGCCGTCCGGTTCGAGGAGTTCCCGCACGAGATGCTCAGCTCGGACATCATCGTCTGCTCTACCGGGGCCAGCGATTACGTCATAAAGAAAAGCCATATGCATCATATCATGAAGGGCAGGAAGCAGAGGCCCATCTTCATGATAGACATCTCCGTGCCAAGGAACATAGACCCCGGCATTGACGGGCTGGACAATATCTACCTCTACGACGTGGACGACCTCCAGGGCGTCGTGGACGCCAACATGGGCGGGAGGAAGAAGGAGGCCCAGAAGGCCGAGGCCATAGTGGCCGAGGAGGTGGAGGTCTTCGAGCGCTGGCTGGCCTCGCTGCAGAGCGTGCCGGCCATAGTGGCCCTGAGGCAGAGGGCGGAGGACATAAAAAACCAGGAGCTTTTAAAAGTCATCAACCGGGTGCGGCTGGATGAGAAGGAGCGGAAGGCGGTCGAGTACATGGCGGCGGCCATCGTGAACAAGCTCATGCATCCGCCCACGGCGGCCCTGAAGGAAGACGTGGAGGACAGGGACAACCTTATCGCCATAATACAAAAACTATACGGCCTGAACGGGGACACGAATGGTTAAAAGACTGGTAATCGGCACAAGGGGGAGCAAGCTCGCCCTCTGGCAGGCCGAATGGGTGAAGGCGCAGCTTGAAGGGCTCGCCCCCGGCATCAAGATAGAGCTTAACAGGATAAAGACCACCGGCGACAAGATAACGGACGTTGCCCTTGCCAAGGTGGGCGGCAAGGGACTTTTCGTAAAAGAGATAGAAGAGGCCCTTCTTGAGGGCAGGGCCGATATAGCCGTCCACAGCATGAAGGACGTCCCAACGGAGTTCCCGGATGGCCTTCACCTGAGGGCCATCTGCAAGAGGGAAGACCCCTCGGACGCCCTGATATCCAGAGATAATAAAAAATTCAGCGAGCTTCCCAGCGGGGCGCGGGTGGGCACATCCAGCCTGAGGCGCGCCTGCCAGATCATGCAGAAGAGGCCGGATTTGGCAGTAAGTATGTTGAGAGGGAATCTTGATACGCGCCTCCGGAAGCTGGACGAGGGCGAGTTCGATGCCATCCTCCTGGCCGTGGCCGGGCTGAAGCGCCTGGGCTTTGCCCAAAGGATAACCGAACGCCTCACCCCGGAGATCATGCTCCCGGCGATAGGGCAGGGGGCGGTGGGCATTGAGTGCCGGGCCGATGCCCCGGAGATTAACAGCCTTCTGGAGCCCCTGAACCATGAAGAGACCTCGGTCTGCGTTCGGGCCGAGAGGGCGCTCCTTAAGAGGCTCGAAGGGGGCTGCCAGGTGCCGATAGCCGCTCACGCCATATTGGCAAAGGGCAGGGTGGTGCTGGACGGGCTTGTGGGAAGCCCGTCGGGCGAAGTGGTGATAAAAGACAGGGTGGAAGGCGGCGCGGAAGAGGCCCTTTCCCTGGGGGTAAGGCTTGCGGAAATCCTCCTCTCCAGGGGGGCCGGGGAGATACTCGCGGCCGTTTACGGAAGGGAAATCCCCCGTGTAAACGGGGAACTCGAAACATGACCCTTTATGTGGTAATCTCTTACACATGCCGGAATGCGGCTGGCCGCGAGCGGATGTCGCAAAGGAGGGGCAAGGGATGGAAGAGAGAATAGAGTACGGGGAGTTCATAAGGCGGGCTATTCTCACCTTGAGGAAAGAGCCGTATAAAGGCATCCACAGCGTCTACTCCGGTTTCAATACCGCGTTCGCAAAGTACTACCAGTTTTACAGACCGGACGGAAGGCCCGATTCGGACAGGATAAAGGAGATAACCTCCGCGCTGCAGAACGAGGGCAGGCTGGTCCTGAAGCCCGTGAAGGGCGGGGTGATGCTCTATCTCCCCGAGGACATTACCACTCCCGCCGACAAGGCGGAAGACATACTGGCCAGGATGGGCCTCAAATGCTCATCCGGCGCTTCCCAGCACGAATCCTGAACCGCTTTGGCCAGGCTAGGCATCTTCGGCGGCACTTTCAACCCCATTCATTACGGACACCTGAGGGCGGCCGAGGAAGTCAGGGAGGAACTGGCCCTGGACAAGGTCCTGTTCATCCCCACCGGCAACCCCCCGCTGAAATCCATGGACATCGCCCCCGCCGGCCAAAGGCTTGAGATGGCGGCGCTGGTCGTGCGGGGAAATCCCTCTTTCGATGTGCTCTCTATCGAGTGCGAGGAAAAGACGACCTCTTTTACCGTGAACACGGTAGAGAAGCTCAAGGCCATTTATCCGGAAGACGAGATGTTTTTCATAATCGGGCTGGACGCCTTTACAGACCTGGAGCTATGGTACAGGCCAGAGAGGCTTACCGCGCTCATAAACTTCGTTGTGATCTCACGGCCCGGAAACGACTATGCCGGGCTTTTCAAGTGCCCTTACATAACGGAGGGGGACCTTGAGCAAAGGGAGTTCGAAATTTACGCCCTCAGACGCGGGGTGGCGCGGAGGCTGGATATGAAATTGAAGACCGGCAGGGACCTCGTCCTGCTGCGGATTACCGGGTTCGAGGTCTCTTCCAGCCTCATCCGGCGGCTTTTCCGGGAGGGCAGGAGCATCCGCTATCTGTTGCCCGAAATAGTTGAATCCTATATAATTTCTAACGGACTTTACCGTGAAAGATAAGACCACTGCCAAGCCAAAGACAAAAGAAACGGGTCCCAGGGACAAAGCGCTCCTGGCCGCAAGGCTTGCCGACGACAAGAAGGCCCTCGGCGTCGAGATACTTGGTATGGGCGGGCTTACCTCTTTTACGGATTACTTCGTCATCTGCTCCGGCGAGAGCACCACTCAGGTGAAGGCCATAGCGGATTACCTTCTGGAGAAATTCAAGGAGGCAGGTTTTAAGCCCCTGGGCATCGAAGGGCTTGCCGCGGCCAAGTGGGTGCTCCTGGATTTTGGCGATGTGATCGTCCATGTCTTCGAGCGGGAGACCAGGGAATTCTACAGCCTGGAACGGCTCTGGCTGGACGCCCCCAGAGTCCCCCTGGAGTGAAGCTCATCTTCATCTGGCCCGGCAAGACCAAAGAGGACTTCATAAAAGAAGGCATAAAGAAGTATATTAAAGATATTAAAACCATGGCCCAGGCAGAGGTAAAAGAGATAAGGGAAGTGAGGGGACGTCCCCGGGAAACCGCCTTGCGTGAAGAGGGCAGGCGGATACTGGAGGCCGCCCCAAAGGGCTTTGTGCTCCTGGACGCGGGGGGCCGGATGATGGACTCCGTGGAGTTCGCGCGCTTTCTCGACGGGCAGAGCGAGTGGAGCTTCGTGGTGGGCGGCCCTTACGGGGTCTCTGAAGAGATTAAGGAAACCGCCCGGCAGACGATGTCTTTTTCAAAAATGACCTTCCCTCACGAACTGATGAGGGTAATGCTCCTGGAACAGGCCTACAGGGCCCTGACAATTATGAGGGGAAAGGGTTATCACCATTAGTGAATAAGCTCACCGTCTTTATAATCCTCCTGTTCCTTGTGGCCGTCGCCCTGCTCTCGGTATACAACCTGGACATGACCACCCTGAAGGTGCCCTTCTACCAGGTCTATGAGGTCCCAAAGATAGGGCTCATACTATTTTCGGCGATAACGGGGGCGTTCTTCACGTTCATACTCTTTGCCCTGAGGGACACCCGCAGGTTCATAACCGGCTACAAGCTGCAAAAAAGGCAGAAGAAGGAGGAGCGCATCGCGGGGCTCTACTCAAAGGCGATAAGCGGGCTTCTTGCGCACGACCTGGAAGAGGCGAAGCCCCCGCTTGAAGAGATCCTGCAGGAAGAGCCTGAACATGTAAACTCGCTCCTCAGGCTTGGGGATATCGCCTCTCAATCGGACAACCACGAGAAGGCTGTGGAGTACTACAAGAAGGCGCTCGGGGCGCAGCCGTCAAGCATTGAGGCCCTCTTGAGCATCGAGTCCGAGATGCAGGCCCTGGGACGCCCGGAGAACGCCCTCAATTACGTGGAAGAGATCCTGGAGATAGACCCGGACAACCTTACCGCGCTTGAGAGAAAGAGGGCCGCGCTTGAAAAACTTGAGCACTGGGCCGATGCAATGGACGTGCAAAAAAGCATAATCAAGCACCCCCACCTCCTGAACCAGAAGGCCGAGGGGCAGAGGCTTACGGGTTACAAGTACGAGTTTGCGAGGCAGAGCCTTGAGATGGGCGAGATGGACCGCGCGGGGAAGCTCTTCCGTTCGGCTCTGAGATACGACAAGGATTTCGTCCCGGCGTATTTGGGGGCGGCCGAGGTGCTGATAAGGCAGGAAGAAACCGAGGAGGCCCTGGAGTTCCTTAAGAAGGGGTTCGAGGCCACCGGCTCGGCCGTCGTGCTGGCCAGGCTGGAGGACATGCTGATAGGCATCGGCGACCCGGAGGAGATCATAAGGCTTTACCGGAGCGAACTGGTAAAAAAGCCGGACGACCCGGTGCTGAAATTCCTTCTTGGGAAGCTCTATTACAGGCTGGAGATGGTGGACGACGCATTTGACGCATTGCGCGGGCTGGAGACCTGCGATCAGTACCCCGTCTGTTACAGCCTTCTTGGGGAGCTTCACATGCGCAGGGAGAACTACGAGAAGGCGGCAAAAAATTTCAGAAAGGCGATGGAGATCAAACCCTGGCGGCTCTTCTACTGCTGCAAAACCTGCGGCAATTTCGCGTCCGAATGGGCGGGCAGATGCCCCGATTGCGGCAGTTGGAGCACGTATACCTTCAATATTTATGGAAAGTGCAAAATTTAAAAAGGGAAGGGCAGTCCTTGACACAAGCCTCTTCGTAAACCCGGACGTGCGCGCGAGCTTCGGCGAGAACCCGACGGCCGCCCTGGAGAATTTTTTATTTCTGGCCGCGCAAGTGCCGGTATTCGAGTTCTATATGCCGCCCTCCATCTTCAGCGAGCTTCAGAACTTCGTGGAGCCCGGGAAGATAACGGGCGAGCTGCTTGTGTACCTCCACCAGAAGCCGCCCAGGAAATTCGAGCTTACCGTCCCGGCTGTCTTCATCTACGAGCTTGTGGAGGAGATAAGGGACAGGGTGAACAAGGGCCTCCGGATAGCTGAGCGGGCCGCCAGAAACCCCGAAGGCAAGCCGACAGATGAAGTGGTGCAGGAGCTGAGGCGCAAGTACCGCGAGGCCTTGCGGGAAGGCATAATAGACAGCAAGGAAGACGTGGACCTTGTGCTCCTTGCAAGGGAGCTGGATGCCTTGCTTGTGACCGCCGACCAGGGCTTAATAAAGTGGGCCGAAAAGCTTGGCGTGAAATGGCTGATCCCGGAGCGCTTCAAGGACTACATGCTTGGGCTGATAAAGAGGTCCAGGGATTTGGAAGCATACGAGGCCGAAGAAGATCGCTATTAGGCAAGTCCGGTCACTGCTCTGACAACCATCCTTATCTGGAAACCCGCTTTGTTATTTTAAAGGGGCGGGGTGAAACCCCGCCCCTTTCTTATCCTAGTCCGAACCCGAGGACGTTGAAGAGTCCGATGATGTGCCGCCGGAAGTGGCTGAAGAGGCATTGCTTACGTTGCTGTTTGGCCACTGGTAGGCGTGCGGCCATTCCGAAGTGTCGGTCGTGATGGCGGTATGGCATATATTGCAGGCCGATTTTACCTTCGGATTTGTGCCGGCGTGCGGGAATTCAGAGAAATCGCTCCCGCCCCTTGAGCTGTCGTGGCAGACGCCGCAGCTCCCTATGGTCTTCGCTTTGCCCTGGTACTGGATGGACTGGTAATTGTCCGATGCCTGCACCGAGGGCACCATGGCGTGAGGGCTTCCGTGGCAGCCTGAGCAGTATACCCCGCCGTGCCCCTTCGAGTTCCGGTACAGGGCCGTTCCGGTATCCACGCCGCTTATGTTATGGCATGTGACGCACTTGGGCTCATTCATCCACGGGGCCCTGGTGCCGCTTGAGACGGAGCTTGCCACCTGGGCCATTGTGCCGTGGCAGGTGGTGCAGTTGCCGTCGCCCGTGGTGCCCATGTGCGCAAGGCTTCTGCTGCATTTCGTATTCTGCCCCGGGTGGCAATCGTAGCAGGCCGCGCCCTTGTTCACATGGAAGCCGTGGATCGCCTCGGAGAGGTATTTGCCCGAAGAGCCCTTGCCGCTTTCCCCCAGGATGGGGCTTCCGTGACAGCTTGCGCACAGGACGGGCTGATGGGCCACCAGGTTTGTCCCTTCGTTGGCATCATGCTTTTCCAGCATATCCAGGAACGGGTTCGCGCCATGGCACTTCGCGCAGTTTATCTCGTCCGAGGTGGGTACGGTGGCCTGGGTCTGCGCTATTGTCCTGCCCGAGGAGTCTTTTACGGTTATCTGCGCCACCTGATAGGGGTTCCACACGCCGGAGTCGTCCACGGGCGTAAGGGGTATGCCGTCGGCCTCGAAGTGGTCGCCGTAGGAAACCATCGCACCGGAAAGACCGTTGTGGATGGTGGGGTCTTTCAGGTTCAGGCCGGTGTTGATTGCGAGGTTCACGCCGAAGAGGTCCGGGGCGTAATTCCAGAACTGCCCGTAATTCCTTTTCCCGTAGGAGTACGTGTTGTTTACGATGCTGTATTCGATGCTGATGCCGGAGTTCACGATCTGGGGCGGATTACCCGTTTTAATCACCTGTGCCCAGAGGGTGTTATAAGGCGGAAGGATGACCGCCTCGTCATAAGAGGGGTTCAGGCAATGCATGCCCAGATCGTTCCATGCGAATACCACGTAGCCTGACTGGCTTGTGTAGACGGACCCTGAAGAATCGGATGAACTTGATGAACCCGAATCGGAAGAGCTTGAAGACCCCGAAGACCCCGAAGACCCCGAAGACCCTTCTCTGTCCTGCGAGCTTGCGGCTGGCTGGCCCGTGCCGCCGCCGGTCCCTCCGCCCCCGCAAGAGGCCATAAAAACCAGCATTGACAGCATCATAGACAGCGTAACCAGCCGAATTGCCAAACTTCTCATTTGTACACCTCCCGGTTTTTTGCTGCTGTGCTTTTGTTTTGCGGGCTCGCGAGACCCTCTTATTCAGGGCTGATTGTACTTGCCTTTTACGGATAATCTCGGTGATTCAGCTCACAAAAGGAAAAAAGTTTCTAAATTACTTGACAATCAGGATTTAAAGGGAGAGGATCCATTTTTAGAAAAACCGGAGGAATCAGATGGGATGCGATGAGATGGAGAAAATGCCGAAGGGGGGATTCGAACCCCCACAAGGTTTCCCTCACCAGACCCTGAACCTGGCGTGTCTGCCAGTTCCACCACTTCGGCTAATTTCTATTATCAACTGAAAGAGGTTTCAAGGTCAATAGCTATCGGGGCATAGGCCCGCGCCCAAAGCATCTTCAAAGAAGGAATTTTTATCTAATCCCGCCCGCCACCCCTATTTGAGTAGGGGCTTCGCCCCTGCAACCCCGATTAAAAAAAGAGGCTCTTCCGGGAATCGTGTGGGTAGTCCCCCCCCTTTGGAAAAGGGGGGCGGGGGGATTTTAAAAATAAATGCTCCACTAAAAAGATTGGCATTCTTGCGGGGGCTTAGAAAAAACATGGCGGATGCCGAAAAGTATCCATGGTCAAGGTTTAAAAGAAAATTTGGAATTATTTCATGGTTCGAAAAATCTCCCCCTCCCCTCTTTTTCAAAGAGGGGAATTCCACAGAAAAGTCTGAAGAACCTAATCTTTAGTCCTTTTCCACCACCTTGCCGATGCCCACGATGCGGTCGCCCTCTTCGAGGTCCATCAGTTTTACGCCCTGGGTGTTCCGGCCTATAAGGGAGATGCCGTCCGCTGGCATTCTTATGGTCTTTCCGGAGTGGGTGATGAGCATTATCTCGTCCTCGTCGCGGGTCTTCACGAGGCCAACGGCGTTGCCGCCCTTGTCGGTTACTTTTATGGAGATCACGCCTTTGCCGCCACGGCCCTGCACGGGGTAGTCCTCTATGCGGGAGCGCTTGCCCTGCCCGAACTCGGTTACCGTGAGGAGATACATCTTCTCCTCGACCACATCGGCTGAGACCACTTCGTCCCCTTCGGTGAGGCGGATGCCTATGACGCCCATGGCGGTCCTGCCCATTGTGCGCACGTCCTCCTCGTTGAAGCGGATAGACAGTCCTTTCCTCGTTCCGATTATCAGGTCGTCGGTGCCGGTGGTGCGGCGGACGGCTATAAGCTCGTCGCCCTCTTCAAGGTTTATGGCTATGATGCCCTTGCCGCGCGGGTTGGAGTACTCTTCGAGGGCGGTCTTCTTCACGGTGCCTTTCTTGGTGAAGAATACGAGAAAACCCTCCTTGAACTCCCGGACTGGCAGGGCGGTGCTTACGCGCTCGCCATCGGAGAGGGCCAGCAGGTTCACTATGGCCTTGCCCTTGGCGGCCCGGCCGGCCTCCGGAAGCTGGTAAGTCTTCAGCCAGTAAAGCCTTCCCAGGTTGGTGAAGAAGAGCATGGTGTCGTGGGTGGAGCCGATGAATATCTGCTCCACGTAGTCTTCCTCGCGCGTCTCCATGCCGATAAGGCCCTTGCCACCCCTGCGCTGGCTGCGGTAGGCCGAGATGGGGTTTCTTTTTATATAGCCGTTATGGGAGATGGTGACCACCATCTCTTCCTCGGTTATCAGGTCCTCCATGGTGATCTCTTTGCTGGCCTCGCTGATATCGGTGCGCCTCTCGTCGGCGTACTTGTCCCTGATCTCAACCAGCTCGTTTTTTATGATCTCCTTCTGGCGGGCCTCGCTGCCAAGGATCTCTTTTAAATTTTCTATTTCTTTGAGGGTCTCTTCGTACTCGGTTATTATCTTCTCACGTTCGAGGCCGGTCAGGCGCTGCAGTTTCATGTCCAGGATGGCCTGGGCCTGCACCTCAGTCATATTGTAATTCGTGATCAGGCCGCCCCTGGCCTCCTCCGGGTTCTTTGCGCCCCTGATGAGGGCGATGACCTCGTCCAGGTGCTCGAGGGCGATCTTCAGGCCAATGAGGATATGCGCCCGCTCCTCCGCCTTTTTGAGGTCGAACCGCGTGCGGCGGATTATGACGTCGCGCCTGTGCTGCAGGAAAAGGCTCAGCATGCGCTTTAAGGAGAGTATCCTGGGCTGGCCGCTCACCAGGGCAAGCATTATGATGCCGAAGGTGGACTCCATCTGGGTGTGCTTGTAGAGGTTATTGAGGACGACCTCGGCCATCTCGGTGCGCTTCAGTTCCAGCACTACGCGGATGCCTTCCCTGTCGGACTCGTCCCTGATGTCGGAGATGCCCTCGATGCGCTTTTCGCGCACCAGCTCGGCTATTTTTCTTATCAGGTTGGCCTTGTTCACCTGATAGGGAAGCTCGGTGATTATAATGTGCTCGCCGCCCCGGTGCACTTCTTCGATGCGGGCCTTGGCGCGCACTTTAATAAGCCCCCTGCCGTTTGTGTATGCCTCAAGAATGCCATCCGTGCCGTGGATGACCCCGCCAGTGGGGAAGTCCGGCCCCTTCACGGCCTGCATAAGGTCCTTCACCAGGGCAGCCGGGTTCGAAAGCAGGATTATGAGGGCGTCAATGACCTCGCCCAGGTTGTGCGGGGGAATATTGGTTGCCATGCCAACGGCGATTCCCGCGGAGCCGTTTACAAGAAGGTTTGGTACACGGGTGGGGAGAACGGCGGGTTCCACCGTGGTCTCGTCGAAGTTGGGGATGAAGTCCACCGTGTCCTTGTCTATGTCCCTTAAAAGTTCCTCGGCAATCTTTGCAAGCCGGGCCTCTGTGTACCTGTAAGCGGCAGCCGGGTCTCCGTCAACAGAGCCGTAATTGCCCTGCCCGTCTATAAGCGGGTAGCGCATGTTGAAGTCCTGCGCCAGGCGCACCATGGCGTCGTAGACGGCCGAGTCCCCGTGGGGATGGTATTTTTTCAGCACCTCGCCCACGACACCGGCCGATTTGGAGTATTTGCGGTTTGGCAGCAGCCCCTCGCGGAACATGGCGTAGAGAATGCGGCGCTGGACGGGTTTCAGGCCGTCCCTCACCTCGGGCAGGGCCCTGCCGATGATCACGCTCATCGCGTAATCCAGATAGGAGACCTTCATCTCCTGTTCGATATTTATCTGAGTCTTCATTTGAAAATCATTCCCCCTAAATGGATGCCAGAAAACTATTTATTTTAACATATTTTCAGGGGCTTACGTTGGGAACTTGTGGCTGGAGACTAGACTTTTTTCCAGCAGTAGGCGCCCCCTACTGGTGTCCAGTAATAAAGCTCTATCTTGCCGGTAGGGCCTATCCAGAATGCGTAATGGAAGGAGTTGTTGTCATCGCTGCGATAGTATAAATATATTTCGCCGGAATCGGATGTGTCATCCCGGTTGAAACTTATAGCATTGCCGCCGGTGCCGCTCAGGAAAAGTCCGTTCGCGGGTATGGGGGTTCCGGCCAGGGCGGGCCTGAAGTAAATCTTTCCGCTCAGCTGGATGTCGCCCATCTCGTTTGCAGGGACGCTCGCAGTCGAGCTGGCCGGGGTGAATGTCCCAAAAAGCACGTTGTGCTTGAATTTCACTCCATAAACGGTGTCGCCATTAATGGTATCATTGTCCGGGGCGGGGATATTCACCCTTAGCGTTTGCCCGCACTTGGTCGTATCTGTACATTCCTCCGAGGGGTAATCGAGTTTGCCGTTTTTATTATCGTCGCGGAAAGCATAATAGAACTGGTTGGCAGGGTCGAAGGCGACTATTATAGGGCTTGTAGAGCCGACGGATTCGATTTTTGCGAGGTTCAAAAATTCCCTCAGCCCGTAGGCCGCGTCCTGCGCGTATTCCTGCGGCGTGGCCCTGAACCGGCTAATGGCCCCGAAGCTTATCACGGCCGCAATGCCAATAATGGCGACTACCACCAGGAGTTCAACCAGCGTAAACCCCATGCGATTGCCCCTTCTCACATTACCTCCCGCCAGCGGCCCTTGCTTGTGCGGGGCCAGCGCTTCCTGCCGTTCATAAGCTGCTGGTCGAAGTATATATTCGGGGTCCCGCTGTCCTGCAAGGCGCCTTCGGCCACAACTCCCCCGTATATGGTCTGGCCTCCTGACCCCGTCAGGTTCCCCGTAATGTAAATGGCCCCGTCAATATTGACGTTCGCCAGCTGCTGGGGTTGTCCGCTCGGGTCGATTGCCGTTATATCCTGACCGTTTCCGCCTCCGCTCATGTCCAGGTTCCCCCAAATGTACATATCGCCTTCAGTGAAATAATTATTCTTGAGGCTCAGGAGCTGGTCGGGCGCGGACTGCGCGTCCACATAAATAAATGGCGGCCTGTCGGGTTCGTTCAGGAGATCGCTGAATTGTATCGCTCCACCCACCTGGTTGCCGTACGGGTCGCAGGGGTATACGGTCGTGCCGTCGCTTGTCTTGAAATAGCCTCCCATCTCAATTGCGTAACTCTTCATCGTGTTATTGTCCCAGGTATCCAGCAGCACACTGGTCTGATTCTGGTAAACTGCATCGTTCTGCCAGGGCCTGTTGGTGCAGTCGCCCAGGCAGTCTGAAGCTGTACAGGGTGTTGGATTGCCCTGGCTCGCGCTGACACTGCCGGTCACACGTATTGTGGACCACGGGTCTCCTGTTGGCCAGGCAAGGGTATTTGATCCGTTGCATCTTGCAAGGAGGGCATTATAGTCCAGACTCACATTTCCTTTAGAGAGCACGTTTCCCCAGTAGACATTACCGTTCCCGTTCCAGCCCGCGGCCGCCTTGGCCTCGGCCCCGGCCGTGATCGGGAATATCAGTGATTCCCAAATCTCGGATTCTATTACCTTCACCAGCCCGGTATTAGTCCTGGCCGTAACCCTTACCGTGCAGATGGGCCTTGGCGATGGCGGATCGGCCAGGGGGCCGGAAGAGCCACCCCCCATGGGCGGGAATATCTGTATTTCGGTTATACGGCCTATCCCGCTGAATTCGTTGAACAGGTTGTTCAGATAGCCCTGGTTCGTGATATCCAGGGCAGGAGTGTCGTTGCCGCCCTTGTCCAGCCTGTTCGAAGATAATTGTGTGCCGCTGCCCTTGGCATCAGTGAACTCGCTCAGACTGTTCGCAATATACTCCCTTTTATTGACTTCAATGAACCGCCTCTTGAAAAGATTTACTGCGCTGGCGGCATTTAGCATCACCACCGGGCATGTGCTCATATCCGAAACGCTCGAGGGGTTTATGCTTGTGCAGTCCTTGAATCCCCCGTTGCTCGCCGGCATGGTTATGCCCCCGTCGATATCGGCCTGTGTCGGTGAGAACCTGGCAACCTCGCCGGGGTCGCCCGGGTGCTGGAACCATTCCCGCACCTTGGCAACCCCGGCTTCCGCCAGGAGAATGGCCTGCGCGTCCTCCTTCTGCGCCCCGGAGGCCCTTGACTGCAGGCTCATGGTATTGATCATAAGCGTGCCCATTATGGTAAGGGCAAGGAGCATCACGAGGGCGGCAATCAGGGCCATGCCTTCGTCCTTCATAAACGCCTTTTTCACTATTCCCCTTTTTTTAATTCTTAATGCAGGCATTCCGGATCGCCGCTTATATTGGTTACCGAGCTTCCATCATAACTGTACTTGCATGTCTTGCTGGGGAACGACCTATAAGAGTTCGTGTAAGGTCCGGCAGTAATGGTTATGGTCACCGGGTTTGTGGAGGTGGGTGCTACAAACTGGTTTGCGGCCCCCGTTGTAAAAGACCCATATCCCGATTCGCTGTGCCAGCATTGAGGACAGCCGCTGACCGTAGTTACTGCATCGGCCTCCGAAACCGGGGTATTCACATCCGCGGCCGAGTAGCCGTCAACTTCGATATTAAGAGTCGATCCGGCGGTACCTCCCGTGCCCGTGTCGGCCAGGTCCTGTCCCAGTGCGTTCTTTATCCTGTTTATCCAGATATTGCCTATGGCTATCTGGTTAGACGATGTGTTGTAAGAGACATTATTTACCCAGATGTAATGATAGTTCATCTCTCTTGTGTCATACGTGTAGGCTGTAAAATTGTTCCCGCTCTGAGAGGGCGCTATGTTGTAGTTGCCCTGATTGTCGACGGCCAGGACGTAGTACCATACCCTCTGGCCATCCGTGGCGGGAATCGGGTTGGGGTTCGTATAGATGCACGTCCCACTCGAGCAAGCCCCGCCGCCCTGGTTGCACATGGGCACGATCGTGTAATTGGCAGGTGTAAGGAGGGGGTCGGTCGCGTTCGCATTGACCGGCTGCGGGGCGCTGGTCACCGTGTTGTCGGTAAGAGTGTAATAAAGCAGCACGCCCGTATACGGACTGGTGTTGGTGACCCCGCACTGGGGGACGGAGTACGGGCCGGTCACGTTGGGGGTTACCCCGGTCTTGACCGCAACCCCCACGTTGTCCAGGAAGTACGGGTAGTCTGTCGAGTCATAGGCGGCACTCCTGAAATAGCCCGCGGGCGGCGTGGCGGTTATGGACGGATCGCTGTCCGTGAACATGTCAGTGTTGTTAACCTCGGGCGGATACTGATATACATAGGGGATGATCGGGGGCTGTATGGTGCCCAGCGCAAAATACTTTGCGACCCAGCCGCTTGGGGGGCACATCTTGCTGGTAGTGGTGGAAGTGGAGTTCTCATAATAGGGCACGATGGAGATTGAATCGTTGTTGAGGTCCATCTGCGTGCCAGAGCAGGTGGATGTATTTATGAACATCAGCCTCATCCTGGCCTTTATCGAATTCCCGGAGCCCAGCACCGGGGAGGCCGCAAGCGTCCTGTAGGCTACATTGGCCCCGGTAAAGTCAACCAGCGTGCCATTGGCCACGGCAGCCGAACAACTCGATGCCGCCCACAGGTTCTGCCAGTTGGTGCACTGGGTGGAGGAGAGCGTGGGCTCCGAGTTGCAGATGTCCACCCTGTACAGATAGGCGCTGGGGTTGCTCCAGCTTATCTGCATCTTGTCCAGCATCTGCTGTGCTGCGGCCGTGTTTTCTATATAGAAATAAACCAGGTTCTTGTGCGGCCCTTTTACCCTTACGGGATAGCTGGGGTCTGAGACCGGGCTGTTTATATATCCGGGGCTGAAGGGGGAATCCTGCTGAATGGCGGGGGTGTTTGTCTGGTTCATGGCGCAGTCCACGGTAACGGCCTTGTACCGGTAAGAGCATCTGTCACGGTAATAAGTGACATTCTGCGAAGCGACGTTCTGGCAGCTGGTTATGGTCTGATCGTAATACGGGTCTATGAAATAGAACGGCTGCAGAGGGCCGGTGACCGGGTCGGGGCCGACCTGCTGGAAGGCGTATCCTGTGTCAATGCTTGGGGAAGGCGCGGTGTTGTCCACGCCCCTGAAAATCATATATCCGCCATCGCCCTGCTCCGGATAGAAATCGTTGTTGGGGCCTGACCCCCAGGCCGTGCAGTTGGCGGGCGGGTTCCCGTTGCTGTCCTCGGTAGTCCAGAACAGCTCTACCTTGTCGCAGACCAATCCGTTAATCGGATCGCCCATATTGAATATGCAATCATTTATGCCCGTGTTGAGGGGGTAAGTTTTTGAATCCTCGCAACTGGTTACACAATAGCCGGAATCAACAGGGGCGCTGTACATCGAGTTGCCTTTCGAGTCCGTACACTGGCTTTGCGTGAACGCGGCAAAGCGATAGGTCTTCTGCTTGTTGAAGCCGTTCCAGTCGCCCGTGAAGCTTACGTTGTTTTGTATGGGGTCGTTGGGATTAAGGGCCAGACCGCTTGAAAGCTGGGAAGCACCAGAGTCATTATAAGAGGCAAATGCAGAAGGACACGAGTTTGGAGAATTTTTCTCCTCTATGACCACGTCCTCGTTGCTGGGATCGCTCCATGTTGTGCCCGAAAACCTGGCGTATCTGTTGGTCGTATTCCCTGTAACGGTAGTGCCCGCGCCGGACGCAAAGAAATTGGGCGGATCAATGGTCGTCGCCTGGACCATCGTATGCTGGTTATCGCCGTATTTGGCGGTATATCCGCTTTGCAGTCCGCAAGCGTCTATCGTGTTGATCCTGTAATAATAGGGCTGGCATTTTGCGGGCACTATGTCGTTGATGGTCGTGTTCGTGATGGGTGAATAATTCCCAAGCGTCACCCAATTGGTTCCGTCACTGCTCCTTTGGACCGTATATGAGACCTGGTATGGATTGTTCATCGAGTCCGAAGTTTTTCCGCTTGTATCTGTATCAGAGCCCTGTGCCCATGTGAGCGTGATCGCGTTGGTCACGCCATTGGCCGTGGCGTTCATGTTGCCCACCATATTGGGGGCTATGGTATCGGATATTGTAATGGAGTTGGAGACGGCGCTTAAAGGGCCGGCCATGGCCGACGAGTTGAATGCCTGGACCATGGCCTCGTAGGTTCCGCCGTTCACTATGCCGTCTGCCGCGCTGAACTCGGCATAGGTCTGCACGCCCACCGTCTTCCTGATGGACCAGTCCGAAGGCCAGGAATAGGTATTTGTTGTCGCGTTGTAAATCTGCGATTTAACCCAGACAATATAGCCGGCCAGGTCCGATTCCGTATTGGCGGTCCAATGGACGCCCAGGTAGCCGCAGACGTGCCTGTCCTCAAGCCATACGCTCGTGACCCCAGCCGGGGCCTGCGCCTGTAAGCCTCCGCCGGCGGGCGTGGTTGTGCCCAGGTTCGGAAGCTTTATGTCCATTGTTGCCGTCCTGCTCTGATATATCGGGTTGCCGCTTCCGTCTTTCCCGACCATCTGGTTGCCTTGCGCCGTAACTGTAAGGGATATCCTTGATATGGCGGAAAGATTCGTTTCCGGTCCGCCGCTGTCATTAAAATACTGCAGGCTGAAATTGCTTATACCGTATGCGATAACTTGTTTGTTCGCCGCCGGAATAAGGGGCTCTATAGCCGGATCCGTAAGGCTCTGGCCGCACCTGGCCGGGGCATTCCAGACCGCCGGATCCACTGTGTAGATCCAGCGGTTGAGGGTTTGCATTACGGGATCGTAAAAGTAGCGCACCCGCTCCAGTTTTCCGTCCACGTTCACGTCGCCTTCGAATTCAACGGCCTGCGGCGAGGCCTGTATGAGCATGGTCTTGCCGGAGGCATCTGTGCAGGGCTGGGCCGTATTGGTCATCGCACCGGCCATCCGGAGTTCCCTGACCATTTCCTCCAGCCCCCCCCTGGACTCGCCGGCCAGGTCCACAAACTGGTCCTGCCTGCTCTGGATCCTTTTTGCCGCTATGAATATGCCGTATATCAGGGCGATGGCGATGACGAATATGGCCATCGCGACCAGCAGTTCCACCAGCGTGTATCCCTTTCTTCCCCGCATCGGTTTCAGCCTCCCAAAGCCTTCGTGGTCATCATGGAGACCCTGTGCTCCACACCTTTAGAGTCCTTCCAATAGACAAGCACCTTTATGATAGCCATGCAGTCATCCACATTGTCATCCACGCCGCCGTTGTTCTCGGCATTCACCCCGTCTATGACCTTTATGATGGTCACCCTCCTGAAGCGGTCGAAAGGCGGTGCGTTACAGTGTTGCCCGTCGTCATCGTACATCGTCTTGTTCGGGTCCCTGCGTATCCCGTTGCCCGACGTGGCGTTGCACATCGACGTGCCGTTCTGGTAATTCTCCCTGTCCACATAAAAAGTGTTGCCGTCGTCATAGCCGGGAAGAACGGGGGCGGTTACAAAAAGAGCGTTGTCGTGGTCGCATCCGTTCACACATCCGTCGATAGTGCCGTTGGTGTTCGCGGCAATGAGGTCTTTCCTGTCAACCTGCGGCAGATCGGTCAGGCTTACCTGGCTTGGATATCCCCCGTTTGCCGCATTGCCTATCCCGAAATACATGCCTTTTATGGCGTAATAATTCAGGCTCTTCAGGTACTCTATCTTCTGCTGGGCTATTTGTTCCGCAAGGCTTGTGTTCCATGCGAAGGAATTGCCCCCTATGGCATAAAGCTGCATCCCGATCACGCCAAGAATGCCGATGGCGAAGATGGACATGGCCACAAGCATCTCTACCAGTGAAAAGCCTTCTTCCCGCCGCAGACGGCCGGGCAGAAGAAGCCATAACTTTTTCCGAAGACTATTTCCAGTCATAACCAGCGAAAAGAAGCAAAAGGAGTGCCTGTTTTAAAAAGCAATTAAAACGCGGGCTTTCGTTATTGAGGCACGCCCGCTATGTAACGGGCTTCATAAAATGGGAAGCGGCCTACATAAGCGCGCGGGGGTATGATAAAATAGCCTGGAATATGGTTAAAGTCAGGAAATCCGTCCATTCCCTCGCCGGAAAGCTGATCTTGAGAGTAGGTCTCCTGATGACCATATGCACCCTTCTGCTGGGCTATTCCTTCATAAGCTATCAGAAACGGCTCCTTCTGAAAAACCTGACCAACTTCGCCTCGTCCTCCACCCAGCTTGTAAAGCGCGGGATAGATTACGGCATGCTCACGGCGCAGAGGGAGGCCATCCAGCAGAACCTTGACGTGCTGGGGACGGAAAGGAACGTCCGGTTCATACGGGTCCTGAACTCAACCGGCCAGGTGGCCTATGCCTCCGACCGCAGGGAGCTGGGCAAGGTCCCTTACAGCGGGGACGAGCTGGCAAACCACCTCAGCATACCCATTACAACGGATATTCAGGAGGCCGAAAAGACCGGGACCCTCAGCTACTCGGTCCCAATCATGAACGAATCCCGCTGCTTCAGCGCGGCCTGCCACTTCCACAAGCCGGAACAGAAGGTGCTGGGCGTCCTTGAAGCCGGCTTCTCCACTTCCGATGTGGACAAAGTCATAAAGCAGAACCGCGTTATCACTCTCCTTTTGATAGGGCTCTTCGTCTTTGCCATCTCCCTCTCCCTCTGCATCATCCTGTACAATTTCGTTTCGAAACCCGTGGCCCTCCTTGAAGCGGGCATGAAAAGAATAGCCAAAGGCGAGCTGGACGAGCCCATAAAAATAAATACTCAGGATGAGATGGGGCTCCTGGCCCAGACCTTCAACCAGATGGCGCAGGACATAAGCCGCTACAGGCAGCACATGGAGTACTTCACTCATTCACTGGAGGAAGAGGTAAAGAAGAAGACCGAGGATATAATGAAGGCCCAGGAAGAACTCCTGAACGCCGAAAAGCTCGCCTCCCTGGGCCGTATGGCCGCCGGGGTGGCCCACGAGCTGAACAGCCCCCTTACCGGCGTGGTCACCTTTGCGCACCTCCTCAAAGAGCGCACCCACCCGGCCGACAAACAGGCCCACGAGGACCTGGAGATGATTATAGAGCAGGCCACCAGGTGCTCGAAGATCATAAAGGGCCTCCTCGGCTTCGCCCGCAGGACCGGCCCCGAAATAGCCGCCGTGAACATGAACGACCTCGTGGACAGCACGGTCTCGATGGTAATAAACCAGGCCCGGTTCCATAACATAAAATTCGACATGCGCCTGGCCCCCTACCTGCCCCTCCTCACGGCCGACCCCAACCAGCTCCAGCAGGTCTTCCTGAACCTGATAATAAACGCGGCCGACGCCATGAACGACAAGGGCACGATCACCATAGCCACCCGCGTGAACAAAGACAATGAGGACAGGGACATACTGGAGATCGAATTCGCCGACACCGGCCCCGGCATACCCGAGGCCCACATGGGCAAGGTCTTCGAGCCCTTCTTCACAACAAAGCCCGTGGGCAAGGGCACCGGCCTTGGGCTCTCGGTAAGCTACGGCATTATAAAGCGCCACGGCGGCGAGATCATAGTTAAGAGCCAGTTTGGCAAGGGCACCAGCTTCTCGATAAAGCTTCCATGCCAGCCGGTCAAAACAGGGTGAAAGATGTCCCAACATGGACGGCCTTGAGATCATGTGGCTGATAAAAAAGCGTAAAGTCCGGCACCAAGGTCATAAGTAGGGCTTTAGACCCTGCTTGACAGCCCTTCGCATCTATACTAAACATTTAGTAAACAGGGAAATCCATCCGGCAGTCTCCATCCAGGAATCACAATCCCGAAAAGGAGGACAAAATGAAAAAGACACATTGGATTTTGCTCGCTTTAGCGGCCCTTTTCGCAAGCCTTGCGCTGGTCGCGACGGGCCTGGCCGCGGAGAAGAAATTCACCGCCAAACTGACCGGCAAACAGGAGACCCCGGCGGTGAAGACGAGGGCCGTGGGCAGTGCGGTCGTAATCGAATCCAAGGACGGCAAAACGCTTCACTACGTTGTCCGCGTGAAAAACATAAAAGACATCACGGCGGCGCATATCCATCTGGCTCCCAGGGGCAAGGAAGGCCCTCCAGTGGCGACCCTCTTCCCAGGACCAGAGAAGACCGGAACCTTCAGCGGCATCCTGGCCAGTGGAATAGTCAACGCCTCAGACCTGAGCGGCCCCATGCAGGGCAAGACCATTGCCGACCTGGTTGCAGAGATGGAAAAAGGCGGTACGTTTGTGAACGTGCACACGAAGGCGCACCCCAATGGAGAAATCAGGGGCCAGCTTGAGCCTTCGAGGAAGATGATCCATAAGAGGAGCAAAGTCCACAAACCGGGCGCGGCAACCGCTCCCGCCCAGTGAGTCGCTTAAAAGGCTATCTGTTCAGGACTTTGGCTGCGTCTTTGGCGAAGTAGGTAAGGATGAGGTCCGCACCGGCGCGTTTTATGGAGATTAGGGATTCCATCATGACACGCTCCTCGTCTATCCAGCCCAGGCGGCCCGCGGCCTTCACAAGACTGTACTCGCCGCTTACGTTGTAGGCCGCAACGGGCACGTCGAAGGCGGAGCGCACGTCTGAGATTACATCGAGGTAGGCAAGCGCGGGCTTCACCATAACGATGTCCGCGCCTTCCTCTATGTCCAGGGCCACCTCCCTGAGGGCCTCGCGCCTGTTAGGGGGGTCCATCTGGTAGGAGCGCCTGTCGCCGAACTGCGGGGTGGATTCCGCGGCCTCGCGGAACGGGCCGTAAAAACCCGATGCGTACTTTGCCGCGTAGCTCATCACCGGGATATTCGAAAAACCTTCGTCGTCCAGGGCGTCCCTTATAGCGCCCACCCTGCCGTCCATCATATCGGAAGGGGCCACCATGTCCGCACCGGCCCTGGCATGCGAGAGGGACTCTTTTACAAGGAGTTCCACCGTCCGGTCGTTCTGCACCTCTCCGCCCTCTATCACGCCGCAGTGGCCGTGGCTTGTGTACTCGCAGAGGCAGACATCGGTTATCAGATAGATGTCAGGGACGGCACTCTTTATTTCCTTTATGGCCCGCTGGATTATGCCGTTTTCGTCATAGGCGCCGGAGCCCAGGTCGTCCTTGTGCTCTGGGATGCCGAAGAGGATTATCGCGGGCACGCCCAGTGACCAGGTTTCTTTTACGTTCTTTACGGCCTCGTCAATCGATTCCTGGTAGCAGCCGGGCATCGAGGAGACCTCCTTGCGGACGCCCCTGCCCTCGGTTACGAAGAGGGGATAAATAAAATCCGAAGGGCTGAGGGTGGTCTCCCTCAGCATCCTCCGGATCGTTTCGTTTTTTCTAAGCCTGCGCGGTCTCTCGATGGGAAACATCTCAGTGGCCGCAGCTTCCGCAGTCGCTGGATGAGGGTTGCCCGCCCTTCAGCACGAAACCGGAGCCGCCCGTGTCCTCGACGTAATCCATCTCCATGTCCTTCAGTTTCTCGGAGGCGTTAGTGTCCAGGTAAACCTTAAGCCCGTTCTTTTCTATTATATTGTCCCCCGACGAGCCTTTTTCTTCTATTCCTATTCCATAGGAAGGGCCGCACCCTCAACCGCCGCTTTGCATCATGTAAACCCTGAGGCCGCAATCTTCCTTTCCCTCGGCTTTCAGGAGTTCTTTGGCCTTGTCAGCCGCTGTTTCTGTAATGCTGAACATAGATCCTCCGCTAGAGAAGTTGTTTTCTCTAGAATAACCGAAATACTTATTTATTACAAGAAGTCCGCGAAGAGCAAAGGAATTTCAGCTTCGGAATAAAACATTTATTATATTATTAATTGTTAGTCCTATTCATAATCTTTATTAAATTTCAAGTTTATCACTACCAATTACCCTCCCCTTGCCTTTCACCCGTCATTTCCATTACAATATATCGATAAACACCAAAGGGAGGAGTACGGCTTTGAAGCAAGGTATACATCCGGACTATAAAGAGGCGAAGGTGGTCTGCGCCTGCGGGGAAGTCTTCACGACCCGCTCGACCGTCCCGGAGATCCGCGTTGACATCTGCTCCAAGTGCCATCCGTTCTTCACCGGCAAGCAGAAGATCGTGGACGCCGAGGGCCGCGTCGAGAAGTTCAGGAAGAAATACGAAAAAAAGACCAAAGAAAGCTAGATACATAAAAGGCCGTCTTGTCCGTTTCAGCCAAGGCGGCCTTTTTGCGCCCAGAATATATGAATAATTTTTTATGCAGGCGATAGGCGGACAGGCAGTAATCGAGGGCGTGATGTTCAAAAGCCGCAAGGGTTGGGCAGTTGCCGTGCGCGACCCGAAGGGCGGGATACGCATAAAGCAGGAGCCCCTTAAATCCCGGAAGATAGAAAAAGTCTTCCTGGTGCGCGGGTTCATAATCCTCTTCCATACTCTCATACTGGGTATGAAGGCCCTGGAGTACTCCGCCCAGGTGAGCGCCGATGAAGAAAAGCCCATAAACCCCTTTGTGATGGGGGTCACACTTATAAGCTCTTTCGCCATAGGCATAGGGCTGTTTCTTTTCCTGCCCCTTTATGCCACAAAACTCCTGGGGCATCTCTTCCCGCTTATCGCAAAAAGCGGCCTTGTCTTCAACCTTGTTGACGGGCTTATAAGGGTGGGGCTGTTTTTGGCCTATATCTGGATAATCGGCCTCTGGAAGGAGATGCGGCGGGTATTCGAGTATCACGGGGCGGAACATAAAGTGATACACGCCTACGAGGCCGGGGACATGTCGCAGACCCGCATCGTGGCGTGCAGCCCGCAGCACCCGCGCTGCGGCACCAGTTTTTTACTGATAGTGATGGTGATAAGCATACTGGTATTTTCGCTTATCCCGCATGGCTGGCCCATACTGTATAAATTCCTTTCAAGGGTAATCCTCATCCCGCTTATAGCCGGGATATCCTACGAGACGCTTAAGGCAAGCGCAAGGGTGAAGGCCGGATCGGCGCTGGGATTTATACTGACGCCAGGGCTTGCCCTGCAGAGGCTCACCACCCGCGAGCCGGACGCGAGCCAGATTGAGGTTGCCCTGAAGGCATTTGAAAGCGTAATAGCACTGGAGGAGTAAAAAGTTTGGCGTTTCTTGATAACCTGAAAACCCTGGAAGATAAATACGAGGAACTCACGGCCGACCTCTCCAGGCCGGACATCATCTCAAACCGCGAGGTGTTTTTAAAGATTTCGCGAGAGCAGGCAGAGCTGTATCCCATCGTGGAGGAGATAAGAAAATACAAAAAGCTCCTCACCGAGATGCAGGACGCGGAAGACCTTCTGGAGGCCGGTGACGAGGAGCTTCGCAAACTGGCCGAGGCCGAACTGGAGGAGCTTAAAAAAGAGCGGCCCGAAATGGAAAAAGAGCTTACCCTGATGCTCATCCCCAAGGACAAGCGTGATGAACGGAACGTGATCCTTGAAATCCGGGCGGGCACGGGCGGAGACGAGGCGGCCCTCTTCGGGGCGGACCTCTTCCGCATGTACACCAAATACGCCGAGAGCCGCCGCTGGAAGGTTGAAGTGATAGACATAAACGCAACCGGCATCGGGGGGATAAAAGAGGTGATCGCCTCCATACAGGGGCGCGGGGCCTTCAGCCGCCTGAAATACGAAAGCGGCGTGCACAGGGTGCAACGCGTGCCCCTCACCGAGGCATCGGGCAGGATACATACATCTGCGGCAACCGTGGCGGTATTACCCGAGGCCGAGGACGTGGACATCAAGGTGGAGGAAAAAGACCTGCGCGTGGACACGTTTTGCGCATCGGGGCCCGGTGGACAGGGCGTGAACACGACCTACTCCGCGGTGCGCATCGTGCATATCCCAACGGGCATCATGGTGCAGTGCCAGGACGAGCGCTCGCAGATAAAGAACAAGGACAAGGCCATGAAGGTCTTGCGCGCGAAACTTTATGAACTGGAGCAGGAGCGGCTGGAGCGCGAGCGCGCCCAGGAGCGCAAGTCCCAGATAGGCACGGGCGACCGCAGCCAGCGCATCAGGACATACAACTTCCCCCAGAACAGGGTCTCGGACCACCGCATAGGTCTAACTTTATACAAGCTTGACCGCTTTCTGGAGGGTGATCTGGACGAGATGATAGACGCCCTCATCGCGCACTTCCAGACCGAGAAGCTGAAGGAAGTATCGGCTTTGGAAGGGGCCTAATGATCTACTTTTCTTTCTTGCAAGAAAGAAAAGTAGCAAAAGAAAGAACTCTTGGCGGGTTCAGGTTTGTAACCTGAACCCGAAAATTCGTGTTCTGAAAACTAACTATGGGTTCAAGTTGCAAACTTGAACCAGCATGAGCAAGCTGCTGAAAAAATTCTTAAATGCACCCTCCCCTACCCCTCCACGATTCAGGGGGCCCCCGAAAAACCGGAGGTTTTCCGGGGCAGAAGGGAGGGTCTAATATTGTTCAACCCTCTCCCCTTGGGGGTGCCAGGACTCCGAAGCGCCGGTCGCGGTCTGCTCGAGGGGCTAATATGTTCAACCCTCTCCCCTTGGGGGAGAGGGCGGGGGTGAGGTAAAAATGGTTTATAAGCGCCCTGTTAAAGCAATAGAGGCCTTCAGGGAGACCATCCACGCATTAAGAAAAATTGGCATCCCCGGCCCGGAGAAAGAGGCCGAACTTATCTTCAAAGAACTCCTCCTGATAGACCCCGTCCGGCTTTACCGCGATAACCCGAAACTCTCCGCAGAGCAGACCCGACAATTGAAAGACGCACTGAAAAGGAGAAAATACCGCGAGCCGATACAGTACATAATCGGACATGTAAGTTTTTATGGATTAAAGATACTGGTCGGCCCCGGCGTGCTCATCCCCAGGCCTGAGACCGAACTCCTGGTCCATGAGGCCCTGAAGAAGATAAAAAAGGCTAACCCCAAAATTCTTGACCTCTGCACCGGCACGGGGGCAATCGCCCTGGCCCTGGCCAAAAACCTCCCCGGCTCCGATGTCACCGGAGTGGACATATCAGAAGCCGCCCTCTCCTGGGCCGAAAAGAACAGGGTTTTAAACGGGATTGAAAACGCGCGGTTTCTGAAAGGCGACCTCTTCGCCCCTGTAAAGGGCATACGCTTTGACCTCATTACGGCCAACCCGCCCTATATAAAAGGCACGGTTATGAAAGAACTGGCCCCGGAGATAAAAGATTGGGAACCCGAAGTGGCCCTCACCCCCGGCCCGGAAGGGCTGGAGATCATAGAAAAAATAATCGCCTCCGCGCGGGATTACCTCATGCCCGGCGCCCCTCTCCTCATCGAGATAGCCGGGGGCACGGACCCGGAGATATTGAAAGGTCTCGCCGAAACGTCCGGCCTCCGGTTCGAGGCCGTACTCAAGGACTACGCCGGAATGGAGCGGATTTTCATGGCAAAAAGAAGAGCGGATAAAAAAAAAGGGGCCTTGCGGCCCCCCTTTAAGCTATTAAGGATATTAAAGCTTGAACGGATTAACAAAGAACACTATCAGGACCACGACCAGGGCATAGATGGCCAGGGATTCTATCATCGCCAGACCGATGATCAGAGTCGTGGTGATCTTTCCCGAAGCGCCGGGATTCCTTGCCACACCTTCGCAGGCGCCGCCGAGGCCGATACCCTGGCCGATGCCGGTGCCCAAAGCCGCAAGACCTATGCCTATGGCGCATCCAAGGACGGCCATGGCGTAATAACTGATCTTGCTTCCGCCAGCCGCGGCAGCGGTAGTGGCCGCGGCCTGATCAGCAGCGAAGGCAAACGATGCCGCTAAAAGCAGCACCATGGAGGCAAGCAGGATGATGGATATGATTCTTTTCATGACAATCTTCCTCCTTTCCTTATGATATTAATGTGCTTCCTCAACAGCCCCTGCAAGATACAGGGTGGTGAGCAGCGCAAAAACGAACGCCTGTACAACGCTTATGAGAACTCCCAGGCCAAGTATGGCCATCGGAATTATGGCCGGCACCAGTATGCCGAGGACTATCAAAAGAAGATGCTTGGCAAGCATGTTGCCGAAAAGCCTCACCGAGAGGGTTATCGGCCTCGCCAGATGCCCTATGAACTCGATTAAGAACATCAGTATCATCAGCGGGAGCGCATATATGGAGCGCATGGGCCCCAGGAAGTGCTTCAGGTACTTGAACCCGTGCACCTTTATACCGTAATAATGCGTGGCGAAGAAGACCGGCAGGGCCATGGATGCGGTCATGTTTATGTTGCTTGTGGGCGAGACGAACCCCGGTATCAGGCCCATGAAATTGCAGACCAGGATATAAACGAATATGGTCGCTATGAAGGGGAAAAAGGTCTCGCCGAAATGGGGGCCTACGTTCTCTTCGGAGAGGTTCAGCATCGCTTCGGTTATCGTCTCGAGCACGTTCTGAATGCCCGTCGGAACAAGCTTTATTGAACTCCTTATTACAAGGGCCACAGTAATCAGTATAAGCGTGGCCAAAAAGGAAAAAGAGACAAAATCGGGAATTGGTATAAAACTCAACAGGGTTACTTCATTCATCCCGGCGGAATCCTCCTGGTTTCTTGGCTAAAATGCCGGATTCGGCGAAAATCCTGTTTATGTTACTTGAGAAATGAACGCCTAGTCAAGACGGCATAAGCCTTAATAAATAAATTTAATAACTGTAAGTTGAGGCAGTCAAAAAACTTGTCTTATGGAACGGGATGACCCGTTTTGGTAAAAATTCTCTTTGGTACTTTCTCTTACAAGAGAAAGTACGGGGTTTCAGGTCTTACCGGTAGGCCGACTTGTCCCCTATATCGCAGTGGATTGGCATAAAGACCTTTCTTAGCGTAAAGACCACAAGCATTGCCGCGATAAGGGAAAGGCCCAGTCTTATCCCGGTGGCGGGCAGGAGCCCGGAGGCGAAAAGGAGAAGGTAAAACGGCATAATGAGAGCAAGAAGGTAGCCCTCGATGAGCTTGAAGCAGAAGGCCTCTTTTGCCGTGATAAACCCCAGGCAGCCCGCTATGGGCAGCATCAAAAGAGGCGCAAGACGGCTTGTCGTCAAATACAGAAGGGCATCGCCCCCGCCGCTGAAAAAAATAAAAACCAGGGCCGCAATGGCGATAAAATACAGTTTTCGCAGGTTCCGCTTGTAATTGCCCATGTAAAGATGGATAAAAAAGACGCTCAGCCCCACCGAAAAATAGAGCAGCATAAGAAGAATATTGAACCCCTCAGCGGGCGCAAGGCCCATGTTATCCGGCGAGACGAAAAGCATCGCGGCCATTGTCGCGATAACCGAAGCAGACAGGACAATACCCGCCCTGTAGAGGACTACAGTTATCTTATCGGTCTTCGTGAGCGGCTGATAGAGGCAGTAATCACCCATTTTCCCTAATATAGCAGAACATGGGTCCTGAAGGCTATTTTTGCGGGCGAGCGGGGCGGGGGCAAGAGGGAATGGCTGGATCAGCCTTCCCGGAAGACGGAGGCGATAGTCTCCTGCACCTCTTCCGCGGCCTTCTTCGGGTCCGGGGCGTTTTTTATGGGCCTCCCTATCACTATGTAGTCCGCGCCGTTTCTGAATGCCTCGCGCACGTCCACGGTGCGCTTCTGGTCGTCAGCGGGCCTGTTTTCAACCGGCCTTATCCCGGGGGTCACCACCAGGAATTTCCGGCCCAGTTCTTTTCTAAGCTCCGGCGCTTCCAGTCCCGATGAGATAACCCCGTCACAGCCCGCTTCCAGCGCCCTTCTTGCCCTGGAGAGGACGAGGTTTTTTATATCCACCTTGAAGCCAAGGTCCTCGATGTCCCGCTGGTCCAGGCTGGTAAGGACGGTTACGGCAAGGATCTTCAAATCGCCTTTTTCCCTGACCGCCGCCTCCAGAATGCGCCCGTTCCCGTGGACCGTGCAGAAAGATATGCCCCTGCCCCTGAGCTGGCGCACGGCGGAGGCCACGGTCTGCGGCACGTCGAAGAACTTGAGGTCGGCAAAGATTTTTTTGCCCCTTTGCAGCAGCCATTCAATCAGCCCGTAGTAGTCGCCCGCCATGAATATCTCAAGCCCCAGTTTATAGAAAAGGACCGAGTCGCCAAGCTTTTCAACCAGGGCCTTTGCCTCCGAATGACTTGCTACATCAAGGGCGAATATCAGGCGCTCTCTTACCGGGATGTTTTTTGAAGACATGAATTTCTCCTGCATCGGATTTTATAAAATTTTTAAGGGGAAGAAAGCAAGGTTTTTACAGCGCTGCCCTGTTAAGGCCGGCTTGACTCGCCACTGCTTTGTTAATAGCTTGCGGCTCCAGACGGCCGGAAAGGCTTGAACGGGTGAATAAGTTATAAAATTCTAAAAACTAAACGCTGTGCACCAGGTAGAAGAGCAGGAAGACGGCTATCGCCACCACCGAAATCACCAGCATGACATCCAGTATAAACGAAGGGTAATAGACGCCCTTGTCTATCTGCTTCTGCACCTTCAGATACCTGACGAATGACAGCAGGCCGAGGAGCGCCCCGATCCCGACCAGCACAGCCCCGAATACGCTCGAATAGCCCCTGCCCGGGGGCACAGCCGGACGGAGCCCGATAACACCTTCCGTGATGGCGAACTGCCTTAAAAAGATCGCGAATTTCTCCACCACGAAGCCGAAGGCCATTATGGATATGGAGGTCCGTATCCAGGCAAGCAGCGTGCGCTCGTTTGCCATGTGCACCCGGCGGTGCAGTATCTCCCGGGCCGAGTTCTTCCTGGCCTCCTTCTGGTTCGCGGGAAGATCAGGTTTCATCAGGCAATTATACAGGTTGCGGTTGGAAAGACCAAGCGCTCTCGTGTACAATAAAGTCTGCAATCAGCACTTTTTCGAAAGGCGTGATGAGACCACTATTTATCGCCATAGCCGCCCTGGCGCTCTTTATCTCGTTCTCCCGGCTCGCTTCCGTAACCCTCTTCGACGTGGACGAGGCGGTCTTCGCCGAGGCCACCAGGGAGATGGTGCGGGGGGGCGACTACATAACGCCCCATTATGACGGCGAGAACCGGTTCGACAAGCCCGTGTTCTTTTACTGGATGATGGCCGCCTCCTACAAGCTCTTCGGCATAGACGAGTTCGGCGCCAGGTTCCCCTCGGCCCTGTCGGGATTCCTGCTCGTCCTGGCAACCTTTTTCTTCGTAAGGCGTTTCCGGGGAGAGGAGGAGGCCTTTTATGCCGCGGGGGCGATGGTGCTCTCGGTCTATTACCTGGTCTACTCCCATGCCGCCGTAACCGATATGGCGCTCACCCTGTTTATCGGGCTCTCGCTAATGTCGCTGTATATCTCTTTTCACGATAAAAAGGCCTATATATATGGTTTTTATCTCTTTTCAGCGCTTGCATTCCTCACGAAAGGGCTTATCGGAATAATTTTCCCCTTTACCATAGGCGGGGTTTACCTCCTTCTTTCGGGCCGGAAGCTGAGGGAGCTGATGAGCCTTCCGGGGATGGCCCTGTTCCTGCTCGTCTCAGGCCCGTGGTACGGCGCCCAATTGGCCATAAACGGCCGGGAGTTCATAGACCAGTTCATAATCAAACACCACCTCGAGCGGTACCTTGGCGTGATATCCGGGCATAAGGGGCCGCTCTGGTATTATCTGCCGATGCTCGCTGCCGGTCTCTTCCCCTGGGCGGGGTTCCTGCCCGCGGGAATAAAAAGGGCCCTAAAAGAGAGAAAAACAGACGGGTTCGGGCTTTTTGCCCTGATATGGTCCTCTTTCATATTCGTCTTTTTCACGTTCTCCACGACCAAGCTGCCAAACTATATACTGCCAGCGGTGCCCGCGGCGGCCATGCTGATAGCGCTCGGCATCAGTCCCATGGCAAAGCGGGGCTTCGGCTTCTATTTCGTCGCCCTGGCCTCGGCGGTCCTGGGGATCGCACTCTTGTTCTCGGATAAATATTTATCGGCAATGGGCATTCAGGCCGGGCTCTGGCCCCGCTTTGGCGTGGCGGCCTTTCTTTTTCTTTCCGCCTGCGGGGCGAGTTTCATCCCCGGCATCTGGCGGAAGAAGGCATACTGGGCCGTCCCGGCGCTCTCCGCCGCCGCTTTATGCGTTTTGGCCCTGCAGGCGCTTCCCCTGGCCAGCGAACGCCTGCAAGGCGACCTCTACCGCTATAGCACATACGCCAAAGAGAAATTGCCCTATGGCGAGCCAGTGATAACCTATGGGATAAATAACCCAAGCGTGGTCTTCTATTCCGGGCACATGGCCCTCCGTCTGGGGCCCGGCGACAACCTGCGCCCCTTTCTGCAGAGCGCAAACAGGGCCGTCGCCATATCCAGCAGGAAAGACGCCGCGGATTTGGAAGAACAGGGGATGCACATAGTAAGTGAAGACAAAACCTATGCACTACTCGAAAAATAAAAACGGAGAGGCCCTGCTTTACCTGGGCCTTTCGGCCATAACGCTGTTTCTTTTTCTCATGGACGGGCAAGTGGAGAGCTGGGTAACCGCCCTGCACAAACTGGAGGCCGTGCGGCCGGCCCTGGAGTTTGTCACATCGGGCATGAGGTTCCTTTCGCAGGAGGAGGTCTTTTTGGGCGCGGCCGTCCTCCTTTTCGCGGCGGCCAGGCTTCTAAAGATCGAATCCCCCAGGCTTGGCAGAAGCATAGTGGCCGGTTTCCTCTTCTCCGGGGCGGCCGTGCAGATACTGAAACACCTCATCGGACGTGCAAGGCCGTCACTTGATAAGGGCCTCGCCTTCATCGGCCCGAATATAAAGCACGGGTACGACTCCTTCCCCTCGGGCCATACCACGGAGGCCTTCTGCTTCGCCTGTATGCTTTCGTTCTATTTCCCCCGGTACAGGGTTTTGTTTTACGGCTATGCGGTAATGGTGGCCCTCTCCAGGGTGGAGAAGATGGCCCACTTCACTTCAGACATCGGCGCGGGGATCATCCTGGGCCTTTTGTGCGGCAAGGCCGTGATATGGTTCTTTAACAGGAAAAAAGAAAAAGCTTTGCCCTCAGCCGAAGCGGCGTAAAAAAAGATAAAGATTGTTTATTGTTCTTTTTCTTGCAAGAAAAAGAACCAAAAAGAACTCTTGGTTTTTTGCGGGGCTCTGTCCCGCAAAAAAGGGGGCTTCGGAATGTAATTTCCGTGCCTATCCGGGCGGCCAGTGCATGCGGCGGCCCCCAAGGACGTGCAGGTGGATGTGATAGACGGCCTGCCCCGCGTCGCGGTTGCAGTTCATGACCAGGCGGAAGCCGGGCTGGGCTATGCCCTTCTCGCGGGCGATTTTGGAGGCCACAATATAGAGATGGCCGATAAGCCCCTTGTCCTCTTCCCTTATATCCAGGGCCGTGGGTATGTGCTTCCTGGGTATAACAAGGACATGGGTTGGGGCCTGGGGGTTGACGTCCTCAAAGGCCAGGGAAAGCTCGTCCTCGTAGAGGATTTTCGCCGGGATCCCCCTTTCCGCTATCCGGCAGAAGAGGCAGTCTGTCATTCTCAGTCCGAAAGTCTGCGGAAGAAACAGGTGCGCTCGCCGGTGTGGCAGGCCCCCGCGCCGCGCTGTTTCACTTTTACGAGCAGGGTGTCCTTGTCACAGTCATAGAGGACCTCTTTAACCTCCTGGACGCAGCCGGAGGTCTCGCCCTTCTTCCAGAACTTCTGCCTGGAACGCGACCAGAAATGCGTATAGCCGCTCTCCATGGTCATTTTGATAGAGTCCCGGTTCATGTAGGCCATCATGAGGACTTCCCCCGTGTCCGCCTCCTGCACGATTGCCGGGATCAGGCCCTTCTCGTCGAATTTGAGTCCCGATATTTCCATAACGGATATTTTGGCCTTTAAGCAGGCGGAGAGTCAATAGGCAGGAGAGGCCTGTTTCCCGGCTTCGAAGGCCTTTATCAGGCCTTGGGCGGCCTCGCCGTTGTGAAACACGGCTTCCTTGAGCCGCTTGAACTCTATCCGCTTCTTCTTGTCGAAGCCTGCCGAATGCCTTTCGATTTCCTTGATCTCTCTTTCGGCCTTCATCGTGAGGGCCAGCTCTTTTTTATACTTTACCGGGTCTTCCGTTATGGCGAAGTCCCCCGGCATCTTCCAGGCGTTTCTAAAATAAACCCACGAGGCGAAGTCCGCAATGGAGCTTCCTTCCAGCACCTTTATGGGCGTGGTATTCCTTAGCCCCTCTATGCGGATGCCGTTCTTGTCGGCAACTACCTTATGCGTGCCATTAAAAGGCAAAGAACCCTGGTCGTCCATGAACTGCCAGGTGGAGGTGGCCACCTGCCCCCGTCCGCCGTTGTGGCAGGAGGCGCAGGGGCGCGCCTTCCCGTAAGGGTGGGCGGCCTGCTCTATCTCCAGCCAGAGCAGGTAGTTGTTTCCGGCCGGGGCGTTCGTGATGGTGCCCACTATGTAATAGGCGTCCCTGGTCTGGCCGTCAGGCCACCTGAACATTATATGGGGCGAGGGCGGCACTACCCTGGCGAAGTCCTCCAGGCTGTGGGGCCATATCTTCACGGGCATCCATCGCCCCTTCTGGTCTTTTATGATTATGGGCGGCTTCTGAATGCCGTAATAGAGCGAGAATTTATTGAACGGGTTTGGCTTTTCCTCCACATAGCCCTTCCCCCACATGGTGAGCTGATAACCTCGAAGCTCGGAGATATGGCAAGTGGCGCAGTCCAGGTCCTTATGGACGCTTTTTGCCAGGTTGTCCTCGGCCTCGATATGGCAGTCCTGGCAGACGGCGTTGCGCACGATGTCGCCCATCCCCTTGGGGCCGGTGATGTGGCAGTCCACGCATTTCAGCCCCTTCGTGTAGTGCACGTCGGGGGTCATCCCCTCAGGAATGGAATAGCTCCCGCCTATGTAGGTCTCGCCGCGGCGGCTCTGCATCGCGCCGGGATGGCAGATGCTTGTGCCCCGGCCATAGCCCGAGCATGACCGGGCCAGCGGGACCTTCTCGAAGTTGTGCACGCCTTTTCTGGCATCCGGGGCATAGTGGCAGTCCAGGCAGCCCGCGTGGCATACGTTGCAGAATTTCTGCTTGGCAATGGCCTGCTGCCGGGTGAATTTGACGTTGACCTCTTTCTGTATCCTTGCCGTGTTCTTGAAGTCGAACCCCGCGCCGTCCAGGTGGCCGGTGGGTTGGAGGTCGGCAAAGGATGGGCCGCAATTATGCGGGCCGTAAGGTGTAAGCCAGGTCTTCATCGTGCGCTGGCGGAAGTTGGCCCCCATGTGGCTGTTGCGGAACTGTTTAAGCTCCTCGGGATGGCAGGAGGGCTTGGCGCAGGTCTTTTTGGCGATATCAGGGTCGAAATTGAACGTTTTGGGGTTTCTGTCCTGCCAGAGAAGGTTCCTGACATCGTAATTGTCCCTGGGCAGAAGCGCCCTTATGCTTTTGTCCCTGGGCACAAGCGGCCCCCGCCATACCTGAAGCCTGTTCACGACCTGTCCCCCTTCGTTTATGAACATGGCCCTGAGCATCCCCTTATGGGCCTCGTGCCTGTCAGCGGCCCTTCCGTTTCCAAGATGGCAATCGAGGCAGGAGAGGTTCTTGTGCTTTGATTCTTTCTCCACCAGTTGGGGGGTGACGTAAAAATCCGGATAGCCCAGCCTCTGGAGTTTTGCCTTGTCCGAGTGGCACCTTACGCACTCCACGTCCGAGTTCCGCCAGTCCCTGTAGCCCAGAAAGGATATCACCAGGACAAATTGCGCCAGCAGGACCAGCTGAAAGAGCCGGTTTTTGATAATCCCGGCCCCTTTTTCGGGGCCGTCTTTTTTAAACATTAGTCTATTTAAACATAAACGGAAGGAATTCAGGAAACCAGGAAGGATCCGGACTCAAGACCTGCTTCCCGCCAATTCTGAATTTTTTAGTGGCAGCCCGAGCAGGAAGACTTGCTGCAAGAGGAGCAGCCCGAGGATGATGAAGAAGGACCGTTGTCCCAGGGCTTCGCAAGCCCGCTGAAACCGCAGACCGAGAGTTTCTTCCGCACTTCTTCAGACCCGCATTTGGAGCAGGTTATTTTTGTGGAGCCGAAGACCAGTTTTTCGAACTCCGCCCCGCATTTGCCGCATTTGTATTCGTAAATCGGCATGGCATTATTATAACGGGTTTGCCGGGAGGAAATAAAGACGTGCCGGCGTGCGCATTAAAAGTTCTCTTCGGTTCTTTCTCTTACAAGAGAAAGAACCGGGGTTTCAGGGGCAGAGCCCCTGATAAAAAAACTTGATTACAAGCCCTTCTGCAGCTTCTCCCAGTCTTTAAGGAACTTTTCTATCCCTATGTCCGTGAGGGGGTGCTTCGTAAGCTGCCGGATGACGGAATAGGGGATGGTGGCCACGTCGGCGCCCATCCTGGCGGCCTCCACCACGTGCATGGGGTTCCGGATGCTTGCCACGATTATCTCGGTCTCGAACCCGTAATTGTCGTAAATGGCAAGTATGTCGCCTATCAGGTCCATGCCGGTCTGGCTTATATCGTCCAGTCTGCCAACGAAGGGGCTTACATAGGTGGCCCCCGCCTTTGCGGCCAGGAGGGCCTGCGAAGGGGAGAAGACGAGCGTAACGTTTGTTTTTATGCCCTTGCCGGAGAGGATTTTTACCGCTTTCAGCCCCTCTTCGGTCATGGGGATCTTCACCACTATGTTCTCGTGGATTTGGGCCAGTTTTTCGCCTTCGGGGACCATCTCTTTTGAATCCATGCTCACGGCCTCGGCGCTTACGGGGCCGTCCACAACCGAGCATATCTCTTTCAAGAGGCCAACGGGGTCTCTCTTTTCTTTTGCCAGCAGGGACGGATTGGTGGTTACTCCGTCCACCACCCCCAGGCTGTATGCCTTCTTAATCTCTTCTATATTCGCCGTATCGATAAATATCTTCATAACGCCCCCTTCTGCAAGGAATGGACTTCGCGCCTATTATAACGGATTTTCGGCTGTGATATTCTGCCGGTGCGGGGGTCTATTCCGCGGATTCCAGGAAAAGGGCCTCTTCTATCAATTCGATAAGGTGCATGGCCTTCATGCCGCCGCTTTCAAGCTGCACGAGGCAGGCCGGGCAGGAGGTGACCACGGCCTCCGCGCCCTTGTACGCCACGGCCCTTTTTGCGAGGAACTCCCGTGCAAGCCCTTTATCGGCCAGGTCCAGGCCGAAGCCGCAGCAGCCGGGTTCGCGCCTTTCAATGCCGAACATCTCCAGAAACCTGTCCGGCGATTCGCCAAGCCCGTAGCGTTCATGGCAGGGCTCGTGCCAGACCAGACCGGTGCGCTTTTTAACCTCTCTGGAGGCGAGCTTTTCAGAAAGGAACCTTACCGCGTTCACGGCGTTTATCGACTTCCCAATCAGGACTTTATAATGCTCCCTGAGCGCAAGCACGCAGCTTGGGCAGGGGGAGAGCACGGCCTCCGCGTTCAATTTTCCAAACAGCTCGTAATTTTTCTCCGCGAACCTCACTGCCTCCTCGTGCAGGCCAAGGCCCCTCAGGGGCACGCCGCAGCAGGCCTCGCCGCGCGGAAGGACCACCTCGTATCCCATGCTCACCAGCATGTTTATAAGGCTCTCTCCCGTCTGGGGCATCAGGTAATTCGTGCTGCACCCGGCGAATACACCCACCCTTCCCACCGGCCTTTCGGGCTTTATGACCTGCAACTCGTCCCTCAAGGGGTGCGGCGGAATTTTTAATTTGAAAGGGGAAAGTATCTGGACGCCTCCGAAGAGTCTGGCCGCTTTCATGCCGAGGGCGGGATAGCGGAGCCCCGCCCTCATCGCCGTTCGGACGAGCAGCCTTTTCCTGTCCGAACTTCTAAGCGATGCCCTCCCCCGGTAGATGAACTCAGTGGGTTTCAGCCCGACCGGGCAGGAGATATCACAAAGCCCGCAGAGGGAGCAGTTCATAAGACGTTCCACCACCCGCCTGCCGGGCTTTATCGCGCCCTCCCCGAGGCCCTTCAGAAGCATCAGCCTGCCCCTTGGCGAGAGGGACTCGTTCAGTGTCAGCTCGTAAACCGGGCAGCGCGCCTTGCAGCTTCCGCACCGGGCGCAGTCTTCAAGGGTCCTCTTATTCATCCAGAAGGAGCCTGTTCAGGTTGCCGCTCTTGAACCCCTCCAGGTCCAGCGAGACGAACTTGAAGCCCGCCGCCCTGATGGCATCGGCCAGCCTGGCCCTCGTCTCCACGGCCCTCCTGAATTCATGCTCGGCGATCTCAAGCCTTGCCACATCGCCGTGGTTTCTCACCCTGAATTCCCTGAACCCGAAGGCGCGCATGGCGGATTCAGCCCGGGATATTTTTTCAAGCTCAGGGGCGCTTATCCTCATGCCGTAAGGCATCCGTGAGGCAAGGCAGGGAGAGGAGGGCTTGTCCCAGGTCGAAAGCCCAAGCTCCCTGGATATCTCCCGCACGTCCTTCTTCTTCAGCCCGGCCTCCATCAGAGGGCTTATCACCCCGTGCCGGTGCCTGGCCGCCATTCCCGGCCTGTAATCCCTCAGGTCATCAAGCGTGTTGCCGTCCAGGACGTGCGCGTATCCCCCGGCTTCGGCTATCTCCCGCAGGTGCGCGTAAAGCCCGTCCTTGCAGTGGAAACAGCGGTCTTTTTCGTTTTTTGTATAAAGGGGATTTTCCAGTTCGGACGTGTTTACTATCCTGTGCTCCACGCCTATCTCCAGGGCCGAACTGAGCGCGTCTTCGATGTCCCAGGGCGGGGTGCTCCAGGAAGTCCCGGTGACGGCGAGAGCCCTGATGCCCGCCAGCTTCACCGCCTTCAGAAGGAGCGTGCTGTCCGCCCCCCCGGAGAACGCTATAACGGCGCTATCCAGTTTCCGGAGCGCTTCGATAAGGCGGCTTAAGTCCCCTCTCATAATGCGGTGATTTCGTAATTCTCCTGGTGAAGGGCCGGGTCTTCATTCACTATTATCTTCATCCCGTAGGCGTTCTCTATCTCCTCTATCCTCTGCCGTTCTTCGTCCATCAACAGCTCCGCCACATACGGGTGCGCCGTGATCACAAGCCGCTTCATCCCGTGTTTCGCCATCTTGTCTATCTTCCTGAATATCTCGTAGCAGAGGGTGATTATGGATTTCACATAACCCTTCCCCTCGCAATAGGGGCAGGGCTCAAGCAGCGTGCGCACCAGGCTCTCGCGCACCCGTTTCCTGGTCATCTGGATAAGCCCAAGCTCCGTGATCTGGGAGATGGTGCTCTTAGTCCTGTCCTTTTTCATCGCCTCCTGCAGGGCGCTGAAGACCTTCTGCCTGTTCTCCATCTCTTCCATGTCTATAAAGTCTATTATTATGATGCCCCCCAGGTTCCTGAGCCTTATCTGGTACGCTATCTCCTTTACGGCCTCAAGGTTCGTGCGCAGGATGGTGTCTTCGAGGTCTTCCTTTCCCACGTACTTGCCCGTGTTCACGTCTATTACCGTCATGGCCTCCGTCTGGTCTATCACGATGTAGCCCCCGGATTTCAGCCATATTCTGCGCCCCAGGGCCCTAGATATGTCCACCTCTATCCCGTAATAATCGAATATCGGCTCGTCCCTGTCATAAAGCTCTATCCTGTTCAGAAGCTTGGGGAAATAGCTCTTTACGAACTCGTTCACCTTCTGGTAGGCCTCTTCGTTGTCCAGCACCATCTGGTCCACGTTCTGGCTCATCAGGTCGCGTACGCTGCGGAGCACAAGGTCAAGGTCGCTGTGTATAAGGCTCGGCGCACCGGAGTGCTCGTTCTTTTTCATCACGCTCTCCCAGAGGTGGACCAGGAATTCGAGGTCCCTCTGAAGCTCATCCCGGCTGGCCCCTTCACTGGCCGTCCGCACGATCAGCCCGAACCCCTTGGGCTTTATCTCCTCAACTATCCCCCGAAGCCGTATCCGCTCTTCCTCATCACCTATCCTTCTGGATATCCCGATATGCTCCAGGTTCGGCATCAGCACGATATATCTGCCTGGAAGGGTAATATAAGAAGTGACCCTCGCCCCCTTGCTGCCGATGGGGTTCTTCGAGACCTGCACCAGTATCTCCTGCCCCTCGTGCAGCAATTCATCTATCAGAAACTCGTGCCTGCCCTTGTGCAGAAAATCCAGAGTGGTCCCGCCATAGGCGGGGTTCTCGTCCTCGAACATCATCGCGTAATCATCCACTATGTCCGTCCGGATGTCCGCCACGTACAGGAACGCAGCCTTCTCAAGCCCCATGTCCACAAAGGCCGAACGCATCCCAGGCAATATCCGCAGCACCTTGCCTTTATAAATGTTGCCCACCAGGCTGGCCGTCTTCCTGCGCTCGACATAGACCTCCACCACCTGCCCCCCCTCAATGAGGGCAACCCGGTGCTCCTGCCCGGTCACATTCACCAGTATCGTGCTTGATAAGTTCATAAAGGATTACCTACTTCTCTTTTTTGCAAAAAAGAGAAGTAGCAAGAGAAAAAATTCTTACTACTTCTCTGCTCTGGAAGAGCAGAAAAATCTAAAAATTCTCTTTGCTTCTTTCTCTTATAAGAGAAAGAAGTCATTTCAGTATTTCCATTGGCGAGAGCCAATTATCATTCTTTCTGCCCAGGATGGCTATTCGCCTTGCCGTTACTTCGCGGAGGCCCTTGCCGAAGACGGCGTTCAGTATCTCTTCCAGCCGCACCTTTGCCTCTTCGGTATCGGCCAGGGAGAACCGGACGGAATCCGGCCCGCTCGTCTCCGCCCTGGTGATCATTTTACGTATATCTATGCTGCCTGAATCCCGTTCCACCCGGAACTCGCCCAATTGCATGAATTCTTCGGCCTTTTCAGGCCCGATGCCTATTATCTCATAATTGTAGATGGATATAAAGGCTTGCAGGGAGGCTACACCGTTTTGGGGCAGGGCCAGCGCGTCCTTTATCCGGAGCCCTTCCGGAAGCTCCAGGTTCATTGCCGTCTTGAAGCCCTCGGGCGGGATGAACGAGGCGAGGGTGATGTCGAAGCACTCGGCAAGCCCCTCCACGCCCACGCCAAGAGGCGGGCCGAAGGAGAGTTTTGGCGCGGGGTGAAAGCCTTTAGTGAACTCCAGGGGCATGCCCGCCCGCCTTGCCGCCCTGATGATGGCGGTATAGACCTCTCTGTGCGAGAGGAGGGAAAGGGGCCTGGTCTTCGAGAACTCTACCCGCATTGAGAACGGGACTTGCGGGATATTTTTTATCTTTTCCTCTAAAATCCCCTCTTGGGAGGGGTGCAGGGGTGGGTTAGTGCCGCACTTCAGGGCGCACCCGGCGCAGACGCCTCTGCAATCGGGGGTGATGCGGCCCGAGAGGGCCAGCCTGTATTCTTTTTCCAGGAATTTCCTGCCCACTCCGGCATCCACCATCTCCCAGGGGAGCGGCTCGTCCAGGCCGTAGCGCCTCATTGCGAATTCCCTGGCGTCCACCCCGGTCTCTTCCATCGCGGCCTGCCAGGCATCCCAGTTGAAGCCCTCGCTCCAGCCGTCCAGCCGCGCGCCCTTGCGCCATGCGGCATAGAGCAATGCGGGCATCTTCTCAGAGTCCCCGCGCGAGAATGCCGCCTCCAGAAGGCTCATCCGCTCGTCATGGCTCTTTAGCTTGTGCGCCACCTTTCTAAGCGAACGGAGGATGTGGAATTTCCGGTTTTTGATCTCCTCCATGTCCATCTGTCCCTCCCACATGAACGGGGTATGGGGCTTCGGGACGAACGGGGAGACGCCCACGTTCATCGTGAATTTGCGGGTGTACTTCCTTGCTGCGCGCGCGGCAAGGGCCGCCATCCTTGGGATGGCCTCGATGTCCTCTTCGGTCTCCGTGGGCAGACCGATCATGTAATAGAGCTTTATATGCTGCCAGCCCTCCTTAAAAAGGGTGTCCAGGGCCCTAAGATAATCCTCGTTTGAGAAATCCTTGTTTATCACGGCACGGAGCCTGTCTGTGCCCGCCTCCGGGGCTATCGTGAAGCCCGTCTTCCGGACGGACTTTATCTCGTTCAGGACCTCAGCGTTCACCGCCTTCACCCTCAGTGATGGGAGAGATAGCGAGACCATGCGCCCCGAAAACCGCCTGTTGAACTCCCTTAGAAGCGGCACCAGGCAGGAATAGTCCCCGGCGGACAGCGATGTGAAGGCCACTTCCTCGTATCCGGTGGCGCGCAGGGCGGCCTCGGCAAGCTCCAGCACCTTCCGGGGCGAGCGCTCCCGCAAGGGCCTGTAGACCATCCCCGCCTGGCAGAACCTGCACCCCATCGTGCATCCCCTCGAGACCTCCACGTTCACCCTGTCGTGCACAACCTGGGCATAGGGGAGGACGGGTTTCACCGGATACGGCGCGTCCTCCAAAGATTCTATAATTCTCCTTTTAATAGGAACGGCTTTATAAAGACCAGGCACATACAGGCCGGGAATCTCCGACAGCATCCGCAGGGCGGTTTCTCTTCGCCCATCGCCCGATTTTTTCCACTGATAAAATTTCTCGAAGATCTCAACGACCGCCTCCTCGCCGTCCCCGATGAGGAAGGCGTCTATAAAGGGCGAAAGCGGCGCCGGGTTCACGGCGCAAGGGCCTCCCGCAATGATCAGGGGATGCGAGTCCTTCCGCTCGGCTGAAAAAACAGGTATGCCGCCCAGTTCCAGCATATTGAGGACCGATGTATATGAAAGCTCGTACTGAAGGCTGAAACCCACTATGTCGAACCCGCTTAAGGGCCGTTTGCCCTCCAGCGAGCAAAGCGGCATGCCTTTGGCCCTCATCTCCGCTTCAAGGTCTATCCATGGGTGAAAAACCCTCTCGGCCTGCGCATAGGGGAGGTCGTTGATTATCTTGTACAATATCTTCAGGCCCAGGTGGCTCATCCCCACCTCATAGGTGTCCGGAAAGGCGAGGGCCGCCTTCAGAGGGGCGTCCTTGTATATGGCGTTCAGTTCGCGGTTTATATATCTGGAGGGCCGCTCAAAAGCCGAATAAAAACGCATCCTTTTAGCATATCAACCGGCTTCCCGTTTTGACAAGTTTGCCAAATACATATAAATTATCAACGTACCTGTTTTTTAAATAGGGAAGACCTACTTTTCTTTTTTTGTAAAAAAGAAAAGTAGCAAAAGAAGAGAAACATTAGATACGGGGCTAAGGCCCCTTGGGTTTTGCATTTTTTTGCCCCGTTCGGGGCAAAAAAATCTAAAAATTCTCTTTCCCTTCTTTCTCTTACAAGAGAAAGAAGGGGGAAAAAGGAAATCCGGTAGAATGCATATAGGAATAATAGGAACTGGCTATGTAGGGCTGGTCACCGGGGCGTGTTTCGCGGAGTTCGGCATACACGTCACCTGCGCCGACCGCGATGAAGAGAAGATAAACGCCCTTAAAAGAGGCAGGATCCCCTTTTACGAACCGGGCCTCCAGGCCCTTGTGGAAAAGAATTTCAAGCAGGGCAGGCTCGCCTTCACAAGCAAGGTGGGCGAGGCGGTAAATTCAAACCTGGTCATCTTCATAGCCGTGGGCACGCCCCCGCGCGGCGACGGCTCCTGCGACCTCTCTTACGTGGAGGAGGTGGCAAAGGAGATAGCCAACCACCTGGACGGCTATAAAGTGATCGTCACCAAGAGCACCGTCCCCGTAGGCACGGGAAAGCGCATTAAAAAGATAATAGAGGAAAACCGGAAGAACAATACCCACTTCGATGTGGCCTCAAACCCCGAGTTCCTCCGCGAGGGCGCGGCCATAGAGGATTTCATGCGCCCGAACCGCGTGGTCATCGGCTCCGAGAGCCCGCAGGCCTCCGCCATCCTGCAGGACCTCTACAGGCCGCTCTACCTCCTGGAGACCCCGTTCGTTACAACCGACATTGAAACGGCCGAACTTATCAAGTACGCCTCCAACTCCTTCCTGGCCACAAAGATATCATTCATAAACGAGATGGCCCAGCTCTGCGAGCGCCTCGGCGCGGACGTGCACATGGTGGCCAAAGGGATAGGGCTGGACAAGCGCATAGGCCCCAAGTTCCTCCACCCCGGCCCGGGCTTCGGCGGCTCATGCTTCCCCAAGGACACCAGGGCACTGGTGAGCCTTGCCGAGGAGACGGGTACCGAACTTAAAATAATCAAGGCCGCCATCGAGGTGAACGAGTCCCAGAAGCGCTCCATGGTGGAGAGGATAAAGGACGCCCTGAACCCGCTTGAGGGGAAGACCCTCGCCATCCTCGGGCTCTCCTTCAAACCCAATACCGACGACGTTCGCGAGGCCCCGGCAATAGACATCATAAATGCCCTTTCAAAAAAGGGAGCGGTTATAAAGGCCTATGACCCGGCCGCCGTCCCCGTGGCAAAAAAGCTGCTGCCAAATACCGTGAAATACTCCAAAGACCCCTACGAGGCCGCAAAAGGGGCCGACGCCCTGGTCATAGTCACCGAGTGGAACGAGTTTCGCAACCTCGATCTGGGCCAGATAATGAAACTCCTGAACCAGCCCTTCTTCTTCGACCTCCGCAATATCTACGACCCCGAAAAAATGCGCGCCGCCGGGTTTAAATACTACTCCGTGGGAAGACCGTAAAGACAAAGGACCTGCTTTTTCTTGTAAGAAAAAGCAGCAAAAAGAACTTTTGGACGCTTTTCGGTAAAAATTTTTTCTTTTGCTACTTTTCTTTTTTATAAAAAAGAAAAGTAGAGAATCTTCGCCTTTTTCTGGCTTTTTCCTGTTGCCAATGGCAATGAAATGAACTAACATTCCAATCATCATCTACTTTCCCTGAAGAAGCTCACAAAAAAAATTCCCGGTGAAAAGAGCAAAAATGAACCTGAGCCAGGGCCTGAAAAGCATAATCGCAAGGATTGAGCTTTCTTTGCCGGAGCCCGCCTATCCGCTGACCGATCCCCTGCTTTTTGCGGCAAGGGCGGCGGTAGCCAAATACAGGATGATTCGTCTCCCCATAAAAAGTTTAAGCGGCGATGGCCCCCACGGTCCCATGCGGATAGCCTACCTCGGTTTCTTCAGGAGCCTTGATTATTTAAGCAAACTCGCTTTCGAAACTGTCCCTCCGGCGGAAATCCTGGGGCATACTCCTCTATCCCGCCTTAAAGAGGCGGTTTTACAGCTCCGCAAAACATACGACCTCGTCTTTGTGGAGATGCCTTTCCCCTTCCTTCTGAAGATTTCCGGCCAGGGCGGTTTTCTGACCCTGCCCTGGGTGCCGCAGGTGCTCGACCTGAAAAAAAACGGTCCGGCGGATGCCGCCTTCAGGAGAAACGAGATCAGAGGGCGTCTGGCCAAGATAAAGAAACACGGCATCACCTGCAGGGTGAGTTCTGATCCCGCCCGTTTTGAAAGATTTTTCTACGACCTGCACCTGCCGCTTATGAAAGAGCGGCATAAGGATATGGCCGTAATAGGCGACATAAACCGTTACTGGCAGTTTTTCAGGAAAGGCTGGCTGCTTGAAGTGCTGTACGACGGGAAGCCGGTATACGCGCATTTTTGCTATAAGCGCGGCAATTCATGCTGCTTTTCCGTTACGGGAGGAGCCGTTGATGTCGACCTTGATGTCAAAAAGGCGCTCCCCACGATAGCCTATTTCTATATGATCAACCACGCCCGGGAGGCCGGGTTCTCCCTGCTGGACCTTGGCAAGTCCCGCCCGTTCCTTGATGACGGGGTCTTCTGCTTCAAGAAAAAATGGGGCGCCGTGCTCTCCAGGGAAAAACAGTGCTATGAAGGCGTTTGGGTAAGCCCGGGTTATCAGTCCCCCGCGGCGGTCCGGTTCCTCTCGCGCCACCCTTTCATATTCATGGACGGCATGCAGAACTGGCACGGGCTTTATCTTCTTGAAGAGAACAGGCCTTGCCTTCCGGAAACACTCGAACAGGCGCGAAATCACCTGATGGCTCCCGGCCTCAAAAGCCTCTTTATCGGGGCACCCGAGTTCTCCGCCGGCCTCCAACCCAGAACCACCCCCGGCCCTGTCCCCTCGCTGAGAAAAACTATCGAAGTATTTTAAAGATTCTACTTTCTCTTATAAGAGAAAGTAGCAAAGAGAATTTTTAGATTTTTTCCCGCTGAAGTAAGCAGGAAAAAATGCAAAAATTTTTTCTCTTGCTACTTCTCTTTTTTACAAAAAAGAGAAGTAGGCCTTTACTCTTCTTCCTCGTAGTACTTCTTCTTTTCCTTTAAATATTCCTGTTCCACCTTGGAGTCGGGGTAGTTGTGGGGGTATTTATAGTCCTTGCCGTGGCCCAGTTTTTCGGCCCCCTTGTAGTGGGTGTCCTTGAGGTGGTCGGGGACTTCAAGGGTCTCCTCGCTGGCCACGTCTTTAAGGGCCTTGTCTATGGCGGTTATGGAGGCGTTGCCCTTGGGGGCCTTTGCGGCGTAGAGGACGGCCTGGGCGAGGGGGATTCTGCCCTCGGGCATGCCCACGAACTCCACCGCACGCAGGGCGGATGTGGCCAGCACCAGTGCCATCGGGTCCTTGTTGCCGATGTCCTCGGCGCAGAAGATGACTATTCTTCGGGCGATGAAGCGCGGGTCCTCGCCGGCGTAGATCATCTTGGCAAGGTAGTAGATGGCCGCGTCCGGGTCGGAGCCGCGCATGCTCTTTATGAACGCGCTAATGGTGTCATAGTGCTGGTCGCCGGCCTTGTCGTAGACCACGGCCTTTTTCTGGATGGACTCCTCGGCCACCTGCATGGTGATGTGGACTGCGCCGTCCGGCCCGGCGGGCGTGGTGAGGGCCGCCACTTCCAGGGCGGAAAGTGCGCGTCTCGCGTCACCGTCGGCCACCTTGGCCAGGTGAGTAAGCGCGTCGGGATCCGCTTTGATGCTCATGCCGCCCAGCCCGCGCTCCTTGTCCGAGAGGGCGTGTTTGAGGACCAGGACGAGGTCTTCCCTCTTCAGGGGTTTCAGCTCGAATATCTGGCTTCTGGAGAGCAGGGCGGAGTTCACGTAGAAAAACGGGTTCTCCACGGTGGCCGCTATGAGCACCACGTTGCCGTCCTCAACGTCTGGAAGAAGGGCGTCCTGCTGAAGCTTGTTGAAGCGGTGTATCTCGTCCAGGAAGAGCAGCGTCTTCTGCCCGGCCTTCCTGTACTTCCTGGCCTCCGCGATGGCCTTTCGAAGCTCCGGGAGCCCAACGGTGGCGGCGTTCAGCCACTCGAAGCGGGCCTTTGTGTGGTTGGCTATCACCCGTGCCAGGGCGGTCTTTCCGGTGCCGGGCGGGCCGAATAGGATGATGGATGTAATCCTGTCGGCCTCGATGGCGCGGCGCAGGAGTTTCCCTTCGCCTATTATGTGTTCCTGCCCGGTGTATTCCGAAAGCGTGCGGGGGCTCATGCGGTAGGCAAGCGGCTCGTCCCTGGAAAACAGCTCCATACATAAGTTTACAACAATTCCGCGCGCCTCCGCCGGGTGGGCGAAAGAAGGAATTTAAAGTGGGTCACCCGTGGGCGGGTGACTCGCACGTGAATTCCTCGATAAAGGTTACAGGTGGCTCTGACCTAGAAAACATAAACTCAGGAGCAGTTCAGTTTCCGGCAGCCCTCGGATTTTAAAAATATCTCACTCCGGTCTCCTTCGGTGCTAAAATTGTTCTATGCGGAATGCAGCGGCGGGGTTTTTCCTGATGGCCCTTATGATGGCGGGATGCGGGCTGTATGTGGCAACCCCGCGCCCGGTTTATTACGAATCAAAGTGGCTGCAGCCGCTCTCCGCCGGGCTGGAGCCGCCCCTTCCGAGGGACATAAAAGACCCCTCGCCGGAGATGCTGGAAAGGGTCTCCGGGCTTCCACCCGTCCTCCTTATACAGGGGAGAAATATCTATTTGTTCGATCAGGTATATTATTACAGGGCCGGAAAAGCCTTCTGGTATTTCAGCAGGAGCAGGACGGGCCCCTGGTACCGGCTGCCAAAAGGCCTTTATCCGCTGCAGGAGGAGATGCAGCCCATGCCGGGGCCGTTTATTGAATCAAAACCAAGACCGCTTAAATGAAGGCGCTGGACAGACTCTGGTGGATGATGCTGACGGGGGTTGCCGCCCTGCTCCTCATCGGGAGGGCAATAGGCCCTTTCCGCCGGGGTTATGCCATAAAAAATTTTTATTACGTCTTTTTTGCCCTCTCCGTGCTGATAGTATTTCTGATAATCCCGGAGACAAGGAAGAGGATATTCAGAAAGGCACGCGGGTTTGAGCTGCCGGCCTACAGGCGGGCGTCGCTTATCACCTGGGCGCTTGCCGAGTGCATAGCCCTCTTCGGCCTGACAGCCTATCTCATCGCGGCGGACAGGGCCACTTTCTATGGCCTTGCCTTGGCCGCCTGCATCATACTGGTTAATTTCAAACCGGGGTTAAAGCCTGGATGATAAGCCTCAGGCAAGCCTCCCGAGGATTCCCATCCTCCTCGCCTTCCGGTGCTTCATCCTGCGATAGACACCGCCTATGACCACGGCGGCCGTGACCACGGACGCGATATTGCCTATCAGGGCCCTCCTTCTGGACATGAATTTTTTCAGCCCTTTTTTTCTTCCGAACATTTTTGTTTCCTCCGGGATGGTTTATTGAAAGGATTGCTCCTGGTTAAAGAATCTCATTAGAAGCGGGCGCTGTCAAACGGAACCCGCCCTCAGCGCCTTCTGCATCCACCTGACCGGAAGGATTATTTTGAAAGTGGTGCCCGCTCCGGGAGCGCTGTCCACCTCTATCTGGCCAAGGTGCTCGGCTATGATCTGTTTTATAAGCGGCAGGCCCATGCCGAACCGATAGACCCGCGCGCTGTAAAACGGGTCGAAGAGCTTCTCAACGGCCTCCTTTGGCATGCCGGGGCCGCCGTCCGAGACCGAAAAGACAACGTTCCCTTTCTCCGCATAGGCCGAGATAATCACCCTGCCCCCTTCGGGGGTTGCCTCTACGGCATTCCTCAGCAGACTGAAGACGGCCATCCTCAGCAGCTCGCGCTGGGCGTTTATCCTGAGGGGGATGCCGGGCAGGCGGTCTGTTATCTCCACCCTCTTTGCCTCGGCTTCCCTCTTTACCACCTCCAGCACGCCCCTTATTATTCCGTTTATATCCTGGTAGGTGAAGACCGGCTGCCTGGCCTTCAGAAGGGACTGGAAGTCCCTCACCATGGCCTCCAGCTTCTGCCCCTCCTCCATTATCATGGAGATGTTTTCCCTCAGGTCCGGCGAGATCCCTTTCACCTGCTCCAGTTTCCTGCCCGCAAGCCCTATTATCGAGGCGGGGCCGCGCACCTGGTCGGCAAGCCTCAGGGCCATCAGGCTGAGCGTCCGTTCGGCCACTACGGTCTCAAGCTCTTCATTAAAGCGCTCCAGCATGTCCTTGTACTTTTTCTCCTTCTCGGCCTGCTGCCGCTCCGTGCGGTCACGCGCTATCCCCGTAAAGAAGAACTTCCCGTCCTTTCTGAAGACCCCGTAAGAGATTTCAAGGGGGACCTCCGTGCCATCTTTCCGCAGCCCTTCGATCTCGCGGTATTCCCAATTGACCACGGCCTTTCCCGTTTCAATATACCTTTTTATCGCCGCAAGGTGGGCCGCCTTGTAGCGCTCCGGCATCAGAATGGTTATAACCCTGCCCAGGACCTCTTCCTCCTTGTACCCGAATATCTTTTCCACTGCCCTGTTGACAAGAACGGCCCTGCTGTCTTCGTCGATCGTTATGACGGCATCGGAGGCGGTCTCCAGGATTATCCTGTAGCGCTCTTCGCTTTCGCGGAGGAGGTCCTCGGCCGCCTTGCGCCGGGTGATGTCCCTGATCACTTTGGAAAAGCCTTTCAGTTCGCCTTTTTCGTCCCTCATGGCCGTGGTCACCACGTTTGCCCAGAACAGGGAGCCGTCCTTCCTCACCCGCCACCCCTCGTCTTCGAAGTGCCCGTCGCGGCGTGCGATGTCAAGCTCTTTCTGGGGAAGGCCGGCCTCCATGTCCTTTTGCGTGAAGAAGATCGAATGCGGTTCCCCTATCACCTCTTCAAGGACGTAGCCCTTGCCCTTTTCCGCGCCGAGGTTCCAGGCAACGATGCACCCCTCCGTGTCCAGCACGAATATCTCGTAGTCGCTCACGCTCTGCACGACCAGCCTGTATCTCTCTTCGCTCTTCCTGAGGGCCTCATATGCCTCTTTCTGCCCGGTTATGTCGAAGGCGGTGCCAAGCCCGGCCGGGGCGCCGTAATAATTTATGAGGCTTGTGGTGAAATCTATCCACCGGAGCTGCCCGTCCTTCCGGATTATCTTGAACTCGCACTTCTCAGGCTTCTGAAAGCCCTTCAGGAAGGCCTCGCATTTTTGCATGACTTCCGCCCGGAATTCGGGATCGATAAGGTCGCCGAAGCTCATCCGGGTCAGCTCTTCCCGGCTGTAGCCGGTCAGCGCCTCCATCGTGCTGTTTGCAAAAAGCATATTCTGTCTGTAGATGAAGATCGCCGAGGATGTGCGTTCGACCAGTGTCTGGAACCGCTCTTCGCTTTCCCTCAGCACCCGTTCGGATTTCTGGAAAGTCCTGATATATCTGCGGGCCAGAAAATATATCAGGACCGATGTGAGCAGTACGAATATCCAGCCCTTCAGGACCTCGGATTCCGCGAATACCCGCACTCCTTTTATATATTCGTACAAAAGGGCGTTGGCGATAAGGACCCAGACAAGTCCCGCGCCGGCGTAAATAATACTTATTATGAGGGGGATATTTTTCCTGGCGTCTGTCTTCTTCATGCGGGCAACAACCTGCCTCAGATAAATTCTATCACAGCGTCCAATTTTGGCGGCCCTTTGCATTTCTGAAACCCTTTTTGCAGGCCTGCAAGGGCCTGTTTCCGGGAAACCAGAAAAAACAGCAGGTTGCAAATGGCACGCGATATGCATATTGAAGGGCAAGAAAGAAAAAAGGGGGAAAAGAAGATGAGACAGACTCTGGCAGCTAAAACGGCATTGATAGGTGCGGGTGCGGGATTGGTCCTGATGGCGGTATTCGGCATTTTGCCGGGCTCGTTTATAGGCGGGGTCATAGGGCTGAACCTGGCGGGGTTCCTTACGGGATTCCCGGTTGCGGCCGGGCTTCTGCCCAGGGTGCTCGTTGCGGTTTTCATGCTGTTGGGGGTTCTGGTTTCGGCCCTGATGTTCATAGCCGGCGGGGCAGCCGCAGGATGGGTTCTGGGTCAGACGGCAGGCATGCTGGCGCCCGGAACCGTTAAGACAACGAAGGCTTAACCAGCCATAATGGACCGCTCTCAGGCAAACCCATGAGAGCGGTCCATTTTTATCCAGGCGCGCAGATCCTGGAGAAAAGTCCTTGAGCGGACCTCAGCCTTCCATTTTCAGATCGCTAATCCCGTCCACTTCCACAACCTTCTGCTTCGAGCTTTGCCCCTGGACGATTTTGATGCTGGATTTTCTCACGCCAAGCACATCGGCTAAAAACTCTATCAGGTCCTCGTTGGCCTTTCCCTCGACGGGCGGGGAGGTGAGCTTCACCTTCAGGGCATCGCCGTGCACACCGGCTATGCATCGCTTTGAGGAGCGGGGCTCCACCTTCACCTTGAAACGTATCCCGGCCGCTGTTTTCTGAAACGGAATTTTTATTTCAGGCACCGGGGTCCCCGAAAAGCCGAGGGCTTTTCGGGGTGGAGGCACGCCCCATGACCACAATCGTATCGCCGAAGAGGATTTTTGCTTTAATGTCCCGGAACCCGGCCTTCCTCAGAAAGCCCTTAAGCTCCCCCCCGGTATAGGCGCGCCCGCCCTGGGTGTTGACAAGCATGTTTATGGAAAATAGCGCGCCCCCAAGGGGTTCCGTGCGGCCGTTTTTCAGATAGAACTCGTTTATCACGGCGCGCCCGCCTGGGTTCAGGGCGGCCTTCGCCCTCTTCAGCAAGCTTTGGCATTCCCCGTAAGAGTTGGAATGCAGTATGTTGCTCATGAAGACGAGGTCGTAGCCAGCGCCGAAACCGTCTTTATTGAAATTGCCCTTCATGAACTTCACAGCCCGAATGCCATGCCTTCTGGTGTTCTTTTGAGCGATTTTTATCACGTCCGGCTGGTCGAAGATCGTAACGCTCTCCACCCCGGCCCTGGCCATCTCCATAGAGTACGTGCCGGGGCCCCCGCCCAGGTCCAGCGCGCTATGGACGCCTTTCATGCCGATGGCCTTTATAATGTCCCCTGCCTTCAGTATCGCCAGGTTGTGCATACCCATTATGAAGGCCTCAAGATCGAAGCGGTCCCCGTCCCGCGGCGCTGGTTTTCCGGTGCGGAGCACCTCGTCCAGGTGCGACCAGCTGTTCCACAGGTTATCGGCATGCCTTGCTATGGCGCCTTGGTAATATGGGGAGTCCTTCACAAGAAAAAGCTCCGCCTCTTTCGAGTTCCGGTAAGCGCCCCTGGATTTCTTAAGGAGGCCAAGCCCGGCAAGCGCATCCAGCAGTATCTCCGCCGCCCTGGGGTCTGCTTTTATTTTTCTGGCCACGTCCTGCGCCGAAGCGCTGTTTTTAGTATGCTCGAAGATATTGAAATTGACCGCCGTAAGCACCGGCCTCGCCTGCCAGAACGCGCTCCAAAGCCTTCTTATCCCCGCCGCTTGCTCTCTTATCTTCTTATCCATCAGCTCTCTTCCTCTTCCGTGCCGCCCGGTTCAAGGAACAGGCCTTTCTCCTCGGGCAGCTCCTGGATTTTTCTGAGTTTCACCTGTATCTGCCTGGTCCTTACCCCGACCAGTGTGTCTATCTCCTTGCTGGTCTGGGTGAGCCTGTCCTGTGCCCGTTTCAACACCTCGCCGAAGCGGTCGAACTCGGTCTTCACGCCGCCCAGTATCTTCCAGACCTCGCTGGAGCGCTTCTCTATCGCCAGCGTGCGGAAGCCCATCTGCAGGCTGTTCAGGAACGCCGCAAGCGTAGTCGGCCCCGTAATATTGATCTTGTAATCGCGCTGGAGCGTTTCGAAGAGGCCGGGCCTTCTCAGCACCTCCGCGTAAAGCCCCTCTACCGGAAGGAACATTATCCCGAAATCGGTCGTCCCGGGCGGGTCCAGATACTTGTCCCTGATGTCCTTGGCGCTTTTCTTGATGGCCCCTTCCAGGAGCTTCGAGGCCTCCTCCACCAGGGCAGGGTTGCCTTGCTCAGAGGCCTCCGCCACGGCATAGTAGGCCTCCAGCGGGAACTTGGAGTCTATGGGCAGATAGACCACGCTGCCATCTGCATCCCTGCCAGGGAGCTTGATGGCGAACTCCACGTTGTCGCGCGTGCCCTTCTTGGTTATGACGTTCCGCTCGTACTGCTCCGGCGAGAGTATCTGCTCCAGTATGTTGCCAAGCTGTATCTCGCCGTGGATGCCGCGCGTCTTCACGTTGGAGAGCATCCGCTTCAGGTCGCCCACGCCCACCGCAAGGTTCTGCATATCGCCAAGCCCTTTGTGGACAAGCTCAAGCCGCTCGCTCACCAGCCTGAATGATTCGCCAAGCCTCTGTTCCAAAGTCTTATGGAGTTTCTCGTCCACCGTCTCGCGCATCTTCTCCAGTTTCAGGTTCGTGTCGTCCTGTATGGACTTTAGCTTCGCCTCCACGGTCTCGCGCATCCGCTCCAGCCGCTGCTCTATAGCGCCGGTAAGCTCGGACTGTCTGAGGGTCATCTTCTCAAGCTGGTCGGCATTGGTCTTTGTGAGCAGGGCAAGCTGGGCGGAGAAGGTGTCCATCTGGTTCTTCTGCATCTGGCCTGCCTCGCTCATCCGGGCCAGCACGGAGTCTGTAAGGGACTTGAGCGAGTTTGAAAGCTCCTCACGCGCCTCCCTGGAGCTTTTGCCGGATTCCTCGCGGCTCCTCGCGAACTCCTCGCGCGTGTTCCGCTCGAAATAGCCGATGAGGTTTTTTATCTCCTCCAGCCCGCGCGAATCGTCCTTTTTAATAGATTTCAGAGTGAGCCAGATATTTGCCGCAGCCAGAAGGGCTATCAATATTAAAAGTGCTGTCACCATTTCAGTTCCTATCGTCAATTCCCATCCGGGGCCATATAGGTTAAAATTTTCCTAATAATAACATTCCGGATGGTAAAAATGAGAAGGCTTGGCGTGCATACATCCATATCAGGCGGCCTGCCGGAGAGCCTCAGGCGGGCGCGCGAGCTTGGCGCGACCGCCATGCAGATGTTCTCCCATAACCCCAGGGGCTGGGCCATGCGGGCGCTCTCCGATGCCGAAGCAGGGGAGTTCAGAAGGCTAAAACGGGAACTGGGCATCCGCCCCGTCGTGATCCATGCCTCATATCTGGTGAACCTCACCAGCGCGGAAGGGGAGATAAGGGAAAAATCGATCAGGATGCTGAAGGAAGAACTCGCGCGCGGGGACGCTATCGGGGCGGATTACGTCGTCCTGCACGCCGGCTATCAAATAGGCAGGGAAGAGGGCGGGGCCCGGCCTGTGCTGATAAAGGCCATAAAGACGGCGCTTGCCGGGCGCAGGGGCGACACGGGGCTCCTGATAGAGAACACGGCGGGGGTCTCGGTGGGCGAGGTGGCGCGCATAGCGAAAGAGGCCGGCACGGCCGGCATCTGCCTGGACACCTGCCACGCCTGGGCCGCGGGCTACGACGTGGGCGCCCCGGAGGGGCTTGCCCTTTTAAAAAAGGAGATCGGCGCGGCATGGGACCTAAAGCGGGTGCGGGTTATACATCTGAATGATTCCAGGGGCACTATAGGGTCCGGCTGGGACCGGCACGACCATATAGGAAAGGGGAAGATAGGGCTTGAGGGGATGAGGGAGTTTCTCGCCTTCAAGCCTTTTTCAGATGTCCCGCTGATACTGGAGACCCCAAAGGACAACCCCGGGGACGACCGCCGGAACCTGGAAACCGTGAGGAAACTGCTGGCGGGAACCAGATGAAATTTGATGAAAAATCTCCCCTGACCCCCCTTTGTCAAAGAAGGGTAAATTCCTCCCTTTGGCAAAGGGAGGGGAGGTCAGGAGGGATTGCTTGTAATTATATGCATTCGCCAAGCTGTTTGGTTGTATATTCGATTCAGCGCACAAGCGTTCACAAATCCTGAACATCCCTCTTCAGTCAACGAACGTTCCTTTTGAGTAATCGTTCACTTTAAAGCATCAAATGTTCTTATTTCTGATTTTTTTGTTGACAATTTAAAAATGGTGTTGTTATATATTAGCCAGGATGCTCAAAAAACTTTTCTCATCGGCTGTGCGAGCGGAGGTCTTATCGCTCCTCCTGAACAGCCCTGACGACAGGTTCTACGTCAGGGAGATAGCCAAGCTCCTCGAAAAAAACCCCTCTGCGGTGAAGCGGGAGCTGGACAGCCTTGAGAAGATGGGCATCGTGACAAGCGAGAAAGTGGCGAACCTCAAGTACTTTCAGGCGGACCATAACTCACCCCTGTTTGAGGAACTCAAAAACCTTATCACCAAGTCCCTCGGCCTTGCGGGGAACCTGAAGGCCCTGCTCCGCACACACGGGGCAAAAACGGCTTTCATATATGGCCCATATGCGGCGGGCGAGGAAGTGAAGACAGTCCATCTCTTTGTGGCGGGCGACAACCCGGTGGACCAGAAGGCCCTGAGGGAGGTTGCCAGGAACTTCGGCCACAGGATCAGCCTGGTGCAGATGGACGAGTCCGAATACAGGCTCAAAAGGAAGAAAAGGGACAGAGAGCTCCTGAAGATTCTCCAAGACAGGAGAATTCCTCTTTTGGGGAGAGTTTGACCGCCACCCGCCCGGCGACGGGCGGGAAACGAAAGGAGGTGATTTGCTTGGCAACAGCAAAGAAGACCACGGCAAAGAAGACGACGACTGCGAAGAAAGCGGCCCCGGCAAAAAAGGCCCCGGCAAAAAAGGCTCCAGCGAAAAAGAAATAGCATTCCAGCTTTCGGGCTGGGAGGTTCGAATGATCTCCCAGCCTTCTTTTGTCTTCGGGCTCTTACAGGCTTAACCTGTATGAGGGGCAACCCCCTCATACTCCCCTGAAAAAGATAAAAAGCGGCAGTCATTCCCGCGAAAGCGGGAATCCAGGTTCAAAAATGCTTTTAAAAAGGTCAATAAACTGGATTCCCGCTTAAGACCTGCGGGAATGACGAACTATTTTCTATGCTGGTTCAGGTTTGCAAACCACTACTGTCCAAGATAATCTGAAAAGGACCTTTCTGTTCCAAAGCGGATCGGGTCACCCGTGGGCGGGTGACTCCCACGAAATGACGAACCATTTTCGCTTTTTTCTCTTATTTGAAATGCTGTCCAAGATATTTATTTTGGACAGGTGTGGTTGTAAACTTGAACCCGCCCGAGAGAAGAAGCAAACATGCTGGAAAACCAAAATCAGTTTTCTATTCACTTCCTAACCGGACAGTAGTGAGCCGGGATACCTTTATTTACGCTTATTAGTAGAAAGGAAGCAGTTGCGCCGTGCTGCTCAGGCGTATTTGAAATTGGCCTTGGCGCCTTCGATGAACCCGTCGGAGCTTATCTCCCAGCAATCAGAGGCGGCCAGGAGCGCCTTTGCGAACTTCAGGTTGCTGGAATGGCCGCTCTTTCTGGCGATAAGATGGCCTATTACCGGGAAGCCTATAAGCGAGAGGTCGCCTATGAAATCCAGGAGCTTGTGCCTTAAAAACTCGTCCCTGAACCTGAGGCCGGTGGAGTTCACGATCCCGGTCTCGCTTAGAAGGACCGCGTTCTCGAGCGAGCCGCCCTTCGCAAGCCCGTTAGCCCGAAGGTACTGCACGTCTTTCAAAAAGCCAAACGTGCGGGCCGGGGCTATCTGATGTCTGAAGGCGTCCTCTTCCATCTCGAAGGTCATCTGCTGAGTGCCCAGCAGCTTGTGGGCATAGGATATCTGATATGTAATAAGCCTTCCCTGGTATGGCAGCGCGGTGAACTCGGCCTCCCCGTCACGGAAAGTGAAAGGCCTTATTATCCTCATGTGCTCTCTCCGGGAGGTCTGGTCGGCAATGCCCGCCTCGGCTATCGAGTCCGCAAATTTTTTGGAGCTTCCGTCCATTATGGGGATTTCGGGGCCGTCCAGCCGTATTTCCAGGTTGTCTATGCCAAGCCCGGAGAGGGCGGCAAGCAGGTGCTCGACTGTCTTTACATTTGTGCCGTTCGTCCCCAATGTGGTCGCATAAGTGGTCTCGCAGACCGAGTTAAGGCTGGCTTTTATATAGGCGTCCTTGTCCTTGCGATAGAAGACTATGCCGCTGTCCTGCGGGGCCGGTTTCAGCCTCATGGCGGAATGCTCCCCGGTATGAAGCCCTATCCCCTCCAGCTTTACCTCTCGTCCCAGAGTGCGTTGAGTTCTCATGGAGTGCAGGTATTGCAATTGGCATGCCAGATGAAAAAGCCTGTAAATAAAGGGGGTTTGCTTATGCATATATTGCCTGGAATCCTCAGGTGTTGAAAATTTGCTACACTTCTCCGCCCACAATGGCTTCAGGTATGCGCAAAGTGGGTTGTGCATCGGATACCGGCACGCCCTGGGCATCCTTCCCGCAGGTGCCTATTGAAAACCCCAGGTCGGAGCCTACCATGTCTATGGTCTTGAGGATTTGGGGGCCGCTTCCGGCGAGGGTTGCGCCCCTTACAAGGTCCCCTGCCGCGCCGTTTTCTATCAGATAGGCCTCCTGCACCTCGAAGACGAACTCGCCGGTAAGGGTATTCACCTGCCCGCCCCCCATCTTTTTGACGAAAAGCCCGTTGGGGGTGCTTTTAAGTATCTCATCCGGCGGGGTCTTCCCGGGCGCTATCAGCGTATTCGACATCCGTGGGATGGGCCTGAACCTGTAGGACTGTCTCCTCCCGTTGCCTGTAGACTCCAGCCCCATTTTCATTGCCGAAAGCCTGTCCAGCATGAAACTGCGGAGCACGCCGGAATCCACCAGCACTGTTTTCTGAGACAGCACACCCTCGTCGTCAAACCTGAACGAGCCCCTTTTGCCTGGAATGGTCGAGTCGTCCAGGACTGTTACTATTTTCGAGGCGATCTCCTGCCCCATCTTCCCGGCGTAGACCGAAAGGCCTTGTCCGGCAAGGTCCCCCTCCAGGCCGTGGCCCACGGCCTCATGTATCATCGTGCCCCCCGCCTCGGAGGAGAGCACTACGGGCATCCTGCCCCCCGGCGCCCTTCTTGCCTTCAGCATCATAACGGCCTTGCGGGCCGCCTTCAGCGCGACCTCCTCGGGGCTCTTTTCCTTGAAAAGCTCGAACCCAACGAACCCGCCGATGGGCTCGTAGCCCGTCTGTATTACCCCGTCTTCCGCGGCCACCACGTTCACCAGAAATATGGTCTGAAGCCGCTCGTCCTCCGCTATCGAGCCGTCCGAGCAGGCTATCTGCACCCTCTGCAAGACTTCCCTGTAGGTGACCGTGACCTGCCTGATGGATTTGTCGTATCCTCTTGCCGCCCGCTCGGCATTCATGAAAAGGCTTATCTTCTCTTCGAGGGGCACGTCGCCCGGGGGTATCTCTATCTTGAAATCCACGCGCGGGGCCTTCGTGGTAAGGTCTATGTCGCGCTCGCCGGAGCCGTTGCCGACCGCGCTCCGGAGCGAAGAGGCCATATCCAGAAAAGATTCTTTTTTTATCTCATTGGTATAGGCATAGGCCGTCTTGCCCCCGAACAGGACCCGGAGGCCGGCCCCGCTGTCCACCCCTTCCAAAAGCTTTTCCAGCTTGCTGTCTTCTATCTGTACGGTAGTGGATCTGGTGGACTCTATATAAAGGTCGGCGTATTCGGTCTTCTCCGAAAGCGCGCTGCCAAGGGCCTCTTTGAGCAATTCACGGTCTATCATCGCCTTTTCCCGGACATTCTTCCCTCACAGGGCATAGCCCCTCCCTAAAACATATATGTTAGATTATAACATGCTGAAAATAGGGCTCATAGGTGGAAGCGGGCTCTACGAAATCCCCGGCTTCAGGCCCACCCGGGAAGAAAAAATCACCACTCCTTACGGCGACCCCTCGGATGCCTACATGATCCTGGAAGCTGAAGGCATGGAGGTGGCCTTTCTGCCCCGCCACGGCAGAGGGCACGCCATAGCCCCCCACCGGATAAACTACAGGGCCAACCTGTGGGGGATGAAGCGCCTCGGGGTGGAGAGGATAATCGCTGTGAACGCAACCGGGGGAATAGGCCCTTCCTACACACCCGGGAGGATTGCCCTGCCCGACCAGATTGTGGATTTTACGGGCGGGGCGAGGCCGTCCACCTTCTTCGAGGCCGATGACGTCCTGCACATAGATTTTACGGAACCCTATTGCCCTGAGTTGCGGGGTGTGCTTCAGCAGGCGGCCCGAAGGACCGGGGCAGACCTGATACCCGAAGGCACGTACGTATGCGTGAACGGGCCCAGGCTTGAGACCCCGGCCGAGATAAAATTCTTCGCCGCGGCGGGCGGGCACATTGTGGGCATGACCGGTATGCCTGAGGCCGTTCTGGCCCGCGAGCTTGAGATATGCTACTCTGTCCTGGCCGTGGTCACAAACCATGCCGCGGGCCTGAACGGCAAAAGGCTTACCACCACGGAAGTAGTTGAGGCGATGGGGAAGGCAAGCGGCCGGGTGAAGGAGATAATCAGGGCCGCCCTGGGGAATATCCCCTCCCGGAGGGCCTGTCCGTGCGCTACGGCCCTGCGGGAGACCCGTCTTTAAAGTCTTTTATCCTGAGCTGTTTTATCTTGGCGCGCAGGGTGTTCCGGTTCATCCCAAGGGCCTTTGCGGCGCGCAGCTTGTTGCCTTTGGTCTCGGCCAGGGCAAGCTCTATCAAAGACCTCTCCACTTCCTGGACCACTGTATCGAACAGGCTCGAACGCTCTATCTGGGCCATCTTCCGGAGATAGCCTTTAAGCCTCTCTTCCAGAAAATTTTTAAAGGAGCACTTGCCCAGGAACTCGGAGCCGAAGAGGTCTTTCTCTCCTATCCCTATGCCTTTTGTAAGAAAACATGCCCGGTGCACAAGCTCTTTAAGCTCGCCGGCGTTGCCCTTTTCAAAGTCCCTTTCAAGGAGCGCCTCCCTGGCCTTTTTTGTGAAATGCTTCCGGCCTTTTTTAAGAAAACGGGAGAGTTCCTCAAGGAAGCATTCGGCAAGCGGCAGGATGTCCTCCCTGCGTTCTCTCAATGGCGGCAGATTGAGGAGCCTGAATTCGATGCCGGCCAATAATGCCGTCTCTTCGGGGCGGCCCACCCCGGCCATTATCCTGACGTCCGCCTGGAAAGGCCCTGCCCCCGCAAGGGTGAACTCACGGTCTTTTATCAGCCTGCCAACGGCCTCAACCCCTTCAGCGGTGAACTGGCCAAAATCTTTTATATAGAGCGTGCCCCCGCGTGCCTTGCCCACCTTATCGGTCAGGTCTTCCAGTCTGGCAATCTTTAAAAACGGCATCCCGGCCCTTTCGCCCCCCTGATGAATCCTGCGGGCGGCAAGCCCCCTTCCGGTGCCGGGTTCTCCGCAAAGCACCAGGGGCTGATCGCTTCGCGCCAGGGCCTCCATCTCTTTTACCACCTTTTTCATGGGCGCGCTCTTTGCGATCACCACGTCCTCGGTCAGGGCGCGCAGCCGCTCAAGCTCATCACGGGAGGCCACTACTGAATAGGCCTTTCTGAAGACCTCTTTCAGATTCCCGGCATCGGGCATTCTCTCGGGCAAAGTGAAACTTGCCCCTTTATTGACGGATTCCCTGGTCTTTTCGGGGTCACCGTTAGGTATAACTATAAGTTGTGCTTCCGGATGATAGGCCTTCAGGTCCGCGACCCCTGTCAGGGCATCCGGTAGCTGGAGATCGAAGACAACAGGGCGGCTTCCGATGTTTATCCCGCGCGCATTGGCTGGCGGGGTCTTTTTCCACTCTATCCCGAAACCCGAAGGCTCCAGAACGGTCTTGTAATAGGAAGCAACCGCTTCGTCAGGCGTAATAAGAAGAAAGCTTTTCTGCAATTTCCCCCCAGGAATTGTGGACGGGAATTTTTATCATTTCCGGCATGCCATTGTCAAGAAGCAAAAATAGCTCGACCCGACCTCGGCCATTTCCGGCTGCTCTGTTTGAATTCGGTGCGGCTCACGTCAGGGGTTTTTTTCGGCATCCTTCCCGGCTGGCCCGGAGAGAGATATCTTGCAATGATTTCATGGTGAGTTTTATAATATACTCTTATGTAAGCGGGCCGTTAGCTCAGTTGGTAGAGCAGCTGACTCTTAATCAGCGGGTCGCAGGTTCGAATCCTGCACGGCTCACTTTAATTAAAACAAGGGGTTAGGCGGTTTAATGTCTTCCCCTTTTTCTTTTTTTGACCCGCTGACTATTACCTGCTGTGAAGAAAACGTGAAAATCCGTACAAATTTATTAGACAGGCGGGTAATTACAGAATGGGCAGTCCTTTGGCTTTCACAAGCTTTTTATTTTTAAGGGCCCAGTCCCGGTACCATTTTTCGAGCCCCAAAAAACAAAGATATGTGCGTAGCGCTTCAGGAGTAATATATAAAAAACTGCCCTCCTCGATTGCCTTAATCCTGTATTGCGGCACACCGGATTGCTTTGCCGCTTCCTTTACGTCGAGCCCAAGCTTTTGTCGTTTCCCCGAACATTGCTGCGACACCGGAGTAAATTGAAACAAGTCTGCTATATTCAGGTTAAATTTCCGGGACAACTCGCGAAATGCCGGGCCAAGCTCATCAAGCACCATCTCGCCCAATTCATGAGCAAGCTCGGGTGATATGCTGTCTATTTTCTTTTTCCAGGCCATGATCAATTTTCCCTTATCTATAAAACCGCCTCGCCTTTAACCAGGATGACATCTTCTTTGGAAGCGGTTTTAAGCACGGCTTCCGTAAAACCGGACTTGGAAAAGAGCATGAAATGCTCTTTCCGTTTCCCCTTGTTCCAGTCCACGAGTGCCGCTTTCCTCTTCAGATCGTCCAGGATGTCAATTCCCACAGGCTTCCTGCTCCACTTGGCCTCGCCAAAATATATCTCTTTGTTCTCCTCGTCGAGTGCGACTATATCTATCTCCTCGTTCTTCTGCCACCACCTGCCAATCGAGGAAAACCGGATCCTGCCCTCCCTCATGAGTTCAAGGCAGTGCTGCCTGCAAATATCCTCGAATGCAAACGAAAGATGCTGGTCGAAGGTCTCCTTTATCAGCCGTAGCACTTCCGTGCCTTTTCCTATCTCAAGTTTGCTCCTGTTCGGGAAAACATATTTGAACCAGAATTCAAAGAACCGGTCATGAATTCTGTAGAGCCCGAGCTTGCTCTTTTCGGGATATTTCTCGGTGACCGGCACTTCCTTTTCCACAAACCTGAGGCTCCGGAGAATTTCCAGGTATCTGGAAAGAAGGCTCTTTTCAAACCCCGTGTCATTGATGATCTCGGAGAGCTTCCGCTTCCCCTGGGCTATGGACCTGAGGATTACAAAATAATTCCGCGGTTCCCTCAGTTCCTCCCGGAGGATGTATTCCACCTCATTATAAAGGAACGTCTCTTTGCTGAGTATTTGTTCTTCTATATTGTGGAATATATCCTTTTCGGGGTCGAGTTTCTCAAGATAAGCCGGGATGGTTCCCGTTACTCCGAAAATCGAGACCAGGTCATCCATACCTTTCTTCGGAAAAAACTCTTTTAGGCAGCCAAACGCCATTTCTTTCATTTCCAGAGACCCTGTTCTTCTTCCGTAAAGCGGGGCCTTGTAGAAGAGCACTTCTTTCTCCATCATCCCCACGCTTGACCCCATCAGTATGAGAAAGAGCTTTGTGTCATTAAGATACTCATCAATTCCTTTCTGGAAGATGGAGGAAATGCCCTTGTTTGAATTTACAAGGTAAGGGAACTCGTCTATGACAAGGATCGTTCTTGTCTTTATTTTCCTCTTCAGATAGTCGAAAAACTGGTGCCAGTCGTCAAACCCCCGCTGTGCGAGGATATCTTCGAAGAAGGTGCCTACTTCCCTGCCAAGATTTCTCAACTGCTCGTGTTCGGCAACGCTGTCGGCAAGAAAGTATATGGCAGGCCTGTCCTTGATGAACTCCTGGACAAGTCTCGTTTTTCCGATCCTTCTTCTTCCGTAGATTGGGATGAAATGAAATTTGTCTTCCTTGTAAAATCTCTCCAGGATTTCAAGCTCCTCTTTCCTGTTAACGAATCTCATTCCGCTCTCCTCATAGTATAATCATAATTAGTATAAATTGGATTATACATAATATGGACGGATAACGCCATATGAGGCTATTTCTGCAGGGAAGGCAGGAATCCCGCAAAACAAACTTGAGCTTCATTAAGTACGTGAAGGGTATCCTGAAGTTGTCACCCCTATCTGACTTTAAGGACTTCCTCCTTAGCATTCCTGATGATCCGTTCAATATTGTCAGCAGACAGACCGAGAGGTGGCCGGGTTTGTTTGGACAACCGGAGGCATCGCTACTGATGTGCATCTAAATTCAACAGCCTGTTCAAGTTTCCACCGAATCTCCTGGTGCTCCAGGTCACACCGCAAGACCTCATAGCCATGGCCAAAAAGCAGCCCTAACGAGCCAGTTAAAAATGCATGTGCCAGGACAGTTGGAATTGCTATGGGCTCTCCTGTGGCGGACGAAAGGACTCCGCTCGCAACGGAGCCCAAAAACATTTCCTTTCCTAATTTGATCAGTGCAGTGCGAATATCTATTCGTTTCCGTTTAGTGACAGCACCTGCGAGCTCATTCGCCATCTCAATCCAGGCAATTTTTTGTGTGTGGAAACTCGCTTCGGAACCAACACGACGTACCGCCGTCCGCAGTTTCTTACCAGACTCTGAATTGCGGGCACTAGTAATAGCCTCAACAAAGTCTGTCCTCAAATCTGGCAAGCCAACAGAGGTATCAACATGCGCCTCTACCGAAACAATATTGTCCACGTGCGCCGATTCCTCAACTTCGCTGGCGAAGCCTGACGGCATCCACAGAAGTTCGCGTAGAGAACGACTATACCGCCCGGCAGCATCTTCTCGCCAACTGAAAGGCGCAGCAAAAGTGGTCTGCACAAGGCGCTGCATCGCCTTTGCTTGTTGCGGCGGATAGAGGCTGGTTGCCTGAAAGGCTAATGACCTATTGAACACTGGTGTAGCGTCTTGCCCAATTAACGCCTTATACTCTCGATTGGCGCTTTTCAAACGTTCGATTACGGACTCGGGCTGCTCAATGAAGTGAAGAAAGTCTTTCTTCATATCATCGGTAATTCCTCTGAAAGCCGTTTTCAGCCATTTAGAGTAACGCGGTGAGCACAGCAGGTCTTTAAGGATGCTAGCGAAAGTCGCCATTATGTCTACGTTCTTAAGAGATCCCACTGGGCGCTGCGCTTTTGAGTGGTTTAGCAGAAAGGAGTCTATCATCTGATAAAATGCAAGCTGATGCTGATTCGGATTAAAAACATCTTGTCCTCTAGTTCCAAACTTCTGAATGTATTCCGCACGTGCCAGAATCGGAGTCTTTTGTGAGAGTTCCTTAAGATCATCTGTTGGATAAGCAGCTAAGGGGTGGCTAAGTACTACCACTGTGCCAAGTTCAAAACACTTTGTTAGCATTTCGCGGTAGTCATCCTTCAGGAACCACCGTGCCATTCTGTTGCTGAGCGCGAATACCTCGTCCTGAATGAGGATGTTATCGTAGAGAAGAGATAGGAGCAGCAATTCGTAGAGAACGGCCTCTGGACTCTGGCCAAGACTCTCGCAATCCGCTCCCCAGTCCGTAAGGATGATTGAGTTTGCTGATTTTCTCGGGTTCATAATTTGCGTCACTATTGACTAACCGCTTAGTGGAACTTAATTCCCTTAATTTAATTGTATGGGCGGGTGAGCCATTTTGCAATTTATTGCTAAGGACCATGATGCCTTTCGATGTCATTTGCAGTTCAACTTCATCTCCAACATGGATATCGGCCTTTTCTCTTATTTCTTTCGGGATGACAATCTGCCCCTTGGCAAGAACTTTAACCATAGCATTGCTCACCTCCAATATACGTTCAAGTCGCGTTCTGCCAGGGATTAACCACTTCAAGCCCTGGATAATCGAAATCTCTTGCATTCCGGGTCACAAGCCGCAATTCATAATGCAATGCTGTGGCGGCAAGAAGACTGTCGATGGTAGGGACCGGACGGCCAGCTTGGGCAAGCAGTCTGCCCCATCGTTCGGCCACGGCAAGGTCAACCGGGAGCACCCGGTCCTCGAACCAGACCGGGAGCTCGCGCTCCAGCCAAAGGCGCAACTTTTCCCTTCTTTTTTTATCTGTAAGCGCCTCAACGCCCTTCCGGATTTCGCCCAGCGTCAAAACGCTTATGAAGAGCGCTTCGGCCGGAACCTGTTCAAGCCACTCGACCACAGCCTTATTTTGATGACGCCGTATTGTTTCTGAAACAACATTGGTATCAAGCAGGTAGCTCATGAAATATCAGATTCCCGGGTCAATGTCTGCTCCCGCTTCAGGTCAATATCCACTCCGTAAAGAGGCGATTTCCGCATAAAATCCACAAAACTTCCTTTTGGATGCTTGAGCCGTTCATATTCGCCCTTTGAAAGCACAACAGCGGTGGGTTCTCCGCGCATCGTAATGGTCTGGGGTCCCTCCTTCGAGGCTTGCTTTATCACCTCACTCAAACGCGCTTTTGCTTCCTGCAATTGCCAAGTCCTCATATGAAATTCACCTCTTTACTAGTCAGACTAGTCTAATTATATCCTTTTCTTTAATTAACAACAACCCCCCGGAAGCAGACTTGTGGCGGTCTCTATAGAGAAGGCGCAGAGACACACGAATGCCCCGTCGATTCTCAAAGGCGTCATTTTTTAAAAACTTCCGCTTTGGCGTTCCTGATGATCCTTTCGATGTTGTCATCAGACAGGCCGGAAGACGGCCTTGTATAATGCCAGCTCCTTCTGCCCGCGGCCGGCGCATCGGCGCTGACCGATTTTTGAGAAAGCCAGTCCATTATATCCTTCTCCCTGAACTTTAGGAGCCTCTTGGTGAGCTTTATATGGGGAATCTTTTTTTTTATAGACCCAGGCATAAATGGCACCTTTTGTTACTCCCAGCATCTCCGCCACCTCGTCAATATTCATTAATTTTTCCATAGTAAACTCCTGTTAGTTTTTATATGCACTGTGAAAAAAACATGAAAAAAAAATATCAGAATTCGCTAGAAATCATTGTACGTCATTCAAATTTGTAGCTTATAAACCTCCTGTTTTTTAAGCTTTTTCTGGTATTTTCAAGCACTTGCATAATCCCTATAAAGCGTCTCTTAATCAGCGGGTCGCAGGTTCGAATCCTGCACGGCTCACTTTAAAAAACAAGGGGGTAGAAGATTTTGCCTGCCCCTTTTCGCTTTTATAGGCCATTGCATTCCGCCTGACTCAATTAAAGGCGGCCTTTTGTAAATTACTTCTTGTTAACAGGTCTGATTAGATAATGGGACAATTCTTCAAATAGCTCATCTTTTTTTCTGCCCTGGTATGGCAGCCTTTTTTGATATTCCCTCACTTTGCGAACTTCTTTTATTTCTTTGACCGCGATGTCCGGATCAAGCCGGGGAATTATTTCATGGTAAGCCCCTATGAATAAAATCCCTGTCTCCTCCTGCCCGAGGGTCCTGTTTATCGTTTGGGCTATATAGCTGTCCCTTCTTTTCAGAAGATGGTTTTTTGCCCCCCTGAATCCAAGATAAGCCTTCAATTTTTCAGGGAGCGTTCTGGCCTGGGTTATCCGAAGCAGCCAGTCTCTTTCTTCTTTTACCAGGGCCAGATCTTCCGTTTTTATAAGAATAGCCCCTTTCCCCATGAGTCTCCTTATGATCTCGTAATTCTTGCTGCCGCTTCTTACGCCTGCCTCTATTATCTTTTCAGCTATCTCGCCATTTGCGATCATTCCGTCCTGGTATATCTTGAATCCCGCTACGGGCATAGCCTCAAAAAAAGCCGTTATCGACTCCCAGAACATCGAAACGGTTTTCCTGTGTTCTTCCCAGACATCCTCCCCCAGATCCTTTATGCCCCGGTTTGTAAAATTCTTGGCAAGCGAACCAAGGTCCGCGCTCATATGGATAATAGGCACATACAGGAGGGTGCGCATGGGCCTCAGGCAAGCGGATTCTTTTCAAGCCGTTCCAACTGCTCCTTGAGCATCCGGTTTTCGTCTTCCAGCTTCTGCGCCTTAGAGGAAAGATAGGGGTCCGTCTGCCACCAGTTTATTCCCATTTCCATTGCCTTATCCACAGAGGCTATGAGAAGCCTCAGTTTTATGTTCAGCAGCTCGACCTCGACGAGATTGATCCGGATATCTCCGGCAATGACTATGCCTTTGTCCAGGACCCGTTCCAATATGTCGGCAAGGTTTGTGGCCTGTATGGAATGAACCAGCTGTTCGGCCATCAGTTATTCCCTTTGGTCTTCATTTATGTTCGCTCTCCCCCGGTTTTCATGTGAGTTTTCCCAAAGGACCAAGGTCCAATTCGAGTTCCTCCCCTTCGAGGCCGAAGACCCTTTTCAGGTCTTCCATCCTCTCTTCCAGTTTCGCGAAGGTGTTTCCAAGCCGTTCTATCTCCTCTTCCGTCAGGCTCCCGCCGTCCATCCTCCGGATGGCCTGCTTTTCCATCAGCTTTCTTACAAGGTCCACGACGGTGAGGACCAGTTTCGCAAGCCCCCGCTCGGGCTTCGATTCTTCCATCTCAATGCGTGGAAGAGGGACTGCGGCTTTTTCCACGCCCCCTTCAAGCACCGCGAGCCGGCTTTCTTCGGAGCATGAAGAAGAACAGGCCTCTACGGGATCAGGCCTTCCGCCCGGAACGGTTTTTCCCGATGACGGCGGCGCGCCAAGCGGGCCCGGCCCCCCTCTAATCCTGTTTGCCACGTCGACCGAAGCCAGAAGCGCCCTCAGGCCCACGAAGACCAGATCGACATCAGCAACGGATAGAGTTATGTCTCCGCTGACGACAACGCCCTTGTTCAGAACGGCGTCTATCGCTTCAGACAGACAGACATTCCTATTTGCTATCTGCTGATTCATGCTCTTTAATGGCGCAGAAATTATAAGGTGGCCATGGACCCGTGCATTCCATTTCAAACCCGCGGTATTTATCCTTAAAAAGTTCCACTTCGTCGATGAAAGCGCCCGCCATGCCGTTATCAACCAGGAAAGCGGCATTGAACACCATGTCCTCTTTCCGGCTGGTTACTTCCGCAGGCAAAAGACCACTGATGCGGACTTCAGTGCTGTGCCCCATCAGCACCTCATAAATTTCGAGTCTGGCCTCGTTTATTTTCACGTCCACGAGCTCTGACATAAGCTGGTCCTGTCTTTTCCTGTTTAAAAAAGCCCGCCCCGTGGAGAGAATATCAATCTCTTTTTCCGGCCTGTCACAATGACCGCCCTTTTCAATTGATCGGGCAAATGCCTTGCGGTCACAGAAGATCTTTATTCCCCATTCCCGTTTCCCTTCCAGCTTTTTAAAAATCTCCATGAATGCATCGATGTATTCATCGAGCATCTTCTTCAGGCTTTCTTCCGTTTTGAAGACCGAGCCGAACTTGAACGGTATCACGGTGGAGGATGCCATCATTTTTTCCACGACCCGCTCATGAAACCTGACCTTCTCTTCAACCCACTTGAAATCGTTCAGGTTTCTTTTCAGGTTCTCCCCGCAGAAATCATCACTTGCCACAATGCCCGTAACCGCATAGAGGCCGTTATTTAAAAAGTAAGTTATATCCTTGCCGGCTTTTCCTGTTTCAGTGCCCGTTTCCGGGATTTTATCAGCCAGGCAGAAAAGATATACCAGATGCTCAGGCGTTGATTCCCCGGATATCTTCACTCTCTACCGTCCTCCCTGTCCACCTGTTCATAGGACATGACATCGAGGTTGTTATCGAGCATTACCTTATATACATTTCTGTCCTGCACCCTGGTTGGGAGGCCCAGGCTTTTTATGAAACCACTCTCTTCGAAGACCTCCGCTTCCGCGCTCCATCCCACGTCGGTTTTAGCGGTTTTGATGATCTTTATCTTGCCCTCGTCAGAGTGAAGTATTCTTTTCAGGAAGTCGATGACTATCTTGTCCGCCTCTTCGATTATCGTTGACATGTCCATGCCTCCTCTTTTATGACTGGCTTTCCCTCAGGGAATCCAGACGGGCCAGAAGCTCTGTCTCCAGCTCCTCATATTCTTCCTCGCTCATCTCATCCAGCTCGAATTTGAGTCTGGCTTCCATCAACTTTTCCCGTATGCGGTCCGCGTCCGATAATTCCGTTTCCGCCATTTCGTTTATCTTTTTAAATATCCCGATAACACCCCTAAGCGGCAACAGCAGAAGGTCGTCTATCAGGAGCATCCGTTTCCCCCTATAGTTCCCATTCCTCGGGATGGATTACCACGCTCACAAAATTATATGGGGGCAGGGGGCCGGCATACATGAACTTTATTCTTTCCTTGTAGTTCTCGCTGAAATCCTCCACGATGTTGTCGAACTCCTTCTCCCTGGCCTTGTCAACCAGAAAAGAGGCGTTCATGATCATCTTGTCATCGGAGGTCCGGCCGGGCTTCCAGTCGAATGCCGCTCTCTTCAAGGTAGACATGATTGCACCGGATTCCGTTTCCTTTTTTTCCGCCAGAGCACGCTCGACCATCCTGCCCAGCTCCATTTTTGTCTGGACGCTGGTTCTGCCGTCTCCGGAGATTTTCCGCCTGAGAGCAGCAATCTGCTTGTCCTCTTCCACGATCTCCCTGAATACCCTGTCCATATCTCTCCAGATCGCCTTTACTCCCAATTCTATTTTGAATTCCATCTGACGGAGCAGGGTCTTGAATTCCTTCCCTCTTCTTTCGATGAGGTTCCGGATCTTGCCGGCGGCGGGAGCGATCGTGCAAAACCGAACCGGCAGGACGGTAAACTCTTTCATCACCTCCTCGACCACCTTCTGGTGGACGAGAAGATTTTCCCTGCTTACCGGATACTTGCTCACAGGCGAATTGCTCACAACCATGCTCAGATCGCCAAGGCCGACCGTTGTCACTTCGTTGTCTCCCCCGCCCATGCCCCCGCCCATTCCGATATTGCCGAAATTCCTTTCCTGCTCTGTCCTTATCACGCAGTAAATGTATTTGCCCGATTTTTCCACCTTATCCCCTTATCCTCATTACTCTGACGATGAGAACGCTTCCATCCTCTCTGCGACAGGCTTCGGATGCGCTGCAGTCCATAAGCAGCTTGTAAGCCCTGTTTATCTCGGTGAACTCTTCCGTGCTTTCAACTTCCGGACTGGCACAGGGCTGTCCTTTTTTCCTGGCCCGTTTCTCCCCCGTTTCAATGCAATGCCCGATCACATCGGGATGACACATGCGGGCGCGCTGCCGGTATGCCTTTTCTATTTCGTCCTTGCATACCGGGTAATCCCGGAGCCCGAGCATTTTCCTAGCCTTGTCCAGTTCGCCGGAACAAACCTTTTTTATCTCGGCGGTGTAGAAGCTGTATGTAGGTAAAGGGCCTATGCACCTGAAATTTATTCGCCCATGATAGGCCTCGTCCAATCTATTCAGGACGTAATCAAATCTTTTTATTTTCCTGTGTTCAACCAGAAAGGCCGCATTCAGGATCATGCCGTCGTCCATGAGATCATGCGTCCTCTGTGCCAGCGCAATCTCCGAAAGGGCGCTTGTTATTCCGGAAGCCGTTTTCCTGTTCCTCTTTTCCATGGCTTTCCTGACCAGGCGTCCGGCGTTCATCTGGTCTTCCATGTTTACGCCCCCGGGTTTCGACAAGAGCTTCTTTTTATACTCCCGTACCTCTTCACTCTCCTCCGCCGTCTGCCTGATAATGGAATCCTTGTCAGACCATGTCGCGGCGACATTGATTTCCACTTTGCCTTCTATTTCGCGGAAGGTCTCCTTGAAATCACGGTATCCAAATGACAAGACGTCGATCACCTCTGCATGACTGGAAACATAAGTGCCGAGCTTCAGGGGTATCACTGGGTGCGAAACCATTGCCTTCTCCAGCACCTGCTGATGCCTGAGAAGATATCTTGCCCCGGCCTCCTTGGTCATGGCTGCAAAATCGACCATGGCTGAATCCATTACTACGGCCGAAATATCCCGGTATGGGACAGTGTAGACCGCTTCCGGCAGGGGAAGTTTTGCCTCAGGTGCTTCAATGACGCCGAATGCATATTTACCTTCCATGCGCTAATACCCCGCAACCCGCTTTTCGAGAAGCGTCAGGGCTTCCTCAAAATGCCGCTTTGAAATCTCTAACCCGGCCTTCATTTCCTGGCCGATGTATTCCCTTATGGAAAGAAGGGAAGCCTTGCGGCAGATCAATTCAATATCTGAACCCGCCCTGCCTTCAGTCCGTCTTGCCAGTTCGGGCAGATCGACATCGCCAGCCAGGGGCTTGCCCCTTGTATGGATTTCAAAGATCTTAAGCCGCGTCCGTTCATCGGGAAGAGGAAGAATCATCTGGACATCAAACCTGCCGCCTCTCAACAGGGCCGGGTCAATCAAGTCCGGCCTGTTCGTGGCCGCCAGGACCACCACGCCCCTCAGCTCCTCGATGCCGTCCATTTCGGTCAGAAACTGGCTCACCACTCTCTCCGTCACGTGGGCTTCTCCTCCTCCGTCCCGTTTCGGGACGAGGCTGTCTATCTCGTCAAAGAACAGGATCGTAGGAGAGGCCTGCTTGGCCTTCTTGAATATGTCCCTGAGGGCCTTTTCGCTCTCTCCGACGAATTTTGAGATCAGGCTCGGGCCTTTGACCGATATGAAATTTACGCCGCTCTCGTTGGCAAGGGCCTTGGCTATGAGGGTCTTCCCGGTCCCTGGGGCCCCGTGAAGGAGTATCCCCTTCGGAGGCCTCGTGCCGGCCCTTCCGAACAGTTCGGGATATTTCAGGGGCCATTCTATCGCTTCCTGCAACTCCTGCTTTATATCATCCAGGCCCCCCACGTCAGACCACCTTACATCGGGCACCTCGACGAAGACTTCTCTTATGGCGGACGGCTCCACCTCTTTCATCGCCTCCAGAAAATCGGCCATCGTCACCTGAAGCTGCATCAGGGTCTCATAGGGGATCTCCTCCATCTGGAAATCGATCTCCGGAAGTATTTTTCTGAGGGCCGACATGGCCGCCTCTCTCGCCAGGGCTTCCAGGTCGGCGCCAACAAAACCATGCGTGATCTCGGCAATCTTATCCGTATTGACGTCCTCTGACAGAGGCATCCCCCGGGTATGGATGTTGAGGATCTGAAGCCGCCCTTTCCGGTCGGGGATATCGATTGGGATCTCCCTGTCAAACCTGCCCGGGCGCCTGAGCGCGGGGTCTATCAGGTTGGGAAGGTTAGTCGCGGCTATGACTATCACGTCGCCCCTCGATTCCAGGCCGTCCATAAGGGCAAGGAGTTGTGCCACGACCCTCCTTTCGACCTGTTTCTCCCCGCCCATCTCCTCCCTCTTTGGCGCTATGGCGTCGATCTCGTCGATGAAGATTATGGAGGGGGCTTTTTTTTCGGCCTCTTCAAATATGCTCCTCAGGCGGGCCTCGCTTTCCCCGTAGAATTTGCCCATTATCTCGGGGCCGCTTATATGGGTGAAATAGGCCTCGGTCTCGTTTGCAACAGCCCTTGCAATAAGAGTCTTTCCGGTGCCAGGCGGTCCGTAAAGAAAGACCCCCTTGGGCGGCTCAATCCCCAGCCTTTCAAATATTTGCGGATACTTCAGAGGCAGCTCTATCATCTCTCTTATCTTTCTGATCTGGGATTGAAGCCCCCCTATGTCCTCGTATGATATCTTCAGGTGCTTTGGCTTCTCGGGGACTTCCGCCTCAAGGTTTATCGTGGTCGACGGGGTTACAAAAACGATTCCCTGCGGAAGCACGCCTGTGGCCCTGAAATCGTACGCCCTGGCGCCGAAAAAGCTGACCCTGAGCCTGTCCCCATTGATGAGCGGCATCCCCTCCAGAAGAGAGCCCAGGTACTTCATGTCCTTTAGCTTGTGGAGAGGATGGATCCGGGTCATGGGCGAAAGGGTCAGCTTGCGCGCCGCAACCGCGGCCGCCCTCCTTATGTTCACCTTCTCATCCAGCCCCGTCTGGGAGTTCTCCCGCATTATGCCGTCAATCTGCACAATCCCTTTATTCCTTTCCTCGGGATAGCAGGGCATCACCTTTGCCGCCGCTCTCCTTTTCCCGGCGATCTCAATGATGTCGCCTACTTCAGCACCGAGCCGCTTCATGTCCTCAGGGTCCATTCTGGCTATGGCCCTGCCCACGTCCTTCGGCAGCGCCTCCTTCACCTTCAACGATATGCCTTCACCTTGAGTGTTCATGTTCAAGCCGCCTCTTTTTCAGGTTGCAGGGCACGTATCCGCGAATGCAAGGCCCGTCATCCTCTGAAGATCCCTGATCCCCTTTACCTCGTGTTGCTGAAGCGGTATCTCAACGATATTCAGATTGCCGAACTGCTCTCTTGCGGACTTGATGTATTTTTCCTGTCCCTTTCTTCTTTCCATGCAGAAAGGGCATGTGCTTGAAGGACAGATGACATTATTGATTATCAATTGCCGCACCCTTATCCCATATCTCTTCAGAGAATCCATAAGTCTCCCTGTCTCCCTGATCGCCATATCTTCAGGTATGGTGACCGCGATAAACTCGCATGCCTTCTGGTCCTTTAGAATGTCTCCTATATGCTTGACCGATTTTTTCATGGTGACAAGAAGCTCATCAACCGCGTCCGGCCTGTATCCTCCCGAAAATCTTTCCACCATGTATCTGTATTTCCATCTCATCTTTGAGACGACCTTTATCCACTGGTCCAGGAGTTCGGGAAGATGCAGAAGCCTTAGCGCATGCCCGGTCGGGGCGGTGTCCAGTACGTATTTATCGTATTTTCCTTCCCTTACAAGCTCGATAATCTGTTTGAGGCCCATTACCTCGTCAATGCCGGGCATCTGCAATGCAAGTATCGAATCCACATCGTCCTTATCCAGATAGCTGCCCGTGTCAAAGATGCTCCTCAGCTCCTTGTCGTATTGTTCCTTAAAGGACGCAAACTCTTTTTCGGCATTTATCTCCAGGGCATGCAAGCCCTCGATTTCCGTATTTCTTGTCTCACTGCCTATCTCGATCCCCAGGCTGTCCGAAAGGGAATGAGCCGGGTCGGTTGAGACAAGAAGCGTCCTTTTCCCCCTTTCGGCCAGATAAACCCCGGCGCTTGAAGCAAGAGTTGTCTTCCCCACACCCCCCTTGCCGCCGAACAGGATCAACTTTAGCGGCGGGTCGAGGAGTCCGCAAACGGCGTTCACTTTTTAATCCTGATCTCCAGGATTCCGTTCCTATAGCTGGTGGTCATCGTTTCCGGCTTTGCGCCTGAAGGGATTTCTATCTCTTTCCTGTATTTCCGGTTTGTCCCCGCCGCCGATATGACTATCTGACCGCCTTCGATCCCGACCTTTATCCCCTCTTCATTCACGCCGGGGATTTCGGCCAGAACCAGGATTTCCTCCTTTTCGTCAAAAACATCCGTCAGGGGCTCCCTTTCCTCCTCCGCAAGCGGCCCTTTCTCCGTCTTTTTGATATTGCCGAAGGTCTCCACCACCGGCTCGCCGCCCACGGCTGTCCTGATTGAAACCCCGTATACCGCCTTCATCCCCTTCTTGAGTTGGCTGAGGTCTATCTCCTGCTCTTTGCTTATCTGTCCGCCCGCTTCCTGGAGCTTGGCCGCGAGGTCCACGAGCTTTTCAAGCCCCTTGAACAGTCCTCCCGCGCTCAGCTTGACAACCCCCAGGTCTATATCTATGCCTTCTTTGCTTTTCTCTTTTCTTGCCATCGAGGTCTCCTTCCCGTTCGGAATCAGTATCCCAGGGTCATTTTTTTGTATTTCATCCCGCTCGTCTCCGCTGTCTCATCTTTTGGACCCTCCACTGCCCGCATCGCTCCCCCAAACCTTGCGATCTTCTCCTTTATCGCGTCGAGCTTTTTGCAGTTTGCCGCCATGCGCCTCTCCAGAAAGGCATTCTCCAGCTCAAGTCTTTCCTTCCACTTCCCCAGGATGAAGAATTCCGTGCCGTAAGGGACAGCGGTCTGGGTTTTCGGCCGCCTCGCCTCCCTTGAAATCCCCTTTATATCCCGCGGGCCCTTTATTCCTCCGGACAATGCGCGTGCGCTCTTTATCATTTTCCCTCCAGGCCGATCAGCAATAGGTATCGATCAGGCCGGCCACCGTTTTTTTCACTCTCTCCTGGTTTGTCTTCGAGCCGACCCTGCTGGTCTCCGAGGCCAGTATGTCCCTGCATATCTGCACGAAAAGGGCATCCGATTTTTTGGGTGAGCGGTTCTGCACTCTCAGCGTCTTCGCTATCATTACGGATGCCCGCACGGTGGGGGCAAATTCGCACTGGCCAGATTCCCGCAAGCCCCTGACCACGCTTGCTATCCTCTCGCACTCGTCCTTTGGCAGGCCCGCTTTTGCCTGGGTTATGGCCACCTCCGTCTCAAGGTCGAAGTGATCGAGGTCCATCGTTATCATCCTGTCCCTGAGCGCGTCCTGGGACCTGTACACACCCGCGTATTCTTCGGGGTTGCTCGTGAATATGGCGGTGAAATCGGGGTTGACCTTGAGGTACTGTTCCGAAGATCCCTGTCCGCCCGGGAAGTCGAGGACCTTTTCCCCGAGGACCGACAGCAGGACGTTATTGGCCTCGGGCCTCGAACGCGTGAATTCGTCATACAGGAGCGTGAACCCGTGTTTGCAGGCAATGGTCAGGCGGCTGTCGACCCATCGCCTGACCATATCCTCCTCCATCTTGAACACCTTGGCGACAAAGCGGTCGACCACCTTTTTAAACCGGTAGCCATACGCTCCGCCCACAAGGTCTGAGCCCGTTGATTCCTCGTTACCGTGGAGCATCACCACGGGCCTCCCTATCTTGCCGGCAACATGCAGCGCCAGCGTCGTCTTGCCCGTCCCCGAAACACCCCTGAAGTGGATCGGGAAACCTGCCTCGATATAGGTGAGCGCCCTGTCCGTGACGCCCCTGATGTACTGTGTTTCCACGAAATCCTTAAACGGCGCAGGCTCCAGAACCGTGGTTAGCTCTTCGAAGTCCATCTATCTGCTCTGCCTCCCTACTTGCTTGTCTTCTGTTTTGCCGGCGCTGTCTTCCCGCTTCTCTTGCGGGACATGTCCAGGGTCAGCCGGTTCCAGGTGTCGGATGCATCCCTCAGGTCCGCCCCTATCTCGCCGAGAAAACCGGCCACTTCTTTTTCCCTGGCGACCCTGTCCTCCTTCAGCATGTTGCTGAGGGACTTTGCGGTATCGACATTCCATTTGTGGAATGAATCGATCATCGAGCCCACTTCCGATTGCATCTCCTTGACACCTGCAGCTATCTCCTTTTGCAAGGATTTGAAATCCTCCATCCTGCTCCTTTCGAGTTCAGGGAGCATCCTGTGGATGTTTTCTTTCAAGCCGGCTATATCGCTCACCCTGGCATCAAAAGATCCCTCGATGTCCTCAGCCAGCCTTTTCATGTCGGCTGTTATCGGCATGGAATTTGCCTCCTTCCCTTTTAATTAAGGAAAGCCGGGGCGATGCAAGCCCGCTCCGGCATCTCTCTACAAGCACGCCTCTGCCAACGGGATGTCTGATTCGAACCTTTCCTTTTTGGCTTTTTCAGTTATTTTTTTTGCCCTTTGGATGCCGTCTTTCTGCTTCGCCTGTATGCTTTTCAGCATCTCTTTGAAATCCGGCAGCCTGCCCTCAGGTTTATTGAACAAACCGCGAATCGACTTCACAATGTCCGTTTGCTCGCCCTGGAAGTCCTTCAGCAGTTTGCATATTTCCTCCTCTATTTCCTTATGGGCCAGCTGGATGTGAAGGATGGTTTTTTTGAATTCGTCAGGCACTATCGAATCCCTTTCGGAAAACATCCTTTTCACCAACGCGACCGCCTCTTTTTGCTTTTCCATGTAGGTCTTGAAAAGAATCCTTATCTGCCGTTCTCTTTCATCCTGTCCGGCAAACACCTCTCTTATCATGGAGTTGAAGTCCTTGCGCCTCAGGGATTCCGTGGCGGCCAGCGCCTCCTTAATTTCGTTGTTCATCTCGTCCCTTAAACTTCTCACGTTCTCAAGGCCGTCGTGGATCATGTCAAGGATCCTGCTTGCCGCAAGTATCCTGGATTCATGAGACGATACCGTCAACAATGCGAGTTGTCTAAGTTCGTGCAACTGGATATCCATCTCTGTTTCCGCTCCGGTTTAATGAAATCTTGGCTGGTCACGCTCAGGCCTGCCCCAAAAAGCCTGCCGGCTTTTCGGGGACCCCTCGAGGGCAACCTGGCAAGAGTTTATCAGCTCATCCCGTGTTCAAAGCTATGCCGCTGCAGCCGTCGCCGTAAGGCCGATGGCTTCGGCATATTTCAGATAGGTCTCGACGGAAGCAACAACGGCTCGCGCTTCAATGGCGAGCAGTTCGATTCCGACGAGAGAGACCCTCACCCAGGCGTCTATCACGACGCCCTTGTCGAGTATCCGGTCGATTACCTCGACGAGACTGTTGGACCCTATCGCCTTTTCAACCGCCATTTCGTTCACCTCCCTTCCTTTGCGTGATTGGGAACGGGCTCAAGTCCCGCTTGAGCGGTGAAACTCTTCCACTCATGATTGAAATTTTATCAGAGGAAATTTTTTACGCAAGCAGAATTCCATTGTAGGTTGCACGGACTTTTATTTATATAATCTGTCTATATCGTGTATATCTTTAGGCAATAACTGAACTTTTCAATGCCAGCCAAGCCAGCCAAAAAAGGGGCGCATTTGCCGCCTTGGAATATATTGAAGCCTCAGGTTGCAAAACATATAAGTTATGTTGAACTTCCTCATCGAATCAGGAAGACTGTTTAGCCATAACCAATTTGAAGGCCAGGTTTTTTCTATGCTATATTATTTTTCGCGGGATTGACCGGGGCAATTCGGCCCTTTCCCTGTCAGGTCCAAGCGGAAGGAGAGCAGATTGTGAAAAAACCGGTAAAGGCGGTCATAAACGGCAGGGAAATAATCAGCGAAGAAGGCAGGACGGTCCTTGAGGCGTGCAGGGAAGCGGGGATTTACATCCCCACCCTGTGCTTCGATGAGCGCCTGGAAGCTTATGGCGGTTGCAGGCTTTGCCTTGTTGAGGTGAAGGGCATCAACCGGCCCCTTTCTTCCTGCACCACGCCCATCCAGAACGGGATGGAGATCACGACCGAGAGCCCGAACCTTACGGAACTGAGAAAGACCATGCTCTCCCTGATCCTCTCCAATCACCCCGACGACTGCATGTGCTGCGAGAAGGCCGGGGACTGCTCTCTTCAGGAGCTGGCATATCAGTATGAAGTCACCCCCGGCAAATACGACGGCGAGCGGTGGAACCTTCCGGTAAAGGACGACAACCCCTTCATATCCTTCGACCCGAACAAGTGCATCCTGTGCGGCAGATGCGTCAATATCTGCAAGAACCTTATGCTGAAAGGCGCAATCGCCATGACGGGCAGGGGTTTCAACTCCAGGCCCGATACCGCCTTCGGAAGGCCGCTTACGCCCGAAACCTGCCTTTTTTGCGGGCAGTGCGTCTCGGCCTGCCCGACAGGGGCCCTTATCGAGAAGCAGTCAATCGGAAAGGGCAGAAATCACTCACTGCGCAGGATAAGGACCACATGCTCCTATTGCGGCACGGGCTGCAATTTCTATTTAAATGTAAAAGGGGGCAGGGTGGTAAAGGTCACCTCCGATTACGAGGCCCCGGTGAACAGGGGCAGCCTCTGCATCAAGGGGCGGTTCGGCTACGAGTTCATACACCATCCGGACAGGCTCACCACCCCGCTCATCCGCGAGGGGGAGGGCTTCCGCGAGGCCTCCTGGGATGAGGCGCTGGACCTCGTGGCAAGCCGCTTTAATGAATTAAAGGAAAAATACGGCCCTGAGGCGGTCGGCGCCTTTTCATCATCGCGCTGCACCAACGAGGAGAATTATCTTATCTCGAAATGGGTGAGGGCCGCCCTGGGCAGCAACAACGTAGACAACTGCGCCAGGGTTTGACACGCCCCCACCGTGGCCGGTCTGGCCACTTCTCTGGGGGCGGGGGCCGCAAGCAATTCATTCAACCAGATAGGGGATGCGGATACGCTGTTCATCTTCGGCTCGAACACCACCGAAGGGCATCCGGTGGTCTCCATCCATGTGAACAGGGCCATTAGAAACGGGGCGCGGATAATCGTTGCCGACCCCCGCGAGATAGAGCTTGTGAGGCATGCGGAGGTATGGCTCAACCTGCGGCCAGGCTCCAATATAGCACTCCTGAACGGCCTTATACACATCATCCTTAAAGAGGACCTGGACAACAGGGATTTCATCAGGAAAAGGACGGAGGGTTTCGAAGAACTGAGGGCGGCGGTGGAGGCGTATTCGCCTGACCGGGTGGAGAAGATAACCGGCGTCTCCCCGAAGAAGCTCATCAAGGCCGCGCGCATTTACGCGGGCGCCCAAAACGCCATGATACTCTACGGCCTCGGGGTTACCGAGCACCAGACCGGCACCGAAAACGCCATGGCCATCGCGAACCTTGCCCTGGTCTGCGGCCAGATAGGAAGGCCCGCGACCGGCATAATGGCCCTGAGGGGGCAAAATAACGTCCAGGGGGCATCTGACATGGGGCCGCTGCCCGCCACATTCACCGGCTACCAGTCCGTAACCGACCCAAACGTGCGGGAGAAATTTGAAAAGTCATGGGGCGTGAAGCTTCCGGCCAAACCGGGGCTCAAATCAGTCGAGATGCTGGATGAGGCGAAGGACGGCGCTTTCAAGGGGCTTTTCATCCTGGGTGAGGACCCCGCGCAGACGGACCCCGACCTTCGCCATGTAAGAGAGGCGCTAGGCTCACTGGAGTTTCTGGTCGTGCAGGACATCTTCCCCACTGAGACCACCCGTTTCGCCCACGTGATACTGCCAGGGGCAAGCTTTGCGGAAAAGGACGGCACCTTCACAAACGGGGAGAGGCGTGTGCAGAGGATACGGAAGGCCATAGAGCCGCTTTCAGGCATGGCCGAATGGCAGGTGCTTTGCGAGTTGTCTTCGCGCATGGGCCATAAGATGAAATATGACCACCCCTCTGAAATAATGGACGAGATAGCAAGCCTCGCCACGATTTACAGGGGCATAAGCTACAGGCGGCTTGAGGACGGGGGGATCCAGTGGCCCTGCCCCACCAAAGACCATCCGGGCACGGCCACATTGTACCAGGAGATGTTCTCGAGGCCGGGGGGCCGCGCGCGCTTTATCGCCCTGGAGCACAAAGGCCCGGCGGAGGCGGCTGACAGCAGTTTCCCGCTGGTGCTCATCACCGGGCGCAGGCGGGAGCATTACAATAACGGCTCCATGACGAGGCGCGTCAGGGGGATCATGGAGCTGTTCCCGGAAGAGCTTCTGGAATTAAGCCCAGCGGACGCCGAAAGGCTGAAAATAAAGGACGGGGAGAGGGTAAAGGTACTCTCCCGCAGGGGGGAGATCGAGGTGAAGACAAAGGTAACCACCCGCTCTCAGGAGGGGAACGTCTTTCTTGCCTTTCATCACCAGGACGCCCTCACGAATGTCCTCACATCGGAGCACAGGGACCCGATCACCGGGACGCCCGAATACAAGGCCTGCGCCGTGAGGATAGAGAAGCTGCAGAATTAATCGGCTTCGCAGCTTTAGGGTTTTCAGCTTTGCGGGGTGATAAATATCTCACTTCCCAGGGGGGGCATCTCCGGATGTGCCGGATGCTTGACGATCTCGGCCGGTCTGCCTTTCCGCACGACCTTTCCGGCGGAGTAAACGATCATGCTGTCAGCCAGCAGGCATGCCTCAGCCGGATCATGCGTAACCAGAATGACCGGGATATCAAATTGGCGCCTTATCACGGTTAGAAACCTTCCCATTTCATTTCTAAGCGGGGCATCCAGGGCGGAGAACGGCTCGTCCAATAAAAGCGCGTCCGGCCTGCCGATCAGGGCGCGCGCAAAAGCCACCCTTTGCCTCTGCCCACCGGATATCCCGGAGGGGTACCTGGCCTCCAGCCCCTCAAGATGAAAAACATCAACCATTTGCCTTACCTGGTCTTTTAACTGCTGATTCCCGTTTTTTTTCACGCCGTATGCTATGTTCTCCGCTACGGTCATATGCGGGAAGAGGGCAAGGTCCTGGAAGACGTAGCCGAACCGGCGGCCCTGCGGCGGGATATTGATGTTTGATGAGCTGTCGAAAACAGTCCTGCCGCCGCAGAGGACCGTCCCCTCATCGGGCTTTACAAGCCCCGCGATCAACTGAAGGGTCAGGGACTTCCCGGAGCCTGAATGCCCGAAGAGAACGGCGACCTCCTTTTCTATCCGCCACCGGACATCCAGATAGAACCCGTTAAGCCTTTTCCGGACGCTGACCGACAGCATCAGAACGCCCGTTTGCTCAATCTGTTTGCCAGATACATGATCGCCCCGGACAAGAGGGTCAGCACGATGACCATGCCATGTGCCTTCGCCCAATCGCCGCTCGATAGAAACCCGTAGATGGCAAGCGGCATGGTCTCGGTCTTCCCCGGGATGTCTCCGGCGAACATCAGCGTTGCGCCGAACTCGCCTATCGCCCTCGCGAACGAGAGCACCGCTCCCGCGATTATCCCTTTTTTGGCCAGGGGCAGAATGACCTTCACAGCGGTCTTGAACTCTCCATGCCCCAGCGTGTAGGAGGCGTTTATCAGGTTCCGGTCAACCGATTCGATGGCCGCGCGGGAGGCCCGTATCATGAGCGGGACGGACACCACGAAAGAGGCGAACGCGGCGGCATACCATGTAAACATCATCGTCCAGCCGGTGAGGCCGTAAATATACCTGCCCAAGAGGCCGTTCCGGCCCAAAAGGACTATGAGGTAATAGCCCGTGACCGTTGGCGGAAGCACCAGGGGCAGGGTGAAAAGAACGTCTAGAAGCTCCTTGCCCCGGAACTCTTTTCTTGCCAGGACATACGCGGCCGGGATACCCGCAAGCAGGATGAAAACAGTCACCACAAGGGCCACCTGAAACGAGAGCACAATCGGGAAAATTGCTGAATTATCCATACGCGCCGCCTATCTCGTTATGAACCCGTATCTCTCAAGTATTCTCCTGCCCTCACCTGACCTGACCGCCGACACGAATGCCCCGGCCAATGCCTCATTTTTCGTCCCCTTCACCACGGCTATCGGATATGTCATGGGCTTGTGGCTGGCCTCGGGCGCCCTGGCAATGACTTTCACGTCCTTGGCCTCTATGTCGGCATCGGTCAGATAGACCACACCCGCGTCAACCTCTCCACGCGCCACGTAGTCCAGCACCTGCCTGACGTTTGCGGCAAAAACGAGTTTGTTTCTCAGGGCGTCAAATATCCCGTAATACTGGAAAACCTCTTTAGCGTACCTTCCGGCCGGCACGGTCCTTGGGTCTCCGATGGCTATCTTCCCGGCCCGGCCGGCCGCAAGACCTTTAAATGATCCGATGCCGGTATTTGTGCCTGAGGGCACGATAAGGACCACTATATTTTTCGCGAAGACGCCTCTCGAACCGGGCAGGACAAACCCCGCTTTTTCGATTTCGTCCATGTCTTTTTTATCGGCGGAGGCGAAGACGTCCACGGGCGCGCCTTCCTCGATCTGCTGGGCCAGGTCGCCCGAGGCCCCGAAGTTGAAAAAAACCTTTACTCCCCTGTTTTCGGCCTCAAAGGCCCTGCCTATCTCCAGAAAGGCGTCCTTCAGGCTTATGGCCGCCGAGACCGTAATGCTGTTTGCCGGTCCACGGGCGTCGGCCCGTGCGCTCAAAAACAGCGCGACCAGCATGAATGCGGCAAGCAGGGATGTTCCCCTGGTTATGGTTCTCTTCATTGCGCAGGGCATCATGTTCATTTTCCGAACGGGCAGACGGGGTAATTGCAGGCCTCGCACTGGAGGCACAACCCGCCGTGCCCGAGTTCCGCAAGCTCCCTTCTGCCGATAGTTTCCCCGGCGAGCACCCGTGGCAGGACGAGGTCGAAGACGGTGGTCCTGTTGTACATCCCGCAGGCGGGCACACCAAGGAGGGGTATCCTCCCCTGCCCGCCTGCGGGATGTACAACAGGACCACCGTCT
>JACWAF010000028.1 GCA_014874185.1 Nitrospirota bacterium | reverse complement strand
GCTTGCCGAGGGTGTAGAGATGGTAATGCCGGGTGATAACGTGACCTTCCTGGTGGAGCTGATCGGCCCCGTTGCGATGGAGCAGGGGATGAGGTTCGCGATCAGAGAAGGCGGAAGGACAGTTGGCGCAGGCGTCGTGACTGAAATACTGGAATAGAGTGGCGAGAATGAACCAGCAGAAGATCAGGATCAAGTTAAGGGCATACGACCACAGGCTTCTGGACATGTCGGTCAGGGAGATAGTGGAGGCCGCAAAGAGGACCGGCGCCAGAGTGGCCGGGCCGGTGCCGCTTCCCACCAAGATAAGCAAGTACACCGTACTGCGGTCGCCGCACGTGGACAAGAAGTCCAGGGAGCAGTTCGAGATCCGCACCCATAAGAGGCTTATAGACATATACGAGCCCACCCAGCAGACGATGGACGCGCTGATGAAGCTTGAGATCGCCGCGGGCGTGGACGTGGAGATCAAACAATGACGGGGATAGTAGGAAAGAAACTCGGAATGACCCAGATATTCACACAGGACGGCCGCATGCTGCCGGTGACGGTCATAGAGGCCGCGCCAGGTCTCGTCCTTGAAGTGAAGACCCGCGAAAAGCACGGCTACGAGGCCGTGAAGGTCGGCTTCTTCGAGACCGCCAGGGCCAAACAGCTCACCAGGCCCGAAAAGGGCGTCTTCGAGAAGGCCGGCGTGAAGACCTATTATAGAAAGCTGAAGGAATTCCCGATGGGCGGCCTGCAGGCGGGCGAGACCATAACCGTTGAGAAGTTCGCCAAAGGCGACAAGGTCTCCGTGAGCGGCATCTCCAAGGGCAAGGGCTTCCAGGGCGTCATGAAAAGGGAAAAATTCAAGGGCGGCCCCGGCTCGCACGGCTCGATGTTCAACAGGGCCCCGGGCTCGATAGGCGCAAGCTCCTTCCCCTCAAGGGTGTGGAAGGGCCAGGGCATGCCGGGCCATATGGGCTCCGAGCGCGTCACAACGAAGAATGTTGAGATTGTGGAAATAAGGGCCGAGCAGAACCTTATCCTTTTAGGAGGCTCGGTGCCCGGGGCGAAAGGCACAATAGTCGAGATAAGGAAGGACAGCTGAGATGCCTGCCATAGAAATAAAAGATATAAATAATAAAGTAGTCAGCAATTTTGAGGCGTCCGAGAGGTTCGCCCTCTCCGGTAAGGAGAGTCTCATCCATGAGGCCGTGGTGAACTACCTTGCCAACCAGAGGCAGGGCACGCACGCCACCAAGACAAAAGGGCTGGTCTCCGGGGGAGGCAAAAAACCCTGGAAACAGAAGCATACCGGACGCGCAAGGAGCGGAAGCTTGAGGAGCCCGCTCTGGAGAGGGGGCGGCACGATATTCGGCCCCCAGCCAAGGGACTACTCCTACGAGATGCCGAAGACGGCCAGGAGGACGGCCCTGTTCGCCGCGCTCTCCAAAAAGCTGGCCGACGGGGAGTTGACCGTGCTGGACGGGCTCACGATGGAAAAGCCCAGGACGAAAGAGCTTGCGGGCATCCTGAAGGGCCTTGGGGCGGATAAAGAGGGGAGCGTGCTGATAGTCCTCGCGAACCCGGACGAGCAGATACTTCGTTCGGCAAGGAACATGCCGCGGGTGAGCGTGATGCAGGCCGGAGACCTGAACGTTTATGATGTGGTGGTACATAACAAAGTGCTGGCCACAAGGCAGGCGATGGAGACCCTGGAGGCGAGACCGCTATGATGAACATATATTCAGTGATAAAGAAACCGCTGTTTACCGAGAAAGGGGCCGCCCTTAAAGAGGCCGGCAACAAGGTCCTGGTCGAGGTGGGCCTGGATGCCAATAAGATAGAGATAAAAAAGGCCATTGAAGAGATATTCAAGGTGAAGGTTGACAAGGTGGCCACCATCAAGGTGCACAGCAAGAAAAAAAGGTGGGGCAAATCCATTGGGCGCTCGCCGGAGCGCAAAAAGGCCCTGGTCACCCTCAAAGCCGGGCAGAAGCTCGACTTTATCGAGGGCGCGTAAGGGCGGGAATCCGAACCTGGAAAGCTTAATATGAAACTTAATATAAAAATAAAAAAGAGAAAGATTATAAAGGGGACTGGCAGATGGCAATAAAGAAGTTCAATCCGACATCTCCGGGCAGGAGGTTCCAGTCCGGCTATGATTTCGCCGAGATAACAAAGAAGAAGCCCGAGAAGGCCCTCTCGAGAGGGATGAGGAAATCGGGCGGCAGGATGAACACCGGAGGCATAAGCGTCTGGTGGAGGGGCGGAGGCTCCAGGAGGGCGTACCGCCAAATAGACTTCCTCAGGGACAAAACGGGCGTGCCCGCCGTGGTAGAGGCGATCGAGTACGACCCGAACCGCTCATCGCGGATAGCCCTGCTCAAGTACAAGGACGGCGAGAAGAGGTACATAATCGCGCCCGAGGGACTGAAGGCTGGCGACAGTGTGATCAGCGGCCCCGGCGTGGATATAAAGCCCGGAAACGCGCTCCCCATCTCGGACATTCCGCTTGGCACCGTAGTGCATAATATAGAGCTGCGTCCGGGGGGCGGCGCGAAACTGGCCAGGAGCGCGGGCGCATCGGCCCAGCTGGTGGCCAAGGAAGACCGGTATGCCCAGATGAAGCTCTCCTCCGGAGAGGTGAGGATGGTCCTCACCATATGCATGGCCACGGTTGGGGCCGTGGGCAACTCCGAGCACGAGAACATCTCTTACGGCAAGGCCGGCAGAAAACGCTATCTTGGCAAGAGGCCCCACGTGAGGGGCGTTGTCATGAACCCGGTAGACCATCCGCTCGGGGGCGGTGAAGGCCGCAGTTCGGGCGGACGTCCGGCGTGCTCCCCGTGGGGCAAGCCCGAGGGCGTCAAGACCCGCAAGAACCCGAGGACGGACAAGTACATAGTAAGGAGAAGGAAATAATGGCGAGGTCCCTGAGAAAAGGCCCGTTCGTGGACGAGAAGCTTATGAAGAAGGTGACCGTGAGCATCAATACCGGGGACAAGAAGCCTATCAAGACCTGGTCGCGGCGCTCCACCATAGTGCCCGAGTTCATCGGGTTCACGTTTGCGGTCCACAACGGAAGGAAGTTCATACCGGTTTACGTGACGGACAACATGGTCGGGCACAAACTTGGCGAGTTCGCCCCCACAAGGACGTTCAAGGGGCACGCGGGCTCCGAGAAGAAATAGAGGGGAAGCATAAATGCAGACCAAGGCGGTTTGGAAATACGCAAGGATAACACCCCGGAAGGCCAGGAGGGTGGTGGACCTGATACGGGACAAGAACGCGGGGGAGGCACTTACCGCTCTCAAGTTCATGCCGTACAGGGGGGCCAGGCTGGTGGCAAAGGTGCTCCGCTCCGCGATGGCCAACGCCGAGCAGAAGAACGCGGACCCGGAGAAGATGAAGATAGAGAAGATCTGCGTGGACGAGGGCCCGGTGATGAAGAGGATGGAACCCCGTTCAATGGGCAGGGCAAACGTGATAAAGAAAAAGAGTTCGCATATAACCGTGCAGCTTACGGACGAGCAATAGGAGGAGATTTTGGGTCAGAAGACGCATCCCATAGGGGTAAGGCTTAAGATAACGAGGACCTGGGATTCCCGCTGGTTCCAGAAGAAAGGCTACGCGGACCAGCTTGTGGAAGACTACCACATCAGAAAGAGCATCAAAGAGAGGCTTTACCACGCGGGAGTTTCCAGCATAGAGATAGAGCGCACGACCCAGAAGCTCCGTGTCATAATACATACGGCAAGGCCCGGCATAGTAATCGGGAAGAAGGGCTCCGAGGCCGAGAAGCTCAGGAAAGACCTGGAAGGCGCCACCGGCAAGGAAGTGGCCGTGGACATAAAGGAAGTGAGGAAGCCCGAGATAAACGCGCAGCTTGTGGCCGAGAACATCGCGCTGCAGATAGAAAAGCGCGTGGCCTTCCGCCGCGCCATGAAGAAGGCCGTGGCCAGTGCGCTCCGTTTCGGGGCGCAGGGGATAAAGGTCACCTGTTCGGGGAGGCTTGCCGGGGCCGAGATTGCCAGGACGGAGTGGTACAGGGAAGGCAGGGTGCCGCTTCACACTTTCAGGGCGAATATAGAGTACGGGCTTGCCGAGGCCTCGACCACTTACGGCATCATAGGCGTCAAGGTCTGGATATATCACGGGGACATACTTCCCGAGAGCTCGATATCATAAAGAAGGGGTTTCCAGGAAATGCTAGCGCCTAAAAAAGTCAAATTCAGGAAGATGCAGAAGGGCAACATGGACGGGAAGGCCTACAGGGGTTCTGACGTGAACTTCGGGGACTTCGGCCTGAAGGCCATGGAGCCGGGCTGGATCACGAGCAGGCAGATAGAGGCCGCCAGGGTGGCCATAACGAGGCACGCCAAGAGGGGCGTGAAGGTCTGGATACGCGTGTTCCCGGACAAGCCCATCACCAAGAAGCCCGCCGAGACGCGTATGGGAAAGGGCAAGGGCGCGCCGGAGTACTGGGTGGCCGTTGTGAAGCCGGGCAAGATACTCTATGAGGTCTCGGGCATAGGGGAGGACGTGGCCAAGGAGGCCATGAGGCTGGCCAGCCACAAGCTGCCCATAGCCACCAAATTCGTAAAGAGGCAGGAGGAACTCCTGTGAAATCGAGCAGGGTAACCGAATTCAGGAACATGACAATAGACGAGTTGAAGTTGCACGAGGCCGATATGAGAAGGGAGATATTCAACCTCCGGTTCCAGCAGGCCACGGGCGAGATGGAAAACCCAAAGCGGATGGGCGCGGTAAAGAAGGACATCGCGAGGATTCTTACCATAATATCAGAAAAAGCGAAGCAGGGCGGGCGCTAAACATGGCTAAAAAGACATTTACCGGAACGGTAGTAAGCGACAAGATGGACAAGACGGTTGTGGTCACCGTGACCAGGCTCTTCCAGCACCCCACCTATAAAAAGACCATGAAGAAGGTCACCCGCTTCAAGGCCCACGACGAGGAGAACCGGTGCAAGGTGGGCGACAAGGTGACCATAGTCGAGTCGAAGCCCTACAGCAAGGACAAGCGCTGGAGGGTAATCGGTGCGGCCGGGCAGGGGCAGGAGGCGGGCAAATGATACAGGTCCAGACGATCCTCGACGTTGCCGACAACTCCGGCGCCAAGAAGGTGGCCTGCATAAAAGTGCTGGGCGGCTCGCGGAGGCGCTATGCCGGGCTGGGGGACGTTATCGTGGTGAGCGTGAAGGAGTCCTCCCCCGAGGGAACGGTGAAGAAAGGCGCCAAGGCCAAGGCGGTTGTAGTGAGGACCAGGAAAGAGCACAGGAGGCCGGATGGATCTTACATAAGGTTCGACCAGAACGCCGTGGTGCTCATAAACCCGGCCGGGGAGCCGGTGGGCACGCGCATATTCGGGCCCGTGGCCAGGGAACTCCGCTGGAAGGAATACATGAAGATAATATCGCTTGCCCCCGAGGTGCTTTAAGGAGACGAAATGGGATTTGGAATAAGAAAAGGCGATACGGTTAAAGTTCTGGCGGGCAAGGAGAGGGGGAAGAGCGGAAGGGTGCTCTTCGTGCTCCCCGTCAAGGACAAGGTCATAGTGGAGAAGGTCAACGTGATAAAGAAGCACCAGAAGCCCTCGAAGAAGTACCAGCAGGGGGGCATCATAGAGAAGGAGAACCCGATACACATCTCCAATGTGGTGCTCGTGTGCCCCAAATGCAGCGCGCCTTCCAAGATAGGCAACCAGGTGCTCGAGGACGGCAGGAAGCTCCGGCTCTGCAAAAAGTGCAAGGAGGTAATCGACTAGCAGATGGCACCGAGACTCAGGGAAAGATACGCTAAAGAGATAGCGCCGGCCATGATGAAGGATTACGCTTACGACAACATCATGCAGGTGCCGAAGATAGAGAAGGTGGTACTGAACGTGGGCCTCGGAGAGGCCGTGCAGAATATAAAGCTGCTGGATTCGGTGCAGAAAGAGCTTACCATGATAGCCGGTCAGAAGGCCGTGCAGACCAAGGCGAAGAAGGCGATAGCCACCTTCAAGCTCCGTAAGGGGATGCCCATAGGTTGCAGGGTGACCCTCCGCGGGAACAGGATGTACGAGTTCCTGGACAGGCTCATCAGCGTGGCCCTGCCCCGCATCAGGGACTTCAGGGGGCTTTCGGACAGGTCCTTCGACGGCCGGGGCAACTATAATTTCGGCATAAAAGAGCAGTTCATATTCCCGGAGATAAACTATGACAAGGTTGAGATAGTCCACGGGATGGACATAACCATCTGCACAAGCGCCCGGACGGACGAGGAGAGCAAGAAACTCCTCAGGTACGTTGGCGTGCCGTTCAGGAAGTAGTGCGGGGTGGGCAGGGAATGAGCCGCGAAATTATAAATTACGGCAGACAGGTGTTTTTAAGCATGACAGGCTTTTCAAGAAAAGAAGATAAAGGAGCGGAGGCTTAATGGCAAGGACGTCAATGATAGAGAAATCGAAGAGGCCGCCCAAGTACAAGGTCAGGGCCCACAACCGCTGCAACATCTGCGGAAGGCCCAGGGCCTATATGAGGGAGTTCGGGATATGCAGGATCTGCTTCCGCAACCTCGCCCTGAAGGGCCAGGTACCCGGCGTGGCCAAGTCGAGCTGGTAGGGGGCGAAGAATGCTTACTGACCCAATAGCGGACATGCTGACAAGGATAAGGAACGCCTCGCGCATCAGGGCGGAGAAGGTGGACATCCCCGCCTCAAAGATGAAGCTGGAGATAGCCAAGATACTGAAGGAAGAGGGCTTCATAAGGGCGTACAAGGTCATAAAAGACCGCAAGCAGGGAATACTGAGGGTTAATCTCAAATATACAGACGGAGAGTCCGTCATCACGGACCTGCAGAAGGTGAGCAAGCCCGGCCGGCGCGTCTACGTGGGCTCGGCCGAGATACCGAAGGTGATGGGCGGGGTCGGCGTTGCCATCCTGACCACCCCGCGCGGGGTGCTCTCGGACAAGACCTGCCGCAGCGACAAGGTGGGCGGGGAACTCCTCTGCTTCGTCTGGTAAGGGAGCAGCGATATGTCTAGAATAGGGAAAAAACCGATAGATTTGCCGAATGGCGTCAGCGTAAGCCTCTCCGGCAGGAGCATCGCCGTGAAAGGCCCAAGGGGCTCGCTCTCCTGGGAGGTCCCGCAGCGCATAAGCGTGAAGCAGGCCGACGGGAAGATCGTCCTCGAAAGGGAGGACGAGGCCAGGGAGGCCAGGGCGCTCCACGGGCTCTCAAGGAGCCTGGTAAACAACATGGTCGCCGGCGTGTCCCAGGGCTACACGAAGAACCTTGAGATCGTGGGCGTCGGTTACAGGGCCCAGGTGCAGGGCAGGAAGCTTGTTCTGGCTCTGGGCTATTCGCACCCGGTGGAGTACAACCTCCCCGAGGGCATCAATGCCGAGGTGGACAAGAAGCAGGTGCTGATTACCCTATCCGGGATAGACAAGCAGAAGATCGGGCAGGTGGCTGCCGAGCTGAAGGCACTGAGGCCGCCGGATGCGTACAAGGGCAAGGGCATCCGTTACCAGGGTGAGCGCATAAAGCTCAAAGCTGGCAAGACCGGCAAGAAATAAAGGCGCGGAGGTCGTAAGTTGACTGAGAAAGCGGTACTTGCAAGAGAGAGAAGGCACAAGAGGGTAAGAAAGAAAGTGAGCGGCACGGCCGAAAGGCCGAGGCTTTCGGTCTACAGGAGCCTTAACCACGTCTATGCCCAGCTGATAGACGACACGAAGGGGCACACGCTCGTGGCCGCCTCCACCCGCGAAAAGGAGTTCGCCGCCCTGAAGGGCAACAGGGCCAACAAGGCCGTGGCCCAGAAGGTGGGCTCCATGATAGCCGGCAAGGCGGTTGAAAGGGGTCTCAAGAGGGTGGTCTTCGACAAAGGCGGATACAGTTATCACGGAATCATAAAAGAATTGGCCGAGGCGGCCAGAGAGGGCGGCCTCGAGTTTTAGGCCCGCATAAATTCCAAGGAGGTATGGTGGGAAGGATCGAACCTGAGGGACTGACTTTAAAGGACAAGGTCGTATACATCAACAGAGTGGCCAAAGTCGTAAAAGGCGGGAGGAGGTTCTCCTTCAGCGCGCTGGTAGTGGTAGGTGACGGCGAAGGCACCGTGGGCATCGGCAAGGGAAAGGCATCCGAGGTGCCGGAAGCCATAAGGAAGGCCGTCGAGAGCGCAAAAAAGTCACTCATAAACTTCCCTCTCAGGTCCACATCCATACCCCACAGGGTTGTAGGCAGGTACGGCTCGGTAAGCGTGGTGATGAACCCGGCCAAGAAAGGGACGGGGCTCATCGCCGGCGGGCCGGTGAGGGCGATCCTCGAAGTAAGCGGCATCCATGACATAGTGGCGAAATCCCTCGGAAGCCACAACCCGTTCAATACGGTAAGGGCCACGCTGGACGGGCTGATGAAACTGAAGGACTTCGACAGCGTAATGAAGGTCCGGGGCAGGGGCGAAGAGGAATCACAGGCTGAAAAGGAGAAGACCGATGAGGATAGAGGAGTTAAAGCCGGCTCCGGGAAGTAGAAAGAAGTCCAAGAGGGTGGGCAGGGGCCCCGGCTCGGGGCACGGGAAGACGTCCACCAAGGGGCATAAAGGGCAGAAGGCGCGTTCGGGCGGCACCAAGGGCGCAGGTTTCGAGGGCGGCCAGATGCCCCTCCAGAGGAGGCTCCCGAAGAGGGGCTTCAAGAACATAAACGCGAAGGAGTATGCCGTCGTGAACCTGGACAGGCTCAATGCACTGGAGGCGGCCGATATAACCCCGGAGTTCCTGATAAAGAACAAGGTAATAGGCTCTCTCAAGGACGGAGTGAAGGTCCTCGGCAAGGGCGAGCTGACCAGGGCCGTTACCATAAAGGCCCATGCGTTCAGCGAGTCCGCCATGAAGAAGATAGCCGGGGCAGGCGGCAAGGCAGAGGTAATTTAAATTGGGAGTGCTTTCAAGCTTTCAGAACATATTCAAGATAGCGGAGCTTAAAAGCAGGGTCCTTTTCACGTTCGCCCTGCTTGCGGTCTACAGGATAGGGGCTCACATACCCACCCCTGGCATAAACGGCGAACAGCTCTCGAAGTTCCTCCTCCAGAAGGGCGGGGCCATAATGGGCTTCTTCGACATGTTCTCGGGCGGCGCCCTCTCAAGGATGACCGTGTTCGCGCTGGGCATCATGCCCTACATAAGCGCGTCGATCATATTGCAGCTCCTTACGGTCGTGGTCCCGTCCATAGGCAAGCTGGCCAAGGAAGGCGAAGAGGGCCATAAGAAGATCACCAAATACACCCGCTACGGCACGGTGGTGATAAGCGCCATACAGAGCTTCGGCATAGCCGTTGGTCTGGAAGGCATGGAGGGAGGGGCCTTCGTGCCGCATCCCGGCTGGGGCTTCAGGCTCCTTACGATGATAACCCTCACCTCCGGAACGGCGTTCATCATGTGGCTTGGCGAGCAGATAACCGAGCGAGGCATAGGAAACGGCATATCGCTCATAATCTTCGCTGGCATCGTGGCGCGCTTCCCATCGGCCATGATCAGCACGGCAAGGCTGGTGCAGGCGAAAGAGCTGAACCTCTTCCTGCTGCTGTTCATAATGGCAATGGCGATAGCGGTTGTGGCCTTCATAATCTACGTGGAGCGCGGGCAGAGGAAGATACCAGTCCAGTACGCCAAGCGGATAGTGGGAAGGAAGATGTACGGCGGCGGCAGCACGCACCTGCCCCTGAAGATAAACACATCGGGCGTCATACCGCCCATATTCGCGTCTTCGATCATAATGTTCCCGGCCACGATAGCCGGGTTCATAGCGATACCCTGGGTGCAGGCCATCGCGAGGCAGCTCTCGCCTGGCTCCGTGGTGCACACGGTCCTCTACGTGACCATGATAATCTTCTTCGCGTATTTCTACACGGCCGTGGTCTTCAACCCGGTGGACGTGGCGGACAACCTGAAGAAGAACGGCGGGTTCATACCAGGGATCAGGCCGGGGCAGAAGACGTCCGATTACATTTACAGGGTCCTGAGCAGGCTTACCTTCGCAGGCGGGATATATCTCTCGGCGGTGTGCATACTGCCCGAGATACTCATATACAAGTTCAACGTGCCGTTCTATTTCGGCGGCACATCGCTCCTCATAGTGGTCGGCGTCGCCCTGGACACGGTGAGCCAGATAGAGTCGCATCTGGTCACGCGCTCCTACGAGGGCTTCCTGAAGCGCGGCCGCATGAGGGGCAGGCGCGGCTAGGTTTTGCCGGAAGGACCAGGCTCTTTGAAAGAACAGTCCCGGAATTGATCCTCATCAAGTCGGCCGAAGAGATTTCCCTGATGAGGGTGGCCGGCCGCATCGTGGCGGAGGCCCTGGAAAAGGTAAAGGCGGCGGTTGCGCCGGGGATCGCCACCAGCGAGCTTGAAGAGATCGCGGAGGCGGCCATAATCGAAAGAGGCGGGACCCCGGCATTCAAGGGCTACCGCGGATATCCGGCCAGCATCTGCGTCTCGGTGAACGACCAGGTGGTGCACGGCATGCCCTCTTCAAGGAAGCTCAGGGAAGGCGACATACTTAGCCTGGATCTCGGCGTGAACCATAAGGGCTATTTCGGGGACATGGCTGTCACGCTGCCCGTGGGCGCGGTAACCCCGCAGGCGAAAAAGCTGATCCTGGTAACCAGGGAGGCCCTGATGCTGGGGATCGGGCAGGCCAGGGAGGGAAACCGGCTGTCTGATATTTCGCATGCCGTCCAGGAGCACGCGGAGGCAAACGGGTTTTCGGTCGTAAGGATGTTCGTGGGGCACGGGATAGGCAGGGCGCTGCATGAGGAGCCGCAGGTGCCCAATTTCGGGCCGCCGGGGATGGGACCGAGACTGAAGGCCGGGATGGCGCTGGCCATAGAGCCCATGATAAACGCCGGGGACTGGAAGGTGAGGGTACTCGCGGACGGCTGGACCGCGGTAACATCGGACGGAAGTCTTTCGGCGCATTTCGAGCACACGGTGCTTGTGACCAGGGGGGAGCCCGAAATCTTGACGGAAACGGGCCATTAATTGTAAACTATTAAGTTGCGCAATCATAGCCAAAAAAGGATATAGTGCCGAAAGAAGATAACATAGAAGTTCAGGGCACGGTCGTGGAGACCCTGCCCAACGCCACCTTCAGGGTGGAGCTGGAAGGCGGGCAGGTCATTCTCGCCTACGTCTCGGGCAAGATGAGGATGCATTTCATAAAGATCCTGCCCGGCGACAAGGTCCTTGTGGAACTTTCCCCCTATGATCTTACCAGGGGCAGGATTACATACAGGTTTAAATAGCAGGAAGGAGCTTTCCATGAAAGTGCGTTCATCAGTGAAGCCGCTTTGCCAGAAGTGCAAAGTAATAAAGCGCAAGGGTGTCGTGAGGGTGATCTGCGAGAACCCAAGGCACAAGCAGAGGCAGGGATAGGATGGCAAGAATATCAGGAGTCGATTTGCCGGGCAAGGAAAGGGTCGAGATCGGGCTTACCCGCATCTTCGGCATCGGGCGGACTCTCTCCAGGAAGATACTCACCGAGACCGGGGTGGACATGAACGCCCGGGTGAAGGACCTGAAGGACGACGACATAGTAAAAATAAGGGGCGTCATAGAGCGCGACTACAAGGTAGAGGGCGACCTCCGGCGCGAGGTGGCCATGAACATAAAGCGCCTTGTCGACATAGGCAGCTATGCCGGGCAGAGGCACAGGCACGGGTTGCCCGTCAGGGGCCAGAGGACGCGCACGAACGCAAGGACCAGGAAAGGGCCCCGCAGGGCCATTGCCGGAAAGAAGAAGTAGGGGGGCTCATACCAGATGGCACAGAGAAAAAAGACAGGAAAAAAAGAGAAGAAGAGCATACCGGTGGGCTCCGCCCATATACAGGCAAGCTTTAATAATACGATTGTCACCATAACCGACCCCAACGGCGGGGTGCTGGCCTGGAGTTCGGCCGGCAGCCTCGGCTTCAAGGGCTCCAGAAAGGGCACGCTCTACGCCGCGCAGATGGCGGCGGAGACTGCGGCCAAGAAAGTCATGGACTACGGGATGAGGCAGATAGACGTCTTTGTGAAGGGGCCGGGCGTGGGCAGGGAGGCCGCAATCAGGGCGCTCCAGGCCGCGGGGCTGGAGATCAACCTGATAAAGGACGTCACCCCCGTGCCGCATAACGGATGCAGGCCGCCCAAGAGGAGGAGAGTCTGATGGCAAGATATACGGGCGCGCTGTGCAGGGTCTGCCGCAGGGATGGCGAGAAGCTCTTCCTGAAGGGCGACAGGTGCAACACCGAGAAGTGCTCGGTTGAAAGGCGCAAGTATCCCCCCGGGCAGCACGGGCAGAGGAGGGGCAAGCTCTCCGACTACGGCGTCCAGCTCAGGGAGAAGCAGAAGGTAAAGAACATATACAGGGTGCTCGAGGCGCAGTTCCGGAAGTATTTCGAAGAGGCCGCGAAGAAGAAAGGCGCCACCGGCGAGACGCTCCTGCAGCTCCTGGAGCGCAGGCTCGACAACGTGGCCTACAGGCTGGGGTTCGCCCTGAACAGGGGACAGGCCAGGCAGTTCGTCACCCATGGTTTCTTCATGGTGAACGGCAGGAAGGTGAATATACCCTCGTTCCTGGTAAAACCCGGCGACGTAATAGAAGTGGCCGCGGACAAGCGCCAGCACCTTTACATAGAAGAAAGCCTTTCCAGGGCCGAGCACAGAGGCAGGCCGGAGTGGCTTGAGCTTGAGGCAGAGAACCGGAAGGGCAAGGTCCTGCATCTGCCGACGAGGGACGAGATTCCGCTTCCGGTGCAGGAACAGCTCATAGTGGAGCTTTACTCCAAGTAATTTGTCCAAGTTCAAAATAAAGGGGAGGCCTTTATGGATTTAAAAAAGAAGGGTTTTCAGTTACCGGAAAAGATCAGGTTTGACGAAGAGACCCTTACCGATATATACGGCAAGCTGATTGCCGAACCCCTGGAGAGGGGATACGGCACCACTCTTGGGAACTCGCTTAGAAGAGTGCTCCTTTCCTCTCTGGAAGGCGCCGCCGTCTCGGCGGTCCGCATCAGGGGCGCCGTCCACGAGTTCTCCTCGATAGAGGGCGTTAAGGAAGACGTGATGAACATCATCCTGAACCTGAAGAAGCTCAGGGTCGTGATGCACGGAAACGGCGTGAAGACGGCCACCATAAGCGTGAAGGGCCCCGCCGTGGTGAGGGGCTCGGATATAGCCATGGGGGGCGATATAGATGTCCTCACCCCCGAGCAGCCCATCGCCACAATAGACAAGGGCACCACATTCGAGGCCGAGATATTCATAAAGAAGGGCAAGGGCTACGTGCCCTCGGAACTCAATAAGGACGAGAGCCTGCCGGTGGACGTCATCGCGGTGGACTCGGTCTTCAGCCCGATAAAAAAGGTGAATTTCTGGGTGGAGAAGGCCCGTGTGGGCAGGTCCACGGATTACGACAGGCTGATACTGGAGTTCTGGACCGATGGGAGCATAGACCCCGAGAAGGCCATCTCGCAGGCCGCAGGGATCCTTATAGAGCACTTGAACTTCTTCATCTTCGAAAAGGACGAGGATGATGAGGAGAGGGAGGCCAAAAGCTCGTTTTCTTCGGTGGGCGGAGCCTACACGGACGATCCGGTCTTCAACGAGAACCTGTCGAGGAGCGTTGAGGAGCTGGAGCTTTCCGTCCGGGCCCAGAACTGCCTTAAGAATGCGAACATAAAGACGATTAGCGAGCTTGTGCAGAAGACCGAGCACGACATGCTCAAGACAAAAAACTTCGGAAGAAAATCCCTGAACGAGATAAAAGATATCCTGAACAGCATGGGGCTCCGGTTCGGAATGAAGGTGGAAGCCGACCAGGTGCAGGGAGGAGGCGGAAGTGCGGCATAAGATAGCAGGCAGACATTTCGGGCGTACTGCCAACCAGAGGAAGGCCCTTCTAAGGGGCGTGATAAGCGCGTTATTACTGCATGAAAGGATAGAGACCACCATAGCCCGCGCCAAGGAGGCCAGGAAGCTTGCCGAAAGGCTCATAACCCTTGGCGTCAGAGGCGACCTCAACTCCAGGAGGGTCGCGGTTTCCACCTTGGCCAACAAGGAGGCCGTCACGAAGCTCTTCAACACGATAGCGCCCAGGCTCCAGGGCAGAAACGGCGGCTATCTGAGGATTGTGCAGACCAGGAGAAGGGTGAACGACGGGGCCGGGATGGCCGTCCTGGAGTTCGTGGACTTCGAGGAGGAGAGGGGAAAGAAGGAAGCCGGGGAGAAGAAGCCGGAGAAGGCCGGGAAGGAGCCCAAGGCGAAAAAACAGGAGGGGGAGAAGAAAGAACCAAAGGAAAAGAAGGAGAAGAAGTGAGCGGTTGGGCACTGGGACTGATAATACTTGTGGTCTGGATAGTGCTCCAGATGATAGTGTTTCCCAGGCTGGGAGTGCGCTCCTGAATGCCGGCTCCAGGGGAGGCGTGCCCTCCGAAAAAAGGCCCCGGCAAAAAAATCTAGGCTACCCGTTGACAAACGGCTCCCGTTTCCTGTATTTTTTCATATACTTCATTTGCTGAAATTTCAAAAACAATCAGGATAGGCTCAGGCCTGCCGGGTATAAATCACCAGATAATCCAGGGGAGAATCAAGACATGCAGGATATTTCAATATCCGAATTAAAGGAAAAGACAATCGACGAACTTACCAGGTACGCCAAGGAACTGAGCGTAGAGGGGGCCTCCGGTTTCCGGAAGCAGGACCTCATATATGCCATCCTGCAGGCCCAGGCCCAGAAGACCGGAAACGTCTTCGGCGAGGGCGTGCTGGAGATACTGCCCGACGGCTTCGGTTTCCTCCGCTCGCCGGACTACAGCTACCTGCCGGGGCCGGACGATATATACGTCTCGCCGTCGCAGATAAGGAGGTTCAACCTCCGCACGGGCGACCTGGTCTCGGGGCATATCCGCCCCCCGAAGGAGGCTGAAAGGTACTTCGCCCTCCTTAAGGTGGAGGCCGTGAACCACGAGTCACCCGATGACTCGGTGAACAGGCTCCTCTTCGACAACCTCATCCCGTACTACCCAACCGAGCGCATCAAGCTTGAACACGAGATAAACGAGACCTCCACGAGGATAATGGAGTTCATCACCCCCATCGGCAAGGGCCAGAGGGGTATGATAGTGGCGGCCCCCCGCACCGGAAAGACCATGCTCCTTCAGTCCATAGCCAGGGGCATAAAGAAGAACCACCGCGAGATACACCTTATCATCCTCCTCATAGACGAGAGGCCGGAGGAGGTCACCGACTGGAAGCGCCAGGTGGCCACAGCCGAGATAATAAGTTCCACCTTCGACGAGCCGCCGCAGAGGCACTGCCAGGTCTCGGAGATGGTCATAGAGCGTGCCAAGAGGCTTGTGGAGGGCAGGAGGGACGTTGTGATACTCCTGGACAGCATCACAAGGCTTGCCAGGGCCTATAACGCCATCATCCCCACCAGCGGCAAGGTGCTCTCAGGCGGCCTGGACGCCAACGCCCTTCAGCGCCCGAAACGCTTCTTCGGCACCGCCAGAAACATCGAAAACGGCGGAAGCCTGACGATACTCGCAACGGCCCTGGTGGACACCGGAAGCCGCATGGACGACGTCATCTTCGAGGAGTTCAAGGGCACCGGCAACATGGAGCTTCATCTGGACAGAAGACTCGTGGACAAACGCGTGTTCCCGAGCATAGACATAAACGCCTCCGGCACCAGAAAGGAAGAGCTTCTGGTGGACAAGGACACCCTCCGCAAGATGTGGATACTCAGGAAGGTGCTATCGCCACTGGGCCCCGTGGAGAGCATGGAATTCCTCCTCGACAAGCTCCGGGGCACCAAGAGCAACAAGGAGTTCCTCGAGAGGATGAACCAGTAGGATGGAGGATGGCGCCCGGGGGCTGAAGCGGATCCTCCTTGCGGGCGCCATTCTGGGGGCGGCGCTTGGGATAGGTCTCGCCATCTCAATGGACGCACTCTACGGCAGCAGGTTCGAGGGCTCGTGGCGTGACGCCATCGTCCACGACCTTAATGTCTTCCTTTCAATCCAGGCCGGGAAAGACGACTTCCTCGTCCTCGGTATCTACGCGGTCATACTTGCGATATTGGGGGCCTTCGGCGCGTTTGCGGGGATGGTCTTCTCGTTTTTCATTTACAAGTTCTACGACTTCCTCGCCGGGAAATGATCCCTCTCGAAAACGACAACTACTGCATAGCCTGCGGAAAAGACAACCCGATCGGCCTCAGGCTCCGGTTCGAGGAGACCGAAACCGGGGCAAGGGCGTCCTTTACGCCCAGGCGGGAGCACCAGGGCTATAAAAATATCGTGCACGGTGGGATAATATCAATGGTGCTGGATGAGGCCATGAGCTGGGCCGCCATTAAAAAAGGGATGTGGCCCGTTACGGCCGAAATGGAAGTGAGGTTCAAGGCCCCCCTTCACGAGGGGCAGAAGGTGCTGGCCGAAGGGTGGATAGAAAAGAAGAAAGGCAGACTCATCATCGCCGGGGCCTCGCTCACCCTGCAGTCCGAAGGCACCCTGGTGGCCACGGCCAGGGGCAGGCTTTTCATAGATGAGCCGGCTGGTTGACTGGCTTGAAAGGCTTGTGCAGGGCAACAGGCTTGGAATCCTGCTCATCTTCTTCCTGATAACCCTGACCGGCTCCGTCGTGGGCTGGAAATATTACGACTATACCAGGAACGACCCCCAATTCTGCACTACCTGCCATATGATGCGCGACGCCTATCTCTCATGGCAGAAGAGCAAGCACTGGGAAATTAAATGCCAGACCTGCCATCGGATGAGCATATTCGAGCAGAACCGGCTCCTTGTGGCCTACGTGACAAACGGCTCCCAGGGCCCCATAAAAGAGCGGCATGGCAGGACCGCCCCCTGGAATGCCTGCAGGAGATGCCATCTGGAGACCGCCGAGCAGGGCTCCATCAGCGTGAGGCGCTCGGTCGGCCACGCAAGGCACGTCTTCATGGAGAACATCCCCTGCCAGAGGTGCCATTCCGGGGAAATGCACAACTTCAGGCCCGACGAACATGCCTGCGCTTCCTGCCACAAGGACAAACTGGTGCACGGCCTCGGCATGGAAGGGCTCTCCTGCCTGAAATGCCACAACTACAGGGAAAACGTAAAAGAGACGGTCAACATGCAGCGATGCCTGGGCTGCCATAAGAAGGTCCGGCCCTCCGGCCCCATGGGCGGCCTCAAGTGCTTCGACTGCCACAAGCCCCACAAACAGATAAGCCTCACCAGCCAGGACTGCCTTGAGCGCTGCCATGGCAATGAAGTGGAGGTCGGCCAGCACCGCCTGCATATGGAAAAGGCCGGCCTGAAATGCCTGGACTGCCACAGGCCCCATTCCTGGGCCGTGGGCCCAAAAAATGCCCGCGCCCTCTGCACCCGCTGCCATCCGCTTAAAGACCCTAAAAGATTTCTGTATTAAAGACAAGGACTGCCGGCTTCTTCTTTCTCTTGCAAGAGAAAGAAGCAAAGAGAACTTTTGGATTTTTCCCGCTTCTGTGAAGCGGAAAAAATGTAAGACCCAAGAGGGCTTTGGAGACGGACTGCTTTTTTTCAAAAAAGATGGATTACCGAATGGGCGGATGAAATCCGCCTTGGGGCAAAAAAGAAAAGTAGTCCGTCTTATTCGCCTTGACAATCCGTTACGGCTTTCTTTAAAATAGATGAAACTGAGACTTAATATCAATTAGCTTCGGGGTTTTCAGGGGAGGTCAGGTGGACTGCTGCGAGGAGAGGCCCGGGAAGGGCAGGGACGGAGGCGGCCTGAAGAAGGTCGCCCTTATCGGCAACCCCAACGTGGGAAAGAGCGTTATCTTCGGCCTCCTCACGGGCAAGTACGCCACGGTCTCCAATTACCCCGGCACCACGGTAGAGGTCTCTTCCGGCAACATCAATCTGGACGGAAAGCGTCTGCTTCTGGTGGACACCCCCGGCGTGAACAACCTTCTTCCAATGAGTGAGGACGAGCAGGTGACGCGCGACATCCTCCTTGCTGAAAGGCCGTCTCTGGTGGTGCAGGTGGGGGACGCGAAGAACCTTAAGCGCACGCTGGTCATAACCATCCAGCTTGCGGAGATGGGGCTTCCCGTTGCCCTGGACCTGAACATGGAAGACGAGGCCATGGACAGGGGGATAACGATTGATAAAGAGAAGCTGAGAAAGCTGATAGGCACGCATGTGATCGGCACCGTTGCCCCTGAGAGAAAGGGCGTCCGGGAGCTGAAGGCCGCCATCCTGGACGGCTCCAGCGTGCCCTCCGTCGAGGTCGATTACGGCCCGGTCCTTGAGAAATGCATAACCGCTGTTTCCGCCCTCCTGCCCAGGGCCAATATAACCCGCCGCTCGCTGGCCCTTATGATACTGGCCGGGGACGAGAGCCTTGGCAACTGGCTGAAACTGAACCTTCTGAACGGGAACCTTGAGAAGGTGGAGGCCCTGAGGGACGAATGCGCGCTGAAGCTTGGCCGCCCGGTGGGGCTTGTGATAAACGAGGCCAGGCTTGCCAGGGCGGGGGAGATAACGGGGGCGGTCTTCAAAAAGACCGGCCAGCCAGAGCACAGGTTCGTGAATTTCATCGCAAAAAGCAGCATGCACCCGGTGATGGGGCTTCCCGTACTGCTGGTTGTTCTTTTTTGCCTCTACGAGTTCGTGGGGGTCTTAGGCGCGGGCACGCTTGTGGACCTGGTGGAAAAGACCATCTTCGGCTATTATCTGAACCCCATGTTCACGAAGGTGATAAAACTTCTCATCCCAATCCCGTTCATACAGGACCTGCTGGTGGGGCAGTACGGCGTAATTACCATGGCGCTCACTTACGCCATAGGGATAATCCTTCCTATTACGACCACGTTCTTCATAGCGTTCTCCGTGCTGGAGGACTCCGGGTACCTGCCGAGGCTTGCCATAATGAGCAACCGGTTATTCAACATCATGGGACTTAACGGCAAGGCCGTCCTGCCGATGGTGCTGGGGCTTGGCTGCGGCACGATGGCGGTGATGACCACCAGGATACTGGAGACGAGGAGGGACAGGCTGATAGCCACCTTCCTGCTGGCCCTTGCCATCCCGTGCTCCGCTCAATTGGGTGTCATATTAGGCATGTTGAGCGCTCTTTCCGGAATGGCCCTGGCCATCTGGATACTTTTCATGCTGGCGGTCCTGCTCTTTTCGGGCTGGCTTGCCGGCAGGCTGCTCCCGGGGAAGCGGTCCGAGTTCTTCATGGAGATACCGCCCCTGAGGATGCCGAAGCTCTCAAATATCCTTGTGAAGACGATGGGCAGGGTGGTCTGGTATCTGAAGGAGGCGGTGCCGCTCTTCGTGCTGGGCACGCTGGTGCTCTTTGTATTCGACAAGCTGGCCCTCCTTGCGGTAATAGAGCGGCTGGCGTCACCCGTCATCGTGGGTGTCCTGGGGCTTCCCCAGAAGGCGACGGAGGCGTTTTTGATAGGTTTTTTGAGGAGGGATTACGGGGCGGCGGGGCTCTTCGCGATGTTCCGCGGGGGGCTGCTCTCGCACGTGCAGGCGCTTGTCAGCCTTGTCACCATCACGCTCTTCATCCCGTGCCTGGCCAGCTTCTTCGTTATAATAAAAGAGCGCGGCATGAGGACCGCCGTCTCAATGCTCCTGGTGATAACCCCTGTGGCCATAGGGTTCGGGGGGGCGCTGAACTGGTTTTTGAGGCGTTTCGGAATAAGCGTGTAGGCGTATGTTAAAATTCCTGATGCGTGGAGGATATCTGAATGGCTGAGCCCAAGGCGGCCCCCGAAACCGAAAAAAAGCTCATAGAAGACGAAGCCCTGGAGACCCTCTGGGAGCTTTTTGAGAAGAAAGACGAAGTGGGGCTGGAAGAGCTGATCTCTCATACAAAAAACAGGGACACGGTCCTCGGCATGGAAGCCGACGGGCTCTTGAGGATAGCGGACGGAAAGGTCCAGTTCACGGAGGAGGGCAGGGCCAGGGCGAAAGACATCACCCGCAGGCACATGCTTGCCGAAAGGCTTTTTGTAGACGTGCTCGCGTTCAAGGAAGACGCCGACCTGGAGATTAACGCCTGCCGGCTGGAGCACGCGATAAGCCCGGAGGTGGAGGAGGCCATCTGTACACTGCTTGGACACCCGCCGACCTGCCCGCATGGAAGGCCGATCCCCAGGGGCAGGTGCTGCAAGATATACGCGCGCAAGATAACGCCCCTTGTCGTGGCGCTCTCCGAGGCCGAAGTGGGCCAGCCCTACCGGGTGGTGTTTCTCACTACCCCGATGATGGAGCGGCTTGCCGCCATCGGGCTGGTGGCGGGCTCGGTGATAAAACTCCAGCAGAAAAAACCCTCCTGCGTCCTCACGATAGACGAGACCACGCTCGCTATAGAGGAAGAGGTGGCGAAAGGGATCTTTGTAAAAAAACATGAGCACTAGAAAAAAGCTTAAATACGGTGAAGAAGAAATACAAAAGGCCGCGCTCGAGACATGGCCCAACCCCTCGCCGGACAGGGACTACGACATAGACATAAGCTTTCCGGAGTTCACCTGTCTCTGCCCGCGCTCGGGCTATCCGGACTTCGCCGTGATAAAAGTCCTCTATGTGCCTGACAAGAGCATAGTGGAGCTTAAATCATTGAAACTCTATCTCAATTCCTTCAGGGGCGTCCATATCTCGCACGAGGACGTAACGAACAGGATCTTCGACGAGTTGAAAAAAAAACTTTCTCCGCGCTACCTCGAAGTGGTTGGCGACTTCAACCCGCGCGGGAACGTCAAAACGGTCATCGCCGTGCGCACCGGGGAAAAGTAATTACTTGCTCTGCCCACGGCCAGTTCAGGGATAGTTCAGCATCAGGCGGGAAATGGAATTCGCGCGGCCCGTCTTTTCGTCCACATCCAGCACCAGTCCGTTAAAAATGGCGGGGCCGGTCTGCGGCACCTCGAACCTCATCGGCATCTGGTAGAGAAACCGGTCTATTATCTGCTCCTTCTTCACCCCTATCACTGTGCCAACAGGCCCGGTCATCCCCGCATCCGAGATATACGCCGTCCCACCCGGAAGCACCGTCTCGTCCGCCGTCTGCACGTGCGTGTGCGTCCCGATCACCGCGCTGGCCTTTCCGTCCACGTAATAGCCAAAAGCTATCTTCTCCGACGTGGCCTCGGCATGTAAATCCACGATCACGACTGGGGTCTTTTCCTTCAGGGCCTTCACCTCAGCCAGTCCCCTTCTGAATGGGCAGTCCATCAGCCCCACACCCATGAAGACCCGCCCGGAGAGGTTTATCACCCCAACAGCCTGGCCGTCCCTCGCGGACTTTATCACGCTCCCGTACCCCGGCACCCCCTCCGGATAATTGAGCGGCCTCAGCACCCGGTCCTCCTTGTTCAAATAAGGGATCACATCCTTCTTGTCCCAGATGTGGTTTCCGGTGGTGATCACGTCTATCCCCATCCCGAAAAGCTCGTTCGCCTTCTCCTCCGTGATCCCGAACCCCCCAGCCGCGTTCTCCCCGTTCGCAATCACGAAATCTATCTTGTACCGCTCGCTTATCTTGGGCAGGAGCGCCCTCGTGGCCTGCCTTCCCACCCTGCCCACTATATCGCCTATGAAAAGTATCTTCATTAGTAAAATTAAAGCGGGGCTCTGCCCCGCACCCCGCTTCTTTCTCTTGTAAGAGAAATAAGCAAAGAGAATTTTTAGATTTTTCCGCTCCCGAAAGGGAGCGGAAAAATGCAAGAATTTTTTCTCTTGCTACTTCTCTTTTTTACAAAAAAGAGAAGTAGTCCTTTTATCTTTTACTTCGCGTAATCCACGAAGCGGTTCTCGCGGATGACGGTGACCTTTATCTGGCCGGGGTAAGTCATCTCGGTCTCTATCTTCCTGGCCAGGTCTTTTGAGAGCATCCAGGAGGCCTCGTCGGTGACCTCTTCGGGCTTGACGATTATCCTCACCTCGCGCCCGGCCTGTATGGCGTAGCACTTTTCCACGCCGGTATAGGAGAGGGCCAGCTCTTCCAGTTTGGCGAGGCGTTTCAGGTAGTTCTCTATGCTCTCGCTGCGGACGCCGGGTCTTGCGGCCGAGAGGGCGTCGGCGGCGGCGACCAGCGCGGCCTCTACGGAAGGGGCCTCGCTGTCGTGGTGGCTCACTATGGCGGCCACAACGGGCTCGGACTCGCCGTATTTTTTGGCCAGGTTGGCGCCTATCTCCTGGTGCGGGCCTTCCACCTCATGGTCAACGGCCTTGCCTATGTCATGGAGCAGGCCGGCCCGTTTGGCCAGTTTTACGTCAACTTTCAGTTCGGAGGCCATCATCCCGGCGAAGTAGGCCACCTCCCTGGAGTGCTGGAGCACGTTCTGGCCGTATGATGTGCGGTACTTGAGCCTTCCGATGAGCTTGATGACCTCGGGGTTGATGCCGGAGATGCCCAAGTCGAACGCGGCCTTCTCGCCTTCCTCGCGTATGGTGTTCTCGACCTCCTTGCGGGTCTTTTCGACGATCTCCTCGATGCGGGCGGGGTGTATGCGGCCGTCCGCTATGAGGCGCTCGATGGCGAGCCGGGCCACCTCCCTGCGCACCGGGTTGAAGGTGGAGAGGGTTATCACCTCGGGCGTGTCGTCCACGATGAGGTCCACGCCGGTTGCGGCCTCGAGGGCGCGGATGTTCCTGCCTTCGCGTCCTATGATGCGGCCCTTCATGTCGTCAGAAGGCAGGCTTACGGCGCTGACGGTGGCGTCGGCCACGTAGTCGCTGGCGTACCGCTGGACGGTGAGGCCGATTATCTCCTTGGCCTTCTTCTCGGCCGTCTCCCTGGCCTCGTCCTCAACTTTTTTAGCCAGCTTCGCGGCCTCAAAGCGGGATTCCTCCTCCACGCGCCTCAAAAGCTCGGCCCTGGCCTCCTCGGAACTTAAATTGGAAAGCCTTTCCAGGATGGACTTCTGCTGGCTTACGGTGTCTTCGAGCCCCTTTTCCTTCTCCTGGAGTGCCCGTTCCCGCTGGAGGAATTCCTTGTCCCTGCGGTTGAAATCGTTTTCTCTGCGCTCGATCTGGTCCAGTTTTCTTTCGAGAGTCTCTTCCCTGTTGCGGAGTCTTTTTTCAAGCTGCAGAAGCTCGCCCCGGCGGTCCTTGAACTCCTTCTCCGCGTCGGTGCGGGCCTGGTAAAGGATGCCTTTTGCCTCGTAAGAGGCGTCTTTTTTTATCCTTTCAGCGGTCTTCCTGGCCTCTTCGGCTATCCCCTCGGACTCTTTCTTCAGTTCTTCGGCCTTGCCCTTCAGGGTAAGCTTGAAGAAGAAACCGAGGGCGGCCCCTACTGCTATTCCAACTGCGATTGCGATCAGTGTGTAGAGCGTCCCGTTCATATGACCCCCTCTCCTTTATTCGATAAAGGGGCGGACGGGCAATCTTATGGCTGCCTTCAGCTCAGGCGGAGAGTAGTTCGGGCAGAGATGCCTTCTATCAGAGGAGCGTTCAAATCTATTTTAAAATCCGGGCTTTTTCCTATACCGGATACTGTATTCCTCTTTATATACAAGGCGTCCGCCCCTGCCATAATTAAAACCCACCCTGCCGTGTGGACAAAAGAGTTAGATCCTCTTGTTTAAGTGGGTGCCTTGAAAGAGACTTTAGGCTTTCTTCAGTTATGAAGACATGCACACCGTTCTCCTTATTCCCGCTCCCATTCAGATCTAACTTGTGGATCAACATCCTTTATCCATCACGCACAGGGCAGGCCTTCTTGTCCGACCCTTATATCTTTTTATAGCAGAAAAAAGCCCTTTTTTTCAATGTATTTAATTTCTTTGCACTTCCCAGTGTATATGAGAAAGGCCCTTTTGTACATACCCTTGCATTGTTTTTAAAGCACTTTTTATGTTAATTTCACTGCATGGTAAAAAGCGATATATGGATCGGTGAGATGGCCGGGAAGGGGATGATAGAGCCCTTCGGCGGAAACGTCAGTAAGGTGCCGGGGGAGATATCCTACGGGGTCAGCTCTTACGGTTACGATATGAGGCTTTGGGACGAGTTCAGGGTCTTCCGGCCTGAGGGGCTGGAGGTCATGGACCCCAAAAGCGCGGCGGACGGGAATTTCCAGCCGGTAAAAGGGGACTCCTGCGTCATCCCGGCGGGCTCCTTCGCCCTGGGCAGGTCGCTTGAGTACTTCAGGATACCCCGGGACGTGCTGGCCATCTGTTTCGGGAAGTCCACTTATGCCCGGTGCGGAGTGGTGGTGAACGTGACCCCGCTGGAGCCGGAGTGGGAGGGTTACGTGACCATCTCCATCTCCAATACCGGCCCCCTGCCGGTGAGGGTCTATGCCGGTGAGGGGATCGCGCAGGTGGTCTTCATCGCCTCTGACGGGCCCTGCCGGACATCTTACAAGGACAAGTCGGGGAAGTACCAGGCCCAGAAGGGCATAACCCTCTCCAAGCTGTAATCGCCCTGGTGCCCGTTTTAAAGAAATTCTCTTAGAGGACTATTTTTGGTTATAAAAAAATCCCTCCTGACCTCCCTTTTCCAAAGGGAGGGATTACCCCTCTTTGGAACGGGGGCCCCGAAAAGTCGCAGACTTTTTGGGGTGCAGGTTGAGGGGCGAGGAGAGATTTTCTCTTGAATTATCAATGAATCCATTTTTAAAAGGAAGAGTTTTTCCCGAAAAGGGCAGTTTTGTCCGCGAGGCGGAAAGCGGCCTCATACCGCCCATTTATGCCGAGATTCCCCTGCCTGAGGCGAGGCTGGACCCGGCGGACTGCTTCGGGCGGGTCTATTCCGGGCCGGGTGGAGTCCTCCTCCACAGCGCGAAAGGCCCCTCCAACATCGCCCGGTATTCGTTCATCGGAATAGAGCCCTATGCCTCTGTCAGGATAAAAGCGGGCGAGGTGGAGATAGAGGCGGGGGGCAGAAGGGCCGTCTCCAGCAAGGAAAAGCCTCTCGACAGGCTGAGGGAATTTATAAACATTTACCGGCAAAAACCCGTTCCGGGGCTTCCCCCGTTTCAGGGCGGCCTGATGGGGCTGTTCTGCTACGAGTTCGTCCATTATTTTGAAAAGCTTCCCCGGAAGGCGGTTGATACCCTTAACCTGCCCGATGCGGCCTTCTATTTATATGACCGGGTAATAGCCTTCGACCACTTGGAGAAAAAGGCCTGGATCATTGTCTGCCCCGGTGCGAGGGACACAGGGCTTGGATATGGAGACATTTCGGGGCTCGATTGGGGGCGGAAATACGATGAAACGGAATCCCTTTTAAGGGGAATTCTTGAAGGACTTCAAAAAGCGCCTGCTGATTTACGTTTAGATGGAAATTTACCAAATATCTATCGGAAAATCTCCCCTCGCCCCTCTTTTCCAAAGAGGGGTAATCCCTCCCTTTGGAAAAGGGAGGTTGGGAGGGATTTTCTTATGTTAGATTCTCCAGCCCCGCAGATATCGATAACTCACGAGATGACGAAAAAAAGATACATGGAGATTGTGCGCCGGGCCAAGGAGTACATCGCGGCGGGGGACATCTTTCAGGCGAACCTCTCGCTAAGGGTCAAAGCCGAAATCGGAGGCGCTCATCCGTGGAAGATTTATTCCCTTTTAAAGGAGATAAACCCCTCGCCATTCGCCTGCTACATGGATTTCGGGGATTTCCAGATAGCAAGCTCCTCGCCGGAGAGGCTTATAAGGGTGCGAGGGGGCGTGGTGGACACCCGCCCCATAGCTGGCACAAGGCCCAGGGGGCGTGACCGCGCCGGGGACGAGGAGATGCGCGCCGAGCTTCTTCTGAATGCCAAGGAAAAGGCCGAGCACATAATGCTTATAGACCTGGAGAGAAACGATATCGGAAAGGTCTGCGACTACGGCAGCGTGGAGGTGGACGAGCTTATGGTCACGGAGGACTACTCCCACGTGATGCACATAGTTTCCAATATCCACGGGCGGCTTGCCAGGGGCCATGACATGTTCAGCGCGGTGCGGGCGGCGTTTCCGGGCGGGACGATCACGGGCGTGCCCAAGGTGCGCTGCATGGAGATAATTGACGAGCTGGAGCCGGTCTCGCGGGGGCCTTACACGGGCTCCGCCGGGTATTTCGGGTTCAGCGGGAATATGGACTTGAACATCATAATCCGGACGTTTTTGATAAAGGACAAGGCGGCCTATGTGCAGGCCGGGGCGGGGATTGTGGCCGACAGCGACCCGGAAAGGGAGTATTATGAGAGTTTAAAGAAGGCCCAAGCGCTGATGGAGACGCTGAGGAAACTGGGGAAATGAGGAGTTTAAAAAAAGAAATGAATTTAAGGAATTGTCGGGTTACGCTCCGTTAACCCGACAAATTCCGTGAGCTTTAATTAGATTTCCGCCGCTTACTCTGCCCACTTTCCCCCTCATCCCCGAACGGCAGTTCCAGCGTCATCACCCCTTCCCAGCTTTTGCGGTGAAGCGGGCAGGGGCCAATCTTTTGCACAATCTCCCTGTGCTCTTTGGTGCAGTAGCCCTTGTGCCTGTCGAAGCCGTATTGGGGATAAAGCTTGTGGTAGTGGTACATCATCCTGTCCCGCACGTATTTGGCAATCACCGAGGCGGCGGCTATCGAGGCGCTCTTAAGCTCGCCCTTGATGATAGAGACCTGCTTCACCTGCACTTCGGGGAGTTTTACCGCGTCTATCAGCAGGATATCCGGGGGTTCAGTGAGGCGGGTCACGGCACGGCGCATGGCCAGCTTCGTGGCCTGGTAGATATTGAGGCTGTCTATGGTCTCCACGTCGGAGACGCCCACGCCCACGTCAAGGGCGCAGTCCATCACCTTGCGGAAGAATTTTTCACGGTCTTTTTCGGGGATTAGCTTGGAGTCCCTGAGGCCCTTTATGACATGCCCTTCGGGGAGCACCACGCAGGCGGCCACCACCGGCCCGGCCATCGGCCCGCGCCCGGCCTCGTCCATGCCGGCCACGCGGGCATATCCCCGGGCCCTGAAGCTGCTGTCGTAGCTGTAAAGCCCTCGCATCAGAAACCAGCGGGTTTACTGCTTCGGGTACTGCCTCGCCTTCTCCTTTATCTTGGCGGCCTTGCCCTTCTTCTCCCTGATGTAATAGAGCTTGGCCTTTCTGACGGAGCCCTGCCGTACTACCTTTATGCTTTCTATAAAGGGCGAATGGACGGGAAATATCCTCTCCACGCCCACGCCGAAGGAGATCTTCCTGACCATGAACGTCTCCCTCGCACCGTCCCCTTTGCGGGCTATCACCAGGCCCTCGAAGGGCTGTATCCTTTCCTTGTCCCCCTCCACGACCCTGGTGAACACGCGCACCGTGTCGCCCACCACGAAATAGGGGACCTCTTTCTTGAAGCCTTCCTCGATGGTCTTAATCGCGTCCATAGCCTTCCTCCTTTATCTCGATAATCAGTTTTCTGTCTTCTTCCGTAAGCCTGTCTTTTTCCCTCTCGATAAGCTCCGGCCTCATGCGGAGCGTCTTCCGCAGGGCCTCTTTCCTGCGCCATCTGGCGATCTCTTTATGATTGCCAGACAACAGCATATCCGGCACCCTCATGCCCTTCCACTCCGGGGGCCTTGTGTAATGGGGATAATCCAGTATCCCCCATGCGAAAGACTCCTCTTCGGCGCTCGCCTCGTCGCCAAGCGCCCCCGGCATCAGCCGGACAAGAGCGTCTATTATAACCAATGCAGGCAGCTCTCCGCCAGTAAGTACGTAATCCCCAATGGATAATTCCATATCGGCCACCCCAATGGCAACCCGTTCGTCCACCCCCTCGTACCGCCCCGCTATGAAAAGAAGCCTTCTGCCCTCTCTGGAGAAATCCTCGGCCATCTTCTGGGTGAAGAGCCTGCCCCCGGCGCTGAGGAGGATGGTCAGGGTCTCCCGGCCGTCTGCCTTGATGGCGTCCACGGCCTCCGAGACGGGCCCCGGCTTCAGGACCATCCCCGGCCCTCCGCCGTAGGGGTAGTCGTCCACGGTGCGGTGCCTGTCGTGCGTGTAATCCCGCAGGTTATGAACGCTGAAATCCACAATCCCCCGTTCCACGGCCCGCTTCATGATGCTCACGCCCATGTAGGAATGAAAGATTTCCGGGAAAAGGGTCAGTACCGATATTTCCAAAAACCCGTACCTTTTATTAAGTCTCTAAAATTGAAATAGGTTTTTTGATAGGAAAATCTCCCCTTGCCCCTCAACCTGCACCCCAAAAAGTCTGCGACTTTTCGGGAACCCCGTTCCAAAGAGGGGTAATCCCTCCACTAAAGTAATCCCTCCATTGGAAAACGATTCCTCCCTTTGGCAAAGGGAGGTTAGGAGGGATTCTCTTATGATTTATGTACATCCTATTAAATTAGTAAAAAACAAACCGGGGGCGCTTGCGCCCCCGGTTGACCCACCCCTTTATCCCCTCCCAAGAGGGGAGATTCAATTCGCTTATCTGGTTATTCGAGGATTTCCAGTACGCAGCGCTTGCCGATCTTGGTGCCAGCCGCGCTGAGGATCGTCCTCATGGCGCGTGCGGTCTTGCCCTGCTTGCCTATCACCTTGCCGAGGTCGTTCTGGTCCACCCTCAGTTCAAACACAGTGGTCTTCTCGCCTTCCACTTCGGCCACGGACACACTTTCCGGCTTGTCGACCAGCGCCCTCGCCATAGCCTCGATCAACTCTTTCATCCTGTCGGTACCCCCCGCGCGAGAGATTAGGCTGTAAGCACTCCAGCCTTTTGCAACAGCTTTTTCACTGTATCGGTCGGTTGAGCCCCCTGCTGAAGCCAGCTCTGGGCCTTGTCCTTGTCCAGAACCAGCTCGAAAGGGTTCTTCTTCGGGTCGTAAGTACCTAAGATCTCGACAAACGGGCCGTTGCGCCTGGCCCTGGAGTCCGCCACGACAACTCTGTAAAAGGGCTGCTTGTGCGCGCCCAGTCTCATAAGCCTCATCTTTACCAAATTAAAATACCTCCATCTCCGTGCAAATTGTGTTCAATTTTAATATATTTGCCTTTTATTGTAAAGGAAATCAGAACTTCACGCCCAGGTCCGGGAAGAGGTTTGAGAGCATCCGGACGTTGTTTGAGAGCAATAGCACCCCGAAGGCGATCAGTATCAGCCCGCTTATGAACATGATCACCCGCATGTACTTGAGGAGCTTCCTGGAGTACAGGAGGAAGCTGTTTATCGCCAGGGCCGAGATTAAAAACGGCAGGGCAAGCCCCACCGAGTAGACAGAAAGGAGCTTCAGCCCATAGGCCGTGGAGCCCTGCGCCATCGAGTAGAACAGTATGCTCCCCAGTATCGGGCCTATGCAGGGCGTCCAGCCCGCGGCAAATGTCATCCCGATCAGAAACGCCCCCAGGTAACCAGCCGGGCGGCCCTGAAGGTGCATCTTTCGCTCCCTCATCAGGAAATTGAGCTTTATCACGCCGCTTATAAACAGGCCGAATATTATCGTCAGTATCCCGCCCGCTATGCGGATGGTGTCCTGGTAGTGTAAAAGCCATTTTCCAAGGAATGACGAAGACGCCCCCAGGGCCATGAATATGGTTGAAAACCCCAGTATGAAGGCTATGGAATTGGTGATGGTAAGCCTGCGTATCCGCGCCCTGTCCGGGCTGGACTGCGCGGTAAGGCTCTCGAACGAGAACCCGGTTATGAACGACACGTAAGATGGTACCAGGGGCAGGACGCACGGGGAGAGGAACGACAAAAGGCCCGCCGCGAACGCCAATGGGAATGTCACATGGTGCACTAGCCGCAGTCCTCCGTGGAGCCCTTTATCTTTTCTATCGCGTGGGGCAGCACGTCCAGCACGGCGGAGAGCCCGTCGCGCACGGCCTTCGGGCTTCCGGGCAGGTTTATGATGAGGCACCGGCCCCTTACGCCCGCCACACCCCTTGAAAGCATCGCCCTGTTTGTCTTTTTAAGCCCTTCCATCCTCATCGCCTCGGCCATGCCGGGCACCTCTTTCTCTATTACCTCGCGCGTGGCCTCGGGGGTCACGTCGCGCGGGGCAAGCCCCGTCCCCCCGGTGGTCACTATAAGGTCAACCAGCCTGGAATATTCTAACAGTTTTGATTTTATAATTTCCCTGTCGTCTGGGATTATCTCGTAAAAGGCGGTCTCGGCCCCGATTGAGGCCAGCATCTCCTTTATAAGCGGGCCGCCCTCATCCGCGCGAAGTCCCGCCGCGCCCTTGTCGCTTAATGTGATTACTGCGGCCTTAATTGACGGTTTCATAATTGAATTAATATCTTATGGAAAATCTCCCCTCGCCCCTCTTTTGCAAAGAGGGGTAATCCCTCCCAAAAAGATACAATTCCTTGGAAAGCATTCCCTCCCTTTGGCAAAGGGAGGTTCAGGAGGGATTTTCCCATATTATTAAAAAGTCCATAAGTGATTTCCTTCTTACTCTATTGTGATGGGGTCGCCACGCCTCACCGGGCCGCCCACAAGCACCTTCACGAAGATGCCCTCGGTGGGCATGATGCAGTCTCCGGCCAGCCTGTATATCTCGCATTTGGTGTGGCAATGCTTTCCGTGCTGGGTAATTTCGCAGAGGGTCTCCCCAATTCGGATCTTTGTGCCCACAGGGAGCGAGAGTAGGTCCAGCCCCCGCGTGGTGATGTTCTCCGCGAAGTCCCCCTCTGCAACCGCAAGCCCCTTTTCGCGCATTTTCTGGATGCTTTCCTCCGCAAGCAGGCTCACCTGCCTGTGCCACAGGGCGGAGGCGTGCGCATCCCCCTCCATGCCGAAGTTCGCTTTCAGCACGGCGGTCTCCACCGGGGTCTTCCGCGTGCCCTTTGCCGGACTGATGTTAAGGGAGACGACTTTGCCCTTCATGGGTATATTCTAATGGATTTATGAGGGATTGTGGGGGAGAGGCTTGCTGCGCAAATGTTTTTTTATTGACATGATACTAATATTGATATTATAATTTTTGATGGACAGGATTGCTAAAACGGTCTTGATGATGAGAAGCAATCCGCAGAATATAAGATTTACGGATTTATGCCTGGTCTGCGATTATTATTTCGGACCAGCCCGGCATAAGGGCAGTAGCCATAGAATTTACAAAACGCCTTGGCAGGGCGATCCGCGCATCAATATTCAAAACGATAAAGGGAAGGCCAAGGCATACCAGGTGAAACAAGTGCTTAAAGCTATCGGGATTTTGGAGGTGAACCATGATACTGAAGGATGATCATTATACTTACAGGGTAACATGGTCTGCGGAAGACAAGGAATATGTCGGCCTGTGCGCCGAATTTCCAAGCCTGAGCTGGCTGGCGAAAACTCCGGAGGGCGCGTTAAAAGGCATTCGGAAGGTTGTCGCTGGAGTGATAGAGGACATGAAAAAGACGGGCGATCCCATACCGGAGCCGATAGCAAACCGCCGGTATAGCGGTAAATTTGTTGTCCGGGTGACCCCTGAAACCCACAGGGCCCTCGCTATACAGTCAGCCGAAACCGGGATAAGCCTCAATCGCCTTGCCGCCGCTAAATTAAGCCGGTAAAAGTGAGGGCGATTTCCGTACCCTCCATGCCGAAGTTCGCTTTCAGCACGGCGGTCTCCACCGGGGTCTTCCGCGTGCCCTTTGCCGGGCTGATGTTAAGGGAGACGACTTTGCCCTTCATGGGTATATTTTAACAGGATGCTGAAAAACCTGTTATCATCGTCATTGCAAGCGAAGCGAAGCAATCCGGCTCAAATTAATCACTTCAAGATTGCTTCGTCGCCTGCGCTCCTCGCAATGACCACCAAACGAAAAGTAAATTAGATTTAAGCATTGCTCCTATGATTACCTCGTTGTTATTCCGGCGTGTCCGGAATCTACCCACCCCTTAATCCCCTCCTGGGAGGGGACGGGGGTGGGTTGGATTCACGACGCCCCCGCCAAGGCGGGGTTGCGGGAATGACACCTTAGTTATGAACCGGCAAGGAGCCATAGCCGTTGCCGGAAATATTTACAATCTCATACATTTCAGTGCTAAACGCCTGAAATCGCGGGCGGCGCTCCGTCCGCCCATCCCGGTTGCCATTCCTGAGAGGGCTGATATACTTTGTTACATAAGGGAAGATTCAGGGGGGGGCTTCGATGAAATTCATATACAGCTTTTTATGCGCGGCTTTTTTGGCGCTTTTCCTCCCGGCGGTCACATACGGGGACGGCCTTATGGAACGGGCAAACGAGGTCTTCAAACCCATTCCCCATGACCTGAAGACCATCAAAGGCAAGCCGGTTACGCCGGAACTGGTGGAACTGGGGCGCGCCCTCTACTTCGACCCCAGGCTCTCAAAGAGCGGGTTCATAAGCTGCAATTCCTGTCACAACATGGGCATGGGCGGTGCGGATTACGAGGAGACCTCCATCGGGCATGGCTGGAGGAAGGGCCCGCGCAACGCGCCAACTGTATTCAACTCCGTCTTCAACATCGCGCAGTTCTGGGACGGGCGCGCCAGCGACCTGGCAGAGCAGGCCAAGGGCCCCGTGCAGGCCGCCGTTGAAATGAACAGCACGCCAGGGCGCGTGGTGCAGACCCTGAAGAGCATGCCCGGCTATAAAGAGATGTTTGCGGACGCCTTCCCGGACGAAAAAGACCCGGTTACCTTCAACAACATGGCCCTTGCCATCGAGATATTTGAAGCAACCCTGCTCACCCCGGATTCGCGCTTCGACAAATTTCTGAAAGGGGACGGGAACGCGCTTGGCCCACGGGAAAAAAGCGGCCTGGGCCTGTTCATGTCAAAAGGATGCTCCGCCTGCCACGGCGGCATCAACATGGGCGGCACCGGCTATTACAAGTTCGGGGTTATGGAGAGGCCGAGGGCCGAACTCCTTGCGGGCGACACGGGAAGGTTCAAGGTCACTTCCCTTCAGAAGGACCAGTACTTCTTCAAATCGCCCTCTTTGCGCAACATCGCCCTGACCGCGCCCTATTTTCATTCCGGGAAGGTCTGGTCCCTGGAAGAGGCCATTGGCATAATGGGTTCCGTGCAGCTTGGCATCTCCCTCACGAAGACCGATGTACAGGAGATCGCCCTTTTTCTGCACAGCACGACCGGAGTCCAGCCGAAAGTGGGATACCCCGTATTGCCAGCCGCTACCGATGCTACTCCCAAGCCGGAAGTTGACTGATAGCTCAACCCAGCCATGCACGGGGTTTCATGCCCCGTGCGCTGGACTCCAAAATACAAAAAAGTCAAAAAATGGGGCGAGATGAAAAGAGGCCGGTCGGCCTCCGTTTCATGCCATGCCGGGGATGATAGGGCAGGGTGACGTGGTCAAAAAAATAACCCTAATAACAGGGTTTTTTACCTGTTCAGCTCTATCGCCTTGTAGTACATCAAGTCCTGGGCGAAGGGGGCCACCTGGTTGATAAGTTCGGTGCGCTTGGCCTCACCAATGGGGAGGAACCTCTCGGCGAATATCACATTCTGTTCCAGTTGCTCCAGGTTATCGCAGCCGATCACCGCGGTGGTGACGGGCAGCGAGAGCGCGAACTGAAAAAATTTTTCCAGCCCGCGCGCTACGCGCACGCGCTCCGCAAGCCCGCGGCAGTATATCTTCATCCCGATTATGCCCATCCGCTTCCTCTGCGCGGCCGGGATGACGCCCGCCAGAAAGCTCTTGAACTGCGGCTCGGCCGGGTTCACGGGGATGAGCACGGTGTCGAACTGGTGGCGCTCTATGCAGTAGCGGATGATGTCCGGGTCCTCGTGGCCGGTGATGCCGATGAACCTAGCCAGGCCTTGTTCTTTGGCCTCGAGGAAGGCCTCGTACGCGCCGCCCGGGCCGAAGATGCGCAGCACGTCCGCCTCCGTGCGCACGTCGTGCATCTGCCAGAGGTCAAGGTGGTCAGTCTTCATGTTCTGAAGGGTCTCTTCAAGCTGTTTACGGGCTTCGTTTTTGATGCGCGCATGGGACTTGCTGGCCAGGAATACGTCTTTTCTGCGCTCTTTCAGGGCCAGGCCGTAGTAGGCCTCGCTTCCGGAGTATGCGCTGGCGCTTTCCATGTAATTTATCCCCAGGTCCAGCGCGCGGTTGATGAGCCTGTAGGCCTCTTCCTCGTGCCCGAAGGTGCGCAGTATGCCCTCGCCGCCAAGCCCCATGATGGTGGCCTCGAACCCGGTCTGGCCCAGCTTTCTTTTGTCCATGATTAGATTCTACCCCGATTCGGGGCGGTTGATAAGGGATTTGCCGGCGTTTGTTGACGGTTTTTGAAGCTTTATGATATTCTTGATATGCTTCAACTATCGGAAAGTATTGGAAATTGGGGAGTCGTCCAAGGGCAGGACGGCAGATTCTGGATCTGCTTATAGGGGTTCGAATCCTCTCTCCCCAGCCAAAAGGTCCCATCGTCTAGAGGCCTAGGACGTGGCCCTCTCAAGGCTAAAACACGGGTTCGAATCCCGTTGGGACCGCCAAAAAAATCAAGGGGTGTTACGGGCGAGCATCTCCGATTTTCTCCTCAACTATGGCAGAATTATGACGTAACCGCTCCAGACTCATCACGGCAGAAGCCAACCTGTCGTGAGTGAGATGGGCATAACGCTGCGTCATCCTGCCATCCTTATGGCCAAGAAGTTTCTGAACCGTGTAGAGGTCAATCCCATCCTGGAAGAGATGCAAATGTGTGCCTCAAGTCATTGAAACGGAAGTCCTTGATGCCAGCCAGCTTACAGGCCTTTTTGAAAGCCCTGTCAACTTGCATCTGGAAAAGGGGTTTCCCATCTTTATGAAAAAGGAGGTTGCATTCCAAACGCCTCTTCACCAGTAAACGCCACTCGCTGCCCTTACTGTACTTCGGAGTTGAAAGGCTGGTTCCGAAGTTTCTTTCTCTTAATGAAGCGCTGCTTCTCAAAGCGATTATCTTCTGTGGACATATCGGTGAAAGTAGCAGATAAAACCGCGCCCAAACTCGCTTATTCACTTTTTCTTTTTCGTCGGCACGATAGAAGTGTATCCTCAAACGATTCCTCTCCGGATGCCCTCACCCCCCGGGGTGTCTACCTCTCTCTACCCGCCCCCAAAAGCCCAAAACTAGGTGTTCCGCAGTGTTTAACGTGTTCAGCTAACGAGAGACCACAAAAAACGGACTAAGTGTAAATAAAAGGGAAATTGGAATTCATGGAATTGGTGTGTAATATTCGAGGCCCTTTTTATGTGTTCGGCAATCCGGTCCCTCTATCCAAAACCGCCTCTCACATCGTACTAACCCCGAGGGAGACCCCAGGTGGTACACTTTTTAATGCCCATTGACAGGCTTGTCCCGCGATACTTGAGCGGTTATAATGGATGATGCTCGAAGGCTTCGAACTGGCTCACCTCAGGATCACCCTTCTGCCCGAGACGGAGATCCACCTGCCTGCTTTCAACAAGGGGAACGTGCTGAGGGGCGCGTTCGGCTCCTCGCTCCGAAAGCTCGTGTGCACAGACCTCGGCATGGACTGCTCGGAGTGCATGCTCCGGTCCAGGTGCGCATACTCCCTTGTCTTCAATCCCTTGGGGCTTGCCCAGGCAAAGCGGCTGCAGAACCCGCCAAGAGGGTATGTCTTCAAGCCTCCCCTTTCCGAAACGGCCTTATACACGCCTTCAACTCCACTTCGTTTCGATTTGGTGCTTATCGGAGACCGCATAGATTATTTTCCGTACATCATCATGCCTTTTATCGAGGTGGGCAAGTCGGGGATTGGCCTGAACAGGGGCAGGTTCAGGCTTGCGGAGATCGCCTCCGTGAAGGACGGGACATCCTCGACTGTATATGACTCCAGGTCGGGCGTCGTCACGAATTCCATTCAGCGGATAACAGGCAGGGAACTTTTGAAGAAGGCGGATGACCTCGCCAGCGGACGGATGACCCTCCGGTTTCTCACACCCACCAGGCTCAAATACAACCCCACTGGCGAGAAGGGGAAAAGCGCTGTCGTGAGGGACCCTGAATTCCACCACATAATAAGAAGACTGCGGGACAGGCTGAACGCCCTGTCGTCTGCCTATTGCGGCGGCCCGCTCGATATGGATTTCAAGGGGCTTGCCGAAAGGGCCATGATGATCAAAAAGGCGCGCTCCGATGCGAGGTGGGTCGAGACTCGAAGAAAGAGCAGGACCCAGCAAGCCACTCATGACCAGAGCGGTTTTATGGGGAGGATATCTTTCGAAGGAGACCTGGAAGAATTTATCCCTATGCTCATCGCGGGCGAATTCGTGCACATAGGCGACGACGCGGTCTTCGGCAACGGATGGTACAAGGTGGAATGAAATATGAGTAGCTTTGAAGCCATCTATGCTAAATTCTTCTGCCAGCTCACAGGATATAATCCCTTTGAATATCAGGTCAAAGTTGCTCGGTTATTGTATGAAGGCCGAAACATAGTCCTACGTGCGCCAACAGGCGCTGGGAAAACGTGGTCAGTCTTAGCTCCTTTTCTTTTCCCCGGTTGGGAAGAGCACCCGGCTCGTTTGATTTACGCGCTCCCTCTTAGGACGCTCGCCCAGGGAATTTATTATGAAGCTTGTGAAGCAGCTACTAGGCTCGGGCTACCGGTTGAGGGGGAAATAGATGAACGGGGGCGAGAGATTATTTCCCCTTTCGTTACCCTACAGACCGGTGAACAACCGGATGATCGGTTCTTCAACAGAGGCCGAATCATAATAACGACATATGATCAGGTCTTGAGCGGAGTTCTCAATGCACCTTATGGAATTTCGATCCGCCTTTGTAACGTGAATGCCGCAATTCCAGTCGGGTCACTTGTTGTCTTCGATGAATTTCATCTTATGGAGCCTCACAGAGCCTTTTTGACGGCAGTTGCCGGCCTCCATCTGTTTCGGGACCTCTGTCAATCAGTATGGATGACCGCGACAGCAACGCTGCCGCTTGAACAGGTCCTTGCCGATGGCTTACAGACGGTTTCTGTCCCAGAAGACGATGCAGAAACGGCTGCCCTTATGGCATCAGTGCCGAGCGTCTCGACAGTTACCAAAAATTTTACATTAGAGAAAGAGCCGCTTTCAGCAGATGCTGTTCTCAGATGTCATGATGGACGTTCGATAGTATTGCTTAATACTGTTAAGCGAGCTCAGAAAATGTTTGAAGAGTTGATGCAGACTCTGAGGGGGGAAGGTAAAGAAAACAAGGTTATTTTGTTGCATTCTCGCTTCTTTAAGGAAGACCGAAGGGCCAAAGAAGAAATTTTGCGTTCCCTCTTTGGCAAAGAGGAGCGGAATTCCGATGCGATTCTTGTTGCAACGCAAGTCATCGAAGCTGGTATAGACATCTCCGCTGATCACCTTCATACAGAGTTATGTCCAATGAATGCTTTGGTTCAACGGGCCGGGCGGTGTGCAAGGTTTGCCGGTGAAAAGGGGACAGTTCATGTCTACCAGCTTCCGATGGAGGAACGGGCGTGGCTGCCATACGGTGATGTTCACCGGGAAGATGAAACGCTGACAAAGACGAGAGAACTTCTTCATAGGTCCGGCGAAGGATCACTCCATCCGCGTTTGTCTGCTGAATGGGTGCAAGAAGCACATGGCCGGAATGATGAGCGGGCATTAAGAGAAGGTTGGCATATGCGGCTTGGCAAGTGTTTAGGCCGAATAGAGCAGAATGCTTTTTTGCGCAATCATAAGAGGGTAGCTGATCTGATAAGGGGCGGGGATACGGAGAGCATACGTGTAATCGTCAATGATGAAGATCGGCGGCCTGATAACCCCGCTCATCGCGAGGGGGTTAATATATCCCGGTGGACGCTTTCATCTCTATTTAGGAATGAATGCAGGCAGATTGGTTGGTACTGGTCCGGAGATGATGAAGCGCCATGGAAGGAGTTAAAGAATCGGGAAGACGTCAAGAGCACTTATGTGGTGTGTCTCCGTCCCTCCGTAGCAGCGTATGATTCTGATATTGGCCTTCGCCTTGGCATTCCGGGAACATACGAAAGCCCGGAAAGGATTGAACCGCCTCGTCCTGGATATTCACCAATGCGCGCTGAGCCGTGGGCTGAACATGCACGATTGGTTGCCGCAGAGGCGGAAAAGAGGCTTGACCGCGAGCATTGGCGTACAGGGCTGATTGCCAGGGGTATGAAGCTACGGTATGGGCTTACTGTCCAGTGTTTGTTGGAGGCCGTCCGTGCTTGTGCACTCCTCCATGACCTTGGAAAACTTCAGGATGCGTGGCAACGATGGGCGGAAGCGAGCCAACGGGCACAAGATCCGAGCTATCAATACATGGTTCCGTTGGCGCATACGGATTTCGATTCTGGTAAGCGTGAGGACCGGCAAAGGGAGCGAAACTCAGGAATTCATCGGCCACCGCATGCACCTGCGGGGGCGTACTATAGCAGGGTGTTCTTAATGGATTTGTTGACTTCGGTGCCGCACAAACATAAGTCATATGTTGCATCGGCGTGCGTTGCCGCTATTCTCGCGCACCATGGCGGATGGTGGCAGACGGACTTGGAATTGTTTCCCCCCAAACTTTGCGGCCGATGGGAGGTTGCGATCAACCAGGTTTTCGGGCGGATACCTGATCAAACGGAGCTGGCCAATCTTCGAAAGCACAAGGTCGAGAAACTGCTAAAAGCCACAACGGGCGCAGATAATCTTGCTGAATGGTGGCCGCTTGTGGCATATTTAACCCGGACACTCAGGCTTGCTGACCAGCGGGCGACAGCAGAAGGAGCAGCCGATGAATGAAAATTATCAGGTCTTTCGGGTCCCCAAGAGGACAGGCACACATGCTGATGTGTTTGCCTCCGTGGGATTAGCTGACCTGCTTGCTTCGATCCCTGCTATAGATACTGTCCGCCTGGTTGAGCGGGAATCCGAGTTTGAGGTCTGTCTTGCTGAACCAGTCACCTCAAGTGTTTTTGAGCAGATTCCGCAGATAGCGGGTTACCCCTTCCTCAAAGCAAAAGAAAAAGTAAAAGTCCCAGATAGAGTATCAGATTTCGTTGATTATAAAGCCGAGAAGGCCAAGGCTGACCGAAGAAAGAAACTCTTCGACCCTCGCGGAAAAAGAAGAGGAAAAGAAGTTGATTCTGAAACTCAGCAAATGATGCAGATGGAAGAATTGCGTGAGGATTGGCGTCTTCTCCAGGTTCTCAATAAGTTGAAAGGTTACAAGACTGCCAATAAAGTCCATGAAATAATTGTTCGCCTAGACCCTGAAGAATTTTACGACGAAATGGTTGCATCGTTTAAGGCCTTTTCACATCGTATGCCCTCCGGACTTGATTGGAAGGTCAGCACCGTACAACTTTTTACACCTTTGGCAGCCAAGGGATATAGTCGCCTCAAACCGGATAGTACCGGGCGTAATGACAAGACTAAAGAACAGTGGGCAGATCCTTTTGTAGAATGGTTGAAATACCGTGGATACTTCCGCGTTGCCTGCCCCTTTTTTCAAGGCACCAAGGCCGAACATGTCCGGCTTCTGTGTCCACTCCCCCATGACATATCGATTCGCGCTCTCGAATCTGTTGCACGCCAGCTGCGTGGGTCTAAAGTATATGGCGGCCCTCCAAAGCTTGATACTCTCGCCGTCCTCAAACTTGCTGAACTGCTAATTCGCCATTCGGAGGAATACCACGATCAAGATGAAGAGGTGCTTCCGGGTCTGAACCTGCATGGGAAAACCCCTGCTGAAGCAATCTCGGGCGTGATGGTGACTAATTACCAGTCCCTCGGTAACGCCAACGCTGTCTCTGCCATGGCAACTATGGCTTTACCAGGATGGTTTCCTATTAATAATAGGCAGGATGCAGAGGATTGGCTGGCTATTCTGGACGAACACCAGCGCGTCATCCGGGGGCTTCAGGACGATCACTCCGATGAGATAGGTATGCTTGTCGCCTACAGACGTTTTTCGGAAAAACGGGGCGAGGGGTCGATCTTCGCCTTAATAACATTTATGGAGTACTATGGACCCTTTCTCATTCGGGCACGGGAACAGGGGCGTAAGGTCCGATCATTTCGCACAGATTTCTTCAGGAGGATTGTTATGGGAATGGCACCTAAATTGACTGAAATTCTTAAAGACTCCGGTTTCCAGGCCATCTCCGCCGCAGTACGTAAGGCGACAGTAAGCGCACAGGCCCAGAAAGCCATGAAAAAACCGGATTACCGGGAGATTCGTTACGATCTCTTACATGACTTGCGGCGTAGGCGCAGCTTGCCGGGTAACGAGCCGTTAATTGAGACCGTTGCCGACTTCATCTCTAAATATAATGCGGAGAATGCCCGCAGATGGGAGATGGGTAAGCAGGCATCTCGTAATGTTACCACAGAAGAGTTTTCAGCATTTGCAAGCCTGGTAGAGACATACGGTGCTTCTTTAGTCGGGTCTCTGCTATGTGCCTATGGGTCTTGCAGGGAGCCGCGCGAAGAAGACGTTACAGAGGCACCAGATGTTGCGCAGGAACCGTCTGATCCAGACTTAAAATAGCGCATTATTTATGAAAAGGAGCTAATCATGGCAATTGTACATTCTTTGTCGCTTTGCGCTCGCATCACGCTTGACCTTCACAGTCTGAACAATGAAGGTACTGAAGGGAACCAGCAACAAACCCGCATGGTGTACATCATTGATCAAAAAGGAAAACGTGCCGTAGTAAATGCGGTAAGCGGAGACATGTTTAAGCACATTCTGGTGGAACACATGATCCCGTTACTCAAGGAAGCTGGGGAGCCGCTTTCTCCGGGTGCGAAAGTGCACGATGCGGACCGGATCAATGCACTTAACCAGGATTTTGTGGACTTCTGTGAAAAGGAGCAGGAATTTAATAAAAATGGGAAGAAAGAAAATAGAAAAGCGACCGAGTCGGAGGTCATGGCAAAGATGCTCACTGATTGCAGTCTGACAGACATGGCTGGCACACTGGTAACACGAGGGCGTGCTGTTGGCCGGAAATCGGTTGCGGAATTCGGATGGGTAGTCGGTCTTCCGGAAGATGGAGCTGGTCAGCCGCTTACGTCGACTGAACAATACTTCCACGTCAAGTACGCTCCTGAAGGGCGCGAAACTGCGGCAGGCGGCGAGACCGTAACCGGCAAGCAGGCGATCTTTCACCGTCCGGCTTCTTCGGGCATTTACGCGCTTATTTGTAACCTTGATCTCTATCGCATAGGCCTCAATGATATCACAAGACAATATGTGGTAGATGCGAACGGACGGAAAGCGCGCAGCAAAGCATTGATTCATGCCCTAGCTTCCACTCTGCTTAAGCCCATAGGGGCGCAGCGCAATACACAGAATCCTCATATCGTTGGTTGTGAGGGTATTGTCTCGGTTTCCTCTACCTCGCTTCCCGCTCCTACGGTCAGCCCGCTCAACGACAACTATCGTAGTCAGATGGAACAAGCGGCCGCTGTGCTAAACAATATCAAGAAAGATGGCGTGACCGTCAAGTCATTTAGCACGCTTGCCGATGGGGCAAAAGTATTAGTTGAGATAGCGGCAGGTCTGCAGCTTCCGAGAGAGTAATAATGGCAAAGAAAAGGAAGATCCAGCCCGTTGCGGGTGTAGAAAATATATCGGCAGAACGCCTGGCGGCGCTGCACGAAGCCAAACCTGTAGCTGGTATTCCAGATCCTGGCCGATGGCTTGTAGTCGAATATCAACCGGCTGCTCTTTTTTCTTTAAAGATTAGCTTGGCGACCAGCTCGGTGGGAAAGACTCTCGTTATTCCAACTCCATATAGTATCAAGATGGCTTTCGTCGATGCGGCCTTCAGGGCAGGATTGTCTGATGTGGAATGTGCTGATTTTTTGCGGTCACTGGTTAATCTGGATGTACGCATTGCCCCACCTGAAGCCGCATGCGTTACGCATACGTTTATCAAAGTGCGTCAGGAATCTAGGGATGCCGATCCGCTGAAACCATACACCCCCAACATAGCGTATCGTGAGATTGTTCACCACCACGGTATTTGGCAGTGGGCCTTCGACCTTGGCGCAGGCGATGATACACTGGCGGAGAGACTTGTTTTAATTGCACCCCATGTATCTTATATAGGCAAGCGAGGCTCTTTCGTCCAGTTTTGTGGATTTTCCCGCCGGACAGAGCTTGGGCCCAACTTTACCCAGCCTGTCCAAAATGAAAAGCCATGGACACCCCCTGAGCGCCTTCATATAGTTGCCTTGGATGATTTTGGTAAAGAGGCTGACATGGAAACATTAAGTTCTTATACCGATAGGACTCCTAAGCGTGATAAGCACCGTCGATTTGTAGATGTTATTGTCCCTCTCGGTTTGGTGAACACTGGGCCTGGATTCAGCGAGTATCGGGCAAAGTAGGTATTTATTTTTTCGCTCTTTGACAACTGTACCGGGCGTATCGAACCAAAACGGGGGCGGATATCACGCCCCCGTCAATATTCTCTTTCCCTTGCCTCTTGAAAGCGTCCCCGCTATGTGGTAAATAGGTTGTATGCCAAGGGCCAATGCGAAACGGGCCGATACAGGGTCCGAGCAACCGGTCAAGTCCCTTCCGCCTGCCCAGTTCAACCTCTTCACAGGCGAGGCCGAGCCTATACCTTTTCTGATTGACCAAACGCCGGAGGGCGAACATCGCATAGGCGACGATATCACGATGGTTCAATCCGGAGATATGTCCCAGGTTATAGTCTCCGGCTACGGGGCGTTTCTGTCCAAAAAGAGCGAGCGCATGCTCGTAAGAAAGGGCAAGGAAATCATATACCAGTTCCCCCTCTTCCGCATTAAGGACGTGGTGCTCGCGTCAAGAGGCATAACCGTCTCCACCGACCTTATAGGAGAACTCTGCCAAAGGGGGATTGGACTCCATTTTCTCTCCGGCGGAAACAGGCCATACGCCATGATCACCTCCCCGATGCTCACGGCCGTAGTGGAGGCAAGGCGGGGGCAGATGGAGGCCCTCTCCGACGAGCGAGGGTTGATTTTTTCGAGGGCCGTCGTCAGCGGGAAGATAAAAAACCAGGAAAAGCTGCTCAGGTATTTCGGTAAATACATGAAACAGGCGGACCCCGATAGATTCAGGTCTGTGGCCTACATAGCGGGCAGCCTCAAGGCATTGCAGGCGGAGGTTGAACTGGTTACGGGCAGAGATATTGAGGAGTCGCGCGGCTCTCTGATGGGAATGGAGGGAACCGCTGGAAGGCTTTACTGGGAGGGCGTGAAGGCGATACTGGCAAACCGCACCGAATTCATGGGACGCGAGACGAGAGGGGCGACAGACCCCGTCAACTCGCTCCTGAATTATGGATACGGAATTCTCTATTCCATGATCTGGGGCGCGCTGGTCAGCGCCGGGCTTGAGCCGTTTGCGGGTTTTCTGCATGTGGACAGGCCGGGCAAGCCCTCGCTTGTTCTGGACCTGGTAGAGGAGTTCCGCCAGCCTGTAGTGGACAGAGTGGTAATCTCATACGTCAACCTGGGGCAGGATATTAAGATCGCGGACGGCCTTCTGGACTCCGAAACAAGAAAAGGCATCGGCGAAAAGATACTGGAGCGTCTCGAAAGCCCCGAGCGCTTCGACGGCAAAAAATTCAAGATACGTTCCATTATCCAGATGCAGGCAAGAAATCTTGCGTCCTTCATGAGGGGCGGACGGAAAGAGTACAAGCCCTTTACCTTTAAATGGTAAATCGGGACGAGCTGATACATTACGTTTTTTATGATATCGAAATAGACGGGATAAGGAACAAGGTTGCCGAAATATGCAAGGATTACGGTCTTGAGCGGATCCAGTTCAGCGGATTTTCAGGAAGTCTAGGCAGAAATCGGCGCGAAGAGCTCTATCTTAAGCTGAAAAGAGCCATGAAGGACACACCAGGCAGGTTTCTGATCCTGCCCGTATGCGCTAAGGACATGAAAAACTCCATTGAGTATTTCAAGGAAAAGGAAGATGGCGGGGCCGATATCCCTTAGGGTGGCTGATCTGAAGCAATATGCGTATTGCCCGCGAGTGGTTTATTACCAGTATCTCATGCCGGTCGGGAAAAAAACCACTTTCAAGATGGAATGCGGAAAATCCGAGGAGTTGCGGATTGACCGGCTGGAAAAAAGGCGCAAGTTCCATAAGTACGGCCTCGCCGAAGGGAAAAGGCTCTTTCATCAGGGAGTAAGCTCGGACCGGCTTGGCCTCTCCGGGAAGATAGACATGCTGATCGAAAAGGACGGCGAATGCTTTCCTGTCGATTTTAAATTCACAAGCGGCAGGCCTCATAAGAACCATGTCTATCAGCTTTGCGGTTATGCACTGATTTTAGAGGACATTTATAAGAAAGAAATAAGCACGGGGTTTGTCTACCTGATACCTGCTGATGATGCGGTTGCCTTCGATCTTACGCACACTCTCAAAGAGCAGGCATTGGCGATGGCAAATGAGATCCGCGGGATGCTTTTGGAAAAGTACATGCCTCCGGCAGTGGAAAACAGGAATAAATGCATAGATTGCGAATACAGGAACTACTGCGGCGATGTCTTTTAGTTTTTTCGCAAATATCAGCGGGGTTTAGTGCAGAAACAGGGGTTGCGGAAAATTTGCGGCAAAGGGCTGAAAAACTGCCCGTTTTTATGGTAAATTTAGAGCGGATTCATTCTTTGTCCCTATGAAGAGGGAACTGAAACGTTCCGTCCGCTACTGTATACCACGGCGCTGGGTTGATTCATTCTTTGTCCCTATGAAGAGGGAACTGAAACTCTCCAAAGACCCTGGCGTCCTCATAGACCCGTGCGGATTCATGCTTTGTCCCTATGAAGAGGGAACTGAAACGCACTAGCAACGGTCACAAGCGCCAGCACGAGGGCGATTCATTCTTTGTCCCTATGAAGAGGGAACTGAAACGGGTCTTTGGAGATGCCAGGGTCTTTGGGGACGCCTGATTCATTCTTTGTCCCTATGAAGAGGGAACTGAAACGCTCGTTTTCGCATGCGACGGCAACTTCATATTTTGTGATTCATTCTTTGTCCCTATGAAGAGGGAACTGAAACTGGCCGCCTCGGCCGCGGTCACGCCCAGGCCCACGAGCGATTCATTCTTTGTCCCTATGAAGAGGGAACTGAAACATAAGCTCCGCAAAGTCTCTGTCACCCGCCTCCTGGATTC
>JACWAF010000027.1 GCA_014874185.1 Nitrospirota bacterium | reverse complement strand
TGCGAAAAAATCGCATGCACGGTTTGATGAGGGGAAACTGATGATCGAACCCAGTCTGCTGACACGTAATAGCCGCGTGCGGCGAGGCGTTCCTAAAGTCCTGGCTGGCTCAGGGACTCAGTTTCCTACTCTACCCGGAATTGGGGAGGGGGGCGGCTGCCGCCGCCCCCCAGGTCTCTTTCGCAAAAACTAATTAAGGCGCCAGCTTGAATGCCGTGCCGTAGTTGTAAGCGCCGCCGTAAGCTGTAGTCCCGTAGAGGTTGCCGGCACTGTCCATGGTCAGCCCGGCCATGGGATACTGCCCGTCCGTTCCGGCCCCGAAGCTATAGAGCACGGTCTCATTGCCGCTTGTATCCAGCTTGAATACCGTGCCCTGGCTGTAAGCGCCGCCGTCATAAGTGGTCCCGTAGAGGCTGCCGGCGCCGTCCATGATCAGCCCGGCCTGGGGACCAGCCCCGTCAGTTAAGTTGAAGCTGTGGAGCACGGTCTCATTACCGCTTGTGTCGATCTTGAATACCGTGCCGTCGCCGTTAGCGCCGCCGCCATTAGTAGTCCCGTAGAGGTTGCCGGCGCTGTCCATGATCAGCCCGGCCTGGGGACTAGCCCCGTCAGTTACGTTGAAGTTGTGGAGCACGGTCTCATTACCGCTTGTGTCGATCTTGAATACCGTGCCGTAGTAATAAGCGCCGCCGTCATAAGTGGTCCCGTAGAGGATGCCGGCGCCGTCCATGACCAGCCCCGCCCGGGGATAAACCCCGTTATATGGTCCTTGGGTCCCTACTTCAACTAAGCTATAGAGCGCGGTCTCATTGCCGCTTGTATCCAGCTTGAAGACCGTGCCGCCGGGGAAAGCGCCGGGGCCGTAAGCGCCGCCACCACTAGTAGTCCCGTAGAGGTTGCCGGCGCTGTCCATGATCAGCCCGGCCTGAGGATTCTGCCCGTCAGTTCCGGCCCCGAAGCTATGGAGCACGGTCAGCACGTTGGGAAGACGCCAGACCGCATACAACGTGACACTGGCTGGGCCCATCGTGAACTGCTGGCCCTGAGTTGTGCCGCTCCCGTCAGCCGCCGTGTTCCAGCCGCCGAACTCATAACCAGTCTTAGTGAGATTTCCGGTGTTTCCGAGCACGGTGACGGTCTGCCCCTGCTCGTAATTATTCGGGTCCACCGGGACGCTGCCTCCGGTTGCCCCGTTGCCGTTGTAGGTTACGGTGTAGGTAGGGATGGCCGTCCATTTCGCGTACAGCGTGACGTTGGCCGCCCCCATCGTGAACTGCTGGCCGCCGGCATAGGCAGCGCCGCTGCCATCAGCGTTCGTGTTCCAGCCGATAAACGTATAATAGGTCCTTGCCAGGTTGCCGTTGTTGCCGATGACCGTTACGGGCTGGCCTTGCTCGTAATTGGTCGAGTCCACCGGCACGATACCTCCTGTTGCCCCGTTGCCGTTATAGGTAACGGTATATGTGGGGTTGGCCGTCCATTTCGCGTACAGCGTTACGTTGGCCGCCCCCATCGTGAACGTTTGGCTCTGGGCATAAGTGGTCCCGCTTCCGTCATCCGCCGTGTTCCAGCCCGCAAAAGTGTAGCCGGTCTTTGTAAGATTGCCGTTGTTGCCGAGGACCGTGACGACCTGGCCCTGCTGGTAATTGTTCTGGTCCACCGGGACGCTGCCGCCTGTTGCCCAGTTATCGTCGTAGATTACGTTATATGTGGGATTGGCTGTCCACTGCGCGTAAAGCGTGACGGCCGCCGCGCCAATCGTGAAAATCTGCCCGGCAGGATAGGCGGTCCCGCTTCCGTCAGCCGCCGTGTTCCAGCCCGCAAACGCATAGTTGGCCATTACCAGGTTGCCGTTGTTGCCGAGGACCGTGACGACCTGCCCCTGCGTATAAGTGTTCGGGTCAATCGGAACACTGCCGCCCGTTGCCCTGTTTGAGTTATAGACAACGGTATACGTGGGATTGGACGTCCATTTGGCGTACAGCGTGACGTCCGCCGCGCCCATCGTGAACACTTGCCCGCCGGTATAGGTAGTGCCGCTCCCGTCAGCCGCCGTGTTCCAGCCCGCAAACGTGCAGCCTGGTGTGGTTGTATTTACCAGATTGCCGTTGTTGGCAAGGACCGTAACGGTCTGCCCCTGGGTGTAAGTGTTCGGGTCTGCCGGCGCGCTGCCGCCGGTGTAGCCATTGCCGTTGTAGATTACGGTATAAGCGCTTGAAGGACTACTTCCTCTTCCGCAGCTCATAAGCGATATCGCCAGAAAAAGCCCGGCAACGATAAAAGCGATCCTCTTTTTCATTTCTACATTCCTTAAAAACCAGGATTATCAACTGGTGCACGATGTTAAATCTTTTTCTTTTTTTTTTGCAACAATTCCGGGGACACCATACTTAATTCTCTTTGCTTTTATGTGAGGCCCACATTGCTCCCTATCTTAAAAGCAGTTTTAAAGTTGCAACCAGCTTCCCTATATCCCCCTCCTCATGGCTCGCGCTTACGGTAATCCTCAGCCTGGGCCGCTTCACCGTAGGCGGCCGGATGGCCGGGGCGTAAATACCCGAATCAAAAAGCTTTTTTGAAAGTTCGTTTACTTCCTCCACCGAGTCGAAGAGGATGGGGATTATCGGGGACTCGGTTGGGCAAAGCACGAGGCCGGAGTTCTTCAATCCATTTAACAGGAAATCCCGATTGGCCCATAGGGTTTTTATCGGGGCTTTTCCGGTGCTTACTATCTCCAGGGCGGCAAGAGACGCGCCGATAATAGAAGAGGGCAGGGCGGTGGAGAAGAGGAAGGTCCGGGCGGTATTCTGAAGCCAGGCTATAATGTCCTTGTCCGCCGCGATGAACGCCCCATAGGAGCCCAGGGCCTTCCCGAAGGTGCCCATCTGTACGAGCCGAGGGATGGGCGGGAGATCCAACTGGGAAACGAGCCCCCTGCCACCTCCGAACACACCTATGGCGTGCGCCTCGTCCACATAGAGCAAAGCATTATATTTTTCGCTTAAATGAAATATTTCCTCTAAGGGGGCGGTGTCCCCGTCCATGCTGAAGACGGACTCTGTAGCGATGAGTTTTTTTCGGGCGCCGGAGGCCTTTAGAAGGTCTTCAAGATGCCCATTGTCTTTGTGCTTGTATATATGTACTTTTGCCCTGGACAGGCGGCAGCCGTCTATGATGCTAGCGTGGTTAAGCTCATCGCTGAATATCTCGGCCTCCGGGCCGGAGAGGGCGGGTATGGCCCCCAGGTTCGCGTGGTAGCCGCTGTTGAAGATTATTGCGCTTTCTCTGCCAAGAAATTTCGCCGTCTCCTCCTCAAGCCTTTGGTGCAGAAGCGTCCCACCGGCCAGGAGCCTCGCCGCCCCGCTTCCGGCCCCGTATTCCAGGACGGCTTTTTGGGCGGCCCCTGTCACATCGGGGTGCGCCGAGAGGCCCAGGTAATCGTTAGAGGCGAAGTTCAGCAGCCGGGCACCGGATATGGAGACAATCCTCCCCTGGAGGCCTTCGCGGTCCCTCGCGGCCCTCAAAAGCCCTTCTTTCGCCAGTTTTTCTAAATCTCCAGTAAACATATCTCCTAAATTTCGCGGATTATCTCATTTGTATTTTTTATATTGCCATAGCTATCCTTGACAAGCAATTTTTTCATTTGATAATCTACTAAACGCTTTCGCTTTTTTCGAACGAGGAGGCCAAATGTTAGAATTCAATAAATGGTTTTTTGTCCTGCTTGCCAATTTCCTGTTCCTCGTCTGGATCCTTAACCTTATTTTGTTCAAGCCTCTCCTCCGGACGTTCAAGAAGAGGAAGGAGATGGTAAAGGGCGACCTTGAGGGCGCCCGGGTGCTGAACGAGAAGAAGGACCAGGCCCTTGAGGAGATGAAGAAAGACCTGGAAAAGGCCCGGCAGGCTTCGCGGGAGGCATACGAAAAGCTAAGGGCCGAGGGGCTCGAGGTGCAGAAGGAGATTGTCTCGAAGGCGCACGAGGCGGCCCTGAAAGAGACCGAAAAAATAAAGGCGGAGATAGCGTCCGAGAGCCTGAAGGCGCGCGCCGCTCTCAAGGGCGAGGTTGAGAAGTTCTCGGACAGCATCCTGCAGAAGCTGGTAGCCGCATGAAAAAGAGAACAATCGTCCGTGTCTTCGTTTTTCTGTTTGTCCTTGCCCTTGCGGGCATCGCTTTTGCCGCGGGCCCGGAAGGGGCCGCCCACGAGAGTTTCTTCAAGGAATGGGGCTGGAAGATAATCAATTTCCTTCTCATCGCGGCGATCATAGTCTATTTTGCCCGAAAGCCGTTCGCCCAGTTCCTGAAGGGCAGGACCGAGGCCATACAAAAAAGCCTGGACGAGGCCCGCACGGCGCGGGAACTCTCCGAGAAGGCCCTCAGGGACGTGGAAGAGAGGCTCAGGCTCAAGGACCAGGAGATAGCCGGCATAATCGCCGCTTCCACCAGGAGCGGCGAGGTTGAGCGCGAGGCCCTCATAAAGGAGGCCGAGCGCATGAGCCGGAAGGTAATGGAGCAGGCCAGGGCCAACGTGGATTTCGAACTGAAGAGGGCAAGGGACGCCATAAGGCAGGAGGCGGCCGAGCTGGCCGTGGAACTGGCCGAACGCAAGCTCAAGGAGAAGCTCACCCCCGGGGAGCAGAAGAAGCTCCTTGAGGAATCCCTGGCGAAACTAGAGGGAAAGATTTGAAGAACGGAAAGAGAGAATACAAGCGTTTTGCCCGCATGTTCCTGAACCACGCGGGCGTGGATGGAAACCTGATGAAGGCCATGGAGGGCCTGCATACCATCAACCTCCTCATGGACAAGGACAGCGGCCTGCGCGGCCTTCTGGTAGGTCCGCAGTTCACGCCCGGGGAGAAGAAAGAGGTCCTGGGGCATATAAAGGGCGAGTACTCGCTTAACAGCTCCACGGACAAGTTCGTCTCGTTCCTCATAGACCAGGATGCCATGGGGCTCATGCCCGATATATTCGAGGCGGTCGTCAGGCTCTATCTGGAGCGCACGAAGAAAGCCAAGGCCGTGGTGAAGGCGGCGATAGTGCCCGACAAGGCATACGGCGAGAGGCTGAAAGCCGCGCTCAAGAAGATCACCGACCGTGATGTGGAGATAGAATACGTCCAGGACCCGTCCGTGCTGGGCGGGGTGGTGGTGCAGGTGGGCAGCATGATGTTCGACGGCAGCTTGCGGGGCCAGCTTAGGCTATTAAAAGAAGAGCTTATAAAGGGGTGATGTGAATGGAAATCAAGGTTGACGAGATCAGTGCGTATCTAAGAAGGCAGATCGCTGATTTTGAAAAGCGCGTGGACGTGAGCGAGGTCGGCACGGTGGTCAGCATCGGCGACGGGATCGCCCACATCTACGGCCTGGACAAGTGCATGGCCAGCGAGCTGCTGGAGTTCCCCAACAGCGTCTACGGCATGGCCCTTAACCTGGAGGAGGACGCCGTTGGCGCCGTTCTCTTCGGGGAAGACTCCCTGGTCAAGGAAGGCGATGTCGTAAAAAGGACCGGCAAGATCATGGCCACCCCGGTTGGCGACGCCCTGGTGGGCAGGGTCGTAAACGCCATCGGGCAGCCCATTGACGGCAAAGGCCCGCTGAACACGAAACAGACCAGAAATGTGGATGTCGTGGCCCCCGGCATAATCGACAGGCAGCCCGTTCGCGAGCCCCTGCAGACCGGGCTTAAGTCCATAGACGCCATGATCCCGATCGGGCGCGGTCAGCGCGAGCTTATCATAGGCGACCGCCAGACCGGAAAAACCGCCATCGGAATCGACGCGATAATAAATCAGAAGGGCGGCGACGTCGTCTGCATATATGTCGCCTGCGGGCTGAAGAGGGCCAATGTGGCCCGCACCCAGCAGATACTGGAAGAAAACGGCGCGATGGAGCACACCATAATAGTAAGCTCCACGGCCAGCGAGCCAGCCCCGCTTCAGTTCGTAGCCCCCTATACGGGGTGCGCGATAGGCGAATACTTCAGGGACAACGGCAAGCACGCCCTTATAGTCTATGATGACCTCAGCAAGCAGGCCGCCGCGTACAGGCAGCTATCATTGCTCCTCAGAAGGCCGCCAGGGCGTGAAGCGTATCCCGGCGACGTCTTCTACCTGCATTCGAGGCTCCTTGAAAGGGCGGCGAAGGTCTCCGATAAGCTTGGCGGGGGCTCCCTGACCGCGCTCCCGATAATCGAGACCCAGGCGGGCGACGTCTCCGGCTATGTCCCGACGAACGTCATCTCGATAACGGACGGCCAGATATACCTGGAGCCCGAGCTTTTCTACGCGGGTGTAAGGCCGGCCGTCAACGTAGGCCTCTCGGTGAGCCGCGTGGGCGGCGCCGCGCAGACCAAGATGATGAAGCAGGTTGCGGGCACCCTTAGGCTGGACCTCGCGCAGTTCCGCGAGCTTGCCGCTTTCGCCCAGTTCGGCAGCGACCTGGACAAGGCCACCCTGGCGCAGATAGAAAGAGGCAAGAGGATGGTCGAGCTTCTGAAGCAGGGCCAGTACCAGCCGTTGCCGGTTGAGGACCAGGTGCTCGTTATCTTTGCCGCCACGCAGGGCGCGCTTGACGACCTGCCGGTGGAGGCCGTCAGGAAGTTCGAGAACGAGTTCCTGCGCTACATGAGGACGAACAAGCCCGACCTCCGGAACGAGATCAGGGAAAAGAAAGAGATCAACGAGGAAATCAAGCAGAAGCTCGCTGCCGTGTTGGACGATTTCAAGAAAGGCTTCGCCGCGTAGCAGATGGCAACTTTAAGAGACATAAGAAGAAGGATAAAGGCGGTCAAGAACACCAGCCAGATCACGAAGGCCATGAAGATGGTGGCCGCCGCCAAGCTGCGCCGCGCGCAGGGCAGGATGCTTGAACTCCGCCCCTATTCGGACAAGATGTACGAGATCCTGCGCAGCCTGGGCGGGATGCAGGACCCGGAGCTCCATCCGCTCCTTGCGAAGAGGCCGCGGAAGACCGTGGATGTAGTGGTCCTTACCAGCGACAGGGGCCTTTGCGGCGCGTTCAACACGAACGTGATGAAGGCCGCGACGGCCTTCGTGGGCGACCTCAAGTCCCAGGGTTTCCAGGTGACCATAAGCGCCATCGGACGGAAGGCGGGCGACTTTTACAAAAGAAGGGAGATACCGCTCCGCGCCAAATGGACCGGCATCTCCGGAAAGATAAGCTATGTCAATGCCCAGGAGATCGCTGGCAGCCTGATGCAGGGCTTCATAAACGAGGAGTTCGACGAGGTCTTCCTGCTCTATAACGAGTTCATAAACGTGGTCTCCCAGAAAGTCAAAGTCAAGAAGCTCCTTCCCCTGTCCGCCGAAGACGGCGAGGAGAAAGGGGCGCCCGGTGAGGCCGTGGACTTCATCTTCGAGCCCTCACCGAAGGCCATATACGAGAAACTCCTTCCGAAGGCGCTGGAGATCGAGGTCTTCAGGGCCCTTCTGGAGTCGCAGACCTCGGAGGAGGCGGCCAGGATGACCGCGATGGAGAACGCCTCGAAGAACGCCAACGAGATGATACAGAGGCTCACCCTGGTTGCCAACAAGGTGAGGCAGGCCACAATTACCAGAGAGCTTATGGATATAGTCGGCGGCGTAGAGGCCCTTAAAGGCTAGAAAAATTCAGGTTGGGAACCGGAGGAGATAAATGAGCCAAGTTAACGAAGGGAAAGTCAGCCAGGTCATCGGGGCCGTCGTGGACCTTGAGTTTGACCGGAGTCTTCCCGAGATATTGAATGCCGTAAAAGTAGAGCACCCGGGCGACCCCGCAAAGGGCGTGCCCGCCATGGACCTCACCCTTGAAGTGGCAGCCCACCTTGGCGAAAACAAGGTGAGGACCATCTCCATGGGCGTCACGGACGGCCTGGTGCGCGGGATGCGCGCCGTGGACACTGGCAGGCCCATAGCGATACCCGTGGGCAAGGCCATCCTGGGCAGGATATTGAACGTCGTGGGCGTACCGGTGGACCAGCTTGGGCCGGTAAAGGCCGACACCACATGGCCGATACATAGAGCGGCCCCAAGCTTCACCGAGCAGGAGCCTTCAGAGCAGGTCTTCGAGACCGGCGTCAAGGTCTTCGACCTCCTCGTCCCGTTCGTCAAGGGCGGCAAGATGGGCATGTTCGGCGGCGCGGGCGTGGGAAAGACCGTCGTCATCATGGAGATGATCCACAATATAGCCATGAAGCACGGCGGCGTCTCGGTCTTCGCGGGCGTGGGCGAGCGCACCAGGGAAGGCAACGACCTCTACCTGGAGATGAAGCACTCCGGCGTTCTGGACAAGGTGGCGCTTATTTACGGGCAGATGAACGAGCCCCCGGGCGCAAGGCTCCGGGTCGGGCTTTCGGCCCTTACCGCGGCCGAGTACTTCCGCGACGAGGGGCAGGACGTGCTTATCTTCATAGACAACATATTCAGGTTCACGCTGGCCGGTGCGGAGGTCTCCGCCCTCCTTGGCAGGATGCCCTCCGCCGTTGGTTACCAGCCGAACCTTGCCACCGACATGGGCTCCCTGCAGGAGCGCATCTCAACAACCAAAAAGGGCGCCATCACCTCCATGCAGGCGATATACGTCCCGGCTGACGACCTTACGGACCCGGCCGTTGCCACCGCGTTTACGCACCTTGACGGAACGGTCGTCCTCTCAAGACAGATAGCGGAGCTTGGCATCTACCCGGCCGTCGACCCGCTGGACTCCACAAGCCGCATCCTGGACCCGAAGATCCTGGGCGAAGAGCACTACGCGGTCGCCCGCTCGGTGCAGATGGTGCTTCAGAGGTACAAGGAACTCCAGGACATCATCGCCATCCTGGGCATGGAAGAGCTTTCGGAGGACGACAAGCTGGTCGTCTCCAGGGCAAGAAAGATACAGAGGTTCCTCTCCCAGCCGTTCCACGTGGCCGAGGTCTTCACCGGCAGGCCGGGCAAGTACGTGAAACTTGCCGATACCATAAAGGGCTTCAAGGCCATAGTGGACGGCAAATACGACGACATCCCCGAGCAGGCGTTCTACATGGCTGGCGCAATTGAAGAAGTGGAAGAGAACGCGACCAAGCTCGGTTGGAAGAGGCAGGCATAGGTGGACAAGCTTAAGCTCGAACTGGTTACCCCCCACGGCCCGGTCTTCAGGGGCGAGGTGGATGAGTTGGCGGCCAGCGGCTCGGAAGGCGACTTCGGTGTGTTGCCCGGCCACGCCCCGTTTGTGACCACGCTCCGCGTCGGGATGCTTGCGGCCAGGGCGGAGGGGAAGCAGCAGTACTTCTTCGTCAGCACGGGCTATTCCGAGGTGGGCCCGGACAAGGTGCTGGTCCTTGCGGACAGCGCCGAGGCCGCCGAGAGCATAGACCTGGAAAGGGCCGTCGCCGCCAGAAAGCGCGCCGAGGAGAGACTCAAGCATCTGGAGAACGTGGATTTCGCCCGGGCCGAGTCGGCCCTCGAAAGGGCGGTCACCCGCATCCAGCTCGTCGAGCGCCTGCGGCACTAAAAGAATTTGGAATATAAAATAAAAAGCCCCTCACAAGAGGGGCTTTTTATTTTTTAAGAATCAGGCGGGCTCCCCTTGTGTCCGGGCCAAAAAAGCTGTCTGATGTGCTTCACAAGGAGGAAGATAAAAAACACGCACACCAGGATGAACAAAATGAGGTGCTCTATATGGGTTACATCTTTCTTCACCACCTCGAGGCTCTGCCCGCCCACATAGCCGATTGAGACCATAATTGCCAGGCTGATAAGGGCCGAAAGGGTGTCCGAGAGGATGAATTTCCTGATGGGCATCCCCAGGACGCCTGAGGCAAGGAATATCTGCGCCCTCAGCCCTATGATCTGCCTGCCCCCAAGAAAGAACAGGAGCCCCCATCTGCGGAACTTGTCTTCCATGTACGCGATCCGTTTTTCGGTTATGACCCTGCGGAAACGCCTGTTATTGACTATCTTCCTCCCATACTTCCTGCCGAAGGAGTAGAGCATGAAGTCCGTGACGAGCATGCCTATGAAGACGGCGGGCAGGGCGGAATACGGGCTGGCCGCGCCGGTGGATATGAGGAAACCGCACAGGATAAGGGTTGCGTCTTCCGGGATGGGCAGGCCAAGGCCGCCAAGGATCAAAAGGGCGAAAAGTCCCAAGGCGGGGAAATGCAGCATCAGGCCCGAGATGGGATGCGGGGTTTTAATGGTCTTCAGCGCCCTTCATGGGGCGGGCGATCCTGACTTCCACCTTGCCCTTCTTTTTAAGTATGTATTCCAGCTTCGGAGGGGCTTGCCCGAATATCCCGATCTGGGGCACCATCTGATAGCCTATCGCCTTTTTCCCGGTCTCATCCAGTATTTTGCGCACCTGCACGAACTGGAAATTCTGGAAATCCGAGAGCAGACCGCCAAGCATGGGAAACACCCGCCGGCCATTAATTCCTCTAAGGACGCGGTAGTCCCCGCGCGGGAAATCGGGCACGAAGTTATAGCCGTTGCCTTCGTGCTTCAGTATGGCGAAGCTCTTCAGGGGGCTTCCGCCCGCGTACAGGATCAGGGAGTAATTGCCGGGCGGGGCGTCCTCAAGCCTTGCGGGCTCGGTATTCAGATATTTTCCCCCGGCGCAGGAGGAGAGGAAGAGCGATAAAATAATAATTAAAACCGGCAGCCTTTTCATAATTAAATCATAGCAGGAAGGGGGTGGGAGAGAAACGGCTATCAAAAATCTGTTTTGTTTATTCAAATACTTCAGGCATCCAATCAGTTGCCGGATGAAATAAAAAAATTGGGCTTAAATTTGATATAATCGTGCAATTTCAATTTAGTGAAAAAAATAAATGAATGAAGCAGGTCACCCGCAGGCGGGTGACTCGCACAAAAATATGAAAAGACGTTGCTCTATATCAGCATGGGATTTTTACCCCCACTCACTTCCACGATGAGCCCAATTTTTCTTGCAGGATTAGCTTTAATATTTGTCAGCTTTTCGCCTTTTTTTATGAATAGTGATAACTCTATTTTTGAATTAATAGGGGTAAATTTAATGATTTTCGGGCTATATCTTATTCGCAATGGCAGGAAAAGCGGCATCTGAATAAGTTTTTTCCTGAAACTCGCACTGGAGATTTTGATATTATTTGTGGGAGTCACCCGCCCACGGGTGACCCAAGAAAATGAAAAGAAAAACATCTATCACCTATAGAACCCAAGCGACTTATTTCCTTACCAGTACAATTACCGAATTTACCAGTATTTTTAATGAACCGCCACTTGCTGCAATTATGATGGAAAATCTCGGTTTCTATGTCCAAAAATTCGGGGCCGGGTTGCACGGCTTCGTAATCATGCCCAACCACGTCCATCTTCTGTTAAGCATGGGCGATAACGGAACCGTTTCGCAGCTAATGGGGCAGATGAAAGAGTACTCGGCAAAGCAGATTATTGAGTGGTGTAAAGAAAATGGGAGGGAGAGGCTCCTTGCCATTTTTGAAGAATCGGCTAAGAAATACAGGCAGGCCCACAGATACCAGGTATGGCAGCATAGGTTTGACGATCTGCTGATTGAGAATGAGAAGACTTTTCTCATCAAAATGAATTACATCCATAACAATCCCTTGCAGGAGCGCTGGGGGCTTGTGTCATCGCCTGAGGAGTATCGGTTTTCCAGTGCGCGTTTTTATTATAAAGGCGAAGATGCGGGAGTTCCGATTAGCGTTTTGGAGGCATGGAGATAGGGCGGTCACCCGTGGGCGGGTGACTCCCACAAAAAAAGACCAGAAATCCCCCCTCGCCCCCCTTTTCTAAAGGGGGGGTAGTTGGGAAAATTGCTCAAACCCACATTCATGACGCAGTAACCCGACAACTTCCTCCAAGACAGATGCCGAATCGAGTTCGGCATGACGAATAACCCCCCTCGCCAAAACACCTGGAAATCAGTTATTATAATAGTTCGGTGAAAATGGCAAAACGGGAAGACATAAGAAACATCGCGATAATCGCGCACGTTGACCACGGGAAGACCACCCTTGTGGACGCCATGCTGAAGCAGTCCGGCATATTCCGGGCCAACCAGCAGGTGGAAGAGCGCGTCATGGACTCCATAGACCTGGAGCGCGAAAAGGGCATTACCATAATGGCGAAGAACACCGCCATCAAATACCACAACACGACCATCAACATAGTGGACACGCCCGGGCACGCGGACTTCGGCGGCGAGGTGGAGCGCACACTGAAGATGGTGGACGGCGTCCTCCTCCTGGTGGACGCGTCCGAAGGCCCCCTGCCCCAGACCCGTTTCGTCCTCAAGAAGGCACTGGAGCTTAAGCTCACCCCCGTGCTGGTCATAAACAAGATAGACCGCCCGGACGCCCGCATTCAGGAGGTCCTGAACGAGGTCTACGACCTCTTCATAGACCTGGACGCCGAGGAGGACCAGCTTGAGTTCCCCATCGTCTACGCGAACGCGCGGGCAGGCATGGCCGCCCTGGACATGGGCGCGGAATTTAATGACCTTCGGCCGCTATTCGACCTGATAATCGATAAGATCCCCGCCCCGGATGGGGACGTTCAGGCCACCTTGCAGGTATTGGTGACCAACATAGATTACGATGACTACAAGGGCAGGCTTGCCGTGGGCAGGGTCTTTGCAGGCACCCTGAACCACGCGGACGTGATCGCGGTAATAGGCAAGAACGGGGAGCAGAGGAATACGAAAATAACATCCATACTGGGCTTCGAAGGGCTTAAAAAGATCCCCATAGAGCGCGCCATGGCGGGCGATATAATCTCGCTTGCCGGGATGGAAGGGATCAATATCGGGGACACGATCACCAGCGTCGATGAACCAAAACCGCTTCCGCGCATAGCCGTGGACGAGCCCACTTTGTCCATGGTCTTTTCGGTGAACAGCTCGCCATTCGGGGGCAAGGAAGGCAAGTTCGTGACCAGCCGCCATATCCGCGAGCGGCTTGAAAAAGAGCTTCTTTATAACGTGAGCATCAGGGTGGACTTCACCAACCCCGAGGCCTTCATCGTGATGGGCAGGGGCGAACTTCAGCTTGCCATCCTCATAGAGATGATGAGGCGCGAGGGCTACGAGCTTTCGGTCTCGATGCCGGAGATAATCACGAAGACCATAGACGGCGCCCTGCACGAGCCGATGGAGCACCTTGTGATAGACATACCGGAGGAGTTCGTTGGGGTTGTCACCCAGCAGATTGGCGTCCGCAAGGGCAAGATGCTGAAGATGCAGAATAACCGGCACGGGCGCGTGCGGCTTGAGTTCCGCATCCCCTCGCGCGGTCTTATAGGGTTCCGCTCGCAGTTCCTGATAGACACGAAGGGGACGGGGCTTCTGAACCATATATTTGACGGCTTCGACCCGTGGCTTGGTCCCCTTTCAAAACGCCCCACCGGCGCGCTGGTTGCGGACAGGAGGGGCATTGCCACCACCTACGCCCTCTTCCATCTTCAGCCCAGGGGGACGCTGTTCATCCGCGAAAACACGCCCGTCTACGAGGGGATGATAATAGGCGAGAATTCCCGCGAGGTGGACATAGATGTGAACGTGACCCGCGAGAAGAAGCTGACCAATATACGTGCCTCCAACGCCGATGACGCCCTGAAGCTTGTGCCCCACCGGAACCTCTCCCTGGAGCAGGCGATAGAGTTCATAAAAGAGGACGAACTTATAGAGGTGGCCCCCGCCTCGATCAGGCTTCGGAAAAAAGTCCTGGAGTCCGCAAAAAGACCCAGGAGAAAAGATTATCCCGCCGGGGAGTAAGCGCCCTGAATTAGCATCCTTAATACCCCCGATTAAAACCGAAAATCGACTGCGGCAATTTTGCTGGGGAAAGTTGCTAATAAATAAGGAAAAACTCCTTGCAAAACAGGGAGTTCTTGCATTATTTTCTGGTTTTATTCTAGAATAAGCAAAAGTTATGAGCATGGAAGACCACAAGCTTAAAGTCTTTTGCACCGTCGCCGAGACCCGCAGCTTTTCGAAGGCCTCGGAGATAATCCATCTCACACAGCCGGCGGTGAGCCTCCAGATACAGGCCCTGGAGGAGATCTTCGAGACCAAGCTCTTCGACCGCTCTTCCAACACCGTCATGCTCACTCCGGCGGGCGAGATCCTCTATAAGTATTCCAAAGAGATACTGAACCTCTACGCCTCCGCCGAGAGGGCGATAGGCGGGCTCACCGGCCTGGTGAAGGGTTCCATAACGGTTGGGGCGAGCACCACGATAGGCAATTACCTTCTGCCCGCCGTGATCGCGGAGTTCAGGAAACAGCACCCGAAGATAAAGATACACCTGCTGGTGGGCAATACAAAGCGCATTGTAGAGCTCCTTAAAGGCGGTGTTATAGACCTGGGATTAGTGGAGGGCGAGACGTCCAGGTATAAACTCACCATGGAGAAGCTCATCGCCGACGAACTTACGCTGATAGTTTCCGGACGGCACTCCTGGGCCAAGTTTGCCGAGGTATCGGTCCTTGACCTCATGAAGGTGCCGTTCGTCTTCAGGGAGGAGGGCTCGGGCACCAGGCAGGTGATAGAGAGCTACTTCGACAAGGGCGGCATCTCCGTGCAGAACATGAACATATCCTCAATCCTGGGCAGCAACGAGGCCATCAAGGAGGCCGTGGAGAACGGGATAGGCGTCTCGATACTCTCCAGGTGGGCCGTGCGCAAGGAACTGCGCTACGGGGCGCTGAAGGCGATAAGGTTCAAGGAATTCGAGATGCGGAGGGACTTCTCCCTGCTCTTCAACCGCAACTCCATCAGCACCTATTCCGTGGATACATTCCTTTCTTTCCTCAAGAATTTCCCCTACAACAAGCTCCTCGAAGGCTGATCCCCTCCGGCCCTTTCAATCCGGTCTCCTGCCGGGGAATCCATACCGCCCATAACCTGATAGCGTTGTAAGGATCCCCGAATAGTGGTAGAAAGTAAATAGGGGGGAGCAGAACCAGTTCCCTCCTGAAAGGAGGCGGTATGAGGAAACCAGCTGAAACGTCCAAGGAATTTTTGGATATGATGGTGGGTTGGCAGGAGGTTGAGACCGAAACAATAGAGTACACAAATGGGGAGATCCCAAAAACCGGGAATCCGCTTATAAAAACAATGTTGCAGGCCCTGAAACTGGAAGCGGAGAAGCGCTGCCTCATCCAGCAGATGATAGTCGAAAGCCTGAAGAAAGAGGCCGTCCACCTTAGCCCTGAGGAGCTGGATGTCCTTTCGGGCCACCTCAACAAACAACTTGGCATCGAGGAAAAGACGCTTGCCGCGGCGGAGAAGGCGTTTCAGAAGAGCGAACTCTTCATCCCGCGCTATCTGCTTAACTATCTGATTAACGATATCAAGAGACAGAATGCCCTTCTCAAGCAGCTGGAAGACGAATTGAAGACCGCGTCAATCCCCACTTCCGTCAGTTCGAAGATATTCGACACCAGACCCGAATAAGAAATCGGCTAAACAGGGGGTAAAAGGAAAATTCCCGTCCGGATGGCGGGAATTTTCCACTGGGTCTTTCGTCTTTTCTTCTTTTTTCAGCGGGAGGGCCGTGCTATGCCAGCAAGGCGCGCCTCGGCCCGATATACGATCCAGGCCTGTCTCAATTGCGCCCCGATGAGCTATAATAAAAGGCTTTTTGGGCAGGGGGCTGAGAGAGGGGAATTTTATTGGATTTTTCGGATTGCCGCGTGGGAAAAGAGAAAGAATATAAGCCCGTTGGCCGGAACCTGAGGAGGCTGATTGTAATTGCCGCAATCCTTGCGGCTTTCGCCCTGATAAGGTTCTCCGGGCTGGGGCACCACCTGAATTTCCAGGCGCTTAAGCAGAACGCGGACGTCCTGCACAATTACATGGAGGCCAACTACTGGAACTCCGTGGCCCTTTTCATCCTCGCATATTTCATTGTGGCGGCGTTCTCCATTCCAGGGGCGCTGATACTTTCCCTGGCGGGGGGGTTCCTCTTCGGCACCATACAAGGGGCGGTCTACTCCAATATCGGGGCCACTATCGGCGCGGGGCTTGCCTTTTTAAGCAGCAGATATGTCATCGGGGGCTGGATCCAGCGCAGGTATGCGGAAAGGCTCAACAGCTTCAACTGCCAGATAGACAGGAACGGCTACAGGTATCTGCTTACCCTGAGGCTGATAGCCCTCTTCCCCTTTTTCGTCATCAATATCCTGGCCGGGCTCACCAGGACAAGGCTGCGCACCTTCCTGTGGACTACCTCCGCGGGCATATTCCCGGCGGACCTCCTCTACAGCTTTGCCGGAAGCCGGCTCAACTATATAGAAAGGTCCCGTGACATCTTCTCGCCCCAGATAATCCTGGCCCTGGTTCTCCTTGGGGCTTTGCCCGTGCTGCACCTGGCCATAACAAAACTCAAGAAAAACAACTCCTCCTGCGAGTAGCCCCCCCTTTCATCTCCCCTTAAATCAAGAGGGGTGGTTATGGGTTCCAGACATACATGAACCTGACCTCCCGCAGATCCTCGGGCACGGACAGGCCCAGCAGGCTCAAGGGCTGAACGCCGGCAATGGCCGACATCTCGGAATACAGGTTGGGCTTGTAGGAGCCCGGCCGGGTGTAGGTGACTATCCTGGCCTCTTTTACCCCGATTTCCTCTTTCATTTTGCCTATGGCCTGGTCCGGATAGCCCACCATGTCCACCAGCTTGAGCTTCAGCGCCTGGTCGGCCGTATAGACCCTCCCGTCGGCCGCGGCCTTCACCTGGGCCAGCGTAATCTCCTTCTGTCTCTGTGAGTAAACGGCCTCTATGAACCTCCCGTAGAGCGAGTCTATTATCCCCTGCATCATACGCTTCTCCTCGGGGGTGCTGGGCCTGAACGGGGACCAGAAGTCTTTCATAGGGGCGGATTTATAGACCTCGTCCGCCACGCCTATCTTGGACATGAGCCCCTGGATGTTGAATTTCATCGCGATCACGCCTATCGAGCCGGTTACGGCCGTAGGGTTTATGATTATCTTGTCCGCAGCCGAGGACGCGTAATAGGCCCCGGAGGCGCCTATTTCCATTATATAGGCATAGACGGGGACCTTCTTGGCCTCCTTGAACCTGAGTATCTCGTGATAGAGGAAGTCGCTGGCCGTAACCGTGCCGCCAGGGGAATTGACCTTGATGATCAGGCCCTTTACGTCCTTGTCCTTCTCGGCCTTTTTCAGGGCCTCCACGAACTGGCCCACCTTGGAGGGCTCGGCCCTCAGGCGCCCGCCCGTTTCGCTGAGCGATATCACGCCGGTGAGGTCCACGACGACTATTTTGGGCTTGCCCGTGCCCTCCAGGATCTCCTCCTGGTAAGGTTTTACGGGCGGAAAGAGCGAGACATTGAACGAACAGGCGGTCAGCACAAACAGGACCGGAAGCAAAAAGAGCTTTTTCCTCATTTTTCCATCCTCTCTTGCAGGAATTTTTCGACTGACAGGCAAGCCCGGCCCAGCCCATTGGAGGGGGGCAGGGTGGAGGCGGTCTTCTCTATATAGCGCCTCTCCGAAGCGGGAAAACCAGTTTTCCATATATTCGAGGTCCGGGGGTCCATGTTCATCCGCGAAAAAAGTCTAGCATATTGCGGGCGGGCGCGAAATTGAAAAATATTGGACATTGAAATCTTTCAGGCGTTTATTGATAATAAGATGCGCTTGGGCTTTGCCGACTTGGAGCGTGTTAATTGGAGGGTGAATGGTCTGGAATCTGTCTTTTCAGCTTCTGCCCGGCGAAGAGGTCTTGGAGGACTCCACCGGCATAGCGTCAACGGGCATAAAGCCCGCCTATTCGGTATTTCTGACCAACAGGAGGGCCCTCTTCCGCTTTAACGGCCTGGGGAGTTCGCTGACCCAGTCCTTTCCCTTCACGCAGATAACCGAGATAAGGGCCTGCAAAAGGCTGTTCATCAATTATCTGCTGATTAAAACCGAAAACAAGGATTACCTGCTTAATATCTCCGAGCCCGATTACTGGGCCGGACGGATAGGGGAAGCCAGGAACAGGTACGGCTTCGAGGGGGTAAAGGCCAGCCCCCAGCGGAAAAAAAGGGACCTCCTGGACATGCTTACCGTCCTCAGAAAGAGCGGCCTCCTGACCGATGCCGAGCTTGACGAAAAAATAAAACTCCTGGACCGGCTTGAAATCTGAAGGTTTGCCTTTTTAAAGAGCGGCATTTTGGGGCCGCGAGGATTTGACTGGCCGGGCATATTCCTTTTATATTATTAATTGAGAATTTTCCACAAAGAAGGAGAGTGACGGAAATGCCCATCTACGAGTACGAGTGCACCGTCTGCGGAAAGAGGCATGAGGTCATTCAGAAGTTCAGCGACCCCGTTTTGACCGAATGCCCGGCCTGCAAGGGCAAGCTGAGAAAGCTCATCTCCAACAGCTCCTTCGTCCTGAAGGGGACGGGCTGGTACGTGACCGATTACGCCCGCAAGGATGGAGGCAACGACAACGGGAAGGCAAAAAAGAAGCATCCCGCAAACGGGAACGGCTCCTCTTCCGGGACCGGATCGAAGCCTGAAAAAACTTCCGGCGCGGAACCGTCCGGGACGAAGCCGCCCTCGGCCTGAAGTGCCGGGCCCCGGATCTCCTCACGTCCATATACCATTTGCAAGGCTTGCCGGGTTCTCGGGCCTCCTTCGTGCGGGCGGGCTCTCGCTTGAGCTTTATGTAAGCTCCCTTGACCTTGACGCGCTCGCGCCGGACTGGCTGGAGAAGACGGCCCCGCTCCTCGATTACGCGCCTGAAATCAGCCTGCACGCGCCCTTCATGGACCTCTCCCCCGGCGCTGTGGACGATAAGGTGCGCGCGGTAACAGTGGAACGCTTCGAAAAGACCCTCGATATGGCCTCCGCCCTTCACGCCCTTGCCGTGGTCTTCCATTCGGGCTACGAGAAATGGAAATACGCCCACAGGGCCGATATCTGGCTTGACAGCTCCTTGAGGACGTGGGGGCCGCTTATCGAAAAGGCCCGCGAAAACGGGACCAGGATAGCCATAGAGAATATTTTTGAGGATACGCCCGACAATCTCGTGATGCTCATGGAAAGGCTGGGTTCGCCAGGCTTCGGCATCTGCTTCGACGCCGGGCACTTCAACCTCTTCTCGAAAGAGCGAAGCCTTGCGGACTGGCTGGGGCCGCTCAAGGAGCACATAATAGAGCTTCACCTGCACGACAACACCGGCGGGTTCGACTCCCACATGCCAATAGGCGAGGGCACGTTCCCCTTCAGGCTTTTATTTGATGAGCTTCATGGCAGTGACGACATCATCTACACGATAGAGGCCCACAGCAAAGAGGACGTTTTTATAAGTCTTGCCCGGCTCGCCAGGGAATTCGGGCCTAAAGAGTTCTGATCAGGTTCCGGAGCCTGAACCCGCGCAGGTCCGGACTGCCTTCTCCCTTGTACTGGGCCATTACCTTGTGGGTCTCCCCCATCGTGCCAGGCAGTATCAGGCCCTTTATCCTCAGGATGTCATCCGGGGAAAGGGCGGCCATGACCTCGTCAATTCCCGCCGAGACGAGATAGGTCCCCTGCGGGCAGAACCCCAGCGCTTTGAACCCCTCCTCCTCTCCCCATTTTTTGAGGGCTGAAAAATTCACGTGCGCGGTCATGTCCTCTTCTCCTATATGGGAGAAGAAATCTTCAGTGGTCTCGTGCCGGTAATAGGCCAGGAGCGTGCCCCTGTCACGTTCCGGGCTGTAATAGTCCAGCGCCGGATAGCCGTAATCCACCGTTATCAGGAACCCCTCGGAAAGCGCGCCGGAGACGTCTTTTATCCATTTTTTCATGGCCAGGTCCGCCTCCGTGCGGTACCCGTCACGGAACCCGGCAAAATCCTCCGGGGATATAAACCGGGAGAGATATTCATCGAGTTCCGGCGAACTGAGCGGCCCCAATTCCTCCGTGAACTCATCCCCTTTAAGGGTAAGGTATACCTCTTTCCAGCCGCCCTGTTTCTCGATTACATGGACGGGGAAGGCGTCCAGCAGCTCGTTTGAAAGCACCATGCCCTTGATGTTTTTCAACTCGTTGTATGAACTTATCCAGGAGGTTTTCTTCGTGTGGTCTTTCAGCAGTTCTTTTTGTGCGCTTGCGAGGTCAGGGTTCAGTTCAAGGAGATGATAGCGGATATCCTGATAAGCGGGCCTGTCTTTCAGGTAATCAAGGATGTCTTTTGCGAGCCAGCCCTGGCCGGGGCCCTGTTCTATCACGTCCAGGCCTCCCCCGCCAAGCCGCTCCCGGCACTCTTCCATCTGCCTCGCAAGCATCCAGCCGAAGGCCGGGTGGAGGTGAGGGCTGGTGTAAAAATCCCCGGCCCTGCCGATAACGGTGCCGGGCGAGGCGTAATAGCCAAGCCCCGGCTCGTAGAGGGCCATGGCCATGAACCGCTCGAAGGTGATCTCCCCTTTTTGCCGTATGGCGGATTTTATCTTTTCAACAAGGGCGGTCTTCACCGGGATATTTTAGCCGAAAGGAAATGAGGGCGGGGGATTATTTGAGGACGGATCCGGCGGCCTCTCTCAGTATCTCAAGGCTCTCTCCGGTCTCTTCCACCTCGTTCAGCTCAAGGATGATGCCCAGGCTTTGTTTTTTCTTCAGCAGCTCCCGGAGGGCGCGCACCTCGCGGCAGCCGGGCGTGAGCGGCCAGTGGTCTGTAAGCCCGCTCCTGAACTGCCAGTTCCTGTGCATGTGTACGAAATCCACCTTCTTCAGTATGTCATCTCCCAGCCCGCGCACGTACTCCACGGAGTCCAGCCCCGCCCCCTCCATGTGCCCGATATCCAGGGTGACGGAATCGGCATAACTCCGCCAGAACCAGGGGGCGTCCGCCGTGTTCAGGGAGTTCTCGAAAGAGACCTTCGTGAACTCCTGCAATTGCCGGACGCGCTCTCTCAGGAGGTCCCCGTGCCGGCCTTGCACCCGGGCCCCATCCGGGTCTCTTTCGTCATGCAATATGAGGGCCCAGTCGCAAAGGGCCGCCATCTTCTTGAACGGCTCCAGCGCGCCGGGCCCGTCCTTTATAAGCCCGTTGCTCACCGGGTGAATCACATAGTGCCAGCCCCTCTCGCGGCAGGCCCGCACGGAGGCTTCCATCACCTGCATCCCGTCCCCAAGCCAGGGATAGAAGCTTATCTGCACGAAATCGGCCTTGAAGCGGCCGAGTTCCCCGGGGTAGACGATCCTGTACCCAAAGAGCGTCTTATTGTTCATTTATTTTCCACTCGCACGCCCCGTTCACGCACCCGCAGCGGAGGTTGTATTTTTTCGGGTCATAGCAGTCGCGCCACCGGCAGCTGGTTATAAGCGTCTCCTCGTCAACTGACTGGCAGACCTCGCGCGAGCAGCCGCCCCGCTTGCAATCCGAATCCGCCGAACAGGAGCCCCCGGTGGAGCGGCCGCAGAAGGCCTCCTCCGGCACGGCCTCATGTGGAGCGGGTGCGTTCATTATCGCCGCCGGGTGCGCCTTCGCCGTTTCCCTGCAGCACGCGCCTCCCAGCATGGATGCAGTCAAAATAAAAAGCAGACTGGATTTCAGGGCATTCCCGCGAAGCACACCTCCATTTTAGATGAAAAAGGACCGGAGGTAAATTCCTTAATTGGCCGGGTTCATGGATTCGGGCCTGAAGCGGTCCTCTCCCCTTTGGGAGGAAGCCGGACCGGACGAAGGGGACGCGGACGGCTCCGTTGGCGCAGGGGCAGGGTACGCAGGAGTGACCGGCGGGGCCTGGTATGTATCTTCCGGGGCGTTGGACATATCTGCCGGGCTTTCCTCTTTTCTCATCTCGTCAACCGTCTTGTCCATCTCCTCCACGATGCCCCGCTTTACCATGATGTTATAGATTATGCGCGAGCGGTTGTCCACATAACGCGACGGGCGGACGGGGGAATAGACCCTCGGGTTGGGAAGCACCGAGGCCAGCCGCGCGGCCTCCTCCGGGGTGAGCGCGCTGGCGGGCTTGCCGAAATAGTATCTGGAGGCGGCCTCCGCCCCGAATATCCCGTCTCCCCATTCGGCCACGTTCAGATAGATCTCAAGTATGCGCTTCTTCGAGAGGTCCTTCTCAAGCCTCCATGTGTAGATGGCCTCTTTCAATTTTCTGATCGGGTTTTTTGACGGGGTGAGGAACAGGTTCTTTGCCAGCTGCTGGGTAATGGTGCTACCGCCCGCCTTGAACTTGTGCGCCTTCATGTCCTTCTCAAGGGCCTTCTCCATCCCCTCGAAATCGAACCCGTCATGGTGCCAGAACTTGTCGTCCTCCCCGATGAGGACGGCCTTTATCAGGTAATTGGAAATATGCGAGAAAGGCACCCAGCGCTGGGATATCCTTCTTTTTATGCCCAGCTTCTTCCACCTCTGTTCCGTATAGACCATGTATATGGTTTTCTTCGGGTCCTGCTTTTTGAACCTGCTTATCCGGGGCAGGAAAAACGGAAGCGCCATGTCCAGGAAAAAAGCGGCCACGGCAAGGACCAAAATCGCCTTCAGGAACTTTCCGGTCATTGTCCGAATATTCTACCGCCGGCCGCCTGCAAATTCAAAAGCTTTTGGCCGTTTCCTTTTAAACCGGGGCGCTGTGTTAAAATTTTTGATGAAGATTATTCACAGGACCATCCTGAAGGAACTTGTACTGGCCCTCCTGGTGAGCCTGCCGGTGCTGAATTTCATCCTGATGATGGAAAAGATCCTGAAGCTGAGCAGGTTTCTCTCCAGCGTGGGGGCGGGCCCGAAGGAGTTCTTCCTTATAATCCTTTATACCCAGCCGGAGCTTCTGCTGGTGACCATCCCCCTTGGCTTCCTCTTCTCGGTCCTCTACACATACGGGCGGATGAGCGCCGATAACGAGCTGCTGGTGCTGAGGGGGAGCGGCATGTCCTTCAGGCAGATAATAGCGCCCGTTGCCCTGCTGGGGGCGGCCTGCATAATCCTGGGTTTTTTCGTGAGCTTCAGGCTTGGCCCGGACGGCAAAAGGGTGCTTCGGACCGAGGTCTCCAGGATAATCCGCGAACGCGCGGCATACGCCATAGAGCCCGGCGTGTTCAACAGTTTCATAAGCGGCACGGTCATTTACGCGGAAGGGGGCTCCGGCCGTGCCTTGAAGGGCATTTTCATCTATGACCACCGGAAGAAGAACCAGCCCGTGGTGATATATGCCTCCCAGGGGCGGATCGCCCCTTCGGGGGAGGAGGACGCCGTTTCCTTCGACCTGAAAAACGGCCTCATCCACATGATATCCGACGACAGGCTCACCGAGATATTCTTCGGAAACTACCACCTGGTGCTGCCCATTCTGGGGGGGGAACAGACGAGACAGCTTGCCGAGCTTACCCCCTGCGAACTCATGAGGGAGGCGCGCGCCATGCAGGGGTCCGATAGAGTCAGCAGGTATATTGAATTTTACAAGAGGTTTACCTATCCGCTCTTCACCTTCGCCATGATATTTTTCGCTCCGGTGCTCTCGCTTTATTCCGGAAAGCGGGCGAGGCTTGGCGGGCTTGCCATAGGCACCGTCGTTTTCACCGTCTATTACATGATGCTCACCTACGCGGAGAAGCTGACCGCGGCCGGCGAGCTTGACCCCGTGATCGGAGGCTGGCTGCCTTTCGTGATAATCACCGCGGCATCTCTTTACGCCTTCAGGGTGGCCGAGAAGAAATGACCCTTCTGCAAAAATATTATACGAGGGAATTTCTTAGGGCCTTCCTGGTAGTGGCGGTAGGGCTCTCGCTGATGCTCAGCTCGATAGAGCTGATAGACAAGCTGGAAGACATCGTCCATAAAACCCCCTGGAACATGTTCAAGTACTTTCTGCTGGCCACTCCGCAGTACATCGTATATACAATGCCGGTTGCCGGGCTCTTTGCCGGGCTTTTCGTGGCGGGTCAGGCCGTGCGGGCCAGGGAGACCGTTGCCGTATTGAGCGCGGGGGGGCGGCTTAAGAAGCTTTTCATCCCGCTTGTTCTGGCTGGGGCGGCCCTCACCCTGGCCAACTTCGTCCTTAGCGAGTTCCTGGCCCCGATGAGCCTTGCCGAAGCAAAGAAACTGACCTCCGCCGGGAAAGGGCAGTCCCTGTTCAGGGGGGGTACGGTCTGGGTGCGCGCGCAGGACGGCTCACTGGTCATGTTCGACCTTTATATAAGGGAGCAGATGATTGCGAAAGGGGTGAGCATATTCCGTTTTAACCAGGGGAAACTGACGGAGCGGATAGACGCCTCGCAGGCGGTCTTCAGGGGCGGCCAGTGGTTGCTTGCGGATGTGAGGACCTACGATCTGCAGGGCGGGACGGTCAGGGCTGAGCCGCGGATGACCCTGCCCCGGGGCTTCCTCTCGCCGGGGCTCTTCGAGAAAGAGGCCAAAAAGCCGGAAGAGATGAGCCTGAGCGAACTCTCCGAGTATATGGCAAGGCTCAGGGCGGCGGGCATAAAGAACCAGAAGCTCTCAGTGGACATGGACTCCCGCATCTCCTATCCGTTCGTGAACTTCATAATGGTCCTGCTGGCAATAGCCCTGTCGTTGAGGAGCGGACTGGGCGGGCTGGCCTCGGCCTCTATCGGGGTTGCCGTGAGCCTGCTGTACTGGTTCAGCTATACGATCGCGCTTTCCATGGGATACGCCGGGATACTCCCGCCGCTTGTTGCGGCCTGGCTGGCCCCGGCGGCATTCGGGGCGGTATCGGTGAGGCTGTATCAGGGTATAAGAGAGTAAGGGAATTACAGTACCGTTTATTAAATTCCGAGAGACTAGGGGAAATAAGCTTTTCTTTGTCATTCCCGCAGTCCTTAAGCGGGAATCCATATTTAATCCATATCTTTTTCTATGGGGCTCTGCCCCATGCCCCGGCTACTTTCTTGCTCACCCAAGAAAGGTAACCCAAAGAAGGGCGCCCCCGAAAATTCCGTAGAACATAAATACGGGGCTAAAGCCCCTTTGGGGTCTCGGTCGGCTCCGCTAAAATTTTCAAACTCGCCCCTTACGGCGGGGCTCAAACATGAAAATTTAAAGTCCTTATGGGGCTTGCGCCCCCTCTAATCGCTCCGCCTCCCTCACCCGTCTGAATTTTCGAAGGGGACCCCGATATGGATTAAAGGAATTTCTCGGATTAAATAAAATACCTGAAAAGTAAAAGTTCTCTTTGGTTCTTTCTCTTACAAGAGAAAGAACGGTTTTAACGATCACTCCCCTTCTCCCCATATGGAGGGGCCGGCGGCCCTGGTGTTTTCGGTATACGCGTCAACTTCCTTCCTGTACTCCGCCGCAAGGAGTTTTGCCGTCTCGCCCACCTTGAAAACCGCGCCGTCCACCTTGCCCACTGGCATTGCTTCCATAATCGTGCTGGCGATAAAAACCTCTCTTGCGCTGTAGAGGTCCGCGGGCGTGAACCGCCCTTCCATGGTGTTTATATGGAGCCGTCCGGCAATATCCAGCAGAACGCCCCTGGTGATCCCGTCCAGGATGCCGCAGTCCACTCGCGGGGTGCACAGGGCGCCTTCTCCGTTCACGAAAAATATATTGCTCACGGTGCCCTCGGCCAGGAGGCCCTCGTGGTTCAGCATCAGGGCCTCATCGGCCCCGGCCTTTTTGGCCTCGATCCTGGCGAGGATATTATTCAGGAAATTGAGGGATTTTATCTGCGGGTTGACGGCCTCTTTCAGGTTCCGCCGCACGGCTGTTATGTGCAGTTTTATCCCGTTCTCATAAAAGCCCTGCGGATAAGGCTTCAGTTTCTCCGCGAACACGATGTAAGTGGGCCTGGCACACAGCTCCGGGTCCAGCCCTATCGCCCCCGCTCCCCTGGAGACCGTGAGCCGCAGGTATGCTTCCTTCTCATGGTTAGCCTCAATGGTCTCATAGATGCTTGCCTTCATTTCGCCTGGGCCCTTCGGGAGGGTGAGCCCGATGAAAGCGGCAGAGCGCTGGAGCCTTTTCAGGTGTTCCTCCAGCATGAAGACCACGCCGCCATATACCCGCATGGTCTCGTATATCCCGTCGCCATAGAGGAACCCGTGGTCGAGTACGGATATCCGGGCCTCTTTCAGGGGGACCAGCCCGTCGTTCAGATATACACGCATGGGGTAATTATAGCATCAGCCCCGGGAATGAAAAGAAAAGAGCGGCCTCGAAGGGGAGCTTCGGGCCGCTCCAAAGAGACGGGTTTTTGGTTATCTTCCGGCGTGAGAATAGACTTCTTCCAGTCCTATGAACTGGCTTATCTGCTGTTTGAGGATGGAGGCCAGGTCCGAGGAGGAGAGTATCCCCACCACCTTCCCCTGGTCCACCACCGGCAGTCTCCTTATCTTCTCCTTCTCCATTATCTTCAGCGCGTCTTCTATCCCCGCACTCGCCTCGACGGTCTTCGGATTTTTCCTCATCACGTCCTGGACAAAGGTGGAACTGGCGTTTTTCCCTTCGGCGGCCACCGCGATGGCGATGTCCCTGTCCGTGAGGATTCCCGCCAGTTTGCCGTTCTCAAGGACGAGCACCGAGCCGATCGATTTCTGCTTCATGTGTTTGGCGGTCTCGGTCAGCGTATCGGTGGGTTTTACGGTCGCAAGTTCCTTGCTCATGCATTCCTTTACGTTCATTGTATTTTCCTCCTCGCTGATTCTTTATTTAAAGACTATCAGAAGGGTTTCCGGAGTCAAGTTGATTCCAGCTATCGGGGATTTTCCTGTTTGCCGCCGCCTAATGGGTGTCAGCCTTTAACAAAAGGCAGGCATTGAGAGCCAGTTATTTAAGCAGGTTCAGTATCTTTATTATCTGCCCTTTGTGGTGTTCTATGATGTCAGGCGGGGTGCCCCAGGAGTCCGCCTTGCGGGCCAGCGTGGAGACCACCTTGCCCAGATCTTCTTTTGTGGGTTCCTCATATGAGCCGCCAACCTCCTTGAATGAGAGCCTTATTACGCTCTCCACGGTCTTTCTTATCTCGTCGTCCCTGGCCTCTTTGCCCAAATTCTGCTTGGCACGCGCGAAGGTCTCTTTTTGCGACTCGAAGAAACACTTTATTATTAGCTCGCGGGCCTTCACCGGGTCCAGTTCCCGCAGGTCCATCTCGCTCAGCCGCCACCTCTTGTGGTCCGTTGACATGAGTTCTCCCTTTTATTTTTTAGTCAGGCAGTTAAATTTATAGTTTCAGGCGGAAAAAAGCAAGCCCGTTCGCTATTGGATACCGGGTTTCAATCTGTTATGATTTCCTTATGGAGACATTGAAGCGTCTTCTGCTCGCGGCCATTGTGTTCACTCTGATCGGGTGTGCCGGGCTTACTCCGCTCAGGACCGGCGGCGCCCGTTCGGTAAACCCCAATCTCAGGTACACCCTCATCCTTTACGGCATGAGGTATCTTACCGACCCCCGGAGCGTGGCATTCCTGGACGTGGAGGGTGACCGGTATACGCTTAAGCCTTTTGCCCCGGGTTTTGATTACACTGAACTGCACGGGCTTAATTCGGTGGAGGCCATGAACAGGGCCGTAAGCTTTCTGGGCCAGAACCCCGATACCAACGGATACGGCCTGAGGCGCATAATCGGCCCCGGCGGGCAGACGATAGGTTACGAGGTCCGTCCCTATTTTCAGATCCTGAAATACGGCTTCATGGACGTGCTCAATATCTACTATACCCTGAAAAAGAACGACGTAGTGAGTATTTACGTAGACCTTATACCGTCCGTCCGCGACCGGATTCTCTTTGACGGTTTGGAACCCGGACCGGGGGGCGGGCGCTGAAAAGAGCGGGCCCCCTAATTGTGCCCCGGCCTTCCGGCAGCTTCCAGGTACAGGCTTTCGGTCTCGCGGTTCACCATCTCCTGGTTGAACTCGAAAATGGCTTTCAGCCTCCCACGCCTGCCGAAGAGGACGCGCATCTTCCGGTCCCTGATAAGCAGTTCGAGTTTTTCTGACAGCGCTTCGGGTTCGTTCATCGGCACCATGAAGCCGTTCCTGCCTTCTTCCACCACGTCCCTGCAGCCCACGTTGTCTGTTGTGACTATCGGTTTCTCCATGGCCATGGCCTCCAGGAGCACCATCGGGAGCCCCTCCCGGTAATAGGAGGGCAGGGTTATGACGTCCGAGAGGGCGAATATTGTCTTCATGTCGCTGCGGTGCCCCAGCCATTTTATCCAGCCCTCGGACTGGGCCTCGATGAGGGTTTTTTCCGGCATGGCCGATGGGTTGCCCGGGTCCGTCCCGCCCGCCAGCAGGAACGCCGTCCCGGGATATTTGGCCTTCAGGAGCCTTGCCGCCTCTATGAACTCGGCTATGCCCTTTTCCCGCAGCAGGCGGGCGGCAAGCGTTATGACCACATCGTCCTTTTTTATGGAGAGCCCCGCCCTCAGCCTTTGGACCGCCGGGTCCTCCGGCGCGACAGGGGCATACTCCTCTATATCGATCCCGGCGCCGCGGATGAGCCTGGATTTTGTTCCGTTCACCAGCCCGTTCATGCGGAAGAATTCCATGTCGTCCCGGTTCAAAAAAACGGCGAAGCTCGCGTTCCGGAAGGCCCTCCTGTAAAGGAACCCCGCAATCCGGCCCAGGAGCTTATGCTTTATCCCCCCCCCGTTCGGGGTGAACGCGTAGCCAAGCCCCTCTATTGAGGCGATGAACGGGAGGCCTCCGGCAAGCCGTGCCGCGAATGCCCCGTATATGTTTGGCTTTATCGTGAAGGAATGGATGATGTCAAATTTCTCCCTTTTGAAAATCCCGTAAAGGCGGGCAAGGAGCGCGAGGTCTTTCAGCGGGTTCACGCCCGTCCTGTCAACATGGAGGGGCATGTGCTTCACCCCAAGCCCTTCCAGACGGGGCACGAAATCGCCCGGCGGGCATATGGCATAGATGTCGTGCCCGGCCCCTTTCAGGTCCTTCAGCAGGCCTTTCCTGAACTGCCAGAGCCCCCAGTCGGTATTGTAAATGAAGCAGATCTTCATCGAGGTCAGTTCCCTCCGGGCCGGGTCTTTTTTCAGGTCAGGTATCCCAGCGCCTCAAGCCTCTTTTTCACCTCGCCGGCGGCAACCTCTCCGGTCTGGCCGGAGACGATTGGCCGGGAGTCCTGGAACCCCTTCAGCCTGTCCCTCAGCGCATCGAAGATGGCGGGGCGGCTTTCGAACAGGTTACTGGTTTCTTCCGGGTCCTCTTTCAAGTTGTACAATTCGTATTCGCCGCGGGTGGAGGATATCAGCTTCCAATCTCCGGAATAGACCGCTGTCAGCCCCCGGCAGAAGCGGCTGAAATCACCTCCGGGGTATCTTTTTTTCAGGATTTCCGAAGGGGGCTGGGGCGTTAGGTATTCCGCAAACGCCTCCCGGGAATCCAATTGCAGGAGGTCTTTCCCTTTATTTTCGATGCCAAGGAGCCTGCATACCGTGGGCAGTATGCCCGTGGTCTGCACCATCTTTTTTATCCTTGCGCCCCGGTTGAAGATGCCCGGAAACCTTATTATCAGGGGCACCCTGAGGAGGGTGTCGTGCAGGGAGAACTGGTGGTCCATCAGCCCGTGCTCGCCGAGGTTCTCGCCGTGGTCTGACGTGATGATCAGGACGGTGTCATCGAACAGCCCCTTTTTTCGCAGGGCGCGGCAGAACTCGCCCACCCGGTAATCCAGGTAGCTCAACTCCGCGTCGTACAGGGCCCTTAATATCTCAAAGTCCTCAGCTGTCATCCGGGCCGTCCCGCCCATGCAGGCCCATGCGTCCTGGTTCACCCCGAGGGCCTTTTTCCTGCTTGTCCCCTTATCCAGGAACTTTCCGAACCAGGGCTCCGGGGCAGCGTATTTCAGATGGGGCTCCAGGTAATTTATGAAGATAAAGAAGGGCCTTCGCTTATCCATCCGTTCGAGCGCTTTTGCCGCAAGCCGGTTTATCCGTCTGGCCCCATAATCGTAGCGCCTCCAGAGGGAATTGCCGTATATGCCGTTTATAAGATTCACGAACGGGTTGCCTTTATTCAGAAGCCCCAAGGCATTCCCGTATTTTTCCGTCCCCTGGAGGTCCGGGTTGGCAAAATCGGTCTCGTATTGCACAACCTGCCATAGGTTATAGAAGGCATCGAACCCGTTTGCGAACCCGAATGCCCGGCTTATCCAGCTGTTATTTGAGAACCCTGCCGTATGATAGCCGGAGTCCTTAAGCATCTTGGGCAGGGTTGGGACCAGCGGGTCGAGTCTTTTATGCCTTTCCGTGCAGCCGTGGAACGAGGGATGGAGGCCGGTGAAGATGGAGGCGTGGGCCGGAAGGGTCCAGGGCGAAGGGGATATGGCGTTTTCAAAGAGGACGCCTTCGGAGGCTATTTTGTCTATCTCCGGCGTGGTCTCCCTCTCATATCCATAACAGGAGAAATTTGCCGCCCGCGCGGTGTCCAGGATTATCAGGGCTATATTGGGCCGCTTCACTTCTTTTCCTCTATCTGTCTGGCCAGGTCCGCCCTTATTTTCATCAGTTCCCTCGCATCGGCCCCCTCCGGGACCAGCACGGCTATTCCCTTTTTCTTTGCAAGCTGGAGGTATTCGTAATCCTCTATTCCGTCCCGTATGGTCTCAAGCCTTATGGATGTGAGCACCCTGTCGTCATCGGGCCAGAAAAGGGTCCCGTTTCCCACCCCCGAGCTTTTCGTGGTGCCAAACCCCCTCGGTTCCCTCCATGTCTTCTTCTCGGGGATGCGGCGCCCCCTGAACAGGCCGCCGGAGGCCCGTTTTTCAGGCCTGGACCAGAAATCAGTCCTCCAGAGGCTGACCGACGAGACGTTATTGGCCCACATCTGCCAGAAGAAGCGCCTGAGCTCTGCCCGCGACTGCCAAACGTTCAGTTTTCTATGGATATACCAGGAGATCCGGGCGCCTTTTTTCGCCTGACCGTCAATGAATGCCTTTATCCCGGGGTCGCCGGAATAGGCATCGGGCACCAGGGACCAGACATCCACATATCCGGCGTAACTCTCCAGCACGGCCCTGTTCAGTCCCCGCTCCAGCCCCCCGAACGTGTGCTGGATCTTTATCCCCGGAGCGAGGCGGCGCGCCTGGCGTGCCCATTCCAGGTTCGCGTTGGCCTTTTCCCCGCGTTTTGCCTCGTCATGGGGGAGCTTCAGTTCCACGATATCCATCCAGCCGTTCTTTTTGACCGCTTCGTAAACGGGCTTTATGAAATCCCTGAACCTTTCAATGTCTGCCGGGGCCTGCAGGTTGTTGCACTCCAGGCCGGCATCCGTCCAGTAGCGGCACCATTTCTCGAAATAGGCGGCCGTGGCCTCCGCGCCCTTCTTCCGGTAATACTCGAAAAGGGGCACCGGGGCGGCCCCCCCGTTTGAGATATGGTGCTTTTTATATTCCTCGAAGACGCCCCTGACCAAGTCTTCATATTTCCGCGAGAAGATACCCAGGCCGTAACGTTCGGAGATGTCTCTTGGCAGCAGGTTGAATAAAAGCGTGCTGACGGCGGTCTTCCCTGGAAGGCTGAAATCCCTGACCCTGAGCGAGACCGGGACGCTGTAGCTGCCACCGCCCGCCTGAAGGGTTACAGTCCCCGCGTAATCGCCGGAACCGGCCCCGGCGGGGACGTGTACGGTGAACCAGAGGTCCAGGTCGTCGCCGCCGTGAACGGCCCTGAACTCTTCCTTGTATTTGGCCACCCCAGCCGGGAAAAGCACGTCCGGATACTGTTCGTTCACATAGCCGACATAGAAGGCCTCGATATTCGCGCCCGGTATGACGTCACCCTTTTTTGATTTCAGGCCGGAAACCCTCAGCGCGTTCAGGTCTATGGGGGCCCGCCCCTTGTTGCTTAAAACGACCTGGAAGGACTCGTACTCGTCCTTTGCCGCGCTTATGCTTGCCATGCCGGAGTATTCGTTTTTGAAATCGGCGTTTCTGAAATAGCGGTCCACCTTTTCCAGTGAAGGCGCGGCCCAGATCCTTATCTGCCCGTCCTCATAAGGCAGGCTTACCGTCTGCGAGCGGCCTGGCGCGGCCAGAAACAGCACCGTGCTTGCGGCCAGAAGCATGGCCACGGCGTATTTTGGCGCCGGTCCCCTGAGCAGGAATATGTCTCTTAGCAACCCGAATACGCGTGTTCTGCACAGGGTGTAAGTGGAGAGTATCGCAAAAAGGAAGCTGTAGCTGATCCGGTGCCTGAGGGCCGTGCCGTAGTTGGAGTCTATCGCGCCCTGCGCGGCAAGCCCGGCAAGGGCGAAAAGGACCATGAAGAATGCAAGCCGTTTGTTTTGCCGCATGACGTGTCTGACTCCGCCTATGGAAAAGACCATGAAAAAGAGATTGCAGAGCCCCTCCATGCTCGCGGCAAGACCGGATGTCCCTTTTGCAAGCCAGGGGAACGGCCCGAAGGTGAAATACAGGAACTTTAAGGGCGTGTAATAAATGATGCTTGCGACAGAGCCGTAATGCACATCGGCAAGGTAGGCACTGGCCCCGCTGGCCCTGGACTGGGCCACGCCCGTCAGGGCCTCCTCCGAGAGCTTTTCCATGATTATCCCCCCAAGCGGCGTGAAATAGAGCGCCGCTATCACCGCCCCCGAGACCATGAAAACGAAGACCGCCAGTATCAAGGGGCGCATTATCCACAGCCTCTTGGCCCATTCCGAGATGTAGAAATTGATGACCATGAACGGATAGGCGATGCCGAAACACAGCGGGATAAAGAGGGGCCTGAATATCCCGCCCGTTATCACGAAGGCCGCAAAGGCGCATAAATTCCTGATGCGCCCGGATCTGAGGTATCTTGCGAAATGGAGGACCGAAAGGGAGAGAAAGAGTATTATCAGGGCCTCCCTCTCCAGTATGGAATCGAAGAGCACATAAGAGGGGAATACGCAATAGACCAGTCCCGCGAGGCCCGCCTCCGTCTTCCCGAAGAGTTCTTCCGTTGTCCTTATCACAACCAGTATGGTGGCCGCGCCCGCGAAGGCGTTGAACACGGCCCAGCAGGTTTGGCTCTGGCCCAGGAAGAAATAGATTATGCCGCCCGTCATGGCAAAGGCGTTCGTCTGCAGGCTGTCGTAGAAGTCCGGGTGGCCGTTCGCTATTGTTGAGGCGATATAGTTGTACTTGGCCGGGTCGTTTGCGAAATACGGGAATTCGACATTTTTCAGTATCAGAGCAAGCGCCACCCTCAGTGCAAATCCGAAGATGACCACGCCCGTCTCGTATCTTCCGAAACGGCCCGCCCGCGCTATAAGGAAAAGCGCGATAAGGAGGGGGAAAGCGAAGTCCAGGGCCTTCAGGCCCTCCAGCAAGCCGGTTTCCATTCTTATCTCCTTGCGCCCTTTTTAAGAAACGCGAGGGTCCCCGCGATATTTCCGGCCGCGAAACCCAGCCTGCCCGTGAAGGCCATCCCCAGGACATGGCCCAGCGTGGCCCAACAGAAGGAGATGCTGTTTTTGAGCCCGCCCGAGTGCCGCCGGAAGATCCAGAGCCTGTTGTATGCCTGCTTGAAACCAGTGCGATAGACCGCCTCCCGCCCGGAGCGCGAATGGTTGTGCTGAAGCCGCGCGGCGGGCGTGACCATGAACCTGTATTTCTTCGATGCCCTCCAGCAGAAATCTATGTCCTCCAGCGCCGTGCGCCCGCCCTGGAACTCGCGGAAAGAGAACTCCTCCAGCAGCTCCCTCCGGTAGCAGGTGCAGCAGGAACTGGTCCATTGCACCTCCCGGTCCACGGTTATGGCATGATAGTAGCCGGTCTGGAACCCCCAGGGCAGTATCCTGCCGGGATTCCCGTTTTCAAGCAGGAAAAGCCTCCTCATTACCCGTTCGATGACGGACTTCTTTTTCCTGTTCGTAATGACCCCGCTTACGCCCCCGACCGCCTTCCCCCCGTCCCATTCGAACCGCTTCACCAGCTCTTCGATGCAGCCTCTTTCCAGAATGGTATCGTCATCCAGGACAAGTATCAAGCCGGAAGACGCCAGTTTCCTGGCCAGGTTCTTTGAGGCCGCCGAACTGGGCCGGGATTTTTTGAAGTAGACGAACCTCGCGCGGGGCTCTACCATTTTTCTGAAGGCGTTTTGGTCCAGGTTGCCGTCATCAATTATTACCACTTCCGCCGGAAGGGCGCTCTGGCCCATTACGGAGCTTAAGCACCTTGCCAGGTCCTCCGGCCTGTTCATCGTCGGTATGCAGACCGTTACCCGGGCCATCGATGCCTTGTCCATCAGAGGTAGCCAAGCCCCTTCAACTGCCGCTCTATCCGCGAACTCTCGGCATCCGGGACCTGCGCCCTGCCTCTCGCCCTTCCAAGCGGCCTGAACTGAAGCCCCAGGCAGCCCATTATCAACCCCGGCATTTCGAAGATGTCCCTGGGCAGCCCGCATTTCACCGAGCCGTCGAAGATGACCACGCCGTTTACGTGGTGCACCCCGACCAGCCTTGCCCCTCCGGGCTTCGGCCTCGTGTACCAGTGCCCGTTCGTGAGCATCATCCCGGAGCAGACCGCGTTTTCGGCAAAGATGATTTTAAGGGCCGGGTGGCCGGCGCTGATCGGCCCCGCCGAATCGACTAGCGGCTTTCCGCCCTCCGTGCAAAGGGCCTTTATTTCCGAGAGGATTTTATTTGTGAGCGCTTCATCTTCCGTAAAGAAATGGGCGAAGGCCGTGTTTGTGCCGTTTGATTCCACGAACAGGGCGGAACGTTCGTAATCTATTCCTGAGCCGAGGAACTGGTTCGCCATGGCGATGGCCGATTTCCTGAGGAGGAGCCTGCCCCGGAGCTTGAGCAAAAAAGGCAGTTCGAATATCCTCTGCGCGGCCTTGGAGACGAGGGCCCTGGCGGAGAGGCGCGGTACGATATACCCCTTCTGGTAAAGCCAGCTGTTGAGGTTCACGGAATAATCAGCCCGCTGGAAACCATGGTCCGAGAGCATCATCACCGAAAAGCCTTTCCCTCTGGCCGCTCCTGTTATTTCGGAGAGCCTCCGGTCCAGCTCATTGTAGAACCGGCCCACCCTTGCGAACCCCCCGGGGTCGTGCTCCGGATGTGTCCGGTCTATCAGGTGCCATAAAAAATGCTGCAACAGGTCCGTCTCCTGGAAATGGACCATGAACACGTCCCATGGCTCTTTCTTTAAAAGATGCCGGGCTAGACCGGCCTTCTGGTCTATCAGTTTCGTCCACCAGCCGACCACATCATCCACTTTCATGCCCCGCTGCATGGCGCCCATGCCCGTCTGCATCACCTGGAAACCGGGTATCACCGAGAATAATTCCCTTTTGAACTCCGCCGGGTAGGTGAACTCGCATTCTGGACCGGGCACGGGAAACCCGGAGACCATTATCCCGTTTACCGGGAAAGGCGGATAGGTGAGGGGAAGGTTCAAAAGGCATATCCGCCTGCCCTTTTTCGAGAGGATGTCCCATATGCGCCGGGCGGTCACGCTGGAGGCGGTGCGTATCGAGTTCCGGAGCCTTCCGTTTTCCATGTGGAATCCCCTGAAGCCGAATATCCCGTGCTCTTCCGGGGTGAGCCCGGTCTGGAAGCTGGTCCAGGCCGTTGGGGTTATGGGCGGCTCGGTAGAGCGCAGGACCCCGGCCTTGCCCTTCTCGATCTCGCTTTCAAGGAAGGGCATGTGCCCTGCCTCGATCATGGGTTTCAGCACGTTCCACGAGACCCCGTCCAATCCGATTATGAGCAGCCGTGTCATTCCTGTCCCTTTCCCGGGGCTGTCCCGGCCCCGGAGGAGAAGAACAGGTCTCTTGCCATTCTCCTGAAATTGCCAACCGGCCCCATCTGCGCGCTTAACGATACAAACCCGCCTATGGCACCCTTCGGGACGGCCGCCAGGCAGGCGGCCTCAAGCATGTAAAACAGCCTTGCCGCAAGCGGATAGGGTCTGTAGAGGGCGACCGCTTTCACGGCGGTCAGGAGGAGCCTTAAAAAGCCCGTCTCCTGGAAAAAACCGTCCGAAAGCCCAAGTTTCCGGGCGAATAGCTCAAGCCTCATGTGCGGGCCGTTCCTGGCCCATCTGGAAGGTCCAAACCTGTCAGGGAAACCGGTGCTCCTGGCCAGCTCAGTTATGCACGCCTCTTTTGTCCTGTCGGTCTGCAGCTGGTTTTTTATGAAAGGGACGGAAAAATAGGTCTTGGCCATATTGTGCTTCCTGTATACGCCAACCGCGTCAAGGATGCGAAGCGGCTTTCCTAAAAAAGCCGCATTGACATAAAGATAGCTGTCCGCGCCCCACTTGAAATCGCCTTCCGGTATGGGGAATATCTTTCGAAGAAACGGGCTAGGCCAGACGTTGCCGCTTGTGGTGGGGCCCGGGCATCTGCCGTACCCCAGGAACTCCGCCCTGGGGTCTTGCGGGAAGCGCCGCGGCAGGACCCTTCCTTTTTTAATGGCCTGTTCATCGTCGAAGCGCACGTGCAGCCGGCCCTCGATCCTGGAGACCCGCTGTCTCTCTGCATGGCTTAACGCTTTATAAGCCTTCAAAACCTTCTCGCAGGCGACTGGGTGCAGGTAATCGTCGGAATCAAGGAACCAGACCAGTTCCCCGCTTGCCTGCCGGAACCCGGCGTTCATGGCCGATGCCTGGCCGCCGTTTTCCTTGTAAACGCATTTCGCGGCCCATTCGTATTTTTTTATGATGCCGCGGCTCCGGTCTGTCGAGCCGTCGTCCACTATGATGAGCTCCGTAAGGCCCGCGGGCAGCGACTGGTCCAGCGCGCTCCGGATGGCCTGCTCCAGGAACCGGCCGTAATTGTAATTCGTTATGACGATGGAAATCCCCGGGGCCGATCTCAGTTTGAAAATCCTCCTTTCCCAGTCCGTCCCGGCGCAACCGCTTATCCGGGGGCGGGCAGCACCGGCGTCTGTCAGTTCAAGCAGCGATATGCAGCCTCCGCTGTCCGGGCGGCGCGCCATTACAGGTTGCAAATTCGATTCAGAGTATATACTCTAAAGTGCATAGTGTCCAGAAAAAATCAGGCGCGGCGGCGATCACGCGCCCTGGGTTTTTACGCCCCCGGCAAATCTCCTGAACGGGAGATAGATCGTCGTGAATCTGAAATGGGCCCTCACGAAATAAACGCAGGTGAAATTCCATAAGACCGTGCTTATCGTGCTTGCCATGGATGCGCCGGTTATGCCGTATCGGGGGATGAGGACGAGGTTGAGCCCTATATTCAGGGCCGCGGCCAGAAAGATTATGTTCTGGAACAGTTTTTGTCTTTCGGTGACGGTCAGCAGTATTCCGACCGGGCCGCACAGCGAATTCACGAACCTGCCCAAAAGCAATATGAGCAGCGCCCGGGAGCCGGACCTGAACTCGCCCCCGAAAAGCCCGAGTATCGGCCCGGGCAAGAGGGTTATGGCCAGCAGGACCGGGGCGGAGGCCCAGAATATGAGCTTGGTCGATTGCCTGACAACCTTTCTCAGGCTGGCAATGTCCCGTTTGCCCCATAGCTCGGCGAATTTCGGGGCGGCAATGGTGTTCACTGAGATGATGGCCATGCTTGTGACCGAGGACACCTTGGAGCAGATATTAAAGACGCCCACCTCGGCCTCCGGCCTGTATATGCCAAGCATCAGCGTGTCCGTCCAGTGCATTATGAAAAGGGCCGAGGTGGAGAGCATCATCGGCACGGCAAGCCCCATTAGCCTGCCGTTGGATATTCCGGCACGGGCGCCTTGATTGGACGAAGGCGAATGTCTGGCCCACAGGACCTGGCTTACCAGGGCGGCTGCCGCCACCCCAAGCACATACGCCGCCACGGGAAGGCGGCTGCTCCTGGAGAAGAGGAGAAGCACTGAAAGCGCGCCTATGGCAAAGAGATTGGGCAGTTCCACAAGCGATGAGAACTCGCGTATCTTTTTTATCCCCCTCAACCCCTCCGAATTCAGCGCGTGGATGGCGGCTGGCAGAAGCGCCACCGCGGCTATCCGCAGATGGGCCGCGATCTCCGGCTTGTGGAAGAGCCTTCCGGCCAGCAGCGGCGCGAACAAAAAAAGCAGCGCCGATAAAAGAATATTGAGCGGGACCATGATCCTCATCGCCTTCGCATGCACCGCTTTAATGAGGTCCCACCGGCCCAGGGCCGAATACTCGGCCGCCAGTTTCAAGAGCATGGAATTTAGCCCCAGCTTTCCTGCCAGGCCGCCTATATTCAGCACTGTCAGGCTCAGCGCGAAGACGCCCATGCTGAATGCCCCCAGGGTCCTGGTGATCAGGAGGGCCAGCAGATAGCCCACAATCCCGCCCGCCGTCTTGAGGACGAAGGCGGTATAGCCGCCTTTCAGAAGCTCCAGGTAATGGGCGTCTTTCAGCTTCCGTTCGAGTTTTTGCGCAAACCCCGCGGGAAGCGCTTTTCGAAGGGACCAGGGGGTCATTTCAGCCCGCCCGCGCATGGGCATTCAAGGAAGCCCGAGATGATCCCGGCCAGGTCTTCTATCTTCAAATTTTCCCTTTCGAAATCCCTTGAGATGAAGAAATGTGCGTCGTCATAGGTGTGCATGCCCCTGAAGCGGGTTGTGCCGAAAAGCCTGGGGCTCCTGGTGAGGCCTTTCAGGTCGAAGCCGTAATTTGGAAGCAGATAGAGGTCCGGCCCGCAACAGGCGTAAGGGCCCCTGAATATTTCCTCCCCCAGAAATATTTCTTTTATGACTTCCTTCCCCTGGAAGCGGATATCTCTCAAATTTCCCTTAAGCACGCCTATCAGCTCCTCGCGCCCGCTCTTGCCTACCGTGCCCTTTTTATATTTGCCCTCCATGTGTATGTAAACCCTGGACGGGTCCAGGCAGAAGGCCAGCGACTGACGCTCGATCCCCTTAAGCCCCTCGCCGCCGGAGAGGCTGAGATAGCCGTTTTCCATGAGCCACCTGTTTATGTAAACTTCGCTTTCGATTTCCGTGAACCCGTGGTCGGAGCAGGTCATGAAGACCGCGCCGTCCTTTTCGGCCCTGTCAGCCATCTCCTTCAAAAAAGAATCCAGCCTCGAATAAAGATCCGCGAACCTGCCGTAATATCTCCCTTCCAGCGCCGAATCGAAGAAGAAATGGTGCAGGCGGTCCGTCTCGGTTATGGCGCAGATGAAGAGGTCCCAGTCCTCCTTTTCGTAGACACGCATTATCGCCTTGCTGCGTTTTTCGAAGGTCTCAAACAGGTCCCGGAAGAACGCCTCCGGGTTGGAGGCGGCAAGCTGCGCGTTCACATCCAGCCTGTATCCCATCGCACTCAGCTCGCGGAAAAGCCTCTCCGGATAAACGGCCTCTTTCAAATCCAATGCCACAAACCCGCTAACCATCACGCCGTTTATCGGGCGGGCCGGATAGGTCTGGGGTATATTGAAGACCACGGACCTGCTCCCGTTTTTTTCCCAGATGCCCGGAGCTTTTACCGACCGCGAATCCGGGAACCTGTATTCGTATGTCTCCGGGTCTATCTCCATGAAGCCGAAGATGCCGTGCTCTCCGGGGTTCTTCCCGGTGAGAAAACTTGTCCAGGCGACCGAGGATATCTCGGGCAGAGTGGAATTCATCTTCAGCAAAGAGCCCCCCGCGCACATCTCCTTCAGCCCGGGCATTATCCCCCGCTCCATATAGTCCCGCAGAAGACTGCACGGCGCGCCGTCAATGCCGACGACTACGACCTTGCGATTTTTTTTCCTTTTAAATATTTTCACGGGATTTCCACTTCTCTTTTTTATAAAAAAGAGAGAATTTATCAAATACGGCGGATTTTCATCCGCCTTGGGGCAAGAGAAAAAATTTTTACTTGTTTTTCTGCTCTTTTAGAGCAGAAAAATCTAAAAGTTCTCTTTGCTTCTTTCTCTTACAAGAGAAAGAAGGGATTTAGTCTTACATATACCCAAGGGCCCTCAACTGGCCCATCACCTTTTCTTTTTCCTGGCCGCGGCCCACGCGCTCGGGAGTATTTTCCATGTCCTGCATCCATGCCGGCATATCGGAGGCCCTGCCCGTGGCGCACCTTGCCCCCAGTGAGCGGTAGCCCTGTTTATAGAGGCCGTTATAAGGGATATCGTGCCTGAATATGGCCGTCCAGATGTCCCGCTCGGTGAAGTGCAATATCGGATGGACGCGCGTGTGGAGCGGGTTTGCGCGGGCCGCGAAATAATCCTCGTCCCTGCGCGCGGCCTGTTCGTCCCAGCGGATGGCTATGGAGACGGCGGCCAGCCCGTTTGCGGTGATGAACTCCCGCATGGGGACCGTCTTCATCAGGTGGTTGCAGACCGTGGAGTCCGGCATGAGCGGGAACTCCTCTCCGATAAAGCCCATCTCGCGCAGGGCCGCCTGGTTCGCCTCATCAAGCGAAGAGACTTTCACCATATCGCCAAGCCCCCTGGCCTTCGAGCTTACGTCCTTATTCTTGAGACACGCGATATCCAGAGACCAGAGCTTTTTTATCCGGGCCATGAACTCCAGTATCTCATCGAACACGTCCCCTTCGTCTATGAACATGCAGAGGGGGAGCTTCACGCCCATCTCTTCGCAGGCGCGCCTGGCTATCCACAAGGCGGTGGTGGAGTCCTTGCCGCCCGTTATGGCCAGGGCGATCCTGTCCGGTCCGAACCTTTCGACCGCTTCCCTGAATACGGCCTTCGACCTCTCGATCTTCCGGTCTGCGTCCATTTCCGTAAGCGTCTTTTTCTCTTCCTGCAGCATGGCAGCTCCTTGTCGAAATTTTCAGTTCGCATCGGTAAAGCGGACCAATAACCGGCCGGCACGAAGGCTAAGCCGCCCTGTTTTTTCGCAGGCGCAGATGGCCCTTTATCAGGTCCAGCTTCTCGCGCGTCTCTCTGTCCTGTTTGGCCTTCTCCACGTATTCCAAGACCAGGGATGCGAATATCGAGATGAAGAACCCCCCGGCCGCCGTCACAAGCGTTATCAGGAGCCTCTGCGGCTTGTACTTTTTGGTGGGCGGGACGGCGCTGTCCAGGACCTGTATTCCGGCATAATTCCTGGCCTCGTCCAGCCTGGCGCTCTCGTATTCCTTGGCAAGGAACTGGTAAAGGGCTTCATAGTATTTCTGGTCCCTCAATTTCCTCTCGTAGTCAGTCCCCAGGGAGGGGATGTTGGCCGTTGGCAGGATCGGGTCTATGCCGGTTGCGGTCTTTCTGGCCTCCAGTTTCGCAAGCTGAGCGCTGAGGCCCCTCAGTTCCTCCTCGGCCATCTGCAGGTCGGGGTTTTGGGGCATTGAGAAGGTCTTCATCACGTTTATCTCCACTTCCTTGGCGGCCACTTGCGCGTTCAGCGCGGCTATGCCCTCCAGGATGGCCCGCGCCTGGTCGTCTATCTGGAGGACCCCGGTCTTCTCCATGAATTTTTTCATATCTTCCTCGCTCCGGGTCAGATTTTCCTTTGCTTTGTTGACCTGGGCCTCCAGGTAGTCCATGCGGCCTTTGGCGTCCATGTAATTTAGCTGGTTGCTTGTCTTTTCAAGCTCATCGACGAAGGCGTTGGCCATCTGCGCCGCCGTGCGCGGGTCTTTGTCCTGCACGCCGACAGTGACTATGCCGGACTTGGAATCCACGCTCACGTCCATGATGTCGTCACTTAATTGCCTGCGCGCGTCCTCCCGGGTCGCGGCGCCGTACTTGCTGATGAGGCCGAAGCGGTCTATTATCCTGTCCAGTATGGTGCTGCTTTTCAGCATCCCGGCGTAGATATCGCTGGTCATCCCGGTGCCCGACCCGCTTGAGAAGCCCGACAGGTCTATCCCCGTCACCTGGCTTATCATGCCGATCTTCATCGAAGAGGAGTTCTGGGGCGGCATTACCCGCGACTCCGCCCTGTATGTCTTCGGAAACAGGAAACTTGTCCCCAGCGCCAGAATGGGCAGGATGACCGAGCAGAAGAAGATCAGTTTCCCGTGCTTTGAGAACGCCACCAGGTAATCGAGAAGGCTCACGCCAGGCGCTCCCCCTGCTGCACCCGCACCCGCACCCGCACCCGCACCCGCACCCGCACCCGCACCCGCACC
>JACWAF010000026.1 GCA_014874185.1 Nitrospirota bacterium | reverse complement strand
GTCTGATGTCTATAAAGGGAAAAAGTTTGTCGATGGGGTTGCAAAGGATGCTTCAAAGGCACTTGTAAGGATGGCCGCCTAATGGCTTTTTACACACCTATTGACAAGAGCCCTATTAATAATTTGTATTGTGAGGGCCTGATCTTCACTGAGGCATTTTACATCCACATCGCTGACACATTTTCTAACACATTTGTCAAAACCAATCGTCTCTTTGGCTCTAAGTTCCCTTATACGCCCCCCTTTATGGAGAATTATGGCTTTCAGTATTAATTCAAAAGATCTATCCAGCAAAATTAAGACGGTTTCTTCCCGTCCTCTGTCCCAAGGGCGATTAAAGTGTTCTATAGATAGCAGGAGGGAATCTATGGACCTATTGAAAAGGAGGCCAACTTCTTTCCGCATTTTTACCTCTTATTCTTCTGTTTATACACGTTTTTCGACCATCATATGTAGGTATTGCAAAATAAACGATTGGAAACATTTTGAAATTAAATGGATTATATTCAATTCTCTGAATAAAATCTTCCTCCAGAATAATTGCCTTTGAAAATGAATCGATACGTGGGTTCTTCCAACCCATATTCTTACCACTTTTACAAAACCATCTATTTGGAAAAAATGTAAAAGACGTTTGTTTGTTGCGGAATGATAAATCATATATGGTTCGGCTAATCTCATATTTCCAAAATGGTCATATAGCGCACAAAGCTTTAGGTTATTTCCAGAAAGCTCAAAAATTTCTTCTATCATCTTTTTTCTCCTAAAAAATATTTTTAGCACTCTTAGGGCTTAAGTGCTAAACGATCTTATTAAATACCACATCTTGTATATTGTCAAGCAAATTCTGACTAAAAAACACAAGATTTTTCAAATTTGTATGGACGATAGCCCCATAAATAAGAGTGCTGGGCGGGATTAGATTAAATGCCTTTTACTGTTCACCGAACCCGTTCAAACTTAAAAGAGCCGGCCGGATATTTATGCGTAAATCAGCTTGGACCCTTTAGGCTGTGGAACCGGGTCGCCGAATTCTTTGGCTGTATCTATCCAGAGCTGCATAGCCTCTTGGGCGTTTCTCAGCGCTTCTTCCATCGAGCCCCCGTGGGCCGCACAACCCGGAAGCTCCGGCACCTCGGCTATAAATGCCTTGTCCTCATCGCTCCAATAGATTATAACTTCGTACTTATACACTTAATTCACCCCCAAGCTTATTTTTTACGATAATATTTCTGACTTGCTTCACTTGGTAAGGCTTTGCCTTGTCCCCATCCTGCTGAAGATTGATTTTCTCCGCCACTCCTTCTTTTCGGAAGATATGGTGGCTTCCCCTGGTGCGCTCTTCAAAATCAAGCTTTTTAAGCAAAACGCAAAGCTCCCCAAACCTGATGCCCGCATCGGATGTCCCGCTTATTACCTGGAGCAAGAGCTTTTCATATTTGCCCATTCAGCCTAGTTTACCACCCTCTATCTCAACCTATCCAGCGCCTCGTTAATCCTAAGAAGCCCGCGCTCTATGTCTTCAAGGCTTGTGGCGTAAGAGAGCCTTACGTAGTTGTCATCCCCGAAGGCGTCGCCCGGCACAAGGGCCACCTTGGCCCTCTCCAGAAGGTGCATGGCAAGGCGCGAGGAAGAGGAAATATCAGGCGAAAGCCCGTAGAGGCCCGATGTATTCGGGAAGGCATAGAACGCCCCGGTGGGATAAAGGCAGTGCACGCCCTCTATCTTGTTTAATCTGTCCACCAGGTGTCGCCTGCGCTTGTCGAACTCGGCCAGCATCTTCCCGACCGAGTCCTGAGGGCCGGTCATGGCCTCCAGCGCGGCCTTCTGGGATATGGATGCGGGGTTCGATGTGGACTGGCTCTGTATGTCGGTCATGGCCGTTATGAGCACGCCCGGCCCCGCCGCGTAGCCGATCCTCCAGCCGGTCATCGCGTGGGATTTCGAGACGCCGTTTATGACTATGGTGCGCGCCTTTATCTCTTCACCAAGGCTTGCGATGCTTGTATGCGTGGTGTGCTCATAGAGGAGCTTTTCGTAAATCTCGTCCGAGATGATGTGGAAATCCCGCTCCAGGGCAAGCTCAGCTATCCGCTCAAGGGTATTCCGGTCATAGGTGAGCCCGGTGGGGTTGGATGGGGAGTTCAATATCAGGGCCTTTGTGCGCGGGGTGATATGTTGGGAAAGGACTTCCGGGTTCAGCCGGAACTGCTCGGCCTCGGTGGTCTGCACGAAGACCGGAGTGGCCCCGGCAAGGACAACCTGCTCCGGGTAGCTCACCCAATAGGGAGAGGGGATTATCACCTCGTCGCCGGGGTCCAGGAGGGCCTGCATCGTATTGTAAAGGCTGTGCTTCGCCCCGCAGGAGACCAGTATCTCCTTCCTCTCGTACCGCAGGCCGTTGTCCCTGAAGAGCTTTTCTATTATGGCGTCTTTCAGCGGGTCTATCCCGCCCACGGCCGTGTACTTTGTGAAGCCGTCCCTTATGGCCTTTATGGCCGCCTCTTTTATGTTCTCTGGCGTGTCGAAATCCGGTTCGCCCACTCCGAAGCTTATGACATCCACTCCCTGGGCCTTCATGGCCTTCGCCTTGGCATCTATCGCCAGCGTTGGAGAGGGTTTTATGCTCTTTGCCCTTGCTGAAAGCATTTGCTTGACCTCCGGTTATTAGTAGATAAAAATATTACCACAGCTGCGCGGAAATGATAAAATACAAAAAGTAAACAATTTTGTTTAAAATTAATCAAAGGAGGTTTTAATGAAGAAACCGGTTGTGGATTTCGATACGTGCGTGGGATGCGGCTCGTGCGCGGAACTCTGCCCGAATGTCTTTGAGCTGAGGGACGAGAAGGCCTATGTGATAAATCCCGACGGCTGCGCCACCTGCGACTGCGAGGCCGCGGCGGACGTCTGCCCCGTCGAGGCCATTTCAATGGTAGACTGATAGAATTGGCGAGACCGGGAAGGCCCTGGCAATCCGGGGCCTTTCAATTTTCAGACCTAACCCCGAACAAGGGGCTCAAATGATTAAAGCCCTCCCTTAAACCGTCCCCTTCAGAAGATCGAGTGTCTTCCTGTCCGCAATGGGCTTGCCATCGGAGTCCAGCGGAAGGTTCCCTATCATGTACACCAGCGTGTCAATGAACGCCCATATCCCAAGCCCGCCGAAGGTGAAGAGCTTCAGAAGGCCAAGCAATATCTGACCCCGGTAGAACCTGTCCACCCCAAAAGTGCCAAGCAGGAAAGAGAGCAGAAGGAGCATGCCCTTGTCCTTTGAGGATATCTGAAGCGGGATTTGCGATTCCATTAATAACCTCCTTGAAGGGTTCTTGAGAGAGTGTTAGCAGAAAAGGGGAGTGGAGGCAATCGTTAGTCAAAATCCTTCTCAAAAGAAAAAGCTCCATTTAAGGAGAGATTTTGAAAAAGCGCACTTTTTGTGGGAGTCACCCGTGGGCGGGTGACTCCCACAAAAAAGATGCCGCTACACTATGAGGATGCGTAAAAACTAGAGTAGCAGATGCAGGTTGGGTAAAACGAAACCGAAAAAAACCAACGGCTATGCCGGATCGAGTCCGGCATGACGGAATAAGAAGGGAACAGCCACCCTCACCCCCCTATCTTCTCCAGCGCCTTCTCCAGCGCCTTCTCCGCGGCGGCGGACTCGGCCTCTTTTTTGGTCCTGCCCCTGCCTTTGCCGTAGAGCTTTCTCTTGTGGTAAACGCCCGCGGTAAAGGTCTTCTGGTGCTCCAGCCCCTCTTCCTTCAATATCTTATACGCGGGCAGTTCCCCAAATTCCTTCTGAAAATACTCCTGAAGCCTCGTCTTCGCGTCCTTGAAGCCGCCGCCAGGGACTGCAAGAAGCCTGTCTTTTAATATCCGCATCACCAGTGCCCTGGCCTCATCGTGCCCCCCGTCCAGGTACACCGCACCCAGCACGGCCTCAAGCGCCCCGGCCAGGATGCTCTCCTTCCGCCTCCCGCCGGTGCTCTCCTCTCCTTTGCCGATATGCAGATAATTGCCAAGCTCAAGCTCTGTCGCCGCCTTGGCCAGTTCCGAGCCCCGGGAGAGGTGCGCCCTTGCGCGGCTCATCGCGGCCTCGTCCAGGCCCTTGTCAAAGAGGTATTCGGAGAGTATAAGCGACAGGACGGAGTCCCCCAGGAATTCAAGCCGCTCGTTATGGGAAGTTGCCTTCTTCTGCTCGCCAGCGTAGGAGCGGTGCGTGAGGGCGGTCACGAGGAGGGTCTTGTTTTTGAAAGAATAGCCCAGAACGGATTCAGGTTCAGGATTCAAACTTCTTGAACAGAAGGCAGGCGTTGGTGCCGCCGAAGCCGAAAGAGTTTGAGAGCGCGTAATCTATCTTCATCCGGCGCGCCTTGTTGGGGACGTAATCAAGGTCGCACTCCGGGTCCGGGTTCTCCAGGTTTATCGTGGGCGGGGCGATGCCGTCCCTCATGGCCAGTATGGACACGCCGCTCTCCACGCCGCCCGCCGCACCCAGCAGATGCCCTGTCATGCTCTTTGTGGAGCTTACGGCAAGCTTTCCAGCATGAGGGCCGAAGACCTGTTTTATGGCGGCTGTCTCTATCTCGTCTCCCTGTTTGGTGGATGTGCCGTGCGCGTTTATATAATCGACTGCTTCGGCAGAAACGTCCCCGTCCCGAAGCGCGTTCCGCATGCACCTGGCCGCGCCCTCGCCCCCGGGCGCGGGGGCGGTTATGTGGTAGGCGTCCGAACTCATCCCGAAGCCCGCTATCTCCGCATAAATATGCGCGCCCCTCTTCCGGGCGAACTCCAGCTCTTCAAGTATCAGCACGCCCGCGCCCTCGCCCATCACGAAGCCGTCCCTGCCGATGTCGAACGGCCTTGAAGCCCTAAGGGGCTCGTCATTCCTTGTCGAAAGGGCCTTCATGGCATTAAACCCGCCGATGGCCATAGGCGTTATCACCGCCTCCGTGCCGCCCGCGATGACGGCATCGGCGTCGCCGTACTGGATCATCCGGTAGGCCTCGCCTATCGAATGCGTGCCGGTGGCGCAGGCGGTGACCGATGCGGAGTTGGGCCCCTTGGCCCCGAACCTGATCGAGACCTGTCCGGAGGCCAGGTTTATTATCAGCATGGGTATGAAAAACGGGGTTATCCTGCGCGGGCCCTTTTCCAGATATATCTTGGTGTAATGCTCTATGGTATGCAGACCGCCCATTCCGGCCCCGATCACCACACCCACCCGGTCCTCGTTGGAGGCGTCTATCTTCAGGCCGGAATCGTCCATGGCCATCTGGCTTGCCGCGATGCCAAGCTGGATGAACCGGTCCATCTTCTTTACCTCTTTGGGCTCGATGAAGTCCTCGGGGACGAACCCCTGCACCTCGCCTGCTATCCGGGTGGAGAACCGGGCGGCATCGAACTGCGTGATCATCCCGATGCCGGAACGGCCCTCAAGAAGCCCTTTCCATGTGGCATCGGTCCCGATCCCGACGGGGCTTATCAGGCCGATGCCCGTGACGACTGCTCTGCGCTTCATAGACGGGGCTGGCGCTACTCGCCCTTCTTCTGCCTTATATAATTTACGGCGTCCTGTACTTTGCCTATCTTCTCGGCGTCCTCGTCCGGTATTTCGATCTCGAACGCCTCCTCGAAGCTCATTACAAGTTCCACGGTGTCAAGGCTGTCCGCCCCCAAGTCCTCTATGAAAGAGGCTTCCGGCTTCACCTCGGCCAGGTCCACCCCGAGCTGCTTCGCTATTATCTCTTTGACCTTCTGTTCTATCACGCCCAATGTCCTCCTTCTCTTCTTATTAATGGCGCCTTTTGAAATCCCGGCACTCTATTTTAATCCTTTTGTCTTTTTTCTTTTTTTTTAAACCCGCCTCTTGCGGCTTCTTACATGTACATCCCGCCGTTTACGTGTATCACGTTGCCCGTTATATAGCCGGACTCCCTGGAGCACAGGAACAGGACGGCCTGGGCCACGTCCTCCGGCGTGCCGAACTTGCCTATCGGTATGGAGGCGCGCATCTGCTCCTTCACGTTCTCGGGCAGGGCATCGGTCATCGCAGTGGTTATGAAGCCAGGGGCCACGGCGTTGGCCGTTATCCCCCTGGTGCCGTACTCGCGCGCGATGGTCTTTGTAAGCCCTATCATCCCGGCCTTGGAGGCGCTGTAGTTCACCTGACCGGGATTGCCCATGAAGGCCACCACGGAGGAGATGCTCACTATCCTGCCGTAGCGCTGCTTGCTCATTATCTTTATCGCCTCCTTGGAGCAGAGAAAGGCGCTCTTCAGGTTCACGGAGAGGACAATGTCGAAGTCCTCAGGCTTCATCCTCATCACAAGCCCGTCACGGGTGATGCCCGCGTTGTTTATCAGGATGTCCAGCCTTCCGAAGTCGCCCCTTATGGCCCCGAACACCTTCTCCACCGCTCCGGGGTCAGAGACGTTCGCGGCATAGCCTTTTGCCTTTACCCCGAAATCCCCGGAGAGCTTGGCGCAGGATGCCTCGGCGTCTTCCGGTTTAAGGTCGCCTATGGCGATATCAGCGCCGCACCCGGCAAGCTCCCTGGCGATGGCGAAACCTATCCCCCTTGCGCCGCCGGTTACAAACGCGGCCTGCCCCTTCAGGTCAAATGGCATAATTCTCCTCCGAAAAAAAATCAGGGGAAATTTTAACAGGAATTCAACTATTTTTCCAGAGGAGGAGGAAACGAGAGGGGAAAATCCAACGAAACGGGACTTTTCCCGCCACGACCTCAGGCCTTGAGAAGGGACTTCCTTATCTCGCCCACACGCATGGTGACCTTGTTGCTGTCCAGGTATTCAAGCATGGGCAGGGCGTATTTCCTGGTGGTGCCCAGCATGTCCCTGAACTCCGCCACGGTCATATCCGGTTTCTTGGAGAAGTGTTCTTTTAATAGCCGCAGCATCTTTTCATATGAGTCCCTGGTCAGGTAGAGGGTATCGGTCATCCGCACGACCAGGCCCTCTTTGGCAAGGAGCTTCAGCACGTCAGTGAGCCTTTTCCCCTCCATGGACAGCTTCTTCGCAAGCTCGTCCTTGAATGGGGGCTGCATCCCGGCCGCGTTCAGTTCGTCAAGTATTCTTTTTTTAAGCCCCTCGTCAACGCCGGTCAGAGCGACCTGGAAATTTTTCAGTCTCACCAGATCTTTTTCGGCGGCCATATCGGGCGACATCTGCAGGAGCCCGGCGAAGAGTTTGGGCTCCATATGAAAGGCCGCGCGCAGTTCCTCCCGGGGCATCCCCGGCTTCAGGGGGTTTGCCTTGTGAAATGCCCTGAGCACGGAGGCGGACTTCTCCCTGAAGGAGGCCAGCGCTGAGGCGTGCAGGGCAGCATCCCCCATGAAGACTACGGCGTTTTCCTTCTGCAGTCCCTTCAGGGCGGAGTCTATCTCCCCTCGCTCGGCCTTTATCCAGCCCTCAAGCTCTTTTCTGGCAACACCGTTCATCCCGGATTTCATTATCTTCTGCGCCAGTTTCTCTTTAAGGCTGCCCGCCTCGTAAACGGCAAGGTCGTCCAGCGTCTCCTTGCGCCTCCTCCTGCCCGGAGAGGGGTCCAGGACGCTCCCTCCGCCTATCGTCTCCAGGGGCGAGAACCTCCGGATTACGAAGCGGTCGCCGGACTGGGCCACCACCGGCCCCTTCAGCCTCATTTGCCCATAGGAGGCCTCCCCGCCCCTGAGCAGCTCTCTTCCATAAAGGATTACCCTCGCCACGGTCTCCGAGGTGGCAAGGTGGAAGTGAACAACGTCTCCGGTCTTCACCTCGGGCGAGTCCTTCAGGAGTTCGAGATGCACGTCCAGAACGAAAGAGGGCCTGAGCGTGCCTGGAGCTACGGCCACGTCGCCCCGCTGGAGGTCTTCCTTTTCCACGCCCTGCAGGTTCAGGGCGGCACGCTGGCCCGCAAGGGCCTCTGGCATCGACCTGCCGTGGCTGTGTATCCCTCGCACCCGTGTCTCTATTTTACGGGGGAGGACTTCAACGGCCTCGTCCACGCGCACCCTTCCGGAGAGGACGGTGCCGGTCACCACCGTGCCGAACCCCTTCAGCGTAAAGACCCTGTCCACTGGCAGCCTGAAGACGCCCCCCGCTGGCTTGGCGCTCTTGGCGGAAAGGGCAAGCCCCTTTATCTTCTCTTTTAAAAGCCCCACGTTCATGCCGGTCTTCGCGGAGACGGGGATTATCTCCGCCTTTTCGAGGAAAGTGCCCCTCACGAACTCGCGCACCTCTTCGGTCACAAGCTCAAGCCAGTCCGGCTCTGCCAGGTCGGCCTTGTTCAGGGCGATGAGGCCGGTCTTTATCTTCAAAAGCTCGCATATCTGCAGGTGCTCCCTGCTCTGGGGCATGACCCCCTCGTCGGCGGCTATCACCAGCATAAGGATGTCTATGCCGCCCGCCCCGGCAAGCATGTTCCTGACGAGGCGCTCATGGCCCGGAACGTCAACGATCCCCACCGTCAGGTCCTCGGCCGGGAAGTCCAGGTTGGCAAACCCGAGGTCTATCGTTATCCCCCGCTCCTTCTCCTCTTTCAGCCTGTCCGGGTCGGTGCCGGTGAGGGCCTTCACCAAAGAGCTTTTGCCGTGGTCTATATGGCCGGCCGTGCCAAGGGTTATATAGCGCATAAGGAAAGTATACAGAATAGGCCGCCCCGTTACAAAGAGGACCCCCGCGGAAGAATTTTCTTGACAACACGTGCAGGTTGTATTAAAAATCTCCTTAGTTGTATTCTCAGTTTCTCCCTATCCAGAAAAACAATCTTCCGGCATTCCGGGAAAAGGGGGACGGATGAACCCAGGGAGAGCATTCATTTTTGTTTCAATGGCGGATGCGCCCTAGAAACCGGCCGGCCGCGACAACCGCTGCGGCCTCCTGGGGGCGGACTGCGGACATTAACGGCAGGGGCGGGGGACTCGCACCGCAAAAGGGGCCCTCCGTCCCATGAGCAGCGGGGCTCTTTCTAAAAATCCCAAAGTCCGGCAAAGCCGGGAAGGAGGGTGAGTATGGGCATCAGGAAGTTGCGAAAGGTTGCCGCACTTTCAGTTCTCCTCTTGTTCTGTCTGTGCGGTGGTGCGTGGGCCCAGAACGTGATCTTCGTAGCGCCGGAGGGCGGGGACTTCACCAGTCCCGTGGCAGCGGTGAGCGCGATCACGGACGCGTCCGAGGACAACCCCTACCTGGTCAAGATCCTCCCCGGGGTCTACGACATAGGCTCTTGCTGCGTGGTCATGAAGCCCTATGTCGACATCGAGGGATCGGGTGAGGAGGTAACCACTATCAAGGGCAACGCGGAGGGTTCGCTCCGGTGCGTGGTCAAGGGGACCGACCACGCTGGCCTCAGGTCTCTTACAGTCATCAAAAACGGAGGGCTTGAAGGCGAGGACTCTTCAGCCATAGTGAACGTGGACGCCGGCCCCACTATAGCCCATGTGACCATATTCGCGTCTGGCGGCAGCAATAATATGGCCGTCTACAACGACGATGCTGAAGGCTCCAACCCCACCATAATGGATGACGTGGCCATCTGGGTGGGCGAGGGCATTACCAATTATGGGATCATCAACAAGGGCTATTCCGCGCCGGTCCTGCGCGAGATCATTATCCGGATAAACGGCGACAATACCCCGAACTTCGGCATATTCAACAAGGACTACGCCAGCCCCGTAATAAGTGACGCCTACATCAACGCCTGGGGGCTTTACGGCGTGGGCATCCACAACAGGGAACATGCCAGCGCCGAGGTGAGCGAGGCCGAGATCTATGGCGGGCGCTACGCGCTCTCGCTGAACAAGTCCAGCTCCATATTCGTCAAGCACAGCGAGCTGGACGGCCAGAACCGCTTCGCTCCGGGCACGGTCCACAGGTGCGCCAGCGTCTTCGATGAGAACTTCCATGAGTTGAACCTCTACTGCAAATAAGCGGGCCCGCCCTGAAGGAGGGGAAAGCAGGAACCGCAGCCCGGAGAGATGGGGACGAGCGTCCCCATCTCTCCGGGCTTTACAAGCGCCTCAGGGGGGGATAGACTGAATTCCATATGCCTTCCGTGATCTGGATAACCGGTCTGCCCGGAAGCGGAAAGAGCACCGTGGCCGACGCATTCAGAAAAAGGAACCCCGGCTTCCATATCCTGCGGATGGACGAGTTCAGAAAGGTGGTCACGCCGGAGCCCACGTTCTCCGATACGGAAAGGGATACCGTCTACCGGGCCATGGTCTATGCCGCCATGGAGCTGTCCGGGCTGGGACACGACGTGATAATAGACGCAACCGGGAACCGCAGGGCCTGGCGCGAGCTGGCCCGGAGGCTCATCCCGCGCTTTTACGAGGTCTACCTGAAATGCCCGGTCAGGGTCTGCGAAGAGAGGGAGCGGGCGAGAAAGGAGTCCCACGGCGCCCCCAGGGGCATATACGAGAAGGCAAGGGGCGGCTGGCCGGTCCCCGGAGTCACCGTGCCCTACGAGGAACCGGCTCACCCGGATATGGCCATAGACGCCGAAAAAACGGCCCCGGAGGAGGCGGCCCTTCAGATAGAAAGACTCCTTGCGGAGAAATGAATTCCCATAATCCATTAGAATAATCCATGGGCGAGATAAGGATACTCCCGGACGAAGTAAAAAACCTTCTCAGGGCCGGCGAGGTAGTGGAGAGGCCGGCGGGGGCGGTGAAGGAGCTTGTCGAAAACTCGCTGGATGCCGGGGCAAGGCGCATCCGTGTAGAGATAAAACAGGGCGGAAAGAGGCTCATCCTGGTGGCCGACGACGGCATAGGGATGGGCCCCGATGACGCCCTCCTGTCAATCGAAAGGCACTCCACAAGCAAGATAAGCCTGGCAGAAGACCTGCAGAGGATAAGGACGCTGGGGTTCAGGGGCGAGGCCCTGCCCTCCATAGCCTCCGTCTCGCGGTTCACGCTGATAACGGCCCCCAGGGGCGCGGGCCAGGGGGTTTCGATAGAAATGGACGGCGGCCGGCCGGTCTGCAAACCCGCTGCCCACGAGGGCACGGCCGTTTGCGTGAAAGACCTTTTTTACAACACGCCGGCCAGGCGCAAGTTCCTGAAGAGCGACCAGACCGAATGCGCCCATGTCGTAAACGTGGTCACAAAAGAGGCCCTTGCCCATCCAGAGGCCGGTTTCTCGCTGGTAGTGGACGGGGCGGAAAGCGTATCGCTTGCCCCCGCGGCTGACCTCAGGGAGAGGATCGTTCAGCTCTACGGCGCGGAGTTCATGGAGGGCCTTGCCAGGGTAGATTATCAACGAAACGGGGCCGCCCTGAAGGGTTTCGTATCGAAGAGCGGGAATTTCCGGGCGGGCAGGAGCCACCAGTACCTATTTGTAAACGGGAGGCCCGTGCGCGACCCCTCGCTGGCCTACGCGGTGAAATCGGCGCTTGCCGCCCCGGACAAGAGCCATCCCATATTCTTTCTTTTTCTCGATATCGACCCGGCCCGGGCCGACGTGAACGTACACCCGCAAAAAGAAGAAGTGCGCTTCAGGGAGAAGGACGCTGTCTACCGGCTCGTCCTGCAGGCCGTGGGGGCCGCAACCCGCGCCCCCGAAGAGGCACGGCTGGCAGGAGGCGCGGACGCATCCCCGGCTGGACCTGTTTTTTTAAGTGAGACGGCGCCCTATCCTCCGTCAGGCGGATTTGAGGCGGGCACCCTGGCCATAAACGAGGCCCTCCCCCTGGAGTACGAAGGAGCTAAAGCCATCTCCTTTCTGAAGATAGCCGACATGTTCTACGCCTATCCAACGGACAGGGGACTGATGCTCGTAGACCAGCACGCGGCGCACGAGCGCATCATGTACGAGAAGTTCATGGACCGGGTTTCGCTTAAGCCCTCGCCGCTTCTTTTTCCGCGCCAGCTCAGGTTTGCCCCGCACATCCATGCCGCGCTCATCGCCCAGAGGGAGCTTCTTGAAGACCTGGCAATCCGGATAGAGGACTTCGGGCAGGGGGCCATTCTCTTGAGGGCCGTCCCCGAACCGGCATCGAACGGCGACCTGGAAGGGCTTCTGTCCGAGGCCGCCGCAGCCATTATCGAAGAAAGGGGCACCCGGGAGGAGATAAAAAAGAATATGGCCGCCAAGCTCGCCTGCCACTCTTCGGTAAGGGGCTCTGAGGAGCTTGGCCAGGAGGAACTGCGGCGGCTTATAAAAGACCTCGAGGCATGCCGGGACCCGGAGCATTGCCCCCATGGAAGGCCCACGAGGGTCTTCATAAGCCCTGACGGGCTCCGGCGCATGTTCCGCCGGAAATAAGGCCCTTCTCCGCCTCGTTTTCAAAATGTTTTGGTGATCCTGGTCATAAAAGAATGCTCCGGGATGCCTTTGCCCCCTGCACAACCATAGTCCTTGAACCTGTAATCCATGCTCAGGGTGACCCCTTTCAGCTTCCTCAGGGCGATCCCGAATGTGACCCCCGCCTCGTTATCGTGCCATGTCCTGTTCCATCTCCTCAAGAGGTCCAGGGTGACCCCGGCCCCTTCCCAGAGGGGCCGCCTGTACGCGGCCTCCACTTCGTATGTAAGGAGCTGGCCGTTGTCGTCGCGGCTTGCCCTCAGGTCCAGGCTGTCCCCGGGGCCCGGCTGGAATGAGATTATCCCCTCGGCCGTGATGTCCCTCTGCGAACTCCCAGCGTTAAGGTCCTCTCTTTTCATGTAACTGGCCCAGCCTTTAAGGGCCAAATTGGGCAGCAGCTTGTAACCAGCGTCCATGCGGTAAAAACTCACTGTATAGCCATTGGGCCGCCCCCTCTGGAAAAACCTCGTGAACGTGTACTGCCCGGCCAGGGTGAACGGCCCCTTCCAGTTGGACTGGGCGGAGGCGAAGAACGAGAGGGGAACGCCGCTCGAATCCAGGGCCGAATCCATCCCGGCCTTCAGGATCACCTTCTTAAGCCTTGTAGAGGTCACCTGCCAGGAGAAATCCAGGTTGTAGTCATTCCTCCCCATGCCCGAATAGAACTCGGAATGCCCCAGCCTGAAACCCGCCCCGTAATTGAGGACCTCATCCTTCGAGAGCTTCACGCCGCCGTTTCTGTCTATCCTGCCCTGGCTGAATATGTTCCACTCGGTCCGGCCCTGGCTGTTCGTATCGAAGCCGCCCGTGAGGTCCAGAGAATAATGGTATTTGCCGCCGAAGGCCATGTCCTGATAGTTCACCCCCGTATCGGACATGCCAAACGTGTTCAGGCCTTTCTGCATGCTGTAAAAGAAATGGCTGTGGAGAGTAAGGTTCCGCGCCCTGTGAACGCTGGAAAAGTCATAGACCTGCTCGGAGTTGGACCACTTGGGCCCGCTGTTTGTAAGAAAGGTATAAGAGAGGTTGTAGGTTGATCTGAACCTCAGGGGCGGCTGGGCATGCGAGATGGGGTCAAAGGAGGGTTTTGTGGTGTTTTCGATCCCTGTTGACGGCGGGCTTTCGGCATTGGCGATTTCCATGGGGGCGCCATCGGCATTTGCAAGCCCGGCCGCGGGCCTGTCCGCGTTCGCGGCCGGAATGCCTCCTTCGGGCCGCAGGTCATTTGTTATGCCTTCATAACCGGTTTCCAGCGCGGCATAAAGCGGGGAAGGTCCGTCTCCATCTGAAAGCTCCAGGTGATAGCCCGCGTCCGGATTGCTGATGCAGAACTCCGGGAACCGGCAGCTATCGGCTTGCGCGCGGTCAGGCTGGCTGAAGCCATGGAAAAAGAAAAAGACTAAAAAAATGGCCGCCCACGCCGTATTTTTGCTTTTTTTTAAGAAAGGCCCACCTGGGCCGGTCTTCCTCGGCCCCGATAAGCCCGGTTTTGGCCGGGTACTCAACATCCCCGTTAGAGTGCCACATGGGCGGGGGGCAATTCTGTAAGGCAAATCACACCGGAGGACTGAAAATTGCCTTATTTCAAAGGTTTATGAAAAAAATGCGGACGGGCCGGTTTTGAATTTTACTATATCCCCAGCGCGTCCAGGGCCTGGTTGATGTCCTTTGCGCCGGTAATGGCGAGCCCGTTTATGGCCTTCAGCTTCTCACGGTTCAGGGCGGGGATGACGGCCTCCTTGAGGCCGATCTTGGCGGCTTCCTTCAGCCGCGCATCGGCATGGCTCACTGCCCGTATCTCACCCGAAAGCCCTATCTCCCCAAACAGAAATGCCTGTGGCGATATGGGCCTGTTCCTCAAGGAGGAGACCACGGCGGCGGCCACGGCAAGGTCTATCGCGGGCTCGTCTATCCTAAGGCCGCCCACTATGTTCAAAAACACATCCATCCCGGCCAGGTGCAGGCCGGAGACCTTCTCAAGGACGGCAAGGATAAGGTTCACCCTCTGAAGGTCCATTCCCAAAGATGCCCTCCGGGGCACTGAGAAGGTGGATGTGGAGACCAGGGCCTGGATCTCCACTAAAAGGGGCCTTGTCCCCTCGATGCTGGCCGCCACCACGGAACCCGATACGTTCACCGGGCGTTCCGCAAGGAAAAGCTCCGAGGGGTTTTCCACTTCCGAGAGCCCGGCATCGGTCATCTCGAAGACGCCTATCTCGTTGGTGGAGCCGAAGCGGTTCTTCACCGTCCTCAGGATGCGGAAGGAATGCCCCTTCTGCCCCTCGAAGTAGAAGACGGTGTCCACAATGTGCTCCAGGACGCGGGGGCCCGCGATCATGCCCTCCTTGGTAACGTGCCCCACTATGAAGACCGAAACACCGTTCTGCTTTGCGAACTGCACAAGCCTTGCCGCGCAGTCCCGCACCTGCCCCACCGAGCCGGGGGCGGAGTTCATCTCGTCCGTATAGATGGTCTGGATGGAATCTATTATCAGCAGCTCCGGGCGCGACCGCTTCGCCTCGGCGATTATGTTTTCAAGCAGGGTCTCTGACAGCACGCCGATTTTTTCTGACCGGATGCCAAGCCTCTCCGCGCGCATCTTTATCTGCTCGGGCGATTCCTCGGCGGACACGTAGAGGACGGGCAAATCAAATTTTGCCGCGGCCTGCAGGAGGAGCGTGGATTTGCCTATCCCCGGGTCCCCGCCCACCAGCACGGCGGAGCCGCGCACTATGCCGCCCCCAAGCACCCTGTCCAGTTCCGCTATTTTTGTGGAAAGCCTCCCCCCAACCTCGTGAGGTATCGAAGAGAGCGGCTCCGGGTGCGCGGTTGCGCGTGAGAACCGCTTGGGCGCAAGATGCTCTTCCACAAGGGTGTTCCATTGCCCGCAATCCGGGCACTTGCCAAGCCACTTCGGGCTCTCGAACCCGCAGGCCTGGCACTGGTAGACGGTCTTTTCTTTAGCCATTTACAGCCTCAGTATCCCCATACCCCTTCCAGGGTGGAATGCGTTTTTTATCGCCCCGTTCATAAATTCCTTCGCTTTTTTCGCCGCATCAAGCGGCGGCTCGCCAAGCGCAATAAGGGCCGTGAGCGCGGCGGAGAAGGCGCACCCCGTGCCATGAAAACTGCCGGGCAGCTTCGGGGCCGCAAGCCTCACGAAATCCCGGCCGTCGAAGTAGAGGTCAATGGCTTCATCTTCCAGGTGCCCGCCCGTAATTATGACTATTTTTGCGCCCATGTCCCGTATCCTTAGCGCGGCGTCCTCCATCTCTTCCAGGCCCTTCACCCTCGTCCCGCAGAGGAGCCCGGCCTCGTCCAGGTTGGGCGTGACGGCAAGCGATAAGGGCAGGAGCTTTTTGCGCAAGGCCTCAATCCCGCCCTCTTCAAGAAGGCTTGCGCCGGATGACGAGATCGTGACCGGGTCTATGACAAGGTTCTTCAGCGATCCCTTTTTTATAATATCCGCGATCGTCTCTATTATCCCGCGGCCCCAGAGCATCCCGGTCTTCATTGCATCCGGGCGGATGTCGGCGAGAAGGGTCTCAAGCTGTCTTCTCACGAACTCCGCCGGGACGGGCATCACCGCCGCCACCCCGCTTGTATTCTGTGCCGTAAGGGCGGTTGCCGCCGAGAGCCCGCGCACGCCGAAGCTTTTGAATACCGAGAGGTCGGCCTGAAGGCCCGCGCCCCCCGTGGGGTCGGAACCCGCCATGGCAAGCGCGAATCTTATGCCCTTCTCCCGAACCAATCTTCCTCCGCTTGAAAGCCCTTTTTTCAAACCCCCGTGATTTCCGCAAATTGTAAATGAATACGTCCCTATTATTCAAACCGGCGGAGTAAGCTTGTCAAAGATGAAGTAACGCCCAGGAAGCAGATAAGGCAGGTTTGTACGATGTCGCTAAAGGCATCCGGGAGACTTTCAAGGATAATCCCAGCTTGAAAGCCATGTCTTTCAATATACAGCGGACAGCCGATGGGAAGGGGTTGGCATCCATGGAGGCCAGCGCCGGCGGAAGAAGCTTTTATCAGTCGGTCAACCAGAAGGATACGGGCAGCCGGGACAAACGAGGGAATGTATGGTCCTCCGGAGACGACTTGGTAAAAGACATCATCGACAATGATGCCAAGTCATTCACTGGGACTACAAGAGTGCCTTTGAGGGCTCTTCTCCCACCCAACAAGGAAGGGTGCTGGTCGACCAGACGGCCAAAAGGCTGGGAGGATATGGGGCTATAGCGCAGAGTGTGCAGGACTCTTGCGTGGCCTCAGGCTGGCTGAAGGCGCGTAGTACGGCCACTAACATAACATTTTACAAATAGTGAACGGCTCTCAAATTCGGGATGAAACATTGATTTTGTATGTAGGGGCGTGGCTTGCTGCGCCCGCCTTTAGTCTTTTCGTCGTCATTCCGTGCCCCGACACGGAATCCAGCGACTTTGCCTTTTTTTGGATTGTCATCATAATTAAGTATGGTGTCCCCTGAATTCTGCAGTTTCCAGAATCATCAATTTTGGATCAGAACTGATGTAGATTATATCTGGATTTCCAGTATCACACGCAAAAGTATCGTCCGGATTATCACCACCCGGATTGGAAATAGGAGGGGGCGTATCGTCTGAGCAATCATTCTGGGCATAAGCTGTTTGTGATACTAAAAGCAAAATTAGAACAAATAGCCCAAAGGATTTTTTCAGCATAATTCCCCCCCTTATCGACTCTTATCCAGAATCTTATCTATATCAGACTGATTGGCGAGCTTTAGTTTCGTTATAAAGAATAAGAAAAGAGCAATTATTAAAAAATCGATAATAACAACTCCTATTCCATAGCTGAACAAAATACCTTTTTCTGGCAATTCTAAAAAATGAAAATAAAAAACCAAAAAAGCTATTAGGAGAAAGAATAAATAGAGGGCAAAAAATAAAATTATACCCGGGAGTCTGTTTTTAATTACTTTCAGCAAAGGAAATATCACGGAAGATAAAAGAATTATATTTAAAAAATTAATTATTATAAACATTGTCCAAGCCTCAGAAAATGAAGTAGTTAAAGAAAATCCAAAAAGAATGGCAAAAATTATAATTGCCACAAAAATTAAAAGTAATCTATCTCTGATTCGGCTTTTTTTATTGCCCATTCATGCAGCCCACTTCTTGTTTCAAACATTTTATTTCCGTAGCAACTACCACAATCAATTGGACAGTACTAGGCACCTCGCTACCTGCTTTCAATAGGCTTCTGACAATTGAAGACCTTAAAGGTACGGTAAGTCCTTTATTTGCAGCATACTGCCACGCTCTTGCGGTTTGGAAAAATCCATAAGAATCTGCTGCACCCTGTATAACAGTAGTTACACCTGGAGCAATAAGTGCAGCCATGCAAGTAAGAAAGCGCAATCTTATCTGGCCCAATTAACGTTTTTAAGACCCTCAATGCGCCTGAACTCTTTTAAATTATTAGTAACAAGAGTAACCCCAAGACTAAGAGCGTGAGATCCTATCAGCATGTCCATTGCGCCAATCACCTGGCCTTTTCTTTCAAGGTCAGCGCGTACTCGCCCATAAATTTCTGCTGCATGGTTGTCAAATGGAGCGACTTCCAAAGGCAACATGAACTCGCTCAGGGCCTGTTGATTTTTGTCGATATTTTTACTGTCCGAAACGCCATATTCCAGTTCAGCAAGAGTTATGGATGAAATCCCCACATCACCAACCGGGCAAGCTGTCAAGTGGTTCAGCACCTCGGGAGGTTTTTTCTTTATAAGGTAAATACATATGTTTGTATCCAGCATGAATTTCAAGGATCAGAAATCCTCGCGTTTTTCCAGTTTGGGCTGCACTCTTTTGGCCATAAAATCGTTTGAAAACCTTTTCAAACTGTCAACGAGAGAATCCCATGAGTTTGTCTTGGGCAAAAGGATGACGGCACTCCCTATCTTTTTTATGAATACCTGGCTCTCCTTAAACCTGAATTCTTTCGGTAAACGAACTGCCTGACTCTGGCCATTCTGGAAAATTTTAGCTGTTTTCATACCAACCTCCAACATATATACTAAAAATATATACCCTTTTCATGAAATTTGCAAGTGAAGCGATGGCTGGTCTGGACCTCCCCATGGCGAAAGCGAAGGGCTTGCAGGCCTGAGCTTTTCGGTCAAGGGTGCCTTTCCCCCGGACATTATCATTTTGCTGTTACAGCCGGCGGAGAAGCTCCCCTCCATTATTTACCAATCCCGCCCTGGGGGCTTATAATAAAGAATTGCTGTCCTGAAAGGAAATTCCGAATGCGTCAAAATCTCTCATCGAGGCCCGCAGGCGGGAACCGGGGATTCCGGGTACTGCTCCTTCTGGCGCTGCTCGCGATTATGGCCTCCTGCGCGCCAAGGGAGATTAAGCCGGAGATAGCCCCTTATACAGGGAGTGTAAGCTCTTTTCTGGAGAGGGCGGGAGCGTACAATTCCCTAAAAGGCGGTTTCTCGGTCGTCTTTAAAAAAGAGAACGGGGAGACCCTTTCCGCCGATGCCGCGATAGAGGTTGCCCCCGGGGTCTTCAGCATAAGGCTGTACAGGATGGGGTTTCCGGCGGGCGAGTTCGACGGGAATATGGATGCCAGATATCCGTTCCTCAGGCCCGCCGTAACGGACGGGCTTTTATGGTGGCGACAGATCGGGCCCTATTCGGTAAAGTATCTGCCTGATGCCATAGAGGTGGATTCGGAAAACAGAAAATTATATCTGGACAAGACCACGCTGGCCCCCGTTCTGCAAAAGATCGCGCTCCCGGTGGGAGAGGCCACCGTGGCCTACTCGGACCCCGTGCCCGCCGGCAGCGGCCGGCAGATACCCTATCCGCGCATTATGAGGATAATTTTCGAGAACAGGGAACTTGACCTCAGGGCGAGGGACTTCCAGCTTACGACCCGTTAAGCCCCAGGTCTATGGCCACGGCCTTTATGATCTGGCCGTCTATGTTTCCGGTCTTGAAGAGAAAGCCTTCAAGGAGGGCGTTGTCGCAGATGGTGTTAATGAGCCTGGGCAGCCCCTGCGAGTACCTGTAAACCTCTTTCATCGCGTCTGGCGTAAACAGCCCGCCTTCCGCTTTCGCCACATTCAGCCTGTGCCGGATATAATCCCTGGTCTCTTCCTCGCTGAGGGCTGTAAGCCGGATCCGCACGGAGACCCTCTGTTTCAGGGGCTCGTCAAGCGAGAGCACCTCTTCCATGTCGCCCAGACCGAAGAAGATCAGGTTTATCATCTTGCCCTCGGGAAGCTCCATGTTCAAAAGCCCCCTGAACTCCTCCATTATCTCCCTGGACTTGAGCATCTGCACCTCGTCCATCAGGACGACGGCCGTCTTGCCCTGCTCGTAGATCTCGTAGAGCTTGTGGTAGATCTGTCCAAGGAGTTCCACCTTGGAGTCCTTCGGGTCTGCAATGCCCAGCTGGAGGGCGAATTTCTTCAGGAGCCATTCGGAGCTGACCGAGGAGTGGATGACCACCAGCAGGGCCGCCTCGTAAACGTTCTCGTCAAGCTCCTCGAGGAGCTTCCTTGCCAGCGTGGTCTTTCCGGCCCCGATCTCGCCGATAACCACCGCGAGGCCCCTCTTGGAGTCTATCGCGTGCTTGAGCCTGACGATGGCATCCGAATGCTGCCTGCTGTTGAAATAGAAGCGGCTGTCCACCACGTTGGAGAACGGGTGTTCGCGCAGCTTATAGTATTCCAGATAGCCCATCAGATATAGGAGACCCGGCTCTTCTTCACCTTCTCCGGGGATTGTTGCGGGGCTTTTTCGGGCTCCGGCTGCTCCGGGGGCATGTCCTTCGAGACCGCCTGCATAGACGTTTTCAGCGCGTTAACCTTGTCCCCTATATCCCGGTATTTGGAATCCCAGCCATATATATCCACGAAAGATTCATAGGCCTTCCGGAGGTCACCGTTTCTTTCATATGCGTCCGCAAGGTCGTACTTTAGCCCCCAATAGGCGTCCTCCCTTTTGTCCACCTTCATCAGGGCGCTCTGAAGGGCCTCAACCGCAAGCGGGTAGAGGCCTTTTTCAATATAACATACACCGAGCATCGTTACGGAGTTGATAAAAAGCTTCGGGTCGCGCCGGGCCGTCTGGAATTCGCGTATGGCGTCATCCAGAAGCCCCATCTCCTTGTAGGCTATGCCCAGATTGTAATGGGTCTCGGTGTCCTCCTCCTGCAGTTCCTTTTCGAGTCCCTTCTTGAACTCCTCGAATATCTCCAGGACTTCGCTTTCCATTGCGGGCTCCTTCACCTCTTCGGCCCCTATCACGTCCTCCAGGGCGAGGCTCTCGAACCCGGCATCCTCTTCCTCGGCCACGGCCCCGATGGGCTCCGTGCCCAGGGCCTGCTTCGCCCTCAACGCGGCTAGCTGGGCCAGCCTGGCCTTCAGACCCTCGTCCGCGGGAAAGCTCTCCAGAAATCTCCTGTATATGTTTTCGGCCTCGTTGTAGAGGCCCTGTTTGACATAAAAATCGGCCTCGGCCAGCTCTTCATCGTATTCGTCTAAAAGGACGCCGGGGGTCCCGGCGGCTTTTATCTCCAGCTTCTCCTGCGGCTTCTGCCCTGTTCCCTCAGGTTCTGGCGGGGGCGCGCCGAAGCGCTCGGGCAGGCGGGCGTCATCGGGGTTGATCCTGAACGCCTCTCTTATTGCCTGAAGCCGTGCCTGCTCGTCCCCGGCCCTCTTATACAGCTCCGAAAGGATTATGCACTCGGTCACGGCCTGCTCGGCATCGCCGGTGCTCACATACAGGGCCTTCAGCTTCAGGTGCAGGTCGATATTGCCCGGGGCCTTCAGCTTCAGCCCTTCCAGGATGTCCCTGGCCTTATCGAACATGCCATAGCCCAGGAAGATCTCGGCCTCGGTGAGGGCGTCATCGAGGGGTTTTTCCTCCCTTTCTTCAGCCTCCCCGGCCGAGGGGCTCTGCTCCAGCTCGGCAATTTTTGTCTTTATCCCCTCGTCCTCCGGGCTTATGTTAAGGGCCTCTTTATAGCAGGCCATGGCCTCGGGGAACATCCCGGTCTCCTCGTAAAGCTCCCCTATCTCGAAGAGTTCGCGCAGGGCGGAGAAATTCTCATTGGTCTGCTTGTAATAAGATATGAGCTTCCTCCGGGCCTCGACCGGCTCCACTTCCTTGAACATGAGCAGTATCTCTATGGCCTCATCAAACTTCTCGCGGAATATCAGCTCGTCCAGGACGGGGGCATACTCCTTCCAGGCCGCCTCCAGGTCGCCCTCTTTCACGCAGCTTTCGGCCAGTATCCTGTGGGCCTCGAAATTGGCCGAGTCCGCCTGCACCACCGAACCGGCGAACTCTTTGGCCTCCGCCGGCTGGCCCGTCTCCAGCGAAAGCCTTGCCGCCCACAGGGCCAGGTCGTTGCTCTTGCCGGTGCGCACAATCGCCAGCTTTATATATTCCAGGGATTTCCAGGGATCGCCCTCTTTTTCGTAATAGGCGGCAAGGGCGACAAGGGCCTTCCGGTTGGCGGGCTTTATCTCAAGGGCCTTCATCAGGTAATTGAATGCCTCCTTGCGGTCCCCCCCCTCCTCATACACCCTGGCTATGTCGACGTATTCCTGGGCGGTCTCGTCGACAAAGCCCTCCTTGGAAAAAAGCTCCGCGATCTTCAGTTTCAAAGACAAATTATTGGGGGCAAGGGCGAGAATCTTCTGGTATGTGGCAACGGCCTCGTTCTTCTGGTTGGCCTTCAGGAAGAGGTCGCTGGCCGCGAGGTAATATTTTATCGCGTCGGTAGTTATGTTCTTTTCCTCGTTAAGCTCGCCCAGGGCGAAATGCGAACGGGCATCGGAGGGGTTTATATTCAGGATTTTCTTGTAGATGGCAAGCGCCTTAAGCGAGAAGCCCTCTTTCCTGAATATCCCGGCGGCCCTGTGGAACTGGTCTATGGCCCGGTTTTTATCGTTTTTTTTAAGGTGGAGGTCGCCTATGGTGTTGAAGGTGTTGCCGTCAGGGGTGATCTGGAGGAGCTTCTCCCATTCCAGAATGGCCTTGTCTATCTGCCCTTTAGCCAGGAATTTCTGAGCTTCTTTGAGGATGGAAGCCTTATCCGACATAGGCATTATCCTATCAAAGAGTGCAAAATGGTGTCAATTTACAAATATATTTATAAGATAAAACCCATTAGGTTGTTTTTGAATCCGTCCTTGGCCTTACGGGCCTGATTCCTTTAGGCTTCACCGGCCCGTTCGAATCGGGCGGCAATTTTTAAACGGGAGCTAAAGCTCCCTTGGCCCCGCCCTGCAACTCGGGGCTGCGCCCCTGAAAACGGAACCGGGGCTTTTACCTTAAAAGAAAAGGCTTAAGCCCCGTTTACAAGAATCTATTTTGCCGCGTGCTTCTTCTGGTAATCGGCAATCGCCGCGTGCAAGGCCTCAGCGCCCAGGTTTGAGCAGTGCATCTTCTGGGGGGGGAGCCCGCCAAGCTCGCTGGCCACTGACTCCTTGGTTATTTTAAGGGCCTCCTCGATGGTCTTCCCTTTAGCCATCTCCGTTACCATGCTGGAGACGGCTATGGCCGCCCCACAGCCGAACGTCTGGAATTTGACATCGGCGATCTTTCCGTCTTCCACCTTGATAGTCAGCTTCATAACGTCACCGCAGGTGGGGTTGCCCTCCTCGCCCACGCCATCCGCATCGGGTATAACGCCCACATTTCTTGGGTTTGTGAAATGGTCCATCAGTTTTTCGGAATACATGCGCCTTTCTCCTTTACCCCGCTCCAGCCTTTGGCATAGGGCGAGATCTCTCTTAATCTGTTTACTAATTTAGGAAATTCATCAAGCAGATAATCCACGTCTTCTTCCGTGTTCTCCTCTCCCATGCTGAAGACAACGGAGCCCTGGGCAAGCTCGCTGGAGACGCCCATGGACAGGAGGACCGGCGAGGCCTTCAGGGCCTTCGAGGAACAGGCCGAGCCGCTTGCCGCGTAGATGCCCTTTGCGGCCAGCATCAGGAGCTGGGCCTCGCCCTCTATGAACTCCACGCAGAAGCTGGCGTGCCCCGGGAGCCTCCGCTCCGGATGCCCGGTAAGATAAATGCTGGTTATCTTTTCGGTTGCCCCTTTTACAAGCTTGTCCCGGAATGCCGCGAGCCTCTCCATATTGCCGGCCATGGCCGCGGCGGCAAGCTCGGCCGCCTTGCCCATGCCCACAATGGCGGGAATGTTCTCCGTGCCGGCCCTTCTTCCGGACTCCTGGATGCCGCCATAGATGAGGGGCACTATCCGGGTGCCGCTTTTAAGGTAAAGGGCCGCGGCCCCCTTGGGGCCGTAGAACTCGTGGGCCGAAAGGGACAGCGAGTTCACCCCAAGCCCTTCCACGTTCACCGGGATATTCCCCGCTGAGGCCACCGCGTCGGTATGGAAGAGGACGCCATGCTTTTTAGCAATCGCCGCAAGCTCTTTTATGGGCTCTATCGTGCCCACCTCCGGGCTGGCGTGAATGACCGAAATGAGGGTTGTCTCTTTGGTTATGGCCTTTTCAAGGAAACCCGGGTCGACGAGCCCATATTTATCTACCGGCAAATAGGTCACGGCGAACCCTTCCTTCTCCAGTATCCGGGCCGGGTTCAGGATGGAGTGATGCTCCACCTTGGAGACTATTATATGGGTGCCCTTCTGGCGGTTGGCGTAGGCCAGGCCGCGCAGGGCCGTGTTGTTGGACTCCGCCCCGCTTGCCGTAAAGATTATCTCCTGCGGTTTTGCCCCCACAAGGGCCGCCACCTGTGCGCGGGCCTCCTCCAGGGCGTCTTTCGACTTCTGCCCAAGGGGATAGAGACTCATCGGGTTGCCGAAGTCCTCGCTGAAGTAGGGCAGCATGGCATCGAGGACCTCTTTTTTTACCGGGCAGGTAGCCATATGATCGAAATAGCGCATCTTCTTACATCTCCTTTTTTCTTATGTAAAACTTGTAAAAATCCTCGGCCTCCTCGATCCCTATGAACTCGTTGCCCGTCTTGGCACACCACTCCGGGATGTCCTCAAGGGCGCCGTCATAGTCGGTGAGCACTTCCAGTATCTGCCCCGGCTCTACCTGCCTCATCATCTCCTGCAGCTTCAGAAGATGCATAGGGCACATCATGTAAACGATATCGGCCGTAAGGTCGGCCTTCACGCCCTCCACAAACCGGATGCTCACGCCCCTACCTTCGTTATCTCCCTCAAGCTCCCGTTAAGGAGGTCATTCAGTGTGATAGTGCGCAAAAAGCCCTCTATCTTCTCCCCAAGCGCCTTCCATAAAAGGGCGGTAACACAGCCGTCCACCCGCACGCAGCCGCTTGCCGGGTCCTGGCAGGCTGTTATTGCCACCGGCCCCTCCAGCTCCAGCAGTATCTCGCCTATGCTTATCGCCTCCGGGCCGCGGCTGAGGATATACCCCCCGCCCGGGCCTTTTACGCTTACTATCAGGCCGCCCTTCCTGAGCTTGTTCAGTATCTGCTCCAGGTAAGCCACGGAGACGTCCTGCCTCTTGGAAATCTCCTTTATGGTGATGGGGACATCGGGGTAGCCCTTAGCCACCTCGAACATCGCCCGCACCCCGTACTGCCCTTTTGTAGAGAGCTTAAGCATATCTATTTTTTATAATACTCTAGTAATTTTGTCAAGTTTATTCTTTACCCGGCAGGTCAAGTATTTAATCCAATCCCGCCGCCCCCGAGAAAGACGAGTTTTTGCTCCATGCCCTTTTAAAATCCCTCCCCTTTTTGAAAGGGGAGGTTAGAGGGGTCATAACTCCCCCTCATCCCCTCTTATCTTAAGAGGGGGAATCTTGCTGGTTCAGGTTTGCAACCATATCTGTCCAAAATAACTTTTTTGAACAGCATTTCAATTAAGAGAAAAAGCGAAAATAGTTTGTCATTCCCGCTTTCGCGGGAATGACGAGACCTCAGCTGTTTTGGACAGCATTAGGAGGGCCTGATTTCAGAATTGGAAGCCGAGTCTGTCCAAAAAGCTGCTATTTCAATAAGTTATTTCTCTTAAAAGAAGGCGTTTTTAATTATTTTGGACAGATATGGTTGCAAACCTGAACCCGCCTGAGAAGAAATTAACCGGATAAATTTTCTGGATTCCGGCTTAAGATTGCCGGAATGACGGATCAAGGTAATAAAGCCTTCATTAAAAAACAAGAGAGCCGCCCGAAGGCGGCTCTCTTTCTGAACTTATCGGGGCTTCCGCCCCAAAAGCCTGGCGGCTTTTCGGGGACCCCGTTTGCTCCGCCCAGGTTGCCGGCGCTTTATCTTCTAGGCGGACTGCCTCTCATAGATGAGGAGGGGCCTTTCCTTTTTCTCTATCACGTCCTCGTTCACCACGCATTCCTTTATCGTCTTCTCGGACGGGATCTCGTACATTACATCCAGCATCACGCCCTCCAGTATCGAACGCAGGCCGCGCGCGCCGGTCTTCTTCTGTATGGCGCTCCTGGCTATGGCCTTCAGGGCGCTTTCAGTGAACCTCAGGCGCACATTGTCCAGAGAGAAGAGCTTCTGGTACTGCTTCACCAATGAGTTCTTCGGCTCGGTAAGGATCCTCACCAGGGCCTGCTCGTCAAGCTCCTCCAGCGTGGCCACCACCGGCACCCTGCCAACGAACTCGGGGATGATGCCGTACTTTATCAGGTCTTCCGGCTCCACGCAGGCGAGCACCTCGCCCATAGTGGCCTCGGATTTCGCGCCCGAGCGAGGGTCGAAGCCCAGTGTGCGCTTCCCGGTGCGCTGCTTTATCAGGCTGTCAAGCCCCACGAATGCCCCGCCGCAGATGAAGAGTATGTTAGTGGTGTCCACCTGGATATATTCCTGCTGCGGGTGCTTCCTGCCCCCGTGCGGCGGGATGTTGGCCATTGTGCCCTCGATTATCTTCAAGAGGGCCTGCTGCACGCCTTCGCCTGAGACATCCCTGGTTATGGAAGGGCTGTCCGATTTGCGGCTAATCTTGTCTATCTCGTCTATGTAGATTATGCCCCTCTGGGCCTTCTCCACATCGTAGTCCGCGGCCTGGAGGAGTTTCAGGATCACGTTCTCCACGTCCTCGCCCACATAGCCCGCCTCGGTAAGCGTGGTGGCGTCGGTTATCGTAAACGGCACGTCCAGCATCCTGGCAAGGGTCTGTGCCAGGAGGGTCTTGCCGGTGCCGGTGGGGCCGATGAGGAGGATGTTGCTCTTCTGCAACTCCACATCCGTGTCCGACGGGCTGTATATGCGCTTGTAGTGGTTGTAGACGGCCACGGAGAGTATCTTCTTCGCCCTCTCCTGCCCGATCACATAATCGTCAAGGAACTGGCTTATCTCCTTCGGGGTGGGGAGCTTGGGGAGGGCGCCCTGTCCCTTGTCCTCCGTGTAAAGCTCATCGGCGATTATCTCGTTGCAGAGCCCCACGCATTCGTCGCATATGAAGACGGTGGGCCCGGCTATGAGTTTTCTTACCTCGTCCTGTCCCCTGCCGCAGAACGAGCATTTATAATCGGTGCTTTCCTTCTTTGCCACTATCTGAACTCCTTGTTATTTGCTGTTGGTCTTGATTGATTTTATCACTTCATCGACCAGCCCGTAAACCTTGGCCTCCTCGCCGCTCATGAAGAAGTCGCGGTCCGTGTCCTCGTTTATCTTCTCGATGGGCTGCCCGGTATGGAAGGCCATTATCCTGTTGAGCTGTTCCTTCATGTTCAGGACCTCCTTGGCATGAATAGCTATATCCGTCGCCTGCCCCTGGAATCCTGCCGTGGGCTGGTGGATCATCATCCTCGAATTAGGCAGCGCAAAGCGCTTCCCCTTCGCCCCCGCGCACAGAAGCAGGGCGCCCATGCTGGCCGCCTGCCCTATGCAGTAGGTGGCGATATCGGGTTTTACGAACTGCATCGTATCATAAATGGCAAGGCCCGCCGTTACGCTTCCGCCCGGTGAGTTTACATAAATGTGGATGTCCTTTTCCGGGTCCTCGCTCTGCAGGAAGAGAAGCTCGGCGATTATCGTGTTAGCTACATTGTCGTCAACGGGCGTGCCCAGGAAGACGATCCTGTCCTTGAGGAGCCTGGAATATATGTCGTAGGCCCGCTCCGTGCGGCCCGTCTGCTCTATAACCATCGGTATTATGCTCATTTTTCATCTTTCTCCGCTTTTGCTTTTTGAAGGACAAGGTCCAGGACCTTCTCCTCGTAGACGGCGTTTTTCAGGGACTCAAGAGAGCCGTGCCTTGAAACATAGTACTTTATTATGTTCTCGGGCGCAATCGAGAGGCGCCTGGAGAGGTCGGCCACCTTCTGCCGTATCTCCTCCTCGCTGACGCCGACCTTTTCCCTTTCCCCTATCATATCAAGCAACAGGCTTGCTTTCACGTTTCTTGCCGCGGCGCTCCGAAGTTTCTCTTTCGCCTCATCGGGGTTTGCCGCCTGGCCGGACGAGACGGCCTCCTCCGCAAGCTGATTGAGTTCGCGCTCCACCAGGCTCTCCGGCGCGGGGAAATCATAGGTCTCGACCAGCTTTTTCATGACCTCGGCCTTCTGCATCCGCTTGAGGGCGTTCTCCTTGGATTTCCCGATCTCCTCCTTCACATGCCCCCTCAGATCGGCCAGGTCCGTCCTGCCAAGCTCCTTCGCGAATCCTTCATCCAATTCCGGAAGCTTCACCTTTTTGGCGTCTTTAAGGCTTATATGGAAAGTAAGCTCCTTTCCTGCCGCTTCCTTGTCCTCGTAGCCTTCCGGGAACTTCACTTTCAGGTCGAATACATCGCCTTTCTTTTTCCCGATGAGCCCTTTTGAGAACTCCTCCGGCATGCCGGGGCTGCCCAGCTTATAGACCTGCCCCTCATGCTTCTGGTTCTCCTCGGGCACCTCATAATCCATCACGGCGAGGTCGCCCTCCGAAAGCGGCTCCTCCGTGGGCTCGAACACGGCCCTGTCCTCGCGGAGCCCGGCTATGATATCCTCTATCTCTTTATCCGTTACGGTTATCTCAACATCCTTAATCGGGATGCCCTCATACGAGAGGCCTTCTATTTTGGGCATGACCTCCACGAGGAGGGTCATGCTGAAGGGCTCGTTCCGCTTGAACTGGCCCGAGTCCTCGAAGACCGGGTTAGCCACCGGCTTCAGCCCGGCCTCGGTGAGGGACTGGGAATAGTGCTTCGGTATCAGCTTCTGGAGCACTTCGCCCTCCACATCCTTGCCGAACTTCTTCTCTATGAGGCCCATGGGGGCCTTGCCGGGCCTGAACCCGGGCAGCCTGGTGCGCTCTTTCAGCCTGCTCAACTCGCCCGCTATCTCCCGCTCTATCTCCTCCGGGGGGATCTCTATGACCAGCCTTCTTTTAGTCGGGCTTACTTCCTCGACGGTCTTAAGCATTTAAGATCTGTTCCTCCTTTTGTAAAGCTTAAATCACAAATGGACAATTTTCAAAAAACCAATAAAGGGCACCAAATTGTTTTAGAGATCCCGGCGGGATTGGAGAGGCGCCATATTGATTTTATTACAAAAGTCATTGAAAACACAATTATTACCCCCCCCTGCCTCCCCTTGATTCAGGTTCTTCAGAGATTTGTGTTGGGTATTATTCCCCCTCTTAAAATAAGAGGGGATGAGGGGGAGTTATCAAGCAAACTGAAGGTAACCCTCCTAACCTCCCCTTTGCCAAAGGGGAGGGATAAAGACCGGCTTCCACGCAATTGCCGGAAGAACCTTAACTTAAGGGGGGATGAAAGGGTTGCTTGCAACCCATGCGGGATTGTAAAAAGCGTATTTACAACCTTTAATTGCGGGAGGTATAATCCATCAATGCGGGTGAGGGAGGGAAACAGCGGTCCGGCCCTTATAGTGGCCGAAAACCAGATGGTGGTCTGTTATCTGCAGGGCGCGCTCAGGGAGAGGTTCCAGTCCGTCCGGGCGGTGAAAAGCGCCAGGCAGGCCATTTCCCTTCTGGATTCAAGGCCTTTTGGCGCCGTCTTCATAAACGAGTACCTTCCTGACATGGGCCCGGTGGACCTCGTTTGCCGGATAAAGGCCGGCTGGCCGGGGGCGAAAGTGATTATGATAACATCGGACCAGGCCGGAGCAGGAAACCTCTGCCTTAAATACGGCGCGGACTCGGTGATTAGAAAACCCTTCCGCCTGGACGAGGTATTGCGGTCTCTTGAAGCCCCGGCGAGGAAGACCGCCGTTAAAAAAGTTTCCGTTCCCGCAATGCCGCACTCAGGCAATCACAAGAAACATCTGTTTGTTTTCCTTAGGACAGCGAGATAAAGATTATTTTCGATCATTCCCGCTCCGTATCAAGTAGGGGTAGACTCCAGCGGGAATCCAGATCATTAAATTTTCCCAGTAATTCCTTTCTTTTTAATATGAAATTTTCTTTTGATTCCATGTGGGGTCCCCTTCGAAAATTCAGGCAGGTGAGGGAGGGCGGAGCGATTAAAGGGGCGCAAGCCCCGCAAGGCTTTTAAATTTTTCGTGTCTGAGCCCCGAAAGGGGCGAGTTTGAAAAATTTTAGCGGAGCCGACCGAGACCCCAAGGGGCTTTAGCCCCGTATTTATGTTCTACGGAATTTTCGGGGGCGCCCTTCTTTGGGTTACCTTTCCTGGGTGGGCAAGAAAGGTAACCGGGGTATGGGGCGGAGCCCCATAATAAAGTAAAAAACATCAAATCTGGATTCCCGCTTTCGCGGGAATGACGGAAAAGAAAGCCACCCTTTAATGTAAAATTAAACTCTATGAAGATATTCTTCTCCGGCATAGGGGGCAGCGGGGTATCGGCCCTGGCCTGCTTCGCACAGGACAGGGGCCATACCGTTTCAGGCTCTGACAGGGCGTTCGATACCAACCCGGACCACCCTGTCCTCAAGATGCTATTGAAAAAGGGGATCCGGATAGTCCCTCAGGACGGAAGCGGTATGGATTCGACAATTAACCTCGCCGTCTTCTCCACCGCCGTCGAGGCCCATACCCCTGAGATGATCACGGCGAAAGAACTTGGAATCCCCATTAATACAAGGCCGCAGTACCTGGCCGGCCTTGTAGAGAAGTTCGATACCATAGCCGTGGCGGGCACAAGCGGCAAATCCACTACAAGCGGCCTCCTGGCCTTCCTTATGCAAAGGCTCGGCCTTGCCCCCAACTTTATCGGCGGGGGAAGGGTAAAGAATTTCCGCACAGAAAATAATCCGGGCAATTACCTGGCGGGCAGTCCCCTCCCTGGAGGGGATAAAGGGGTGGGTTCGCGCTGGCTGGTGATAGAGGCTTGCGAGTCGGACGGCACGATAATCGATTACAAGCCCCTGCATTCGGTATTCCTTAACCTCGCCCTTGACCACCACAGGGTAGAGAAGACGGGCGGGCTCTTCGAGACCCTGGCGCGGAACACAACCGGCCTTCTTTTCGTGAACCCGGACGATGAAAACCTTATAAAGCTGAATTTTAAAAAACCGGTAACGTTCGGAATAAAGCGGGACTGCGATTACCGCGCTGCGGATATTTCATTCCACCCCTTTTATACGGATTTCTCACTTGAAGGGGAGCCGATGCGCCTGAACGCCCCCGGAAGGCATAACCTCTATGACGCGCTCTCGGCCATTGCGGTCCTTTCGGAGCTTGGCTCTCCCATGAGGGAGATAGCCCGTTTCCTTCCGGAATTCGGCGGGATAGAGCGGCGGTTCGATATACATTTAAATAACGGGCGGGGGTTCGTCATAGACGACTACGCCCACAATCCTCATAAGATTGCGGCCCTGATGGAGGCGGCCCGGAAGCTTGCGCCCTCTATCGCCTATATCTTCCAGCCGCACGGTTACGCGCCCACCCGCATGATGCGGGACGAGTATATAGAGGCCTTCGCGGAAGGGCTGAGGGAGGACGACGAATTGATCCTCCTTCCCATCTTTTATGCGGGCGGGACGGTGAGCAGGGGCATCTCAAGCGAAGATATTGCCGAAGGCGTCCGGGCGAATGGGAAGAGGGCGCAAGTGAAGACCAGGGGAGAAGTATTGAAAAAACTTAACGGCACTGACAAGGTCAAGGGCTATTTCGTCCTTGGCGCGCGCGACGAGACCCTGTCGGATTTCGCCGGGGAAATGGCGGATAGATTGAAAGTTCTTAATGGAAAATTAATTCTGTAATCCCCCCTACTCCGTCAATCCCGCCACGGCCGTTTTATCCAGCTTTTTTACGACCTCAGTGATAAGCTTGACAGTGTAATCATAGTCCTCCCTGTGCAGAATTCCGGCATGGCTGTGGATATACCGGGTAGGGACCCCGACAACGAGGTTCGGGACCCCGCTCCGGTGCAGATGGATGGCGCCGGAATCTGTTCCGCCCCGCTCCATCATGTCCACCTGATACGGGATCTTCATCTCCTCCGCGGTGTCGATGAACAGGTCGCGCAATTTCAGGTTGGGGATCATCGAGCCGTCCCGCATGAGGATGACCGGGCCCTTTCCAAGCCTGGCCTGGGCCTCGTCCTTCTTGACATCGGGCACATCACCCGCAATGGCCACCTCCATGGTCAGGCCGACATCGGGCTCCACAACCCAGCTGCTGGTGCGGGCGCCCCGGAGGCCCACCTCCTCCTGCACGGTGCCAACGGCATAGACCGTATTCGGATGACGCCCGCCCGCCAGATTTTTGACCACGTCTATCATCAGGGCGCATCCAACCCGGTTATCGAAGGCCTTGCCCAGGTAAGTCTTCCCGGTGCCCAGGACAGTGAAGGGCGAGATGGGGACAACCTGATCTCCGGGCCTCACGCCAAGCGCCCTGACCTCATCGGCCGAGGCCGCCCCGACATCTATATACATATCCTTGATCTCCAGGAGTTTCTTTCTTTCCTCGTCACTCAAGACATGGGGGGGCTTGGAGCCAATCACCCCTGTTACATCCCCGCTGCGGGTCTTGATCGATACACGCTGGGCCAGCATGACATGGCTCCACCAGCCGCCCACCGGGCTGAATTTCATGAACCCCTCATCGGTTATAAGTTTGACGATGAACCCTACCTCGTCCATATGCCCGGCGAGCATTATTTTAGGGGATTCGGCGTCCCCATCCTTTCTGCAAACGATGCTGCCCAGTTTGTCCTGCTCCATGCTCGTAATTCCGCCCAGTTGCCTCCGGACGATCTCGCGCACGTCGCGCTCGTAGCCCGATATCCCCGGCGCTTCGGACAACTCCCTCAGCAGCTCAAGAGTTGGATCAGCCATATTCGCACCTCTTTCGAAGATTTATTGGATCAAACAGAAAATAATCATAAATATAGCAGATTTCAAAACCGGGGAAAAAGAAATCCGGATTTTTTATCTGGAACCTATCTCAAATCGGCCATCGTAAAAAAATTCTGTCGTGCCGGCCCTGTATCGGGTACGGGATAAACTCCAGCCGGAATCCAGCGACTTGTCATTCCCGCGGTCCTTAAGCGGGAATCCAGTCTGTAGGCCTTTACAGAAAGGCATTTTTGAATCTGGATTCCGGGTCAAGCCCGGAATGACAACCAAAAAACAAGGATTTAATTTTGAGATAGGTTTTAATTAGATCTCGCCTCTCTGCCTGATTGCTTCATAGAGCACCACGGCGCTGGAGGCGGCCACGTTAAGGCTCTCGGCCCTTCCGAGGATGGGGATGCGCACCGAAATATCCGCGCTCTTTATAATCTCCCGCCCTATCCCGTGCGCCTCCTCGCCAAAGCAGACGGCGAGAGGGATTTTTAAATCTGTTTCATAAATGGAGTTTTCGGCATCGGGCAGTGTGGCGCACAGCTTTATGCCCGTCCTTTCAAGCCAGAGTTGAAACGTTTTGAAATCCGCCCCTGTCACCGGCAGATTGAAGAAGCTTCCCGCCGTGGCCCTCAGGGCCTTCCCGTTATAAGGGGAAACGCTGCCTGAAAGCACTATCACCGCGTCCGCCCCGGCGGCATCCGCCGTCCTTATCAGAGCGCCCAGGTTTCCAGGCTCTTTTATCCCCGCCGAGACCGCAAGAAGGGGCATCCCCCTGAATGAAATATCTTCTAATAGAACTTCCTTACAGGAGGCGATTGCCGCGATCCCCTGCGGCGCCTCGGTCCCCGAGAGGCTTGCCATGAGCCTTTCTGGGATTTCGAAGCACTCCGCCCTCTTTGATATCTCTTTTAAGAGGTCTTTTCCTTTCGCCTTCTCCGTAAACGGGGCCGTGAAAAAGACCGGGTCGAGCCCGGCCCCCGCTCTAAATGCGGCCTCAATGAGGTTTGGCCCCTCAATGAAAAAGGCGCCCCTGGAGGGGGACTTCCTTGCCTTTATCGCGGCCTTGACCTTCGGGTTCTCGCGGCTTTCTATTACGGGCGCACGCATGGGCAAATTATATCAGAACGGCTGGAATATACTGCAGAAGATTAGAACTTTCTCGGGTTATTCAGGCAATCGTGTGGATAAGGAAAAAACATTTCCATATGCCCCCTTTTTGGCAAAGGGGGGTGAGGGGGGATTTTAAAAAAATACTCCTCTCAGAGAACTATTTGAAAATTTCGGTGCGGGTATAGAGAAGATTTGGAATATATTTAACATTCGGAAATCTCCCCTCACCCCTCTTTTAAAGAGGGGAACTCTAAAAAAGTCCAAAAAAGCCAAAAAGCTCAAAAAGACCGGTATAATCCTGTTTATCCCCCTTTGAAAAAGGGGGATGGAGGGGGATTTTTAAAAGGAATATGATTCCTTACGATAAATAATTGAAAGTGCTATCCAACACCTCAGAATAACATGACGTATGCGGAAAAGCTGCTATGGCCAAAGAAATAGAGACAAGGTGCATTCTTGAGAAGATAAAACTATTCTCCAAGCGGTTGGGGCTAGAGGGCCAACATCCTGTCCAGGGCGCGCTTGGCGGGGACGCGGATATCTTCGGGCACCTTCACCACGTTCACGTTTTCTTTCAGGGCCCGAAGCACGCTCTGCAGGGTGGTCTTCTTCATGTTCGGGCAGACCATGTCCTTGCGGAGGGGGTGAAATATCTTTCCCGGGTTTTCTTTTTTCAGCCTGTACATGAGCCCGGTCTCCGTGCCCACTATGAATTCGTTATGCGGTGAGCTCTTTGCGTAGCGGAGCATCCCGGAGGTGCTTGTGACGTGGTCGGCCACCTCCAGCACCTCAAGCCTGCACTCGGGGTGGGCCATCAGGAGTGCATTGGGGTGCTCTTCCCTGGCCCGCAAGGCGTCCTCCCGCCTTATTCTGTCATGCACGTGGCAGAAGCCGTCCCACGCGATGACCTTCTTTTTTGTGTTCTTTTGCGCCCACATGGAGAGGTTCTTGTCCGGCACGCAGATCACCTCGTCCCCCGGAATGGACTCTATCACCTTCACCACGTTGGCCGAGGTGCAGCATATGTCCACGTTGGCCTTTATCTCAGCCGTGGTGTTCACGTAGGCCACCACGGGCACGCCCGGATATGCCTTTTTTATATCGTTCAGGGAGTAGTCTATCGGGAAGATGAGTTTCGGCTGCTCTTTGTATCCGGGATAGCTCTCCCAGGGCTTCCGCGGGCCGCTTACCCGGATGAGGTCCGCCATGGGGCAGCAGGCGCCAAGTTCCGGAAGGAGCACGGTCTTCTCGGGACTCAGGATGGAGGCGCTCTCGGCCATGAAGTTCACGCCGCAAAAGACGATCACGCTGCAGTCGATGGTGGATGCCGTGCGCGACAGCTCCAGAGAGTCGCCGGTGAAATCGGCTATCTCCTGCACCTCTTCGCGCTGGTAGTTATGGGCGATGATGATGGCGCGCCTTTCCTTCTTAAGGCGCAATATTTCTTCTATGATCCCTGCATCGGACATCGAATATTTTAACTCTTTCAGGGCTGTTGTGGGTAGTTGTTGGTATAGAGGACGGAACCGTCCTCCAGGACCACCTTGTAGATGACCGGGGTCTTCTTTACCACCGTCTTTCTTTGGGGCTTATAAGAGACGGGCCTTGCCATGGGGACGCTGGCCGCAAGGGGCTTTTTGCCCTGGTAGATGCTTGTAACCTTCCTCACGTAATCCTTGGTCTCTTTATAAGGCGGCATCCCGTTGTATTTTTCCACGGCGGAGGGGCCGGCATTGTAAGCCGCAAGGGCGCGCTCCAGGTCCCCGTTGAACCTGTTCAGCAGAAGCCTGAGATACCTGACCCCGCCCTCTATGTTCTCCTCCGGGTTGAATATATCGGTCACACCCATAAGACTGGCCGTCTGGGGCATGAGCTGCATCAGCCCCATGGCCCCCTTTGAGGAGACCGCCTGGTGATTGAAGTTGGACTCCACCCCGATCACGGCCTTCACGAGCCCGGCCGGAAGGCTGTTCTCCCGGGCGTTCTTCCTGATTATCCGCTCCAGGTCGGGGCCCGGCGTGCGCATCGGGGCGGAGTAGCCGGCCTTTGCCGCCCTTGCCGGTCTGGCGTCTTTCAAATACAGGATGGAACCGGATCTGGGGACATCGGAGAAGCCGATATTGCCGCTTTGGTCTATGTACTTGTATATCCCGGCTTCAGCCCTTCCGGATAAAAGCAGCAGTATCAGGACTAAGAACACTGGCATGATGACACTTTAGCACCGGGGCGGCCTGGAAGTCAATGTTTTGGAAGGGAAAAATTCGAAAAGGCTGGAAAGAAGGGGGGGCCTCGCGTCCGCGCCGGCCCCCCGGTTTCTTCAGTTTATTTTCATTACGTTGGATGCCTTCGGGCCCCGCTCGCCCTCGACGATCTCGAAGCTCACCTTGTCGCCTTCGGCAAGTGTCCTGAAACCATCGCTCTTTATCGCAGTATAATGGACAAAGATATCAGACCCGTTCTCCTGCTGAATAAAGCCATACCCCTTGGTCTCGTTGAACCATTTAACCTTACCCTCTAACGACATGCTTCTGAAACCTCCTTGATCTTCCCCTCCCAGGGAAAAAATGAAACCTGAAATACAGGTTGTACTCTTTATAGCACGGTACATACCTGTTGTCAATGTAAAAAATTTCTAAAAAAAGCCTTATAAAAAAAGGGGATACGTCCCGTATTGACTCGCCCCGCCCCTATGGTAACATGGTGTTTGGGGGCAGGAATTTGGAAACCATGTCTGCAAGACGGCTATCTGGGCGGGCTTTGTTCCTTGACAGACTGCTCACCAGAAAAAATCCCGGAGGGAGGGCCTATGAGAAAGGACCCGGTAATCGCGTATCTGCTCTTATGTCTTCTTGCAATTCCCGTCCTGGCGGGGGCCGCTGGACCCGACGGCGTCCTCGAAAAGATAAAATCGAAATACGAGCATTTTGAGGCGGAGTTCAGCCAGATAGCCATGAAAACGGAGGTCAGCGCGGAAGGGCCCAACGGAAAGATGAACGCCGAACAGGACGTCTACAAAAAAGGCGGCAAGGTCCGCATAGAATCTTACATGCCAAGCCCGCAGGGCGGAAAACCATCCCTGGTGAGCACGATGATATACGACGGGAAGAACGGATGGCTGGTTACTCCGCAAGGCACCCGCAAGCTATCGGCCCAGGAGGCCGACCGGCTGAAGACCGAGGATAAATGGTGGTCGGGGATATCCAGCAGGGCCAGGGTGGCGGGGGAGGAAAAGGTAGACGGCAAGGAGGCTTATATAATAGAGATAAAAGAGCAGAAAAACTCGCCCGCTACAAAGATATGGGTGAGCAAGGACGGACTTGTGCTCCTGAAGGCCGAAAGCGACACATCCCAGGGGAAGGCCGAATGGGTATTCTCAGATTTCCACCCGGTGAAGGACTGGCAGATACCGTACAGGACCGAGATGCTCGTTGACGGCAAGCCCGTATCGGTAAGCCGGATAAAATCCTTCGAGGTGAACCCGGGCCTTCCGGATTCGCTCTTCGAGCCGGAAAAGGCCTCGCAAAAGGGGCAGTGACCCGGCCCCGGACATACTGAATATTGTATTTATTTTCCCGAACTGCTAAAATTAAACAAATTCGGGTTTTCTATTTACGAGAGTGGGCGACCACTCTTTTGTTTTATAGGGGGCCGGATTTGCCGTCCCGGAAGTGTTTTCCGGGGCGCATCGGGTTGTGTTCCGTACGGGAGCGGGCCTGTCCGGGTGATTGGGGCGTCTTCCGGAAGGGGCCGCCTAAAAATATGGCTGGCGGTTTGGGGTCTTGGTATGGGCAGAATTGAAGAGAGGGTTGCCGGGCTTGCGGAGGAGATCGCGGGCGCTCTGGGCGTCAGCCTTGAGGGCGTGGAGCTTGCCGGAAGCGGGCGCAGGCATATCCTGAGAGTTTACATAGACAAGGAAGGAGGAGTCACCATCAGGGACTGCGAGCTGATGAGCCGCGAGCTGGGCCCCGTTCTGGACGTAGAGGACCTGATACCGGGCCCCTATACCCTGGAAGTCTCCTCGCCCGGTCTTGACAGGCCCCTCAAAAAGCCCAATGATTTTAAGAGACAAATTGGTAAGCTCGCGAGGGTGGTGACCAGCGGGCCGGTTGAGGGGCAGACGTTTTTCATAGGCAGGCTCCTTGAGGCGGCGGACGATTCCTTCATGTTGAGGATTGAAGGGCGGGATGTAAAAATCCCTTATGAACTTGTAAAAAAGGCGCGCCTAGAGGTGGAGATTTGATAAAAGAGGTGAATTTCCTGATAGACCAGATATGCCGGGAAAAAGGCATATCCAGGAGCGTATTGGTCTCCGCCCTGGAAAGCGCCCTGCTTTCCGCGGCAAGGAAGCGCTACGGGGGCAGGACCAACATAGACCTCAAGATAGACCCTGCCACCTTGAAAATTCATATTTATGAGATCAAGCGGATAGTCGAGAAGGTGGAAAACCCCGACGAGGAGATGACCCTGGAAGAGGCAAGGGCGCAGTCGCCTGAGAAGAACCTTGGGGAAACGGTCGAGATGGAGCTTGCCCCTGCCGACTTCGGCAGGATTGCCGCGCAGACCGCCAAGCAGGTGATATTGCAGAGGATGCGCGACGCCGAGCGGGACGCCCTCTTCAACGAGTTCAAGGACAAGGTCGGCCAGATCATAAGCGGCACCGTAATAAGGAAGGAAAAAGGCTTCTATTTCGTAAATATCGGCAAGACCGAGGCCGCCCTGCCCATAAAGGAGGCCCTTCCCGGTGAGAACCTGCGGAGGGGCGATTTCGCAAAGGGCTACATAGAAGAGATAAGGAACACCCCCAAGGGGCCGCTTATCATCATATCCCGCACGAACCCGAAGTTTGTGGCCGAGCTCTTCAAGATGGAGGTGCCGGAGATATCCGAGGGCCTGGTTAAGGTCAGGGACATCGTCCGCGAGCCGGGCGAGAGGACGAAGATAGCGGTCTATTCCACTGAGCCCTCCATAGACCCCGTCGGGGCCTGCGTGGGCATGAAGGGCACCCGCGTCCAGTCCATAGTGAGGGAACTGCGCGGGGAGCGGATAGACATAATCCCCTGGACGGACGACCCAAGGGTGCTGATTGCGCGCGCCCTCTCCCCGGCCACCATAGACAGGGTGGGCGTGAACGAGGAAGAGAAGGCCGCTTTCGTAGTGGTCAGTGACCAGCAGCTCTCCATCGCGATAGGGAAGAAGGGCCAGAACGTGCGGCTCGCCATGAAGCTTACGGGCTGGGACATAGATATCATAAGCGACACCGAGTACTCCAAGATGAAGATGCAGGAGGCCGAAGCGGCCTTCGAAGAGGTCGTAAAGGAAAGGCCCAAGCAGAAGACACCGCCGCCTGATGCCTGAAAGCCTCTCCAGGGTCCCCGTCCAGGCCATTAAAGGGGTCGGGGAGAAAAAGGCGGCGCTCCTTTCCACCCTGGGGATAAACTCCGCAAAGGACGTGCTTTATTATCTCCCGTTCCGCTATCAGGACATGGGAGAGCTTAGGAAAATATCCGAACTCCAGCCCGGCACGAGCGCCATCGTCCGGGCAGAGGTCCTCTCCGCAAACCTTCGCACCACCCTGCGGGCAAGAAAAAAAATATTCGAGCTTCTGGTCACTGACGGCACCGGGCGCCTGAAGTGCAAGTGGTTCAACCAGCCCTTCCTTAAAAACAGGTTCAGGAAAGGCCAGCGCGTCCTTTTAAGCGGGGCCGTCCAATATAATTTTTTCGAGAAATCCATCGAGATGGAATCCCCCGCCTACGAGACCCTGCTTCAGCAGGGGGAAAAAGCGGGGCGCGTCCTTCCGGCCTATAAGCTTACCGAGGGGCTTTCCGGCAAGGTGATGCGCAACATAGTGCGCGAGGCCCTCCGGGAATACCTCCCTCAAATGGAAGAGTTCATGCCCGAAGACATACTGGAGAGAAACTCGCTCCCAGGATTGAAAGAAAGCATCCTTCGCATACACGGGCCCGGTGAAAAGGCGGATATAAGTGAGCTGAACGCCTTCCGGAGCCCATGGCAGAAGCGGGTCTTCTTCGATGAGCTTTTTCTGCTCTCCCTGGGCATGTCCCTCCGGGCGCGGGATGAGGAAAGGCTGGCCGCTTTGCCTGTTAAACCGGATGGGGACCTCCTTAAAAGGTTTCTGGCCCGCCTGCCCTTCAAGCTCACCGCCGGTCAGGAAAAGGCCGTAGAGGAAATAACCCGCGACATGTCCCAGGGGCACCCGATGAAACGCCTCCTGCAGGGGGACGTGGGCTCCGGAAAGACGGTGGTGGCAATTTCAGCTATCGTCCACGCCGTGGAGCAGGGTTTTCAGGCCGCGCTCATGGCCCCAACGGAGATACTCGCGGGCCAGCACTTCATGAATATCCACGCCTGGCTTAATGAATTGGGCATCCGCGCCGCGCTCCTTACAAGCGGGACAAAAAAGAAAAGCAGCCTGTACAGGGACATCGCCTCCGGCCAGGTGCAGGTTGCAATCGGCACACACGCCCTCATATCCGAGGCGGTCAGGTTCAAAAACCTGGCCCTTGCCGTGATCGACGAGCAGCACCGCTTCGGCGTGATGCAGAGGGCCGCCCTCTTCGCCAAGGCCGAAAAAGAAGGGCCCTGTCCGCATCTCCTGGTGATGACGGCCACACCCATCCCCCGCACCCTGGCCCTCAGTATCTACGGGGACCTGGACATCTCCACCATATACGAACTGCCCGGCGGGAGGACCCCCGTGAAGACCGAACTTCATTACGAGGGCGAGAAAGGAAAGGTCTACGAGGCAATCTCGCGGGAACTGGAGGCGGGCGGACAGGTCTATGCCGTCTACCCTGTCATAGAGGGACCGGAGAAGGAGTCCCTGCGCTCAGTGGTTAAAGGGTTTGAAGGGTTCAGGCAAAAATTCCCCCGGGCCAGGGTGGCCCTCCTTCATGGCAGGATGCCGGAGGACGAGCGTGAGGCCGTGATGCGCGCCATGCGCGGGGGCGAAATAGATATCCTGGTTTCGACCACGGTGATAGAGGTGGGGGTGGACGTGCCGGGCGCCACCCTTATGCTGATAGTCCATGCCGAGAGGTTCGGCCTCAGTCAGCTCCACCAGTTAAGGGGCCGCGTGGGAAGGGGCAGCCGGCCTTCCAAGTGCCTGCTCCTTGCCTATCCGCCCCTTACAGAGGAGGCCGCGCGCAGGCTCCGGGCGATGCTTGCCACCACGGACGGGTTCAGGATTGCCGAAGAGGATTTTCTGATAAGGGGGCCGGGGGAGTTCCTGGGGACGAAGCAGTCCGGCCTGCCGGAACTTATGAGGGCGGACCTCATCCGGGACAGGGAGCTTTTCCTTGCCGCAAGGAAAGAGGCCTCTGAATTCATCAAGAGAGGCAGGCACCTTTCCGCCTCTGCCGCGCTGGCCCGCGAGATGGAGGAATTCTGGGCCGGAAAAGCCATGGCCCTGAAGGGCGGATAGCATGCAGGGCGGCATGAAAATCATTTATACTACTTCATGCTGAGCCGGGTAAAAGAAAACTTCCGCGCGGGTATCCGGAAATTCAGGTGGTTCGCCGAGCTTGTGAACGCAAGATTGAAGGTGGAGATGGCCTACTTCAAGGTGATGGGCGATGCCGAAAAGCTCAAGAGAGAAAGGGACAAGCTGGCGGCCCTCATAGGAGAGAAGGTCTTCGAGGAGCGCGACCGGCTTTCCTTTTTTGGAAAAGACCAGCAGACGAAAGAGCTTCTGGCCAGGATGGAAGTCCTGGGGCAGGAGATAGAAGAGCTGAGGGAGAAGGCCTCCCAGATTGTGAAGGGGCCCGGAAAAGATGGTCCTTAGCCCGCCTTTGGATAATCCCGCCGTTCTGTATGCGTTCTTTTTCATATTGGGCCTCATAGTGGGCTCTTTCGCAAACGTCTGCATCTACAGGCTCCCCAGAGAGAAATCGATAGTGAACCCGCCCTCGGCCTGCCCGCGCTGCGGCGCGCGCATAAAGCCATGGGACAATATACCCGTCCTCAGCTATATCTTTTTGAGGGGCAGGTGCAGGCGCTGCGGAGAGCCGATATCCGTCATTTATCCGCTTGTCGAGGTCATGAACGGCATACTCTACGTGCTTGTCCTGTATAAATACGGCATCTCCTGGGCCCTGCCCTTCTTCCTCGCGCTGGGAAGCGCCCTGCTCATCATCACCTTCATAGACATCGAGTTCCAGATAATCCCGGACGAGATAACCATCCCGGGGGCGATAATCGGCATTATTGCAGGATGGCTGCTCCTTCCGGACCCGTTCGCCAGGTCCATGCACATGGGGATAATGACCACTCTCATCGGGGCGGCCCTGGGGTTCGGGCTTTATTACGTAGTGGCCGTGGCAAGCAGGGGCGGCATGGGCGGCGGGGACATAAAGATGATGGCCATGGTAGGGGCGTTCCTGGGGTGGAAGGGGGTGCTGCTCACCACCTTCACGGGAAGCCTGTTCGGCTCCGTCATCGGGCTTTATCTTATGGTGTTCAAGGGAAAGGGCAGGAAGAGCAAGATCCCGTTTGGCCCCTTTCTTGCCCTGGGGGCCATAGTGAGCCTCCTCTATGGGCAGGAAATAGCAAACTGGTACCTCAGTGGCTGGCGTTAAGAATTTCATAATTGTCCTCCTGATATTAGTGCTTGCCGTTTTAGGCCTGAATTTCTGGACCGGCTGGGCCAAGTCGCCTAATCTCAAATTCCTGTTAATTGTGATCACCGCGACGACCACGTTCTTTTTGGGGTGGAGTTTCATAAGACTCTATTCCAGGGCGAACGCCAGGGAGGCGCGGGCCTCCGAAACGGGTTTCATGGCAGGCACATTCCATGAGCTTGTCTCCAAGCTGAAGGAGAAGGAGGCCGAGCTTCAGAGACTCCGCAAAATGGCCGAAGAGCGGGCGAGCCTCCTCGAGATATCCAGCGAGAACATACTGGAGAGCGTATCGAGCGGGGTGATAAGCCTGGATGGCGGGCTGCGGGTCACAAAGGCAAACGGCAGGGCGGAAAAAATCCTCGAGTTCAGGCGTGAAGAGGCGCTTGGCGGGCCGGCTGAATCGATACTGAGCGGCCCCATTCTTGATTCGCTCGAAAAGAACGAGGTTGTGGAAAGGGGCGAAACAAACCTGCGCACCCGGTCCGGGAAGGCACTCTGGCTTGGGTTTTCGATCAGTCCGCTCCTGGACTCAGGGGGGAAGGGGATCGGGCAGATACTGGTGTTTACGGACCTCACCGGCCTCAAGAGGCTGGAGAGGCAGGCCGAACTGAGAAAAAGGCTGTCAAGCCTTGGGGAGCTTTCGGCAGGCATGGCCCACGAGCTTAGAAACCCGATGGGCGTGATCGCGGGCTATTCGAAGATGCTGTCAAAAAAAGCGCCTGAAGAGCTTAGGCCCGTGGCGGACGCGATTGAAAAAGAGATCGCCGCGATGGACTCGATAATAAACGGGTTCCTGAGCTTTGCCCGGCCAAGGGAGCCAGCGCCGGCCCCGGTCCGGATGGAGCCCTTTCTTCGCGCGCTGGCGGAGAGCGCGCTCCCGGAAGGGGGCGGCATCCGGGTGGAGTTCTCTTTCAACGGCCCCGAGATAATCAGGGCGGACCAGGTCCTCTTGAGACAGGCGTTCACAAATCTGATACAGAACGCATTCCAGGCCATGCCCGAGGGCGGCACGCTTGCGGTAAGCACGGCGCTGTCGGATGAATTCGTGGTTATAAAATTCCGCGACTCCGGCCCTGGCATCCCCGAAGAGATAAGGGACAAGATATTCCTTCCGTTCTACACGACAAAAGAGGGCGGCACGGGGCTTGGCCTTGCCATTACTCATAGCATAGTCCAAAGCCACGGCGGGGCGATATCGGTAGAGAGCTCTGACGCGGGGACGATGTTTAGTGTGAAACTGCCGGTTGGGTAGCGTCCCCAGGCCCGATAGATTTTCTGGTCTTTTTATCCGTCATGCCGAACTCGATTCGGCATCCGTCTTGGGTCACCCGTGGGCGGGTGACTCTCACAAAAATTACGCTCACGTGTTCAGTTTCCCACGTGCAGTTTTAAAAAGTCCCCTCTTGGGAGGGGTGCAGGGGTGGGTTGCAGTAGATACAAGGCCGGGTTAGCGGAGCGTAACCCGACAATTCCGATATAAATTCCCCCTACCTTTTCCCCACCCCTTTATACACTTCCATCGTCTTCCTCGCCACCGCCCGCCAGCTGAAGTGCTGTTCCACGCGCAGGCGGGCGGCAGCTCCCATCCGCACGATCTTTTGCGGCTTCCGCAAAAGCCTGTTTATTTCATATGCCAGGTCGCGTGCGAACCTCTCGGGTTTTGCCGGTTCAGGATCGGTGGCGCTGACAGGCTTGAAGGGGACCAGGACCCCCGTCTTTCCGTCTTCCACCACCTCCGGTATGCCGCCCACTTTGGAGGCCACCACCGGAGTCTCGCAGGCCATCGCCTCAAGGTTTATAAGCCCGAAGGGCTCGTAGATTGAGGGGCAGACGAAGACGGCGGCCCCGCTGTAAATGGCTATCAGGTCTTCCTTGGGGACCATCTCCGGTATCCAGACAATGTCCACTTTCGCCTTGCGGGCGCTTTCAATCTCCTTCTCCACCAAAATGCGCAGCCTTTCGCTGTCCGGGCTGCCCGCACAAAGGACAAGCTGAGTGCCGGGCTCAAGAAGCCTTGCCGCGCGCACCAGGTGCGTTATCCCCTTCTGTTTCGTAACCCGGCCCACGAAGAGCACGAAAGGCCGCTCCGTGTCTATTTTGTATCTCCTCAGCAGGTCCGGGTCCGGCCTGTAGCGGTATTCGCCTACGTCTATACCGTTGTGGATGACCTCTACTTTGTCCATCGGCACGCCGTAGGCCCTGTGCACGTCCTCTTTCATGGGGCCGGAGACCGCGATCACCCTGTCCGCCGCGCGATAGGCCTCACCCTCTATCCATAAGGAAAGGTTATAAGAATTGCCAAGCTGTTCCCTCTTCCAGGGGCGCTGGGGCTCCAGCGAATGGGTTGTGAGCACAAGCGGAATACTGAACAGCTTTTTAATGAACAGCCCGGCCATGTGCGTGTACCATGTATGGCAGTGCACCACGTCCGCCCCGTCGAATGTCCCGGCCATGACCATGTCCTTAAGAAAGGTGTCAAAGACTTTTTTGTGTCTTTCGTCTTTCGACGGGAAGTCATAGGCGGCGTTCACGCCCTTTACCGTGAGGTTGCCTTCCCTTATGTCCTGGCCGCCGAAGCAGAAGACCTCTATCCGGTGGGCCTCATTATCCAGGAGGGCCAATTCCCGTGAGAGGTACTCTACATGCACACCCGCCCCGCCATATATGTTTGGAGGGTACTCGTTTGTAAGGAGGAGTATCTTCATTCTATGCTCCGCAAAGGACAAAGGCAAAGATTTATTTATCTATTCCCGCCCGCCACCCCTTTTTTCTGTATGGGGGCTACAGCCCCCATACCCCCGAAAAACCTATGGCCACTTTTGTCTGGTCATTCCGGGCTTGACCCGGAATCCAGCGACTTTTGCCTTTGAATATCCTTCTTGTTTGTAACCTGAACCCTGAATTCAGGCCATCTGAAAGCAAACTATCCGGGTCCAAGTTGCAAACTTGAACCCGCCAACGGCTGTCTTTTCGCCTGAATCAGGTAAATTTCAGAATCATCTATCCCATTTATACCCCAGCGCCCCGGAGTAGTCAAATGCATTGTTTTTATTTGAAATCCTGATGGTTTAGTGCTAATATATTGGGTACTTTTCCAGGAGAATGGCAGAGATTATTCCTTTTAGGGGCATCTGTTACAATTCCGAAAAGGTGGAGGCTGGCAGGGTCGTGGCTCCTCCTTACGACGTCATTTCGCCGGACGAAAAGGCCCTTCTTTATGAGAAGAGCCCGTACAATATCGCCCGCGTGGACGCCGGGGCGGAGTTCCCCCAGGACACGGAGACCGAGAACAAGTACACCCGCGCCGCCGCCCTCCTCAACAAGTGGATTGATGAGGGTGTGCTTCAGCTCTCTGAAAGGCCCTCCCTTTACCTCTATCAAACAGATTACGAGGTGAAGGGTGAAAAAAAAAGGCTCAGGGGCTTCTTCTCGCTTGTAAAACTGGAGCCTTTTGGCGAGGGGAGCATCTACCCGCATGAGGCAACCCATTCGGTGGCCCGCGTTGACAGGCTTAAGCTTTTGAGGGCCACAAAGACCAACACAAGCCCCATCTTCTCCGTCTACGAGAGCCCGGAGCGCCGCGCCTCGCGGATACTGGACAAGGTGGCGTGTTCCATCCCCCCCTCGATGAGTGCCGCTGACAAGGACTGCGCCGTCCACAGCCTCTGGGTAATAGATGACCCCGGCGACATGGAAGAGATAAAAAAAGACCTCGAAGGCAAGCCCGTCTTCATTGCCGACGGCCATCACCGTTACGAGACCGCGCTTGAGAACCAGCGCCTCATGAAAAAGGAACTGGGCGATAAGGCAGGGGGCGATGAGCCCTTCAATTACGTCCTCATGTTCCTTGCCAACGTTGTGGACAACGGCCTTACCATCCTCCCCACGCACCGCCTTGTGAAGACCGGCTCTGACATACTGAAGACCATATCAAACTGCTTCGAGGAGGAGGAGGAGCTTCCGGCCTCTGCCGATATCCTCGGTTCCATAAAAGGCAGAAAGAACACATTCGGGCTGTATGCGAACGGGAAAAAATACCGGGCGGTTTACAAGGGCAACTGTGAAGACCTCTCCGACGTGCATCCCTCGTTAAGGAAGCTGGACGTGGTGGTCCTCCAGGAGCTGGTCATAAACAGGCTTATACACGCCAATAGGGTGGGCTATGAGATGGACGCGCAATCCGCCGTCCAGATGGTGGATTCCGGCCGGTACGACGCCGCATTCTTCCTGAACCCGACTGGCATAAAGGATGTGATGGGGGCGGCCCTCTCGGGCCAGCGGATGCCCCCAAAGTCCACCTATTTCTACCCGAAGCTCATGACCGGGTTCGTAATGAACAGGTTTTAAGAGAAACCGGATAAATAAAAGAGGAGGCTTTGAAATGAAGGTTGCTATTAACGGTTTTGGCAGGATAGGAAGGAATTTCTTCAGGACAAGCTTCGGTTCGGAGCTGGAAATAGTAGGCATAAACGATCTCACCGACGCGAAGACGCTGGCCCATCTCCTTAAGTACGACTCCGTGCACGGCATATTCAACGCCGAAGTGAAGGCCGGAGAGGGCAGCATCATTGTGAACGGAAAGTCCATAGAGGTCTCCGCCATCAGAGAGCCCGAAAAACTCCCCTGGAGGCTCCTTGGGGTGGACGTGGTGCTGGAGTCCACCGGGCTCTTCACGGACAGGGCGAAGGCGGAAAAGCACCTGGAGGCGGGCGCAAAATACGTGGTCATCTCGGCCCCGGCAAAAGAGCCTGACGTCACGGTCTGCATGGGCGTGAACCAGGAGGTCCTGGACGTGAAAAAACACAGGATAATCTCCAACGCGTCCTGCACAACCAACTGTCTCGCCCCGATTGCAAAGGTGCTGAACGACAACTTCGGCATCGTAAAGGGCCTGATGACTACGGTGCATTCCTACACGAACGACCAGCGCATACTTGACCTCCCGCACAAGGACCTCCGCAGGGCCAGGGCGGCGGCCGTGAGCATGATCCCAACCTCCACTGGCGCGGCCAAGGCGATAGGGCTTGTCCTTCCCGAACTCAAGGGGAAGCTTGACGGCATGGCCATAAGGGTCACCACACCTAACGTCTCCGTCGTTGACCTGACGGTGGACCTCGCCAAGGCAACCACAAAGGAAGAGATCAACGCGAGGATGAAAGAGGCGGCCGAGGGCAAGATGAAGGGCTTCCTCCAGTACGTGGACGAGCCCCTGGTCTCCATAGACTTTAACGGAAACCCGCACTCCTCCATGTTTGACGCCTGGCTCACCAACGTGATCGACAAGAACATGGCGAAGGTCATAAGCTGGTACGACAACGAATGGGGCTATTCGAACAGGCTCAAGGACCTGATGATCTACATCAAGGACCAGCTCCACCACGCAGCGGAGAGCAAATAACCATGGCACGGGGAGGATTCGGGCAGGGGGAATTTAACAAGCTTACGATCGAAGACATCGATATAAAGGGGAAGCGCGTCTTCATCAGGGTGGACTTCAATGTTCCCCTGGACGAAAACCTCATGATAACCGACGACCGGCGCATCCGCTCCGCTCTGCCCACCATAAATTACGCTATAGACGAGGGGGCCAGGGTGATACTTGGCTCCCATCTTGGCAGGCCCAAAGGAAAGCCGGAACCGAAGCTCTCGCTGGCCCCCGTGGCCAGGAGGCTTCAGCGCCTGCTGAACAAGGAAGTGCAGTTCCTTCACGATATAACCGGCCCGCTGGTGAAAGAGGCCGTTACCAAAATGAGGCCGGGCGATGTGATACTGCTTGAAAACCTGCGCTTCGATCCGGGCGAAGAAGGCAATGACGACAACTTCGCCAGGGAACTCGCCTCAATGGCCGACGTCTACGTGAATGACGCGTTCGGCGCGGCCCACCGCGCCCATGCCTCGGTTGTGGGCGTCGCAAAATACATCCCCGGCGTGGCGGGCTTCCTTTTAAGAAAGGAAGTGGGCTACCTGAAAGGCGTGGTCAGCAACCCCGTGCGCCCGTTCGTTGCCATCCTCGGGGGCGCGAAGGTATCGGGGAAGATAGGCGTCCTCGAAAACCTGATGGACAAGGTGGACAAGGTGATCGTGGGCGGCGGAATGGCCTTCACCTTCATAAAGGCGATGGGCTACGAGGTGGGCGACTCACTGGTTGAGAACGACATGCTGGACCTGGCCGAGCGGATAAGGACCAACCTGATAAAAAACAACGTGAAGTTCTATCTGCCGGTGGACTGCGTGGTGGCGCACTCGATAGAGCCGCAGGCCGAGACGAAGCTTGTGACCACGCAGGAGATTCCCAAGGGCTGGCGCGCCCTGGACATAGGGCCCGCCTCGGTGAGGCTGTTTTCCGAGGCCCTTGAGAACGCCAAGACGGTAATCTGGAACGGCCCCATGGGGGTCTTCGAGATGGACGCCTTCAGCCGGGGCACTTTCGCCGTGGCCCGGGCCGTGGCGGACGCCTACGCCCTTACCATCGTGGGCGGAGGCGACACCGACCTCGCCGTGCACAGGGCGGGCGTGTCGGATTCGATATCGTTCATATCCACCGGGGGCGGAGCATCGCTGGAACTCCTCGAAGGCAAGGAACTGGTCGGGCTTGCCGTTTTAAAAGACAGATAGGGTTTTAGTTTTTACACATAGCTGTCAACCGCATCTCCGGAAACCTTGTGGGGCAATCTCTCGTTGAAAGGCGGCAGGATGCCCCTCTTCATTTCCATTACCTGGGGGTTCCTGCTCTCGAACCGCTCTATCAGGTAAGCCGCCGCTTTCTCGGGGTCTATCAGGTCTCCGCATGTGAAGATGTCAACAGCCGCGTAGCCGTACTCCGGCCAGGTGTGTATGCTGAGGTGTGATTCGGCTATGACTACCATTCCGCTGATGCCGAAGGGACTGAATTCGTGGAAGGAAACGTCTACTATCGTGGCGGACGCCGCTTTTGCTGCCCTGACCATCGCGTCCTTTACAAGGCCCAGGTCCCTGATGGCCTCAGGCCTGCAGTCTCTCAAGTCCACTAACAAGTGTTTACCTAAAGCATGCAAATCCCTACCCTCCTTGGTTCCTCAGACATCCAGGGGCAACGCCCCTTTAACTAGAGTCAGTTAAATTACACTATAACGTGGATTTCTGTCAAGCAATTTCGCGCGCCGGAAAGCGCCATGCACCCTTTCTTCGACATATAATTTTCTGTTATACTGGCCTTATGCGCAAGTGGATATTTCCCCTGGTTCTGGTGCTCCTCACGTCGCCTCTCTTTGCCGGGCTTGCCAGCGCCCTGGAAGAGGGGCAGCCCGCCCCGGAGGTGGTGCTCAGGGGGGTGGACGGGAAGTTCGTCTCACTGCAGGCGCTGAAGGGAAACGTGGTGGTCGTGAACTTCTGGGGCACATGGTGCCCGCCCTGCCGCGAGGAGATACCCTCTCTGATAAAGATATATAACACCTATTCGCCCAAAGGCCTGAAGGTGCTTGGGATAGCCAGCGAGGGCGAGGCCGAAGTGAATTCTTTCCTCAAAAGCCACCCAATCCCCTACCCAGTCCTGCTGGACCAGAACATGCAGGCATTCAGGAGCTTCGGTGTCGCGTTCGTCCCCGTCACGTTCGTGATAGACAAGAACGGGAACGTCAAGAAGCGCTACCTGGGCGAGTTCGACGCCCCGGATTTGAAGAAGACGATAGAAGGACTGCTGTAAATTATTTTTTTATAGGTCACCCGTGGGCGGGTGACTCCCACGGAAATTTTATATTTGGCTAAAGACAAGACCGATTCAGCGGAGTTCCTTTTCTTTTTATCTTAAAGGGAGTTCTCTTAAACGGGAAAAAAGCAAAGTCGCTAGATTCCGGCTTTCGCCGGAATGACGGAACAAACAACCCACCCCTGCACCCCTCCCAAGAGGGGACTGGATAAGGACCGGACTCCGCCGGGTTTCATAACTTTTCGTGGGAGTCACCCGCCCATCGCTTTGTGGGCTAGACGTGAACCGGGGCACTATCTTATTTTCGTGGGAGTCACCCGCCCACGGGTGACCCGATCAACCCTTACTCAGCCGGATTCCAGAGGTGGCAGGCGACAAGCCGCCCATCGCTTTGTGGGCTAGACGTGAACCGGGGCACTATCTTATCGCACGGCCCGAAGCGCTTCGGACAGCGGGGATGGAACGGGCAGCCAGGCGGTATGTCAACGGGGCTTGGCACATCCCCCTTCGGGGCCTGGCGCCTGGGCTTTCCGGGCACAAGCTCCGGCACGGAGGCCAGAAGCCCCTCCGTGTACGGGTGCAGGGGCCTTTTGAACAGTTCTTCGGCATCTGCCTGCTCCACGATGCGGCCCAGGTACATCACCGCTACCTCGTCGCTTATGTACTCCACCACTCGCAAATCATGGCTTATGAAGATGTAGGAGATGCGTTCGCGCTCTTTGAGTTCGCGGAGGATGTTTAATATCTGCGCCTGTATGGAGACGTCCAGGGCGGAGAGCGGCTCGTCCGCCACGATGAGCCTGGGGCTCACGGCAAGGGCGCGCGCTATGCAGATGCGCTGGCGCTGGCCGCCGCTGAACTCGTGCGGGTAGCGGGTGAGCACCTCCGGGCCAAGCCCCACGTCCCGAAGGAGCTGCACCGCCCTGTCCCGCACGCCGCCGTTTTGCGCCAGGTGATGTATCTTCAACGGCTCGGCTATGGTATCGAAGACCGTCCTGCGGGGGTTCAACGAAGCAAACGGGTCCTGGAAGATTATCTGCACGGCGCGCCGGAACGCCTTCAGTTCCGCCTTGTTCAGCCCGAAGACATCCCTGCCCTGGAAAAGGACGCGGCCGGAGGTGGGCTCTATCAGGGCCATTATGATCCTGGCCAGCGTGGACTTGCCGGAGCCGGACTCGCCCACTATCCCAAGCACGCTGTTTTCGGATACGCTTATGCTCACGCCGTCCACTGCCTTCAGCCATTCGGTCTTTCCGAAGACGCCCCTTTTCACCGGGTAGAGCTTTCTAATGTCCTCTGCTTTTATCAGGGCTTCCAATCGAGTTCCTCCGAGCGGATGCACCGCGCGAGATGGCCGGGCGCAAGCTCTCTCAGTGCGGGTTCAACCCTCTGGCATTGCGGGATCATGTACCTGCACCTGTCCGAGAACTTGCAGCCAGGCGGAAGGGCGTCGGGCGGCGGCACGGAGCCGGCTATCGGCTTCAGGGGCTCGCCCCGCCTGCGGGGCATGCTTTCCAGCAGCCCTATCGTATAAGGATGTTTGGGAGAGTAGAATATCTCCCGGACAGGGGACAGCTCCACCAGCCGTCCCGCGTACATGACGCCCACGGTCTGGGCGTTCTCGGCGATCGTGCCCAGGTCGTGCGTTATGAGGAGCACGGCAAGGTCATGCTCTTTCCTCAGGTTGTCTATAAGCTCAAGTATCTGGGCCTCTATGGTGACATCGAGGGCGGTGGTGGGCTCGTCAGCTATAAGCAGGGCCGGCCCGCATGAGATCGCCATGGCTATCATCACCCTCTGCCGCATCCCGCCCGAAAGCTGGTGCGGGTAGTCGTTCATGCGCACCTCGGGCAGCGGGATCTTTACGGACTTAAGCAATCGGCGCGCGCGCTCATCGGCCTCTTTTTTCGATATGGGCAGGTGCGCGAGCATGGCCTCCCTGAGCTGATAGCCCACCTTCAGCACCGGGTTCAGCGAGGTCATCGGCTCCTGGAACACCATCGATATCTCCTTCCCCCGGATAGAGCGCATCTGGTCCTGCGGGAGGCGGAGAAGGTCTCTGCCACCAAAGAATATCTCTCCAGTTGCCCTTGCCCCTTGCGGGAGAATGCCCATTATGGAGAGGGCGGTGAGGGACTTGCCGGAGCCGGACTCGCCCGCCAGGCCGAAGAGCGAGCCTTTTTCAATCTCAAGGCTCAGGTCGTTGACTACTCTGGTCTCTCCCTTTGCGGATTTGAAGGAGATATTCAGGTTGCGGACTTCAAGGAGGGGCACTTCTAGGACTGTTCCTTCTCCCTGAGCAGTTTCAGATAGGTGCGGGCCTCCTTAAGGCCTGGGTTCTGTCTCAAGGCGGTCTCCCATTCTTCTATGGCAAGCCCCGTAAGGCCCTGCATATAGTAAGTAAGCCCCAGCTGCACCCACGCCGTGCCGTAAGCGGGGTTCAGCTCCTTGGCCATTGTGAACTGGCTTACGGCCTCGTCGAACATCTCTTTATTGCGGAAGGCTATGCCCAGCCTGGTGCGCACGTCCACAAGGTCCCTTCTCAGCCGGAGGGCCTTCTTGTATTCCTCGATGGCCTCCTCGTACAGGGCGTAATCCATATATTTGTTGCCCAGTTTGAAATGCTCGTTGGCAAGCTTCCCGCGGACGAACGGGTCCAATGCCGCAGGCGAGGGATGGGCGATCTGAGCGGCCTTGGCGAATATGTCCCGTGCCTTTATGAACTCATTCATTTCATTATAAGTGATGGCCAGGTTCAGTGAGGCTTCCGTGTAATTGGGGTTCTGCTTGAGGGCCAGCTCGAAATACCCGGCGGCCTCTTTCATGCTGCCCTTCAGCGAGGATATAACGCCAAGTTTGTTCAGGACATCGGGGTATCCCGGATTCCGTTTGATTATTTCCCGCAGGAGGGGCTCCGCCTCTTGATAGTTCCCCTCATCGAAGAGGGCCTCGGCCTCCCTGTAGGTCTCCTTGAAATCCATACAGGCTTGAGTATAAGGATTAGGCCGCGCCCGTGTCAACAAAGAGGGCAATATGAAAGGATTTTTTAAGAATAGAGAGCCGGAAGAGCCAGCTGAGAAGGATGTAATCGCAGGCTGCTAATACCAGTACGGAGGCCCGTAGAACCTGTTATAGGGCCTTTCCCACCAGAAGGGATAGTTATAGTAGTACGGATAGTAGGGATAGCCATAATACGGATAATAGGAATAGGGATACGCATAGTAGGCCTCTTCCCTCCAGAGATATATCTGCACTATATTGAAGAAGGGAAGGGCGACGTCGGTGGTGTCTATTTTGGTTGTCCGGGTGCCCATGTAAGTGCCCGCAAGGGTTATCGCGCGGTTCTTCTTGTAAATCATCGGATCCAGCATGCCCTTGTCCTTCGGGAGGAGCGCCAGGAACCTGCCCTGCTCGCCGTATTTGTCCTTCAGCTCTCCGGAACTGTCCACCGGCACATAGAGGGCCTCGATGAGCGAGCCCTCAGGCGTTATTTTGGTGCTTGCTATAATGCCGCCCATGATAAAGAGTTTCCCCTTGTACATGCCGGGGTTATCGAGCAGGCTCTGGAAGGAAGGGTTCCTGGTCCCTTCTCTCATAAGCCCCTTGTTCAGGACCGGAGCGCAGGATGCCAAAAGCGCCAGAGCCATGAGAAGAAGCAGTATCTTTTTCATAGTTAAATTTTATAACTTCCCAAAAAGGTGTCAAGAGACTTTTTAATGGAGTTCATGTAGATGATCTTGTGGTCGCCGTCGCCAAAGTACTCCGGCACGCAGGCGACCTGACGATACCCGTGCTTTTCATAGAAGCGCCGGGTGGGCAGGTAAACCTCTCTTGAAGAGGTCTCTACATAGATGTATCCGGCCCCCTCTGCCGCCATTTTCTTTTCAGCCCCGGAGAGGAGCAGCCCCCCGATCCCTTTCCTCTGATGCTTCTTGTCTACGGCTATCCAGTAAAGATCGAACCTGCCCGGAGACATCGAGATTGGCCCGAAGCACGCGTACCCTGCCGCCCCGCCCCCGATATCCGCGAAGAGGAACCGGTACTCGCTTTGCCTGCCTTTATCAAGAAAGTCGTCCAGCAATTCAATCGCCACATCGATTTCATATGGATAGAAGAGCCCGGATGCCGAGAGGATATCCGCCACGGCCCTTTTGTCTTCAACCCTGACGTTATCGCGCAGGCGCACGCCTTTCAACGCCTCCATTTTCTTCCGGATGCCCGATATCCTCATAAGAGGGCGCTCTCTATTATACGCTTCATCACATCCCGGGGCCCGCAGCCGGCCTCTTTGGCCGCGGCCAGATAGCCCGACCACGGCGCTATGCAGGGGTTCGCGTTTACCTCGATAACGTAGGGGGTGCCCTCCGCGTCAAGTCTCATGTCCACCCGCGCATACCCCCGCAGGTTAAATATGTCCCAGCACCTGAGCGCCGTTTCCCTTATCTCTCCAAAGGGGGCCGGAGCGGGCGCGAATGTCCTGGGTGTGTTCTGATATTCAAAAGAGTCCTCCACCCATTTGGCGTTGTAGTTCACTATTTTTGGCTTTTTGTCGGGCCAGTTGGTGAATAATATCTCGGCCAGGGGGAAGACCTCCACCCCGTCCGGCTTTTCGAGGAGAGAGACATTGAACTCTCTGCCGGGGATGAAGCTCTCTATCAGCACCGGCCGCCTGTGAAATTTCCGGTAGATGCTCCCGGCCTTTTCCAGCAGATCATCGGCATCGATTATCAGACTGCTGTCGTCTATCCCCACCGAGGCGTCCTCGAACGAGGGCTTCACGATGCAGGGCGTATTTACCTGTGGCCTGAAAGGGCCGCCTTTATAGATTTCCCAGTCAGGGGTTTTTATGCCGTGCGCCTTCATGATCCCCTTGGCCATCGTTTTGTCCGTGGTGGCAAGGAGCACGTCATAAGGGGAACCGGTGTGCGGGTAGCCCGCCATCTCGAACAGGGCGGCCATCGCGGGGTGAAGCCTGTAATTCCCGCCCACCCCCTCAACCAGGTTGAAGACAAGCCCCGGAGAGAATTTTTCCAGACCTGAGAGGAGCCCCGCGCAGAAGCCGGGGACCGCGGCAACGGGGAAGACCTCGTAATCCAGCCCGAGCCCGTCCAATCCGCCGGTTACGGTAGACAGCTCGTCCAGGATATCCATCGAGTCGAGACTCCCCTTATCGGGCTCGTTATATACAACGGCTATTTTCATCAAAGGCCGGCTGGCCTGCCCGGGGGCGGCCTCCGGAATAAGGACTGGTCTGTATTGCAGGCTGTCCTGCTGTTTGAAGAGGCCTTTCTTTTGGATGCGGATTCTATTATGGAAGAGACAAGCTCCCTGTAGCTCATCCCGGCCCTGGAGCATAGGACCGGCAGGTCGGAGTGCGTGGGATGAAGCCCCGCAAGCGGGTTCATCTCAATGAATTGAAGCCTTCCGTCCGGGCCGGCCTTCAGGTCCGCCCTGCCCGCGTCCCTGCACTGGAGGGCTTGGTATGCGCGAAGGGCCACGTCCGAGGCCTCCCTGAGGAGCTTTTTACTTTTTACAAGCGTGTACTCCACGCGCTCTTCGCAGAGTTCCTTGTTCATGTAGGAGTAGACCAGGGGCTCGGCGCTCTTGAGGAGTTTCACCTCCAACGCGCCTATCACACGGGCCTCGGGTCCGGTGCCAAGTATCCCCACCGTGAACTCATCTCCCGGAAGATAGCCCTCCACCAGGACGGGCTGCGAATATTTCAAGAGCAGCCTCCTTGCCTGGTTCTTAAGCTCTTTCGGGTCGTTCACTATCGAGGCCGGGGTAACGCCCTTCCCCGTCCCCTCGGAGACGGGCTTTACGAAAAGCGGGAATTTCATCCCTTTTGGGAGTTCTGATTTATCTATCTCCGGGACAGAATTTATGACGAAGAAATCCGGTGTGGGCACGCCGGAGTCCCGCACCACCCGCTTCGCCATGGCCTTGTCCAGGCATAAAGAAAGCGTGAGGGGGTCGCTGAACGTGTAAGGGATATTATAGGCCTCAAGGAGGGCGGGCGCCTGGGACTCGCGGTTCCTGCCCCGGAGCCCCTCGCAGATATTGAAGACCAGGTCCCAGGTCTCTCCGCCGGCAAGACGGCGGGTAAGCTCGTAGATATTGCCTGCCGGGACGGCCTCGTGCCCCAGTTCGCGCACAGCGGCCTTAAGATGCTCGACGGTCTCTTCGCTGTCGAACTCGGCGGTCTCCTCCTCGGAGTAGCCCATCTCCATGTACTCGCGCCGGAGGTCGTAAGTGAGGGCGATCTTCATTTCATATCGCCCAGCTTGAATAGCAGGTCCTTCTGCTTTCTCCTCTTGTAGCGCTGGGTCTCTTCCGGCACAAGGGCCTTCCCCTGGCCTTTCAGGAGCTGGGCCGTGCCGCCGTCCCTGCCGGCGCCGTTCGATTTCCTGCCCCGTTCCATATGGGTCTCATCCGGGTTGTAGTACTTTATTATCATCCCCTCGTAATTCCTGAGGAGAATCTCCTTGTCGGTGACCGAGAGCAGATAGAACGGCTGGAGCGGTATCTTCCCGCCTCCGCCGGGCGCGTCCACCACGAAATTGGGGATTGTAAGCCCGCCCGTGTAGCCGCGCATCATCTCTATTATCTCTATCCCCTTCCAGATGCTGGTGCGGAAATGCTCCACTCCGCGCACCGGGTCGCACTGGAAAAGGTAATAGGGCCGAACCATGATCCTCTGAAGCCCGTGGCAGAGATCTTTCATTATTTCGGGTGAGTCGTTTATGCCGCGGAGGAGCACCGACTGGTTGCTGACCGGAATCCCCGCCGAGAGTATGCGGTCGCAGGCCTCCCGCGACTCGGGGGTTATCTCGGCCGGGTGATTGAACTGGGTGTTCAGCCAGAGCGGGCGGTGGCCCCTGAGCATTTTCACCATATCGTCCGTTACGCCCATGGGGAGCACCACCGGAAGCCTCGTGCCTATCCGGAGCACCTCAACATGGGATATCCTGCGGAGTTCGCCAAGGAGCCAGTCCAGAAGCTCCATGTTCATTGTAAGAGGGTCTCCGCCGGAGACGATCACCTCTCGCACCTCCGGAGTGACCCGGATATAATGGAGCATCGCCTGGAAATCTTTTTTACTTCTTGAGGACTCGCCCTCGTGCCAGATCCTTTTCCTGGTGCAATGCCTGCAATACATGCTGCAGGCGTTGGTGGCTATTACCAGCACCCGGTCCGGGTAGCGGTGCACAAGCCCCTGCACCTGCATGTCATCTTCCTCTTCCAGCGGGTCGTTGTCGCCCACCATTTGGAATTCCAGCTCCCGGAGGTCCGGGACGCACTGCTTTCTGATGGGGTCTTCCGGGTCAGACCAGTTGGCCAGAGAGAGATAATAGGGGGTGATCGAGTAGTGGAACGCGTCTATAAGTCTTTTGTAGCGCGGTTTCTGATAGGGCTTCAGGTCCAGTAGAGTGGAGAGCGGTTCCAGTGTGCGGAGCCTGTTTGCCATCTGCCATCGGGGGTCGTTCCATTCGGACTGGGTTGCCTCTGGCCAGAATTTCCGCGCGAGATCCACCTTGCGGAAGAGGTCGTCTCCCCCGTGCGCGTCCTCGCGCGGCAGGACTTGAATCTGTTGGCTCGGAGGTTCTTCGTACTCTCTAGCGGCCTCTGACATCAATAGCCTCCTTTTATTTGATGAATGCGTCAATGGTCCTGCTTATTCCCGCGAGTATGTCGCGCGGCGTGGGCGGACACCCCGGGATGTAGCTGTCCACCGGCACTATCTCCGCGGCCCCGTCCGTGACCGCGTAACTGCCCCGGTAAATGCCGCCGTCTTTCGAGCAGTCGCCGCAGGCGATGACCAGCTTCGGCCCCGGTGTGGCGAGATATGTCTTTTTGAGGGCCAGTACCATACCCAGCGAGACCGGCCCCGTAACGAGGATGATGTCGGCGTGCCTGGGGGAGGCCACGAAATCCACCCCGAACCTCTGCGAATCGTACACGGGGTTCCCCATGGCGGTGCACTCCCATTCGCAGGCATTGCAAGAGCCGGCGTCCACCTGCCTTATCCTTGCCGAGCGGCCAAACACGCTGTGCATCTTCCTCCTCATCCCTTCGGCAAACTCCAAGTCCGACCTTGTAAGCTTAAGCTCACCGGCCCGGAGGGCCTTTTTCTTCCCTATAATATTATTAAAAATTCGCGTGAACATAAATAATAATTTACATGTCCGAGCCGGAATATGAAAGATTAAAACTCTTGTTGACAAGCGGGAAGTCCGGAATGATGTTTCCCCTCACCGCAAAGGGCATCAAAGGCCAGTTGCAAAACGATGCCGAACGCACCTTGACCCTCAGCGGTTCCCCCTTGTCGTTCGTCTTCACAAAGTAGAAGACAGACCCCCTGGGCCCCTCCACATAGCCCAATGCGGAGGAGAGCGCCGGGAATCCTTTTATACCGGCTGCGAGGGGGCCGGGATAGGGCTCTTTGAGGATGGACTCTATTATCGAGAACGAGCATTCGGCCTCGTCCGCCCTCACCATCATCCGCGCCAGCACGTCGCCTTTCCCCCGTGAATGGGCCTCGAACACAACTGAATCATACATCAGGTGTTTGTGCACGGTGCGCATGTCCTGGTTTATGCCCGAACCGCGGGCGGCTATGCCCGTGGCGCCAAGCTTGCGCGCTATGTCCATCGAGAGCACGCCCGCCCCGTCCAGTCTTTCCATATGGGAGACCGAACCGGTCAGAAGCTCCATGAAATCCTTGTACTCCGTAGTGACCTCGTCCAGGGTGAAGAGTATCTCGTCCGCTTTCTCAAGCACGTCCCTGCTGACGCCCCCAAGAGCATTCACCCCCCTCAGATATCTGCTTCCGGTCAGGCTTGCGTTCAGCCTCATGAGCTTCTCTTTTATCAGCGCGCCGCTCTGGTAGCCAACGGCGAAGCCCGTCCCGGCGCACATATTGCCTATGTCGCCGATATGGTTGTAAATCCGCTCCAGTTCCAGAAGGAGCGTCCGGATGGCTTTGGCCTTTTCGGGTATTTCCACTCCGGCCATCCTTTCCACCGCGAGGCAATATGCCGTGGAGTGCGCGAAGGAGGAACAGCCGGACACCCTTTCGGCAAGCGCTGCGCCCCGCTCGAAGCCAATCCGCTCGAAGTGTTTTTCCACCCCTTTATGGGTATAGAACAGCCTTGGGTCCAGGAAGTAAATGCTTTCGCCCACGGCGCTGAAACGGAAATGGCCGGGCTCTATGATGCCCGCGTGCACGGGGCCCACCGGTATCTCGCAGACCCCCTCGCCCTCTACCTTCACGAAATTGTAATTGTCCTCTCTTTCGAGGTCAATGCGGCTTCTTATCTGTTCCACGGTCACGTCCCTTCTCAAGGGATGGAGGTTGTCCGGATACATGCCGTGAAGGACCAGCGGCCTGGGGTCTGGGTGCCCCAGCGGCTCTATCCCGAACATGTCCCTTATCTCACGCTCGTACCAGTGGGCGGCGGGCACCAGGGGGGTGATGCTCTTATACGCAAACCGCCCGGATTTTTCGGTTACGGGGAAGCTCAGGACCATGAACAGGTCTTCTCCCTTCAAAGAGAAGACGGCATAGACGGTGAACCCTCCGCCAATCTCCCGCTCGTCCACGCAGAACATGAGCATGAGCGGGTTGCCATTATCAAATAGCATTGCCGCCTCTTCGCGGAATTCCCCCTCGGTCAGTTTCTTGTGTATCTCGTTTGCCGGATTCATGCTAGACCCCGAGCGCCCCTATGGAGAGGTTGATCAGTTTATTCAGCGGCCCCGGGATGGAAAGCCCCAGGAGCAGGATGCCCATCCCCATCACTACCAGCACCGTATCTGAGGCCCTGAAGGAAACCGGCTCTCCGTGCTCCAGCGAGGGCTTGCCAAGGAACATCCCGCCAAAACCCTTTAAAAACCCGTAAAACACAAACCCGCTTGCCGCGAGGAACGTGGCCATAATGCCCCAGTAGCTGCCCGCGGCAAGGGTCTTAATCATTAAAAATTCGCTGAGGAATATATTGAATGGCGGCATCCCGGCAAGGCACATCGCCCCGGCAAAGCCGATCACCGCAATCAGGGGGTTCACCCCGAGCACGCCTCTCACCTCGCCCATCTCAACGGAATGATATTGCGAGTGCACCCTGCCCATGACGAAGAACATGAGGGGCTTCCCGAGGGCGTGGTTCAGGATGTGCAGGAGGGCGGCGTAGATGCCCCAGACCCCGCCTATGCCGAAGGCCAGGGCGATTATCCCCATGTGCTCTATGCTGCTGTAAGCGAGGAGCCTCTTGGCATTGGACTGAATAAGGATGAATATGGCGGGGATGATTATCGAAGCCAGCCCGAAGAATACCATTATCTCCTGCACGAAGGCGTGCCCGCAGGACTTGTCCGCGATGGCCGCGAACCTCATCACGCCGTAGAAGGCGCAGTTCAGGAGGATGCCCGAAAGGAGCGCGCTCACCGGCGTGGGGGCCTCGCTGTGGGCGTCCGGGAGCCAGTTGTGTACCGGGGCCAGCCCGGCCTTTGTGCCGTACCCCACTATTATCAGTATGAAGGCCAGCCTCACAGTGGCCGGGTTCAGGCCGTGGGCCATCCGGCTAAGCTCCGTCCAGTCCAGGGTGCCCGTGCCGGCCTCGGCGGAGGCGTAGTAGATGACGAACGTGCCCAGGAGGGCAAACGTGATGCCCACCGTGCAGAGGATGATGTACTTCCAGGCCGCCTCTATCGAGTTCTGCCTTTTATAGATGCCCACCAGCAGGGCGCTCACAAGCGTGGTGGCCTCAATGGCTATCCACAAAAAGGCCAGGTTGTTCGAAATGGGGATGAGCATCATGGTAAAGACGAACAGGTTGAAGAGCACGTAATAGAATTTGAGAGCCTTCTCAGTTATGGCAAGCCTGGAGAGTTCCCCCCTCATGTAGCCAACCGAATAGACCGCCGTTGCGAATGACAGACCGGCAATGATAAGGAGGATATAGGCCGAGAGCGCGTCGGCCCTGAAGAGGCCGCCAAGCCCGTCGAATACATATCCGTAAAGCGCGTAGAAGGCAATCGTGCCCGCCCAGAGGGCCCCTGCCCCGGCGGCAAGCACGGTAATGTATTCGGCCGGCTTCAGCCTCTTCGAGGCCATCAGGATGAGAGCGGCCGCAAGCGGTATCAGTACCCCGTATAGCATCTATCCCTTCAATGTGGTGAGCTTGTCCAGGTCCACGCTCACGAATGCCTTTTTTATTTGTGTTAAAAAAAGGCCCAGTATTATCACGCCCATCAGCATGTCGAAGACCACGCCCAGCTCCGCTATGATCGGCATCCCGTAGGTGAGTGAAAACCCGGCCAGGAAAAGCCCGTTTTCCATTATTAGAAGCCCTATCACCTGGGTTATCGCCTTCTTCCTGGTCATCATGACGAAGAGGCTGATGAGGATTATCGATATGGCTATCTTCAGCGCGTTCCTGGTCACGCCGGTCACGAAGACGCCCTGCGAGACAAACGAAAACACCACAACTACAAGGGCGAAGGCGGCCAGGAGCGAAAGCGGCGCGCTTATATATGGCTCCACGTCATGCGTCACCCTCAGCTGCCGGAGCACCTTCCTGAGGAAGTACGGTATCAGGAAGCACTTGGAGAGCACCGTGAGGGCCGCCGCGATGTAAAGGTGCGGCATCCCCATGTAGAAGGCGCTCACGGTTACAAATGCCGCCAGCAGCCAGGAATTGAGCACATACGTCCTCACACAGGACTCCAGCCTCTTCTGCGAGCTTACGGCTATAACGGACAGGAGCATCCCTACAGCTATGAAGTCCAGCACTGAATAGGCCTGAAGCCAGTTTCTTGCCATGTTCCTATCCGCCCAGCATTATCAGGGTTATCACGGACAGCAGGGCCAGCACGAAGGCCCCCCCAAGAAGCGACGGCAGCTGGAAGAACCTCATCTTGGCCCGCGTGCTTTCAGTTAAAGCGACCGCCACGCCCATTATGAAAACCTTTATCAGGTAAATCCCCGGAGCGGGGGCAAGCCCCAGGGCGGTGCTGCCGCCCTGCATCCCGAACGGGAAGAAGAGATCCAGGGCTATCGTGAACAGGAGCATCTGCTTCATGAAATGCGCCCATTCCATCAGGGCCAGGTACGGCCCCGAGTATTCAAGGACCATCCCCTCGTGGATCATGGTTAATTCGAGGTGGGTGTCTGGGTTGTCCACCGGGACCCTGCCGGTCTCCGCTATCAGGGCCACGTAGAAAGCGGCGAAGGCCAGCACGTGGGCCGGGGAGCGGAAGATGTTGGCCGAGCGGCTCAGTATGGAGAGGCTTGTGGAGCCCCCGGCTATGGCCGCGGTGAATATGGCCATTATGAGCACGGGCTCCACTATGATGGCCAGGGTGGCCTCGCGGCTGGACCCCTCGCCCCCAAACCCGGTGCCCGCGTCCAGCCCGGCCAGGGCCATGAAGAAACGGCCTAGGGCCAGCGTGTAGATTATGGCGATTATGTCCCCCGCCTTGAAGATGCCCCCCTGCAGGCTGAAAACGGGTGTTATGACGGATGCGGCAAGCACGGAGACGAAGGTCACGAAAGGCGCGGCATGGAATATCCACGAGGCCGTCTCCGAGATGACCATGTCTTTTTTGAACAGCCTTATCAGGTCGTAGTAGGGCTGAAGGATGCCAGGCCCCACCCTCCCCTGCGAAAGGGCTTTTATTTTCTTGATGAAGCCCTGCAGGAGCGGGGAGAAGAAGATTATCAGCAGAAATTGCAGGCTCTCCACCCTACCCCCACGCAAAAAGAAGGACCAGGAGGGTTAGCAGTATATAGCCCAGGTACAGATGAAGGCTGCCGGACTGGAGCTTTCTGATCCTGAGTGCGGCCTTGTGCACCGTGGAGACCGCGGGGCCGTATCCGTATTTCTCGAAAAAGGGCGTTATCCCCGAATTATAAGTGATGTTTTCCGCGAAGAAGGGCCGCAGCCTGTAGATTATCTTTACCTCTTTTGTAGGCAGGTATATCCTCTTGAATATCTGCCTGAGAGGTTTTGTAAAAGCCGTGGCGGTGTATTGCATCCGCGGCGTGAGCCTTCTGATGCCGCAGTCCCAGGAGTCCCCATAGGAGACCTCCCTCCTGCCAAGCCCCTTTATGAAGACAAGCAGGGCCAGGAGCCCGGACAGCATTATGGCCAGTATCCCTATTGGAGAGAGGGTTGAAAAGCCGTTCTGGACGGAGAGCATCCAGTTTCCGGACAGGGCGGCCCTGGCGTAGGGAAGGCTGCCCACTTCGAGCCTGCCCATTGTGGCAAGGACAAAATTTGGAAATATTCCAAGCGCAAGGCAGCACGCCGCAAGCACGGCCATCCCGGCCAGCATGCTTCGGGATGACTCTTTGGCGCCTGACGCCTCGGCGCTCCTTGGCATTCCCAGAAACGATATCCCGAATGCCTTTATGAAGCAGTCGGCGGCGAGCGCCCCGGTGAGGGCCAGCGCCGTCCCGGCCAGGAGCATCAAAACCTTGGCGTATACGGCGGGCGCCGTGCTCCCAAGCACCAATGACTGATAGGTAAGCCATTCGCTGACGAAGCCGTTCGTGGGTGGAAGCGCGCATATCGATATGGAACCCACCAGGAAGAAAAGGCCCGTCCAGGGCATCCTCTTCAAAAGCCCGCCCATCTCCTCTATGTTCTTCGTATGTGTGCCGTGCAGGACCGAACCCGCCCCCATGAACAGGAGCCCCTTGAAGACGGCGTGGTTCAACGTGTGGTAAAGCGCCGCGGCAAGGGCCAGTCCGGCAAGCGTGAAGAGCCCGTAAGACTGAAAGATTATCGACGCGCCCACTCCCAGAAGTATTATCCCTATGTTCTCCACACTGTGGTAGGCGAGGAGCCTTTTCATATCGTGTTCCATAAGGGCATAGAGCACCCCCAATACGGAGGAGACGGCCCCGAGCACCAGGAGGACCACCCCCCAGGAGGCGACCGCCCCGCCCAGTATGTAAATTGAAAACAGGACTATGCCGTAGATGCCCGTCTTGATCATCACTCCGGACATGAGGGCCGAGACATTGGAAGGCGCGGCCGGGTGCGCCTTCGGAAGCCATATGTGCAGGGGCACTATGCCCGCCTTTATCCCGAAGCCTGTCAGCGCCGGAACGAAGATGGCCCAGCGGAGCGATACGGGTTTTGTGGAGATGAGGACCCTGAGCTTTTCAAAGTCCATTGTCCCCGTACCGGCATAGGCGATCATGAAGGCCGCAATGATGAATGCCGTGCCTATGTGCGTCATTGTGGCGTATGTAAGGCCCGCCTTTCGGGAATCATCGTTTCGGGAATCGCTTACCACGAGGAAATAGGAGACCAGGGACATGGTCTCCCACGAGACAAGGAAGGCGGGCATGTTTCCCGCATAGAATACCGCGTAGATTGACATCAGGAAGAGCCCGTAAAAGACCCCCTGGAACGAGGCGTTGTCCTCATGCCGCATGTACCCGGCCGAATATACCGAGACCGCGAACCCAAGGATGGAGAGCACCAGGGCGAAAAAGGCCGAAAGCCCGCCGGTCCTGAACGCGATGTCAAGCACCCCGCTCAGGGAAAAACTCAACGAGGTCTGCACACCGGAGTATACCGTCTGGAGGGCCGCCGCCCCGAATAGGGCCGAGCCCAGGGCATAAACGAAGTACAGATATCCCGATAACTTTTTAGGGGCGAACGGGAAACCTGTTATCCCCGCCCCGAAGGCGCAAATGGCCGCCGTATAAAAAGGAAATTCCAAGACCTCCCCTTCAAACCCTGTCTAAAGTTCTTTTACCTTTCTCTGCAATGTGCGCAATCCGATACCTAGCAATTTTGATGCCTGCGATTTATTGCCGCCGGTCCTCTCCAGGGCCTGGCGGATGATCTCCTTTTCCATCTCATAGAGGGTGAGGCCCCGCGGTATGCTCAGGCGCTCACCATCCTGTGTTTGCGGCATGAGGAGAAAAGACGGCAGGTATTTTGCCTCAATCATGCCGGCTTCCGCAAGGGCCATCGCGCTCTCAAGGGCGTTTTCAAGCTCGCGGACGTTCCCGGGCCACCTGTAGGAGAAGAGCACCTGCATGGCCTCCTTGGTGATGCCCTTTATGCCGTAGGCCTTCTCCTCGTTAAGCTTGTTGATGAAGGAGCTGACCAGGAGCGGGATGTCCTCCCTGCGCTCGCGAAGCGGCGGCAGCTCTATGCGCACAACGTTCAGCCTGTAGTAGAGGTCGTCGCGGAACCTGCCCTGGTCTATCAGCTTTTTGAGGTCGTGGTTGGTGGCCGCTATCACCCGGACGTCCACCTTTATGGTCTCGTTGCCGCCCACGCGCTCGAACTCCTTCTCCTGCAGGACGCGCAGGAGCTTCACCTGGGTCCCCGGCGAGACGTCGCCTATCTCGTCAAGGAAGATGGTCCCCCCGTTTGAAAGCTCGAACCTGCCCACCCTCTTCGAGATCGCGCCGGTGAAGGCGCCTTTTTCATGCCCGAAGAGCTCGCTTTCCAGCACCCCCTCGTTGAAGGCCGCGCAGTTCACCTTTACGAACGGCCTCGATGCGCGGGCGCTGTTATAGTGTATGGCGTTTGCGATCATCTCCTTGCCCGTGCCGGTCTCGCCTGAGAGGAGGATGTTGACGTTCTTGGGGGCCACGGAGCCCACTATCTCTATAACGTGCTGCATGGCCTTGCTGCGGCCTATGATCTTGCCGAAATTGAACCTCTCCTTCACCTTGCGCTCAAGCTCCACCTTCTCGACGAAAAGGGCCTGCTTTTCAATGGCCTTCTCCATGACCGCAAGCAGGAACCTGGGGTTCACCGGGAATTCGTAGAAGTCGTACGCGCCGGTCTTCATCGCCTCTATGGCCTTCGACAGGGGCACCTTGCCCGAAAGGAATATCACTTCCACCTGGGGGTTTACGGCCTTCAGCCTCCGGAGGAAGGCGAGACTGCCCTGCCCGTTAAGGTCGAACTCCGAAAGCACTATGTTCATGTGCTCGGTCCTGAGGAGGCGCTGGGCCTCTTTCGGGCCGGGGACGGAATAGACCCTGATGCCCTTCCTCTTCAGGTACAGCCTGATCCTCTCCCACTCCCTCTTCCATTCCCCGCCAGCAACGATCAGCGTGTTCAGTTCCGCGGTCAAAGGCATTCCTCCTGAAAAGAATTGCGCCAAAATGGCATGTCCCCCCGCCTTTTAAGCGCGATGATATGTCGTTTTGACGCGTTTATGATAATCGCACGGGCACCGGAAAGGCAATTTTTGCCTGCCCGGAGGGGGAAATATTTGTTATTGAAGGATTTTTAAAAATATTCTATAATGGCACGATTATTGTAAAAAGAAGGGAACTAGTAAAATCAAAACAAGAAAGGGGGGAAAACAAATGAAATATCTCATCGTTTCCGTGGCACTGAGCGCAATGCTGGTACTCTCAATAGCGGCCTGCAAGCCCAAAGAGCAGACTCCGCCTCCGACCGAGACGACGGCTCCGGCTACGACCAACGCGCCTGCGGCCAACGCGCCTGATACCAACGCGCCCGCGCAATAAGCTTTTTTTTCGCTTTTCTAGACTTGTTTTTTAGAACCAACTCCGGGGAGCCAAAAGCTCCCCTTCATTTTTTCCAATTCCTGAAAGACAAAAGTTCTTTTTGTTCTTTCCCTTACAAGAAAAAGAACATGACCTTTCTTTTTGCTTTTTAAAATTAACCGGCCCTTGCACGCCATCCGCCTTGTTTTTTTGCGGAACCGTGTGATTTAATAAACTATCGGCAATTGATTGCCGACAGATATTCCAATTGGGCCGGACGGCCCGGAGACTAGATGGAATCCCTTGAGAGAAAAAACCGCGAACTCTCCGCAATCCTTGAAGTAAGCCGGGTGCTCACCGCCTCTTTTGACCTGGAGGAGAACCTTACGGCGGCGATGCAGGCCCTGAGCAGGCTCCTGGAGATGCAACGGGGGTGCGTCTTTCTGCTGGACCCGGTCTCGCGCGAGCTGCGGATTGTGGCCGCCCACGGCCTTACCAGGGAAGAGATAAAAAGGGGCAAGTACAGGATCGGCGAGGGCATAGTGGGGCGAGTTATCGGGAACGGCCAGCCCATGTTCATCCCCAACATAGGTGAGGAGCCGATGTTCCTGAACAAGACCGGCTCCCGCCCGGACAAAAACGGCATCTCCTTCCTCTGCGTCCCCATAGAGCTGAAAGATGAGATCCTGGGGGTTATAACCGCCGACCGCATCTACTCCGCCCAGGCGGGGGGCGTTGATGATGACTTGCGGGTGCTGCAGATAGTCTCATCCCTGATAGCCCAGTTCGTGAAGCTCTGGGAGAATTACCGCAAGTCCGAGGAGCAGAGGCAGAGCCTCGAGCGCCAGCTTCAGCAGCACTACAGCCTCCCCAACGTGATAGGCGAGTCCGAGAGGTTCCAGAGCGTCCTGAAGTTCGTGATGAAGGTGGCAGGCACGGACACGACCGTGCTGCTTCTGGGGGAATCCGGCACCGGCAAGGAGCTTATAGCGAAGACCATCCATTACCAGAGCCCCAGGGCGAAGGGGCCCTATATCGCCATAAACTGCGCGGCCCTGCCGGAGAACCTGCTTGAAGTCGAGCTGTTCGGCTCCGAAAGGGGTGCCTTCACCGGGGCCACGGAGCGCCGCATCGGGCGGTTCGAGCTGGCAGACGGGGGCACGATATTCCTGGACGAGATAGGCGAGCTTCCCCTGGCCCTTCAGGCCAAGTTATTGCGGGTGCTGGAGGGCAAGACCTTTGAGCGCGTGGGCTCCTCAAAGTCCATCAAGTCCGACGTGCGCATAATCGCGGCCACAAACAGGAAGATACAGGAAGAGGTTGCGAGGGGGGCTTTCAGGAACGACCTCTACTGGCGTCTGAACGTGGTCTCCATTGTGCTGCCCGCATTGAGGGACAGAAAGAAGGACATCCCGCTCCTGCTCAATTTTTATGTGAACAAGTTCAACAAGGCTTACAGCAAACAGGTGAATTTCACGCCGGAGGCCATGCAGGAATTCATAAGCTATTCCTGGCCGGGCAACGTGAGGGAGCTTGCAAACACGGTGGAACGGCTCGTGATAATGACCGAAAAGGACCTCCTGGACAAGGAAGACCTCCCTTACAATTTCCTCTCGCGTGCACAAACGGCTTACACGGCGCCCATTGATGACTCCTCGCTAAGCCTCGAAGTGGAGAACCTTGAGCGGATAAGGATCATAAAGGCCCTCAAGGAGAACAACATGGTTCAGCACCGCGCCGCGGCAACCCTGGGCATCACCCCCCGCATGCTTGCCTACAGGATAAAGAAGTACGGGATAAACCTGGACGAGCTGAAGAGGGACTCCTCGGTAATCTCCTGAAGGATTGCTAATGCTGTTTTGCCCTGCACTTTTTGCAAATCAAAGCTCTGGCTGGCGCTTTTCCCCGGCCTCGTTTCAGGCCCGTCGCAAGCCAACACTGTTTAATGATTGACCGTGCTCAATTCGAGCTTGTAAAGATTTCTCACCGGAAATTTCTTGCTCGCATTCAGGATCTCTATGCTCACTATCTCGTTCTTCGATGTGGTATGGAGGATGACGCCCTCCGCCATCTCTATCCCCCCTTCGGGTTTTTTCGACGATAGTTGTATATATGCGGCATCAGCTTCTTTATCATATTTCACCTTCATGGCTTCACCTCCAGAGCTTCTTTTTCAAGGGATACGCCGAATCACGAATACGCCTCTCCCGCTTTCTTCATAGACCACCTTCAGAGGGTATCCCGAAAACCTTCCGGCAAATTTCTTGACGGCTGTTGTTTTCGCCCCCTCTTCTCCGGTGAAATCGGGTTTCCCTATGGCAACCGAAATATCATCCTCATCAATCCCGTAGAGTTTCATATTGTTCTTTACATGTCTTGATAATATCTTATAGTTTGCGCTGAATCCCTAATCCCGTGGGATTAGATTAAAGCTTTTTTATGGCGTTTGCCAGGCGGGCGAAATCCTCCAGAGACAGGGTCTCAGGCCGCCTTTTCTCATCAATCCCGGCCGTCTGAAGCGCCTTTAACGGGTCTTTGGCAACCTGCTTTATCCCGTTCAGGATCGTCTTCCTCCTCTGCGAGAAGGCGGACTTTATCACCTTCCTGAAAAGCTCCTCATCGTCCACATGGACGGGCGGGCCCTGGTAGATATCCACCCTTATGCAGGCCGAGTCCACCTTCGGCACGGGCCGGAAGGCCCCAGCCGGTATGGTGAATTTGTACTCAGGCTTTCCTTTATACTGCACCATCAGGGAGAGCACGCCGTAGTCCTTCGTGCCGGGTTTCGCGGCGATTCGCTCCGCCACCTCTTTCTGAATGGTAAGCGTCATGGAGAGGAGTTTCCCCGAATCCAGCAGTTTGAATATTAAAGGCGTCGTGATGTGATACGGGATGTTGGCCACGCACTTGAACGGCCCCAGCGCGGAGTAGTCGAACTTCAGGGCGTCGGCATTCACCAGTTCCAGTTTTGGCTCCTGCCCCAGTCCGCCCTCAAGGCGGGTGAAGAGGGCCCGGTCAACCTCTATGGCCGTCACTTTCCCGGCCTTCTCAAGAAGCAGTTTTGTGAGCGTGCCCAAGCCGGGACCTATCTCCACCGCCGTGTCCTCGGGGCCCACCCCGGAGGCGGCCACGATTCTTTTCAGGATTGAGGGGTCGAAGAGAAAATTCTGGCTAAGACGCCTTTTTATCTTTTCCCCCGGCCAGGAGATCCAGGCATTTCACCCTGTCTATCCTCAGGAAGTTCATGCACCTGTTGCAGGATATGCAGTCCCCCTTCTCTTTTCCGGTCTGAAGCATCTTGCCGGGCAGGCCGGGCTCCCTGATAAGCGGGCGGCTCATGCCGATAAGGTCGGCCTCTTTCTTTCTCAGCACGTCTTCCATTACCGCCCTCGACCGCATACCGCCAGTCAGGATGACCGGCACCTGGAGGTGCTTTTTAAAAAGCCCTCCTGTTTCTCTGAAATAGGCTTCCTCCGCGGGTTTCAGTATCTTCGGCCTTATCGTCTTTATCGGAGATTCCCTCATCCCGCCGCTTATCTCGATGCCGTCAATCCCAAGCGCCTGCAGCCTGAGGGCGATACGCAGGCTATCCTCCGGGTGCAGGCCGCCGGGCAGGAGGTCGTCTCCGTTTAGTTTTATAAGCACCGGGAAGGAGTCCCCAGCGTTTTCTCTTATAGACTCGTATACCTCCTCCAGGAAATGGAACCTGCGCTCCTCGTCCCCGCCCCAGTAATCGTCCCTGGTATTTGTATGCGGCGAAAGAAACGAGCTTACAAGGTATCCGTGCGCCCCGTGTATCTGGACCGCATCGAACTCCGCGTCGCGCGCCCGGCGGGCGGCGTCACCGAAGGCGTCTATAATCTGCCATATTTCCTCGCCGGTCATCTCGCGCGGGGTCACGCCTGTGGAAGTATCGATGACGGCGGAGGGGGCCATCGGGGGCGCGCCTCCCAAAAGAAGCGGCGGACTTTGCCTTCCACCATGGGCTATCTGAAGGGCGATGAGCCCCCCCCTTTCATGCACCCGGCGGGTGAGCTGGCGCAGGCTTTCAACATACCTCTCGCTGTGGACCGAGAGCATCTTCGGGACGGCGCGCCCGCTTGGATGCACCATGGCAAAACCCGTAATGATGAGGCCCACTCCACCCGCGGCAAGCTCGTCGTAAAACTCCAGCAGGCCCTCCGTCACAAAGCCGTCCTCGTCGGCCCTCTTCTCGTAAGTGGCCGACCGGACAAGCCTGTTTTTAAGCTCCAGGCCGGAGAACATAAAAGATTCAAAAAGCATAGAAAACTCCTTTAGAATCCGGATTGGAATATATTATCAGATTGGGCCTTAAATGGTCAGTTGGACAGCCAGGCCCGCAATTGGTTAATTTTAGATATGGATACTATTGCCGCCATCTCCACCCCGCTTGGCGAAGGGGGAATAGGAATTGTAAGGCTCAGCGGCCCGCAGGCCTTGCCGATAGCCGAAAGGACATTCCGCTCCAAAAAGGGGAAGGGCATTTTAAAAACGCCCTCTCACCGCATCCTTTACGGGCATGTGATCGACCCGCTCACGGGCGAACCTGTTGACGAATGCCTGCTCTCCATCATGCGCGCTCCTAATACCTACACACGCGAGGACATGGCAGAGATAAACTGCCATGGCGGCAGCCTGCCGCTTAGACGAACGCTTGAGCTTGTCTTGCGGGCGGGCGCGCGGCTTGCCGCCCCCGGCGAGTTCACGAAGAGGGCCTTTCTAAACGGCAGGCTGGACCTCTTGCAGTCAGAGGCCGTGCTTGATATCATCCACGCCAAAAGCGAGGAGGCGGAGAAGATGGCCCTCCAGCAGCTTGAGGGCGGCTTGTCTGAAAGGATCAAAGCCGAGTTGGACGCACTCGCCAACCTCTGCGTCCATATCGAGGCATGGATCGATTTCCCTGAAGAGGAAATAGGGTCAAAGACCCGCAACGAGCTTCAGGCGGACATGGCCGCAATCAGGGAAAGGCTCCTCTCTCTTGTCAGGACCTACGAAGAGGGCCGGCTGATACGCGAGGGGCTGAAGACGGCGATCGTTGGCAGGCCGAACGTGGGCAAGTCCTCACTGCTGAATGCGCTATTGGGGGAAGAGCGGGCCATAGTGACAGACATCCCCGGGACCACCCGGGACGTCATCTCAGAGTATATCAATATCGGCGGCCATGCGCTTCGCATCATGGACACGGCGGGGATCAGGGAGGGCCGGGACGAGGCCGAGCGCGAAGGTGTGCAGAGAAGCCTTCGCGCGATCGGCGAAGCGGACCTGGTCATCTGTCTTCTGGACGGGAGCGCTCCGCTGGCCGAAGAGGACCGGGAAATCGTTGCCAGGCTAAAAGATAAGAAACATATCATGGCAGTGAATAAATCAGATATTTCTCCCGCATGGGAGACTGAATCCGAGGGGCTTGCCGGCTGCCTCCGGATATCCGCGAAGACCGGCGCCGGCCTGGATGAGCTTAAAAAGAAGATAAAAGAGGGCTTTTTCGGCGCGGACAGGGAGGTCCGCGAAGGGACCATCATCGCCAACCTGCGCCACAAGCTGGCCCTGGAAAAGGCCATAACCGGGCTGGAAGAGGCCGGGGCGGCATTCAAAGAGGACCTGCCCCTTGAGATAGTCTCCCTGGGCCTGCGGGAGGCCCTCGCCGCACTTGGCGAGGTCGTGGGCTCCGTGAGCACCGAGGACATCCTGGAGAAAATCTTCAGCCAGTTCTGCATAGGGAAATGAAAAGATTCTTCTTTCTCTTATAAGAGAAAGAAGCAAAGAGAATTTTTGGATTTTCCCGCTCTATTAAGAGCGGGAAAAAGTAAGAGTTTTTTCTTTTGCTACTTTTCTTTTTTGCAAAAAAGAAAAGTAGATGCTTTTAATTTATAATATCTTCCATGGAGTGCGTAAGCGAGGGCAACAAGAAATACTGCAACTGCACTTACGAGCCCTGCGAGCGCAAGCACAAGTGCTGTATGTGCCTGCATTATCACAGGAAGATGGGTGAGCTTCCGGCCTGTTTCTTCAACGCTCAGTACGAGCGCACATATGACCGGAGCATAGCCAATTTCATCCGGATGCAGTCCGGGAAGTAGAAGGGCAGACAAGCCGGTGTGGTGGAACTGGCAGACGCGCCGGACTCAAAATCCGGTGAGGGCAACCTCGTGTGGGTTCGACTCCCACCACCGGCACTCTTTTAAATCAGCTTCTGGATTACTCCTTTTTTAAAAATTCATCTTTCGAAATCCTTTATAATTAAAAAATGTCCGAGATAATCCACTCATCGCTCAAAAACACGGTTAAAGGCACCGTATTTGTCTTTTTAAGCTCCTCCACCGGGATCCTTATCTGGTTTTTTACCAAGCTCCTGATAGCAAGACATACCACCAAGGAAGAACTGGGGCTGTACTCACTCGCCATAGCCGTAGTGAGCATTTTTTCTTGGGTGGCAACTTTTGGGATGGGCGAGGCCATCACAAGATATATATCGCTATTCCTGGGAGAGAATAAAAAGGCCAGCACCGAGGGGATCACCAGGGCCGCTACCCAGATGGGTTTTATCGCCGCGATGGGCTCTTTCGTCATTCTGTTCGCGTTCTCAGGCTATGCCGCCCGGCATATATTCTATATGCCCAAACTGGCCACCCCCCTCAAGATCATTGCCTTCTTTCTGCCGGTGCAGATCATGGCAACGCTGCTAGTAGGCATCCTGAGGGGCCACGGCATAATCAAGCCGAAGATCATCTTCGTGGATATCGGGCAGCCGCTCCTGTTCTTTCTGGCCCTTCTGGCCTGTGTCTTTTTGAAGCTCCCTTTTCAAACTATTCTGTTAGCTTATCTTTTCGCAGCCGTGGCCATGTTCTTCGGTGTGGCCATTTACGGCCGGAGATTGATAGGGCTGAAGCCGGTCAGCTTCAAAATCGGATCGCACTACAGGGAACTGGTCAAATTTTCGCTGGTGCTCTTTTCAGTGGGTGTCTGGGGGATCTTTCTGGACTGGACGGACTCGCTTATCCTGGGAAGGTACACCGGCGCGGCCACGGTTGGCACTTACAATATCAGCACCTCGCTTGCCCGGCTTATAAATTTCCCCTTTGAAGCACTGTCTTTCGTCTTCCTGCCCCTTGCCGTGGAGATGTTCGCCAAAAAACAGATCCCGGAGCTTAAGCGCACTTATCAGGTCCTTACAAAATGGATCTTCTCTGCAACGCTGCCCATCTTCTTCGTGCTCTTCTTCTTCCCCGATATGGTGATAACGTTCCTGTTTGGCAGCCGGTTTGTGGATGCAGCCATGCCTCTACGCATTCTATCGCTTGGATTTCTGGCCAGGGCCTTCCTGGGCGTCAATGGCCTGGTGATGATAACCTTCGGGATGCAGAAGCCCATTCTGAAGCTTGGCTTTCTTGCAGCCCTGATCAATGTGGCTTTTAATTATTTTCTTATCAAGTGGATGGGGATGGGGGTTACTGGGGCGGCAATAGCCGGGGCGATACCGTATTTCACCATAAATGTTTGGGCCTCTTACCTGCTGTACAGGGAGACGGGGATACACCCGATCACATCCAGGTATCTGAAGCCCATAGGGGGGGTTGCGCTGGTCTGCGCGGCCATTTATGAGATGGCGAAGAGCCTGCCCCTTCAGCTATGGATGCTGCCGATGTATCTGGCGCTCTTCATGGCGGGTTACGGCGTGAGTCTGATTGCCACCCGAAGCATCGAGCGTGAAGATATTTTGATGCTTGAGGCGGTGTCGGAGAAAACGGGGTTGGAGCTTGGGTTTCTGAAAAGGATTTTCCGTAGATTTGTGCCTGAGGCCTAGAGAATTATGTAATAAAAATTTTACAATACGTCATATTCAGTTGAACGTAAGGAGTAAATGGGACAATTTTCTAATATTTTAGCTTCTTTCGTATACAATGCGCTGATTAAGACAGCGAAGCTGAGCGATAAGGGTTTTTTCTCAAAAATTTGGCAACCAATATGGAATAAAAGTAATGAGTTCTTTTCCGGCCCTGTAAAAGCGACCGTTCACGGTCAAAAGGTAGTGCTTAACTTCGGATATACCTATCCGATAAACGCACGGAAATTTCCCAATCTCAACAATCCGCTCGTGGAGCTTACTTATCAATGCTATTCCGCTCAAAATAAACCTATAACATTGATAGATATAGGCGCAGCTGTAGGCGATACCGTACTGCTTCTTTACTCCAACTGCCCGGGAATGATTAAAGATTTCTATTGTATAGATGGTGATCCCGAATTTTTTTTCTATCTTCAAAATAATCTTTCTCATCTAAAAGAGGGAAAGCTTATAAATGCTCTACTTTCATCATCCGAAGAACATGAAAAAGAACTTGTGAGAATTCATAAGGGAACTGCAAGCGCTCAGGGTGAAAAAATAATCCAATCGGCTACTCTCGATTCTATTATTCAAAAGTCCACGCCGGAAAGAATAGACATGTTGAAAACGGATGTGGATGGATTTGATGGGAAAGTACTAATCGGATCGAAAACCGTTCTTCAAAAATATCATCCTGCAGTCATTTTTGAATGGCACCCGATTTTATGTCGGCAGACTGATAATAACTGGACAGATCATTTTACCGCGCTATTAGAATGCGATTATAATAAATTTATTTGGTTTACCAAATACGGAACATTCAGTCATTTTATGGAAGGGTTTGATAAGAAGAGTACGGATATGCTCGCAGAACTTTGCATAAACAATAGAATGCATCCGGACTGGCATTATGATGTAATTTCTTTACATCGCGACAGCGAAATATCACCAATAGCTTTATCTGAACTCTTATTCGCTAGAAATAAGAAATCCTTTTATTAATTGTATTCAAATTGCTGTGCATAATGAGATTAAATAGGCATATTCTCTCTCTTAAAAAAAATAAGGCTTTTTTGTTCGGTTTTATTAAAGAAAAATTATTTGTTCCTTCGTTGCTCAAAAATATTATTATCTTGAGCTTTCTTAAATCCATCCTCTTTAAAAAAAAGATAGTCGTTATTAATTTAATCGAACACATTGGCGATATGGTAGCATGTGAACCGGTTAGCAGAATTATTAGAAAGAAATATAAGGATGATTTTATTATCTGGGTAACAAAATATAGATATAAAGATGTGGTCAAATGCAATCCTTTCATTGATTTGGTCATGGGCACTACCTGCCTTTTTGAATGTATGGTTTTAAGAAATTTAAGGATTTTCGATGAAGTTGTCGATTTGCATATAGACCAGAGGCGCTGCACCTCTTTTGGCAGTTATTTTCATAATCCGAACAAGCATGGAATCACTCTCGAAAATTACTATTTCTTCGGCAGTATCCTGGAAGTCTTTTCTCTGGCTGGAGGGCTGGAAAAAATCAGCGAACAACCGATATTTCATTTTTGTAAAAATACTGCGGCTCCCAAAGTGCCTGGCAAATATATTGTCATACACTGCAGATCAAATGAAGATTCGAGGGATTGGGACCCTGATAAATTCGACCAGATAGTCAGAGAAGTATCGAAGAAAGGCGTGTTCATAGTGGAAATCGGCCTGAAAAGCACGATTAGAGAAACCAATCCTTTTTTTATAGATATGTGTGGAAAACTGAATATTCAGGAATATGCTTTACTTATTAAGCGAGCAGAGCTTTTTCTAGGAATTGATAGCAGCTTTGCTCACATAGCTAACGCAGTTGGGACTTATGGTATTATTCTTCTGGGCCATTATAGAGCTTTTAAAAAATATATGCCGTATACAGGCGATTACGCTAATAATAAAAATGCATTGATAATATATCATGATGGACTATGTAAAGACATACTTTTCAATACTGTTTACTCTGAGGTTCGTCAGAAATTAAAAATTTAAATAATTACAAAAACTTGCAAATACAAAATAGCAAGGTTCAGGTATAAATATCAGATAATAAAAGTTGGTTTAAATCCATTGCTTACAGGGGATTAATTTTGAAATTTATTAGCTTCTACCTTCCTCAATTCCATCCCATTCCTGAAAATGACGCATGGTGGGGGAAAGGCTTCACTGAATGGACCAATGTAGCAAAAGCAAAACCCCTTTTCAAAGGACATCACCAGCCACACATTCCCGCTGATCTTGGGTTTTATGATCTGAGGTTAGAGGAGACAAGAATCGCTCAGGCCGAATTGGCTAAAGAGCATGGGATCAGCAGTTTCTGCTATTACCATTATTGGTTCAATGGGAAGATGCTCCTTGAAAGGCCGTTTAATGAAGTGCTTGCGTCAGGCAAGCCCGATTTCCCGTTTTGCCTCTGCTGGGCTAATGAGAACTGGACAAGACGCTGGGATGGCATGGATCAGGAAATTCTGATGACACAGGATTATGATAATTATAATCCGGAGCAGCATATTGAATGGCTAAACAACGCATTTTTAGATAAAAGATATATCAAAATAAATGGTAAGCCTCTGTTTTTAATTTATCATGCGGATAAAATACGAAACATTGAGAACGTTATTAGTATCTGGCGAAAATCAACGATAAATAAGGGGTTTCAGGACATTTATCTTTGCGCTGTAAAAGGTAATCAATTTGGATTTAGGGATGAGGAGTCATTTAATTTGGGTTTCGATGCTATTGTTGAATTTCAGCCGAATCCTGGTTTGTGCAACGCCCCTCTTCCAGAAAACTTTTTATCTTCTCTATTTAAATCTAAAATGAATAAACTAATTGAAATTCTTAGATTAAGAAAAATTATATCCGAAAGACCCTTTTATTCGCGGTTTGATTATTCTAAATACGTGGATTTTCTCATAAAAAGACCTATTTCTCCTTATAAAATATTCCCTTGTGCTTTCCCAAGCTGGGATAATACTGCCAGGAGAAGAGCAGGCGCCTGGATATTCCAAAATGATAATTCGGAGGCTTATGCCAGATTACTCGAAAATTCAATTGATCGAGTTAAAAAATTTCCAAGAGAAGAGCAGATAATATTCATAAATGCCTGGAATGAGTGGGCAGAAGGATGTCATCTAGAGCCAGATATAAAAAACGCTGGTAGCTTTTTGTTAGTAACCAAAAATATTGCAAGTAAATATTTTTCAAAATATGGACCTTAGGGTGAACAAAATAAAAAATTCAATTCGGTTAATCATTGGCATGCCAGTTTATAACGGCGAAAAATTTCTAAAAACATCGGTTGAATCTTTGCTCAGCCAGACTTTTACTAATTTCGAACTTATCATATCCGATGATTTCTCCAAGGACTCGACCAAGCAGATATGCGAGGAGTTCGCGGCTAAAGATGATCGCATCCGCTATATACGCCAGCCCAAAAATATCGGCATTACTGAGAATTTCAACTATCTGCTTCAATTTGCGACAGCCCCCTATTTCATGTGGGCCGCACAGGACGACCTATGGGAGAAAGCCTACATCGAAAAGTGCATTCTCGCTTTACAGGAAAATCCCTGTGCTGTTTTTTGCTCCCCGAAAACGATATTTATAAGCGAGGACGGGGAGACCTCAGCCCAGTACGATTTTGATTTCACAACCAGGGGCATGGGGCAGGTGAAGCGGATAATGCATTATCTTAAGAATACAACTCTTGGTTCCCTCTTTTATGGCCTGATAAGGCGTTCAGCATTGGAAGACAAAACCCTCGAAAATATTTTGGGACAGGATTTTCTTTTGATGTTTGAATTGCTTTTAAAAGGAGATATTATTCTTTTAAACGAGTACCTGTTCAAAAAAAGATTAGGGGGAGCGTCTGATTCCCTTTTGAAGAATGCCGCCTCTTATAGGTTAAAACCAGGATTCAAAGTGCGCTGGCACTGGGCGTATTTATTCAGCAGGTATATTGTTAAAACAGTTTCTACTCAAAATCTTGGGTTCAGCGTCAAGGTAAAGCTCGTTCTCCTTTTATCGCTTACATATCTCAAACGGTTCTTTTATTCCGATCTTACTTTCCAGAAGCCTTTTAGGCGGGCAAAGAAACTGTTCAATATAAGAAATCTTAAAAATTCTTCCAGACACGCCCTGGCAAGAAAGGGGACTTTTCTTTTCATAATCCCTGTGTACCGCTTATGGAGAAGATTTTCAAAGAGCTTAGGTAGATGAATAGCGCACCTAGAGTTTCTGTAATCATTCCCACTTTCAACAGATCCGGCATGCTGGAGGAAGCCATAAAAAGCGTGCTTGCCCAGACCATGCCGGACTTTGAGGTAATCGTAGTAAATGATTGCGGAGGGGATCTGAGAGAATTGATATCCCGATTGGATGATAAGCGGATAAAGTACTTAAGAAATGAAGCCAATCAGGGTCCCACAGCATGTAGAAATATCGGGATCAGAGAATCTATAGGCAAATATATAGCCTATCTGGATGATGACGACATTTTTTATCCAGAGCACCTGCAGACGTTAGTAGGATTCCTTGAATCGGGAAAGTACAAGGTTGCTTATGCAGACAGCTACAGGGCTCTTCAAGTCTTTGATGGCCAGAAATTTAAAATAAAAAGGAGAGATATTGTTTCATTCGAGTTCGACCCTGAACGGATCCTGATTGATAATGCGATTCCAATCCAGTCAGTAGTGCATGAAAAATCCGTTCTTGACAAAGTGGGATCCTTTGACAAATCGTTTCGTTATCTTGAGGATTGGGAACTCTGGATAAGAATTTCTCGCGAATATGAATTCGCCCACGTCAAAGAAGTGACTTCGGAATTCAGGTGGAGACTGGACGGTTCAAACAGGACCAGCTCCAAGCAGATGGAGTATGTAAAGGCACGGGAGCGGATTTATGAAAAGTATAAGTCTTATGCCGGTGAAAAACCCGAAATCCTGCAATTACAGAAAAAAACCCTCAATTCCGAAAGAAAACAAGCCGAAACGGGGAACTGGGCGAAAAAGGAAAGAATTAAATTAATGATAATCAGACTGGTTGGGCTTAAGGGCCTGGATCTCCTTTACAGGATGAAGTTGAAGCTATTTAATTAGAACCACTTCTCCTTTTTACCAAACACCTCTTTTGAAAAATCGGTTATTCCTTTGAAAAAAGCTTTAAAATTGGATGACTGCCCCCTACGGGTTCTCAGCACGGCATACTTAAAAACATAAGCAGCAAATACACTGGGCAAAAACCAGGGGTAAAATTTTCTCGTAAAATACAGACCGTTTCTTACCCAGTAATAGTCAGTAAGCGGGTTCAGCCTGCCCCCGGTGCCCCCTTCCTTGTGCAGGACGCGGCTCTCCGGGCAGTAGAGGAGTTTGTAACCGGCACGCCTTGCCCTTACACCTAAATCAGCATCCTCCCAGTAAAGAAAATAGTTCTCATCAAAAAGACCTATTTTCTCAAGGACTTCTCTCTTTACAAGAAGGCTTGCGCCATTAATGTAATCCGGCTCAAACGGCTTGTCCCAATTGCCATCATCGGGGCTATTATTGGCGATGACGAAGGAATTGCCCAACCAGGGAACTATTTTACATCCCCCGACATTCTGTATTGTCGTGGGTTTATCATAATAAAGAAGCTTGGAGCCGGCCATCCCGGCCGAAGGATCGCTTTCAAGACAGCTCACGAGAGAACTTAACGCATCTTTGTCTACAACAGTATCGTTGTTTAATATCCAGATATAATTAAAATCTTTTTTTTGATAGATATGCTTCAACCCTGCGTTGTTCCCGCCAGTGAACCCAAGGTTCCCGCCCGTTTGTATTATCTCGATATCTTTTCCGTTCTCTTTTGCCCAATCCTTTATCTTCTCTCCGGAGGAATCGGTAGAGCCGTTATCTATAATCAATAACTTATAATTTGTATAGCTGCTTTGAAAGATGCTCTCCAGGCAATTAAGAGTATCCTTCCAATTGTTCCAGTTGAGCACAATTATGTAGACCAGGCCCTGCATCCTTCAACTATCCGCTGAGAGTCTTCAAAAACTCCCTCAGAGCCTCTTGCCAGGGGCGCAGGGAAATGCCCTTCCCGCTAGCCAGAACGGACCACAAGGGGCGGCGGGCCTTGGTCTTGTAATCGGTATGCTTGACGGGCGAGATCTCGGCATGAATTCCTAAAAACTCCAGTATCGCCCTGGCGAACTCATACCAGCTTGCCGCGCCGGAGTTCACCATGTGATACATGCCATAGGGGTGCCGCAAAGCCAGGAAGTCCCAAATCCCCAAAGCCAGATCGCGGGTGCAGGTGGGAGACATGAATATGTCGTCCACCACCCTTAGCGGCTCTCCCGCCTGGGCCTTCTTCAATATCGTGTAGACGAAGTTTCCGCCCTTGCCGCTTGCCCCGGCCTTGCCGTACAGGCTTGCGCTCCGCAGGATATAGTGCATCTGGTGCGAATTCCTGATATAAATCTCCCCGGCGTATTTTGAGAGCCCATAGGTGTTTACCGGGTTCGGCTGGCTGTCTTCCATATAGGGTATCCCTGATTGGGTCCCGTCGAAGACATAATCCGTGCTGATATGAATAAGCGGAATCTCAAGCCGCAAGCAGATCTGCGCCAGATCCCTTGCCGCCACCGCGTTCACCGCGAAGGCATCCGCCGCATGGTCCTCGGCATCGTCCACCCGCACATAAGCCGCCGTGTTTATCACTACATCCGGCCTTGCCGATGTGACCGCCCGCTCCAGTTCCGCGCGGCTGGTGACATCCACGTCTTTTCTTCTTAACGGGATTAATTCAATGGGATCGGGCTTTGTGAGGACGAGGTCAGAGCCAAGCTGGCCGCCCGCGCCGAGAAGGGCCATCTTCATCACGCTTTTTCAGCGAACCTGGCCTTCAGGTCCTTAAGAAAACCCTCAATCTCGGCCTTTTTGGCGAAGAGCCAATCCCGGTTGTCCGCATACCAGCGGACCGTCTTCTCAAGCCCGGTGGCGAAATCGTTTTTTGTACGCCAGCCTAGCTCATTTCTTATCTTCGAAGAGTCCAGGGCGTAGCGGAAATCATGGGCCAGCCTGTCCGGCACGAACTCGATAAGCCCGTGCCCCTTGCCCAGGAGGTCAAGAATGCCCTTGACCACATCTATATTTACCTTCTCTTCGTCGCTTCCTATGTTATAGACCTCGCCCGCCCCGCCCCGTTCCATCGCCAGCAGTATGGCCTCCGCGCAGTCCTCCACAAAGAGCCATGTCCTCACGTTCCGGCCCTTGCCGTATACGGGAATCTTCTCGCCCATAAGGGCCTTTGCTATGGTGAGGGGGATGAGCTTCTCCGGGAACTGCCATGGGCCGTAATTGTTGGATGGGCGCAGTATCAGGGCCGGAAGGCCGTATGTCTTCTGATAGGCGCGCACGATCAAGTCCGCCCCCGCCTTGCTTGCCGAGTACGGAGAGTTGGGCCTGAAGGGGCTTGCTTCCGTGAACTTCACGGACTTGTCCGCAGGCAGGTCACCATAGACCTCGTCCGTGGAGACATGGACGAATTTTTTTACACTCGATTGCAGGGCCGCAGCCAGCAGGTTCGCCGTGCCGGTTATGTTGGCCTTGAAGAACTGGTCCGGATAGAGGATGCTGCGGTCCACGTGGGTCTCGGCGGCGAAATGGACGATGACATCGGGCCTTGCACGTTTTATTATCTCTTCAATATCGGCCCTTTCGGCCAGATCGGCTTTATAAAACTCTACACCGGGCAGATATTCTTCTAGGCGCCTCTTGTCCGCCGCGTAGGAGAGCTTGTCGATTATCGAGATTTCAAAATCCCCGGCTGAGGCGCACCTGCGGATAAAGGCGCTCCCAATGAAACCCACCCCCCCGGTGACAAGAAGCCTCATCTTGCGCCCCCGAACTGAAAATTCATCTCCGCCTCCCGGAGCGGAGGAAGGGCGCTGTCCTTGTCCGAAAGGATCGGCCTTGTATCCGGCCAGTTGATGCCTATCTCAGGGTCGCTCCAGCGGATTCCCCGGTCGTGCGCGGGGCTGTACTCGTCCGTTGTCTTGTACAGGAACTCCGTTTCGTCTTCAAGGGTGTAATAGCCATGGGCGAAACCGGGCGGCACCCAAAGCATATGCCTGTTCTCTTCATTAAGAATCGCCCCTACCCATCTGCCGAAATATGGAGAGCCCTTCCTTATATCCACGGCCACGTCGAAGACCGCCCCCTTCACGACCCTCACCAGCTTGCCCTGCGCTTTCGGATTCAATTGATAGTGCAGCCCCCGGAGGGTGCCTTTTTTGGATTTCGAGTGGTTGTCCTGCGGGAAATCATGATCTATGCCGTTCTCCCTGAAATCCGATGCCTTGTAGGTCTCGGCAAAAAACCCCCGGTCATCGCCAAATATCTTCGGTTCTATCAGGACCACATCGGGGATTTCCAGCCTCTTGAAGGTAAATGGCATATCCGGCCCGACTCAGCGGTCCTCGTGCGCTACCCTTGTCAGATAGCGCCCGTACCCGGTCTTTTCAAGCGGGGCCGCAAGCTTCAAAAGCCCCTCCCTGTCTATCCATCCCTTCCGGTAGGCTATCTCCTCCATGCAGCCAAGCATCAGGCCCGTCCTCTTCTCTATGGTGGCCGCGAACTCCCCCGCCTCAAGAAAACTGTCGTGCGTTCCGGCGTCGAACCAGGCAAATCCCCTGCCAAGGAGTTTCGCCTTCAGCTTGCCCCTTCTAAGGTATTCCTCGTTGACGCTGGTTATCTCCCGCTCGCCCCTTGCCGAGGGCTTTACCCCGGCGGCTATCCTGGAGCACTCGTTATCGTAAAAATAAAGCCCGGTTATGGCCCAGTTGGATTTGGGGTCTTTGGGTTTCTCGGCAACTGAAAGGACGCTTCCACCGTTAATCTCGGCTATGCCGTAGCGCTCCGGGTCGTCCACGTACGAGCAGAAGATGACCGCCCCGCCGTCCTTTTCAATCCCGGAGACGCTCTCTGAAAGAAGGGCCGGAAGGCCGTGGCCGAAGAAGACGTTGTCGCCCAGGATGAGGCAGGCGTTCTCCTTGCCGATAAACTCCTCCCCTATCGTAAGCGCGCTGGCAAGCCCGTCGGGCCTCTCCTGCACGGCATAGCTTATTCTGAGGCCGTACTGATGCCCTTCGCCCAGCACGTCCCTGAACATGGCAGTGTCGCGCGGGGTGGATATGAGCAGGATGTCCCTGATGCCAGCCAGCATGAGGATCGAGGCCGGATAATAGATCATGGGCTTATTGTAGATGGGTAGAAGGTGCTTGTTTACGGCCAGTGTGGCCGGATAGAGTCTTGTGCCGCTTCCCCCCGCAAGGATTATTCCCTTCATGGTCCCCTTCCAGACGATTTAAAAAAGTCCTATTTAGTATAGGATGAATCCGGGCGTAATGCAACGGGACCGCCCAGGAAAATGCGGCCCGGAGGGCGGAATTTGACTAATCCCGCCAGAATGTTATTATTTTTTTACGGGGTGTTTTCAGAGATATTCATATATTCCATGCCGGCTATACCTGAAATCAAAAAAGCGGGGGCGAACTGAAGGTCATCTTCCGAAGGGGGAGAAGGGGATTGCCGTGGGTTGTATTCATTCACGGCCTGGGCGTAACCGGAGAGATTTGGAGCGATCCCGCGAATACGCGCGTCCTGGGGGGCTACTTTCCCTTGAGCTTTATCCTGCGGGAAGACCTGGGGAAAGGGAAGTTGAAGACCCTCTTTCACGACCTGAGGGAGGTTGGCTATTCTGTGGCCACATGGGACCAGCAGAGGCCGGCGGGAGAAATGGAGACGGCAACGGAAGAGCTTGAACTGGTTATGGAGAAGATAAAAAAAGAAGAAAAGCCCGAGGGCATCATCCTTGCGGGACATAGCAGAGGGGGGCTGATAGCGAGGAAATACCTGGAAAGGGAAGACCCCGCCGTTATCGGGTTTCTGAGCATGGCCGCCCCGCACGGGGGCTCTTCGCTGGCCGGGTGGCAAAAATACGTGAAACCGGCCGCCCGCATGGTAAGACCCCTTCTGCCCGCCGAGGCAAGGACCGGGCTGGGGCTTTCCGTAAGGAGACTCGTCCAGTTCATCGAGGGCCCGGCCATAAAAGAGCTTTTGCCCGGCTCCGGATTCTTTCAGGACCTGAAAGGGCCTGCTGAAGAAGACCTGCCCGCGATATCCGCCGGGGGCACCTGTCCGCATCTTTTCGATCTCATGGGGTTCTCCTTCCCCGGCCCTCTGGAGAAGCTGGCCCCGGGGCTCATCCCGCCCGAACTGCGCAGGGGCGAAGGCGACGGAATGGTCTCAAGGCAAAGTTCCGTATATCCATACTCGCTGGAGCATGTCGACTTCCCCGTGAACCATGCGGAGATACTCTTCGACGAGGCGGCGCGCTCAACCCTTGCAAACAGGGTCCTCGCCATAAGCTGAGATGATAATTCTTGTCCTCCTGCTGATAGCCGTTATCGTCGCTCTCGCAGCTTACGCGGCCTCCGGACGCATGCACTCCAAAGGACTGGAATCCCGGATATCAGGGCTTGAGGCTAAAGAAGAGAGGGTGCCCTCGTTTGCGGAGGCAATGAGGCTTCTTGCCGCAAGCGCGAACGTGCCCGCCCTTGCCGATGCCCTGGCCGAAAGCGCAAAGATCCTTTCGGGTGCTGAATTATCGGCCACGCTGTTGAAAGGGGAATCCGGTGCGGAATTCCGCGTGGACCCGCCCGGCAACCCCGCATCCTCTTCGCTTGAAAGGTTCCTCCGGCAGGAAGGCATCCCGGAGGCGCCAAGGCGGCTTTCCGCCCTCTACGAGAACCCGGATTACAGGGGCATTTCAGAGGCCCTCCTTTTTCCGGTGGTCCTGAAAGACGAGGCGTTCGGTTCGCTTGCCGTGGCAAACAGCAGGGGGGGCGGGTTTTCGGAAGAGGAAGAGGACATGCTGGTTTCGCTCTGCGCCGTCTCCGCGCTTGCCATAAAAAAGATAAACGCCTGCGAGGAACTGCAGTACAATGCCGTGAGAGACCCGCTTACCGGCCTTTACAATTACAGGGCCTTCCAGGAGAGGCTTGCCTCGGAGGCGGAGCGGGCCCGCAGGTACCAGAACAGCCTGAGCCTGCTCATGCTGGACGTGGACGATTTCAAACACTTTAATCTGTCTTTCGGGCGGGACGCGGCCGACCGCGCCCTGAAGAAGGTGGCTTCCATAATCAACGAGACGATCAGGAATATAGATTTCGCCGCCCGCTACGGCGGGGAGGAGTTCGTGGTCATGCTCCCTGAAAGCAGCCCCGAAAATGCCGCCAAGACCGCCGAGCGCATAAGGCGCGCCGTGGAAGACGCCGAATTCAACAGCGAGCGGGCGAAGCTCACCATAACAATCGGGGCGGCCTCCCTCCCCTCCGACGCGGACGATAAGGACCAGCTTATAAAGGAAGCGGACGGCGCACTCTATATAGCCAAGCGACGAGGGAAAAACCGCGTGCAGAGCGCGGGACGGTTGACGCTGGCTTAAAAGCGGGGGCTCTGCCCCCCAGCCCCCCCGCTTCTTTCTCTTGTAAGAGAAAGAAGCAAAGAGAATTTTTGCCTTTTCTGCGGTGCTTTGCACCGCAGAAAAGAGTAGGAGTTCTTTCTTTTGCCCCAAGGCGGATGAAATCCGCCGTATTTAATGTTTCTCTTTCTTGCAAGAAAGGAAAGTAGAAAGTTCTTTTAATAAAAACTCGTTCTCACTCCGTCTCTTCACGGCAAAGCGCAGGTAGTCCCCTGAAAGGCCCGGAAAATTCGAGCAGTCCCTCACAAGCACGCCGGACTTTTTTAAACCTGCTGAAAACCTTTTTGCCCCTTTCAGCTTTATCAGGTAAAAATTCGCCGCTCCCTTAAAGAACCAGACCCCAAGCCTTTCAAGCCCACTTTCCACAAACGCCCGCTCACGCTTAATAAGCACAAGGCTCCGCCTGGCGAAGAGACCATCATCCAGGGCGGCAATGGCGGACTTCACGGCAAGCGTGTTCACGCACCAGGGCTCCTTATGCCTGAAGAGCCTTTGCGCCAGCCCCGAATGGCATACCCCGTATCCAACACGCAGCCCCGTGAGGGCATGGAACTTGGTCATCGAGCGGAGCACTATGAGCCAGGGATTTCTTTCAGCAAGCTGGATAACCGAGTGCTCCGGGCAGAAGTCCATGAAAGCCTCGTCTATCACAAGGACGCATTTTGCTTTCTTCGCCCAAACAGCTATCTCAAGGATTGTTTTCTTTTTAAGTAGCTCGCCGGTTGGATTATTTGGGTTGCAGAGGAATGCCAGGTCTGCCTTTCTCATCCCGTCCAGAAAATCTTCCTTTTTAAAAGAGATATTCCGGAGCGAGGCGATCTTCGCACCCGCGAGGGCGGAAGCCCTTTCGTACTCCGAGAATGTGGGGTTATGGATAAGCACCTTTTCAGGCCGGAGGGCGCGGGGGATAAGATAGATAAGCTCGGTGCTGCCGTTTGCGGGGAGAATGGATTCCGGGGCTATCCCGAGGCGCTCTCCCAGTCTTTGGGCAAGACCTTTACAATACGGCTCCGGGTAATTGGCGAGGAGCGCGATATTGCCTTTTATGGCCTTCTTCGCGCCGGGCGGCATCCCGAGCGGGTTTATAGAGGCGCTAAGGTCGATCACCTGCTCCGGCGATATTCCCGAGGATTTACAGAACTCTTCCACACCGCCCCCGTGGGCGTATCTCTTCATATCAGATCAGAGTACCGGCCCCAAGGAGAATGGCCCCCAGGACGGAACTTAAGAATGCAAGCCTCACGGCCTTTGAGCCCGACACCTCCGAAAGCGGAATGCCCCCGTTTCCGATGAATGGTTTATCCACCAGCCTGCCCCCGTAAACGGCAGGGCCGCCCAGAGTTAAATCCAGGGCCCCGGCCATCGCGGCCATCGGCACCCCGCTATTGGGACTCGGGTGCTTTCCGCCGTCCGCAAGCATGATGGTAAAGGCTTTCTTCATATCAAGTCCCGGAAGAAAAGCGGCTATTGAGATGAAAAACCCGGTGAGCCTCGCCGGGATGTAATTGGCGATATCGTCCAGACGGGCCGATGCCTTCCCGAACAGTATATAGCGCTCGTTCCTGTAGCCCACCATCGAGTCCAGCGTATTCACGGCCTTGTAGGCCATGGCAAGCGGGAACCCGCCGATTGCATAATAAAAAACGGGCGCGATAACGCCGTCCGAGGCGTTTTCGGCAAGGCTCTCTATTACCGCCCTGATAACGCCTTTTCCGTCCAGCGCGGCCGTGTCCCTTCCCACAAGCGCAAGGAGGGCGCCCCGGGCACTCTCAAGCGCCTCAGGCGAGCCGTTTTTTAAATGGGCCAGCACCTTCCGGGCCTCGCCGGTAAGCCCTTTTAAGGCGATTGTGGTAGAGACCAGGAAGGCTGTCGCCCAGTCTCCAAACGGCAGACCTCTCAAAAATCCCTCCAGATAATACGCACCAAGAAATGTAGTACCGACTATGAAAACAGTAAGCACCGCACCGCCAATCAGGGGCGGAAAAATCTTCCTCAATATCTTCTCAAGCCCGGTGATGGCAAGCCCAATCAGCCTGACCGGATGGGGAAACCACCTGGGGTCTCCTATCAGGAGGTCGATGCAGAGGGCTGTCAAGAGGACCTCGAAGCTGTTCATGGGGCGATGTCCAAAAATTTTTTTATGAAATTGAGATTAAGATTTTCTTTCAGCACGCCCGCAAACCGGTCCAGATTTTTTTGCTTTATCTCTGAATAGCTTACCGGCTCCAGCTCCGGCAACCCGGCGCGTGCCCTCAGTCCGTTTAGAAGCCTGCCCCTTAAAGCGTCATTATCGAAGAGCCCGTGCACGTATGTGCCCATCACGTTGCCCAACGCCTGCCCGTCCAGCACATCTTCGCCCGTGGCAAGCCTCTTAAGAGAGAAAAGGTTCAGGTCGCCGCTTGTCCGGCCTATGTGGATCTCGTAACCCCGGAGCAGTCCGGACGGGCCGTTTACGGCTTTCCCTTCCACCTGGGTGGTAACTTTCGTCCTGTCCATGACAGTCTCTACCGGAAGGAGCCCCAGGCCGCGGACTTCTCCGTGCTCGCTTTCCACCCTGTAAGGGTCTTTTACGACGGAGCCAAGCATCTGGTAGCCCCCGCAGACCCCGATTAGCTTCACGCCCTTATTTGCGGCCTTTCTGATGCTTTCCTCCGCCCCGGTCTCCCTCAGGTAGAGGAGGTCCTTTACCGTGTTCTTGCTGCCAGGGATTATGATGAGGTCCGCGCTTAATATCTCAGAGGGCCTCAGCGAATAGACAAGCTCCACATCCGGTTCGTGCAGGAACGGGTCAAAGTCGTCGAAGTTGGAGATGAACTGGTTCCGAATCACGACGGCCTTAAGGCCTCTCCCGTTATATAGAAGCCTTTGGGATTCGAGGGCCAGGGAGTCCTCTTCACTAAGCCCGGTCGCGAGATACGGGAGCACGCCCAGGCAGGGGATGCCTGTCTTGTCCTCAAGCATCTTAATGCCTGGCATAAGGATATCCGCATCGCCCCGGAACTTGTTTATGAGAAAGGCCTTTATCAGGCCCTTGTAATCATCAAGCAGGCTGACCGTGCCGTACAGAGACGCGAAGACCCCGCCCCGGTCTATGTCGCCCGCAAGGATTACTCCCGCCCCGGCGTGCCGGGCCATCCGCATGTTCACTATGTCCTTGTCCAGAAGGTTTATCTCCGCCGGGCTCCCGGCCCCCTCCATGACGATAACGTCATAAGCTGAGGCCAGCCTCTCGTAAGCCGCTCGCGCACTCTCCCAGACGGTCTCCTTGAAGGCATAATAAGCCTTAGCGGTCATGTTCCCGTGCACGCGGCCGTCCACGATCACCTGGCAGCCCGCCTCCCCCGTGGCCTTCAGTAGCACGGGGTTCATGTCGGTGGCGGGTTCCACGCGGGCCGCCTCGGCCTGAAGGGCCTGCGCCCTGCCTATCTCCCCCCCGTCGCGGGTGATGAAAGAATTCAAGGCCATGTTCTGCGCCTTGAACGGGGCGCACCTTACGCCCATATCGGAAAGGATTCTTAACAGCCCCGCCGCGATGAGGCTCTTGCCCACCCCGGAGCCCGTCCCCTGCACCATCAGGCTTCTGGCCCGTCCTTTTTTAGCCGGATTTTTATTCACTAAGGGGCCTCCAGTTGGTGAACTTCACTATCGGGGTCGTGCCGAAGAGGTCTATCCTGTTTATGCAACCATAGTCCTGCGAGACCCGGAATATCCTTGTCATCGGGGCGCCCAGGTAGTAGCAGAGCAGCACCCTCAAAGGGCCGCTATGGGTCACTATGGCGATATTCTCGCCGTTCTTGTGGGCGGAGGTTATTTCGTTTGCGGCTTTTACAAGCCTCCTCTTCATTGACCCCGTGGACTCGCCCTCCACAGGCGAGTTTTTGAACGGGTCTTTCACCCAGTCCGCGAACTCTTTGGGAAATCTCTTTTCTATCTCGTCGTACTTGAGCCCTTCCCACAGGCCGAAATAGCGCTCCCTGAGGCCGCTTACGGCGATTGCCTCTTTGAGATGGAAAGGTTTTATGATTATCCCCGCGCTCTGGACCGTCCTCTTCAAGTCGGAGCAATACACGGCGTTAAGGGGCTGCCCCCGCAGGAGTTTTTTAAGGAGCCTTGCGGAGGCCCTCATACGCCGCCTGCCTTCTTCGGTTATCGGCACGTCCAGGTGCCCCTTGTATGTGCGGTCGAAGCCTGTCTGGCCGTGCCTTATCAGAAATATCTTGAGCATGGGATGAACACCGCAAGAAAGATTATATCGGATAATTCGGCCAGGGCACCCAACCCATCGCCGGTGAGCCCCCCGAAGTTCCTCGTAAGGACATATCTGAAGAAGACTGCAAAAAAGAGCACGCCCGCAGCCGCCGGAAATGCGCCAAAGGCATTGAAGACAAGGGCGGGGATGAGGAGAAAGGCCGCCAGAAGGAAGTTGGCCCTGGCGAGGTCCATCGCGCTCATCCCCGTGATCATGAAATGCCCAAGCCCCTCCGCGCGCGCCGGCCGCGCCCTGTAAATGGCCGCGCTCATCGCCCACTTCGAGGCGACCGGCATGGCAAGGACCGCGGCATACGCTGCCGGGCCGGCCAAGGCGGCATTCAGGAAGGCGTATTTCATCAGCACCGTGGAGACCAGGGCGGCCACCCCGATGGGCCCCGCCGTGCCGTCTTTCATTATGGAGAGTTTCTTCTCCCTTCCGGAGCGGACGGCTATGGCATCAAACGTGTCCGAAAGGCCATCGGCGTGCAATCCGCCCGTAAAGAGAAAATGCGCCGCCACCAATAGCCCCGCTGTAACGGAAGCCCCGAAATACCGCACCGAGGGGACTGTAATCGCAAGAAAAAGAACGCCTTCCAGGGCGCCAGCAAGGGGGAAATACCCCGGCGCGCGCCTAAGCTCGTCTTCCGTGCAGTGGTTTCCCACCGGCAGTATCGTGAGAAACCCTATCGCGCTGCGGGCGGACTTCATCAGCCTGTTACCCCGGCCTCCCCGAATGTGGCCATCTCCCTGTAAATCTTCAGCGCGGCCTCTATGACAAGCATGGCTATGGCGGAGCCCGTCCCCTCGCCAAGCCTCATGTCCAGGTCCAGTATGGGGGCCAAGCCCATATGCTCCAGCATGGCCCTCTGCCCTGGCTCCTGAGAGCGGTGGGCCGAGAACATATACTCAGCGCTCTTTGGCTCAAGTGTGTAAGCGATAAGCGCCCCTGCGGTTGAGATGAACCCGTCCACCACAACGGGCACCCGCATGGCGGCCGCGCCCAGGCAGACCCCGGCGATGCCGCCTATCTCCGCCCCGCCCACCTTGGAGAGCACGTCCAGGGCATCATCGGGGTCCGGCCTGTTCACGTCGATTGCCTTCTCGATGGTTTTTATTTTTTCGTCCAGGGCGCTGTCGGTTATCCCCGTCCCCCTGCCCGTCACTGTGGCAACGGGTGTACCCGTTATCACGGCGGCTATTGCCGAAGAAGGCGTGGTGTTGCCTATCCCCATATCGCCCGTGCCGATAAGCCCATAGCCCTTTTTTGCATGATCATGGACGAGGCGGATGCCAAGCTCCACTGAGGCGACGGCTTCTTCCCTGGTCATTGCAGGGCCTTTGCACATGTTCATCGTGCCAGGGACGACCTTTCCGTTTACAAGCCCCGGCACATCTCCGAAGTCGTAATCAACCCCGGCGTCCACCACAACCACATCGGCCCCGGCATGCCTTCCCAGCACATTTATCGCCGCCCCTCCCCGGAGGAAGTTGAAGACCATCTGGGCGGTGACCTCCTTGGGATAGGCCGAGACCCCCTCCTCGCAGACGCCGTGGTCGCCCGCCAGGGTGAATATCACCTTGCGGCCAAGCTCCGGCATGGCGTTTTCTTTTATGGCCGCCAGTCTCTGGGCTATCTCCTCCAGCCTGCCCAGACTTCCGGGGGGCTTGGTGAGGTTATCAAGCCTTCTTTTTGCCAGCTCGAAATATTTTTTGTCCAGCGGACTTATGCCCTTTAAGGTCTCCTGAAGCGTCATTCTACCTCCCTTTTATCTTGAGCGGGATGCCCGCAAATACAATATAAACCTCATCGGCGGCCTCTGCCACCCGCTGGTTAAGTCTCCCCGCTTCGTCCCTGAACCTTCGGGCCAGGGCGTTCTCCGGCACTATGCCCATGCCAACCTCGTTGGAGACCAGATAAATATCCATCTCCGAGTCTTTCAGGGCGCTTATCAGCCCGCACGTCATCTCTTCCATATCCAATCCCTTATGCATCAGGTTGCTCACCCATAAAGTGAGGCAATCGATGAGCACGGTCTTGTACTTACCATCCAGCAGCCTTATGAGACTGGGGACGGCGGTCTCCTCCTCGAAGGTCTCCCACTCCGGGCCGCGCTCTTTCTTATGGGCGGCAACACGGGCGCGGCCCTCCTCGTCCTGGGGCCCCATCGTGGCGATAAAGGCCTTCGGGCCCTGGGCCTTCGATGCGAGCTTCAGGGCGAAAGAGCTTTTGCCGCTCCTTGCGCCGCCTATGATGAAAGATAGAGGCATAAAAAACCTTTCTCTTCTTTCTCTTTGAAAAGAGAAAGAAGCAAAGAGAAATTTTACTTTTTTTCAGTCCCTTCGGTATAAGGGGTGAAGAGGCCCATCAGTATCTCCGAGGCGCAGAACTTGCCGCACATGGTGCAGCCCGACCCCCCGGCGTTTCGCTTTGACTTTATCTCCACGGCCCTCTCCCGGTCTATGCAAAGCTCGAACTGCCTCTTCCAGTCCAGGTCCCTGCGGGCCTTGGACATTGCCTTGTCCCTGGCGCGGTCCTTGAGCTTCACCATATCGCCCACATGGGCGGCCACTCTTGCCGCCATCACCCCCTCCCGCACGTCCTCTGGATAGGGCAGGCCCAGATGCTCGGCCGGGGTCACGTAGCAGATGAAATCCGCCCCGTAAGAGGAGGAGAGCGCCGCGCCGATCGCGGATGTTATATGGTCGTATCCGGGGGCGATATCGGTCGTGATGGGGCCAAGCATGTAAAAAGGCGCCTCTCCGCTCATCCTTTTTTGAAGTATTATGTTGGCCTCTATCTCGTCCAGCGGGATGTGCCCGGGGCCTTCCACCATCGTCTGGCATCCCATGTTCCTGCCTGTCTCGGCCAGCTCGCAGTTTATTATCAGTTCCTGTATCTGCACCCTGTCCGAGGAGTCCCCGATGGCTCCGGCCCGAAAACCGTTCCCCAAAGAGAGCACCACGTCGTACTTCCGGAGGGTCTCCACGACCCGGTCGAACTTCTCATACAGGGGGTTTTCGCGGTTGTTATGGAGCATCCAGGCGGTAAGATATGAGCCGCCCTTCGAGACCAGCCCTCCATAGCGGTAGTTCTGCCTCTTCAGGCGCTCCAGGGTCATCAGGTTGATGCCGCAGTGGATGGCCATGAAGGCCACGCCCTCCGCGCACTGCCTTTCGAGGACGTCCCAGAGAAGCTCTTCGGGCATCTCCACGGCCGTGCCGTATTTTTCCACCGCCATCGCAAAGGCCTCGTATAGGGGCACGGTGCCTAAAGGAAGGTTTGACGCCTGCATAACGGCCCTCCTCACGGCCATTATGTCGCCTCCCACGCTCAGGTCCATAAGGGTGTCGGCCCCTGCGCCCTGGGCGATAAGCGCCTTTTCCACTTCCATATCGATGGAGGCTATGTCGGTTGAGGTGCCGATGCTTGCGTTCACCTTCGTCCTGAGCCCCTTGCCGATGCCGCAGAGTTTGGAGCCGCGGGCGGGGTTGGCCGGTATCACTATCTGCCCGGCGGCGATCCTTTCTTTTACGAGCTGCGGGTCAAGTGATTCCTCGCGCGCGACTGCCTCTGCCTCGGGGGTGGCAGTCCCCTGCCTTGCGGATTCCAGCTGAGTCATTTCGTCCTCCTTTAAATAAAAAATCCCGATGGAGGTTCTCCATCGGGATTGCACCCTGTTTCTTCATCCCTTAAAGACGCCGCAAAACGGAGGCGGCGCCCCCCTTTTCCACGAGGGGATCCGGTCATGGGCAGACAGGTCTTCTGGCTTCCGGCTCATCCTTGGCTCGCGCCTTCCCATGCCTTTTTGATCGAACAGGCGCCAAACGCGCCTTTGGCACAGTGGCCAGTCTGCGGGCCTTGTCCCCGGTTACAGCGGCGGGACCGCTCCCGGTTTTCACGGGATTCCCTTTTTCCCAAATACGGCGGATTCCATCCGCCTTGGGGCCCTTGCGGGCATCTGCTTAAGGATATTTAATAGAAAGGGGCGGGAAAAGTCAAATCCCGCCAGATAGCATTTGACATTTGCATCTATCCGTGCCATTATAAGGTTGAGTTTCAGAAAGTTTTTGTAACAAAAGCGCCGCAAAGACTTTTTGCTCTTTGCGGCATTTTTCCGTTTTCGCGGGTTTCTGAAGCTTTAGAACACCGAAAAGGAGGGAAAGGCAATGACCAAGGGAACCGTAAAGTGGTTCAACGAAAGCAAAGGCTTCGGATTCATCACCAGCGAAGACGGAACCGATGTATTTGTGCACTACTCGTCAATCAAGGGCGACGGCTTCAAGTCTCTGGCTGAAGGCGACAGCGTCAGCTTCGAGACCGAAAAAGGCCCGAAAGGCCCTAAGGCTGTAAACGTAGTAAAAATCTAAGGAGCAACAAACTCCGAAAGAACCCCGGCGGGGCCGCAAGCCCCGCCGTTTTTATTTTGAAAAAAACCATCGACGAACTGCATATTGAGTAAATCCCTCCTAACCTCCCTTTTTCAAAGGGAGGATTTACCCCTCTTTGGAACGGGGTCCCCGAAAAGTCGCAGACTTTTGGGGGTGCAGGTTGAGGGGCGAGAGGAGATTTTCGGTCCGATTTTCTATCTCCCTTCCAGCAGAAAGGACAGGAACACAAGCGCTATGAGGACAAGGGCTATCCACAGGGACACCCGCTGAAACCTCCCGTCCGGCCCCGCACCTTTTTTCCTCCTGAGGATCCGGATTGCCAGGAAGACGCAGTAAATCCCCACGGCAAGAAGAACGGCACCGAAGCTCCAGCCGGTCTTCACCATCACGCCCCGGCCGGCCTCTTCTTTATGGCTTCCTTCGAGAGCTTGTCCGCGCGCCTGTTCTCTTCGCGGGGAACGTGTGTGACGGACCACTTTTTAAAGGAGTGCAGGAGGCGCATCGCCTTCTGATAAAGCGGCCTCATGTTCTCGTGGTTCACCCGGTAAATGCCGTTTATCTGGCGGGCCACAAGCTCCGAATCGATGTACGCCGCCACCTCTTCGGCCCCCATCCGGCGGGCCTCCTCAAGGGCCTCTATCAGCGCGGTGTATTCGGCGACGTTGTTTGTGGTTATGCCTATGTAGCGGGAGAATTCGCGGGTCTGGTCCTGGAATTCAACAACTCCGCCCACCCCGGCCGCGCCGGGATTGCCGCTTGAGGCGCCGTCAGAGTGGGTGACGGCCCTTTTCATTCAGTCTTTTGCGCGGGCTCTTCCAGCTTCTCGGGGGCGGGCTCTTCCTTGTAGTAGAGGATGCGGTCGCACTGCGGGCACTGGGATATCTCCTCGCCCTTTTTTATCTCCACAAAGAGCTGGGGCATGATGTTCATGTTGCACCCGGTGCACCTCTCGCCTTTGGCGGCGACCACGGCAAGCCCGTGGTGCTTGCGCATGACCTTCATGTAAAGCTCATAGACGTCCTGGTCAACCGATGCCGCAAACGCCGTCCTCTTCTGTTTTATGGCCGCGATCTCTTTTTTGGCCTCTTCAACCTGGGCGTCGATCTCCTTCTTCATCACGCCCACCTTCGCCTCTTCGGCCTTGACGTTCTTTTCCTCTTCCTTGATGAACCGCTCGGAGGCCTCGATCTCTTCCATGATGGAGAGTATCTCGTCCTCTATTTTGTAGCGCTCCTTCTCGGAGGCCTCGATCTCCTTGAGGTGGGCCTGGTACTCTTTATTGGTTTTAATCTCCCCGGTGCGGGCCTTGGCCTTCGTGATCCTCTGGTTCAGGTCCTCTACTTCGGTCTCTTTTGCCCTTCTCTTCTTCAGAAGTGCGTCGTGCTCTTTCTTTTTGGCCTCGAGGCTGGCCTTGGCCTCATCGAGGGGTTTTTGTTTTGCCGAAAGCCGCCTGGGCATTTCTTCCACCAGCGAGGCTTTTTCGAGAATGGATGTGTCAAGGTCCTGAAGGGAAACGAGCAGTTCCAACTGGGCATTCAATACGCCTAAACCTCCATGAGAATGATGGTGGGCGCACCAGGACTCGAACCTGGGACCAACCGGTTATGAGCCGGTAGCTCTACCAGCTGAGCTATGGGCCCTGTG
>JACWAF010000025.1 GCA_014874185.1 Nitrospirota bacterium | reverse complement strand
TTCGTGGGAGTCACCCGCCCACGGGTGACCCGATCCGCTTTGGAACAGAAAGGTCCTTTTCAGATTATCTTGGACAGTAATGGTTCGTGGGAGTCACCCGCCCACGGGTGACCCGATCCGCTTCACTGACACGGATACGGCACTCATCGAGTTTTCAAACAAGCCGGTGGTGGAAACAAAAGAAATCTCGGAAAACCTTTATATCGACATGGACGAGGAAGGCAATCTCGTCAGCATGACTATCGAGCATGCAAAAGATAAGGCAAGCATGTCTGAGATATCTTATCTGCAAATGGAAAAAAACGCCGCGTAACCTGAGGTCATACCCCTTTTACCCGGAATGACAAAATCGAAAAAAGTTTTTTGGACGGTTATGGGAGAGCTTACTTCCGCGTCAGGGCCAGTATCTTGTCGAATATCGCCCAGGCTGCGTCTTCCTTGTCCATGAGGGGGAGTTCTTCAGCATTGCCGTCCCGCTCTATCAGGACCACCCGGTTCGTCTCCGTCTCGAAACCCGCGCCGGGGGCGCTCACGTCGTTAAAGACCATCAGGTCGGCCCCTTTTTCCCTCATCTTCCGCCTGGCCCTCTCCAGCATGTGCCCGGTCTCGGCCGAAAAGCCCGCCAGGAAAGGCCTCCTGCTCTGCCGCCCGGCTTCGGCCAGGATATCAACTGTTCCCTTAAGTTTAAGTTCGCAAATAGCTGATTTTTCTGCTTTTTCTTCGCGCATCATTTCGGGGGAAAAATCCGCCGGGGCGGCGGCCATGACCAGGATATCCGCAGAGGCAAGGTGCCCCATCACGGCGTCCCGCATCTGGCCGGTGGTCTCAACTTTTACAAGCTCTTTGATGCCGTATGGCGCGTCCAGGGCCGAGGGGCCGGTTACAAGCACCACCTCCGCGCCCCTGCGGACGGCCGTTTTGGCCAGGGCGTAACCCATCTTCCCGCTTGAAGGGTTTGAGATGAAGCGCACCGGGTCTATATACTCCCTGGTTGGCCCGGCGGTGACCACCACCTTTTTGCCGGACAGGTCCTTTTCCGAGAGCGCAATCCTTGCCGCCTCGATAATGTCCTGCACCTGGGCCAGCTTGCCAATGCCCTCCTCCTTGCAGGCAAGCACGCCCGCCTGGGGCCCTATTTCAATCACGCCCATGGATTTAAGCGTCTCGAGGTTCTTTCTGAGGGCCGGGTGCGCATACATCCGGGTATTCATGGCGGGTGCGATGATGGTCTTTCCCGTGTAGGCGAGCCACGAGGAACTGAGCGCGTCGTCGGCTATGCCGCCCGCCATCTTGCCGATGATGTTCGCGGTGGCCGGGGCCATTATGAAGAGGTCGGCCTTACCCGGGATATTCACATGGGCAAGCGGGTCATCGAAGAGACCGGTAATGGCCTTTCTGCCTGAGGCAAGCTCCAATGAGAGCGGGGTGATGAAACTTAAAGAGGCGGCAGTCATCATCACAGTGACCGCCGCCTCTTCGTCTTTCAGCCTGCGCACGAGCTCAACCGCCTTGTAGGCGGCCACGCTACCCGTTACGCCCAGTATTATTTCTTTATTCCTGAGCGGGCTCCGCTTCCTCACCCTTCTCGCTGAAGAGCTCGTTCAGCCCTTCCTTGCCCTCTTTTTCTTCCCTCTCGTGGAGATAGACCTTGAGGTCGCGCTCCAACTCGGTGAGTTCCTCCACCCTGGCCTCGCGCTTCCTTTCCTCAAGAAGCCTTCTCACGTCGTACTTCTTGGCCTCTTCAAGGGCGGTGCGGGCCTCCTCTCCCGTGAGGTAGTCCAGCGATCCGCTTATGGCTTCCAGTATGGCCTGGGAAGAGACCTTTTTGTATTTGCTGGGCACCTTGGCCTTTGCCCCCAGGGAAAGCTCCTTGGCCCTCTGTGCCGCTATCGTGACAAGCCTGAACCTGCTGTCGATCTTATCCTTATCGACCTTGGCGGGAAGAGATATTATGTCCATCAGCCCTGTGCCTCCTCAGTCAGGAATTCATTCTTTATCCAGTCCGGGTCTATCCTCGAAACCGAGGCCCTCCGGGCCGTTACAATGGCCTTCAAACGGGCATGGGCCTCCTCAAGGATGTCGTTTATTATAACATAATCATACATTTTATACTCTTTTATTTCATTAATCGAATTCCTGAGCCTCCGCTCTATCACATCGGGGCTGTCGCTGCCCCGGTTGGTAAGGCGTTCCCTCAGGGCAATGCGCGAAGGGGGGAGGATGAAAACGAGTATGGCGTTTGGGAACCTGGGCTTCACCTGCCTTGCCCCCTGCACGTCTATATCCAGGAGGGCGTCCAGGCCGGATTCCACCAGTTCCTTCAGACCGCGCCCGGCCGTGCCGTAAAAATTCCCGTGCACCTCCGCCCACTCCAGGAACTCGCCCCTTTTGCGCATGGCGTCGAACTCCCCTGTGGATACGAACCGGTAGTCCACGCCGTCCACCTCGCCGGGGCGCATCTTTCTTGTCGTATATGAGACCGAATGCCTCAAGTCCGGGAAGTCCTGAACCAGCATCCTGCAGAGCGTGGTCTTTCCGGCCCCGGAGGGGGCCGATATGACGAACAGGTCTCCTCTTCGAGTCAACCGGCCTGCCTTGTCATTCGCCGGGCGAACCCTTCCCCAGGAACCGCTGGGTTATCGTGTCGGACTGAAGGGCGGAGAGTATCACGTGGTCAGAGTCGGTTATGATTATCGAGCGCGTACGGCGGCCTTCCGTGGCGTCTATCAGCTTCCCCCTGTCCCTGGCCTCTTCCCGAAGACGTTTCATCGGGGCCGAGCCGGGGGTTACGATGGCCACCACCTTCGCTATGGCCACCATATTGCCGAAACCGATATTCACAAGGGCCGGACTGAAATCCTCTTTTTTGATATTCATAGCGGGCTATTGCAGGTTCTGCACCTGCTGCCTGATCCTTTCCACTTCCGTCTTGAACTCTATGGCCTTGCGGATTATCGTCAGCTCGTCCATCTTGGAGCCTATCGTGTTGGCCTCCCTGTGCAGCTCCTGCATCAGGAAATCGAACTCCCTTCCTATTTTATCACCCGCCTGGATTATCTTGCCTATCTGCTCGATATGGCCCTTTATCCTCGTAAGCTCCTCTGAGATATCCGCCTTTTCGGAGAGTATGGCGGCTTCCTGTATGAGCCTGGTCTCCTCGTAATCGAAATCCGCCAGCACCTCTTTCAGCCTCTCCACGAACTTGTCCTTCATCGCGGCAAGGGCAACCGGCATCAGGGACTCCATCTCGCCTTCCAGTTTTTTAAGGATCGCCGCGCGGGAGAGGACGTCTTCTTTTATCATCCCCCCCTCTTCCACCCGCATCTTCTCTACCTCGTCCAGGCAGCAGTTGAAGGCCTCGAAGAGCAAGCCTGTATCGAAGCCGCCCTCCTCGCCCATGAAGAGGTCTTTCACCAGGAGGAGGTCGCGCATCCCCACAGGGTCAGGGATGAGGAGTTGCTTCCGCAGGTTTTCAAGAGCGGCATGGACCTCTTTGGCTGCAAAGCCGTTCAGCGCGGGTTTCTGCCTTGCAGGCGACAGGTTCACGAAGACATCGAACCTGCCGCGCGCGAAGCGCTGCCTGATGGCGTTCCTCATCGGGATCTCCTGCTCCAGCAGGCCGTATGGAAGCCTTATATTGGCCTCCAGATAGCGGTGGTTCAGCGAGCGCACCTCAACCCTGAAGTCCCCTCTTTCGGCCGCGCCGTATCCTGTCATGCCTTGGAGCATAGCTTAAATATTAACCGAGCGGCGGGGATTAGTCAAACAAAATAGCCTTTAGAATCGAAGAGTTTTTTCGCGCAATCCTCAAGGGATTGGGCCGATAGCTCCGGAAGGTGCGGCACCGTCCCGATAAGCGGCACGGGGCAGAGTTCATTTATCATTTCAGGGTTGGTATTTTCAGCAAGGTTTTCCTCGGGGCGGCCGGAATGGTTTATCACGACCCCGGCCACTTCCAGCCCTTTTCCGATAGCGTAATTCACAGTGAGCAGCGTATGGTTTATCGTGCCAAGCCCGGGGCGGGCCACTACAATAACTGGCAGCCCCATTTCCCTTGCCATATCGAGGACGGAGTAGTTTTCGTTCAGCGGGACGAGAAGGCCGCCTATTCCTTCCGCTACAACCGCGTCATATTTTTTTCTCAGGTAATTGAAAGCGGCAAATATTTTCCCCGGCTCTACCCGGCCCCCTTCGATGCGGCCAGCCGCAAGGGGGGCAAGCGGGTGATGAAATCTGAACGGGGTAATCAGGTCAATATTCTCATTCGCGCCGGAGATTTCTTTCAGAAAAAACCCGTCGGAGGGGACAAGCAGGCGCCCTTCCCTTCCGCACCCGGTCTCAACCGGTTTCATGCCGCAGGGCTTGAGACCCTTCGCCTGAAGAAATTTCAAAAGCAGGGCGGAGACGACTGTCTTTCCCACGCCGGTATCCGTCCCTGTCACGAAAAAACCTTTTGGCGTTGATTTGCTCTCTTTTTTAACGGAACCGCCCATTGCCGCAATTATAGGCAAGAGAACTCCAATTTTTCCATTCACCATTCGGTTTTTATTTGAGGGTATGTTCCTTAAGGCATAGCTTTTAAATATAAGCTGCCACTTGTATAAACCCCCACTAATCCGAGGGCACCCACATGAGAACCTGCTACTCATTACTAATCGTGTTTCTCTGCCTCGCGCTTTCGTCCGTTTCCGCCCATGCCTTCCATAACGGGGGGACCGGGGACTGCGACGGATGCCATTCACAGGCGAACCAGGGCACGCAGAGCGATATCTGCCTGGGCTGCCATGAAAAACAGGGGGCGGGCCCGGGGGGGCCCCTTGTAAGCACCGCCGAAGCCGATATGCCATCGGGGACGCCGCCCCGGCAGCGCACCCCCGGCGGAGATTTCGGATGGCTGAGGAAGAATTACACATGGATGGGTGAAGACGGCAGAACGGACGCTGACAAGGGCGAAAGACACGGACATAATATAATCTCCAGGAACCATGACTACCAGGCTGACGGCACAAACACGGCCGCGCCGGGCGGCACGTATCCGTCCTCAAAGCTTCAGTGCACAAGCTGCCACGACCCCCACGGGAGATATAAACGGCTCTCTGACGGGACCATAACAACCAGACAGGTTGAAGTAATCGGTTCGGGCTCCTATTCAAACAGCCCCGATCCCTCGGACGGAAAGGCAGTGGGCGTGTACAGGCTCCTTGCCGGTGCGGGCTACTCTCCCCCAAACTATCCCGGCGTGGTCTTCAAGTACAACCCCCCGGCTGCGGTAGCGCCTCCCGATTACAACCGGCCGGAGAGCGCGTCGGACGTGCGGGTTGCATACGGGACGGGGTTTTCAGAATGGTGCGAGAACTGCCATGAGCAGTTCCACTCGGATAGCGGCCAGCTCATTCACCCCTCAGGAAAGAGCGCCCTCTTTACGAAGCAGACGGCGGAGGTCTATAACGCGTATAACCAGAGCGGAGACCTGACCGGGGACAAGTCGCGGTCGTACACCTCCATCGTGCCCTTTGAGCTGGGGACCAGCGACTACCAGGTCCTGAAGCAGATCGCCGGTTCAGGCTCGATGGAAGGGCCTTCCGGAGGCGCCAATATCATGTGTCTTACCTGCCATCGGGCGCACGCCTCAGGATGGGACGGGATGACCAGGTGGAACGTGAAAGGCACATTTCTCACCAGTAATGGCCAATACCCCGGATCGGACAGGGGGGCTGGCCCGGCCCTTTGCATGGGGCGCACATACGCGGAGACAAAGGCCGCCTACAACGATATACCGGAGGAGAGGCTGGCATCGTCCATGTCGATTGTCCCAAAGTGGCAGCGCTCCCTGTGCAATAAATGCCACGCAGAGGATTAGCAGGGTGCTGAAAAAGTCTCCCAGTCATTAAAGGTCTCATAATTGAACAGACATTTTGACCGAGAAATCTCCCCTCACCCCTCTTTTCCAAAGAGGGGTAATTCCTCCCTTTGGTAAAGGCCCTTTGACAAAGGGTAGGTCAGGAGGGATTTTCTAATAATTAAGCGCATCCTATTATGAGACTGTCAATAAGAGGAGAGTAGGCGATGAGGCAATCTCCACATTAGATTTCGAGAAAGCGAGATTGCTTCGCTTTAGTTTCAATTACAACTCGATTTTTGTAAAACTAAAATTTTTTCTTTAACGTGATCATCAGCTAAACTGTTCGTCAAATATCTATATACCTGTGCGCGGATTAAAGACGTCCTCTCAAAAATTATTTCGAAACCAGACGTTTGAACTAAATTATGTACAGCATCGTTATCAAAACAATGCGGATGGGCAGGGTCTCTCAGCTCCTCCTTTTGAAAGGTGTCAGTAGTTAATACGAGATATCCTGCCTTCTTTAAAACGCGGTTGATTTCGAAAATCACCTTTTGCGGTTCCCCGGTATGATCCAAAACATTTGTGCAAAAAGCCACGTCGAAATTAGCATCTCCAAATGGAATATTTTCGCCAGGCGCAGCTAACCATGTGATCGAGGTATCCAGATGATATAATTTCTTATACTGGTCCATAAGAGGGTCGATTCCATAACATATTCCACCGGCATCTTTGATGATATTCAGCACAGAGATAATCCCACATCCGACATCGAGAATCTGTTTGCCCTTCAATGACCCAATGTGTGAAAGAACATCATCCAGATATCTATATGTTTTCCAGTATTCTTTGAGCTTATGCATTACAGTATCCCAGTTGAATTCATGCCATCCCCTCTGGAACTCAAGTTCGTGGAACTCTTTAGGCTTTAACCCGTTCCTTTTTCTCATTGCCATAAGTAACTTAATTTTAGTTCTGATTTTCATATCGGCTAGCCAATTCTGGGGAGACCATATTTAATAGCACCTTTTTCTTTTTGCAGTTGCAAATAACGTCTCATTCCATCTCTAACGGCCACGATTATACCACAAAGCTTTTTCAAGCACTTTTATATTATCCTGCTCTCCACCGGAAAGACCTGCCCCGTAACACCCTCCATTTCGAGGAGGTTCGCTATGAACGCGGCCACCTGGCCGGGGTCGCTCAGTGTGCCAAGCAGGCTGTCTTTTTTTGCCCTCTCCATGGCCTCCGGCGCCCTCTTTCCCATCTCGGTAGGCATGTATCCGGGAATTATCGCGTTCACCTTTATGTTGAACTCCCCAAGCTCAGCGGCCGCCGAATAGGTGAGCCCCAGGAGCGCCGCCTTGGAGGCGCTGTAGGCGGCCTGCGCTTTTCTGCCCTTCACGCCTGAATAGGAAGAGACGTTTATTATGTGACCGCCCCCGCCCTTCAGCTTCATAAGGGGCGAAAACACCCGTATCAGGTTGAACGCCCCTTTCAGGTTCACGCGCAGCACTTCGTCCCAGTCTTCGGGGCGGAGTTTCACGGTGAAGGCGTCCTTTGTGACCCCGGCGCAATTCACTATGTGGTCCGGTATGCCGCAGACCGGATATATGTTGTCCGCCAGCCTGGAGACATCCCCCATATCGCCTATATCGGCCTGAAAGGCCAGCGCCCCCTCGCCTATAAGCGTGAGGAGCCTTTTGGCCTCGAACTCGTTCCGGCCGTACCCAAGCACCACCCTCCACCCCCTTTCGGAGAGCTTCAGGGCCACACGGCTTCCCAGCCCGCCGGTAGCTCCGGTTATCAGGGCTATCTTCCCCATAGGATTAAATATAGCAAAACCAGCGCGGTATTTGATTCCGGAGAGCTTTTTGAGTTATTATCATCATCCTTATGGAACCGGTTTTAAGGACAGAGATACCCGGCGTGCCGGCCCCCAGGCGGGGCAAGGTGAGGGACATATACGACCTCGCGGACAGGCTGCTCATTGTGGCCACGGACAGGGTGAGCGCCTTCGACGTGATATTGCCCGACGGCATCACCGATAAGGGAAAGATACTGAACCGGATATCGCTCTTCTGGTTCAGGCAAATGGAAGATATAGTGGAAAACCACATAATATCGTCCAATGTGGAAGAGTTCCCATCCCCCTTCACTAATTACCGGGATATGCTGGAGGGCCGGTCCATACTGGCCCGGAAGGCCAGCGTCCTCCCGGTGGAGTGCATCGTGAGGGGCTATCTCTCGGGGAGCGGCTGGAAGTCCTATCAGGCTGAGGGCATGGTCTGCGGGATAACGCTTCCGGCCGGGTTGAAGGAATCCTCAAAGCTGCCAGAACCCATATTCACACCAAGCACCAAGGCCGAAGAGGGCCACGATATCAACATCTCCTTCGAGGAGACCAAAAATATCCTGGGCGAAAAGAACGCTGAAAAGGTCAAAGAACTTGCGCTGAGGGTATATGACAAGGCCTCTTCCATTGCCGAAAAGAAGGGCATCATCATAGCGGACACCAAGATGGAGTTCGGGGTCATCGATAATAAAATCATCCTTGTTGACGAACTTCTTACGCCAGATTCATCCCGGTTCTGGTCAAAGGCCAATTACCGGGAAGGCGTTGCGCAGGACAGCTTCGACAAGCAGATAATAAGGGATTACCTCATCAGCACCGGATGGGACATGAAGTCCCCGGCCCCGCACCTTCCGCCGGAGATAATAGCCAAGGCATCGGCCAGATACAAAGAGATCTTCCGGATACTGACCGCTTAAAATTCCCCTTGCATCACAGAGGGCGGCTTTTGCTGATATAATCAAATCTCAGTATGCCCGTTATACAAGTAGAACACCTGGTAAAAAGATTCGGCCCGATAACGGCCGTAAATGACATCTCGTTTGATGTGGAGGAAGGCAGCATCTTCGGTTTTCTTGGCCCGAACGGGGCCGGCAAGACGACCACCATAAGCATCCTCTGCACCCTGCTCTCCCCCACATCGGGCAGGGCCGTGGTGAACGGATATGACTGCCGGCTGGAGCCGCAGAAGGTGCGCAAGTCCATCGGCATAGTCTTCCAGGACACCACGCTTGACAAGGACCTTACGGCCTACGAGAACCTGGCCTTTCACGCCTACATCTACGGAGTGAAAAAATCCGAGGTACGGCGCAGGGCGGAAGACGCGCTTTCTTTCGTGGGGCTCACGGACAGGAAGGACGACCTCGTAAAGCGGTTCTCGGGCGGGATGAAGCGCAGGCTGGAGGTGGCGCGGGGGCTTATGCACCAGCCGAAGGTGCTTTTTCTGGACGAGCCCACGCTGGGGCTGGACCCGCAATCCAGGAGCAATCTTTGGGAGGCCATCATAGAGCTTCCGGAAAAGCACGGGATGACCGTCTTCATGACCACCCATTACATGGAAGAGGCCGAGGTCTGCGGAAGGCTTGCCATCATAGACCACGGAAAGATAATCGCCCGAGGAAGCCCGGAGGAGATGAAGGGCATAATCGGCGGCGACGTGGTCTATATAAAGACCCGCAATAATCTGAAGGCGAAAGAAGAGATTAAAGAGGCCCTGGGCATGACAGCCGAGGAGAAGGACGGCGAACTGTTTCTGACCGTGGAGAATGCCGAGGCCAGCATACCACCCCTGATACGCGCCATAGCCGAAACGGCCCTATCCGTCCGGATAGAGCGCCCCACACTGAACGACGTTTTCCTGAAGCTCACCGGCAAGGAGATAAGGCGCGAGGAGGCGGGCGGAGCGGACACTATAAGGGAAGAGATACGGGCCTGGCGGAGGAAGCATTGATAGAGCTGAATCTGGAGCTGAACGCCATATACGTGATCGTGGCCCGTGAGCTGAAGAAGTTCCTCCGGGAGAAAAGCCGTTTCATAGCGTCCCTGGCGAGGCCCCTTATATGGCTCTTCATGGTGGGGGCGGGCCTGAGCCGCATAGTGAGCCCGCGGGCCGGCATGCCATACACGCAGTTCATATTCCCCGGCATCCTGGGGATGACCATACTGTTCAGCTCGATCTTTTCTTCCATCTCCGTGATCTGGGACAAGGAGTTCGGGTTTCTGAAGGAGATACTAGTAGCGCCCGTGAGCAGAAGTTCCATCGTGATCGGCAAGGCCCTGAGCGGCACCGTTGTCTCGTTCATCCAGGCGGCCATAATCCTCCTCTTCTTTCCATTGCTGGGGATGCATCTTACCCTTGGCCAGGTAATGCTTGCCCTCTTCATCAGCGCGGCCGTGGCGTTTTCGATATCGGCCTTCGGGATAGTGCTGGCCAGCTTTTATGAGTCATACGAGAGCTTCAGCGTGATAATGAACTTCATAATTATGCCGATGTTCTTCCTGTCGGGGGCGATGTATCCGGTGCGGCTCCTGCAGACGCCCCTGCGGGTGGCCGCCAGCGTGAACCCGCTAACCTACGGGATAGACGCGATAAAGAACGCCCTTTTCACCGCGGGCCAAGGGCCGATGGGCCCGGACTTCAGCCTGGGGCTGGATATCGGGGTAGTCCTCGCCAGCTCGGTCCTGTTCGTGGTGCTGGCGTCCAGGTTCTTCGAGAGGAGGGCCTGAAAGGCTGCCGTTGGGATCCCGGCAAAATCAAGCGGAACGCCATCTGCTATAATCTTGTATGCATATCCTTTCCGGTTTCATCGATGTCTTCCTTCATCTTGACAGCCATCTGAACGCGGTCATCCTGGCCTATGGCGGATGGACTTATTTTTTCCTGTTCACGATAATATTCTGCGAGACGGGCCTTGTTGTGACCCCCTTTCTGCCGGGGGATTCACTCCTGTTTGCCTCCGGGGCACTGGCCGCCTCGGGCTCTCTGGAGCTTATGACTCTTTACGTGCTCCTCAATATAGCGGCCGTCACCGGCAATATTCTCAACTACCAGATAGGGAATTTCGTGGGGCCGAAGGTATTTCATCTTGAAAGGGCCCGGTTTTTCAAAAAAGAGCACCTGGAAAGGACCCACCGCTTTTATGAGAAATACGGCGGCTTTGCGATAGTGCTGGGGAGGTTCATGCCTATTATCAGGACCTTCGCCCCGTTTCTTGCAGGCGTGGGAAAGATGGGGCACAGGAAGTTTCTGGCCTATAACCTGGCGGGCAGCGGCGCATGGGTGAGCCTCTTTCTGCTGGGTGGCTACTTCTTCGGGAACATCCCCGTCGTGAAAAACCATTTCACCATCGTCATACTGGCTATAATCATCGTCTCGATGCTGCCCAGCGCAATAGCTTTTCTGCGCCGTCCCGGGGTGAAGGCCTGATCCAGCCGTCTTTTTGCTTGCGTATGCAAGCCCGGAAGGATTATCTTAGAAGGACAGGAAATTTCATGACGGACGGCTTGAGACTCGGCATGCTCCGCCCGGAAGTGGCCGGACGGACAAAGACTTTTTTCGAGGGTATCCTTTCGGAATTCGGCCCCAATGTGCATTCCGTCTACCTTTCGGGCAGCGCTTTGACGGAAGATTACCTGCCCGGCCTCTCCGATATCAATTCGGTCATTGTTTTCAACCGGCTTGACATCGCCATGCTGGAATCCCTGGCCCCCTTCGGCCGGAAATTCTCCAAAAAGAAGATTGCGGCCCCGCTGATAATGACGCCGGAGTACATCAGCCATTCGCTTGACGCGTTCCCGGTAGAGTTCCTCAATCTGAAGCTGGTCCATGAGACCATTTACGGCCCGGACCTCATGGACGGCCTGGAGGTGGCAAGGAAAGACCTGCGGCTTGAATGCGAGCGGGAGGTGAAGGCAAGGCTTATAGGACTGCGGCAGGGCTTCGTCTCCTCTTTGGGAGACAGAAAGCTGCTCCATAATATACTGCTCTCATCCATCCCCGGTTATGTCCCGCTTCTGAGGGCGGTTATTTTCCTCTACAGGGACACCCCTCCCGTCCATTGGAGAGACGTTATAAAATCCGCGTGCGAATTGACCGGGATCGCCGGCGGGCCCTTCAGGGAGGTTTTGAGGATGAGGACGGGCGAGACCAGGCCGCGCCTGGATGAATTGAAATCGCTTTTTGAAGAATATTATTCGGTCACGGAAAGGCTTTCAGAGAGAATTGACGGCTTCCAGATTTAGCATCCTTCTTGTATTCATCCTGGCCTTTCTTCCATTTGCCGCAAAGGGGGCCGGGGTCCCCCAGGCGCCATCAAATTACGTTACCGACCTTGCGGGCGTGATGGACGGCGACACCCAGGCAAAGCTGAACGGACTCCTCAAGGAACTCCAGGATAAAACCGGCGCGCAGATGGCCGTGCTCACGGTGGACAGCCTTGACGGGCAGCCAATCGACCAGTTCTCCCTGAATGTGGCCGAAAAGTGGAAGCTGGGGCAGAAGGGCAAGGACAACGGGGTGCTCCTTACAGTCGCGATAAAGGACCGCAAGTACCGGTTCGAGGTGGGCTACGGCCTGGAAGGCGTCCTGCCCGACAGCTTCGTCGGGACGCTTGGGCGCGAGATCCTGGTGCCCTCTTTCAGAAAAGGCGACTATCAGGGCGGGATATATATGGCCACGGCCGTGGCCGCGCGCGAGATCGCGAAGTCCGCGGGGGTGGAACTGACGGGAAGCCCTGAATACGCGCCTGAGCGGAAAAGAAGTCCCGGAGGGGTCCTTCCGCTGGTATTTTCGGCCCTGTTCTTTTTAATAGCCGTTTCCATCTTCGCAAGGCACCCGGGACTGTTCCTTTTATTTCTCCTCGGGGGCTCAGGGCGCGGCTACTGGGGAGGCGGAGGAGGATTCGGAGGCTTTGGGGGCGGCGG
>JACWAF010000024.1 GCA_014874185.1 Nitrospirota bacterium | reverse complement strand
GTTGTGGGGGGCACCGCCCCCCACACATATAAGGGGCGGAGGGTGGGATTAAATAAAAAAATCTTTTTCATTTGCTCTTTACCTTCCAGCGTTCAATCAAGTATAAAGAAGGTACATACCTTTGTTTTAAAGAGAAAAGTAACCGCAATCACATATTTTAAAACCCCCGTTCCCGTATCCTTAGTGCATGGCAGTTTTCATCTCCGGCGCCCTCAGCCGGGCGAATGACAGGTGGCTCGGCAAGGTAAGACGCGCCCTCGTCTTCATAAAACCTTATAAGAGGACCGTCATCCTTGTCCTCGGCCTGGTCTTCATGGTAAGCGCCTTCGAAGCTATCGAGCCCCTGATATTGAAATATCTCTTCGACAGGCTTGACGCCGGAAAGGTGAACCCGCTGCTGATCGGGATAGGAGGGCTGATGGCTCTTGGGGTATCCCGCGAGATAGTCCAGGGCTTTTCGAACTGGTACTCCTGGCGGGTCAGGCTGGGGGTGAACTACGGCCTCCTGGAGGCCACGGTGAGCAGGCTGCACACGCTTCCCCTTGCCTATCACCGCAACGAGAGCGTGGGCGGGATAATGACCAAGCTTGACCGCGGGATAAACGGCCTGGTGGAGGCCCTCTCGAACCTGGCCTTCGGGATACTGCCCGGCCTGTTCTATCTCTGCCTCTCGCTTTTTTTCATGTTCAGGCTGGACTGGCGGCTCTCTCTGGTGGTGCTGGCCTTCGCCCCGGCGCCCACCCTGATAGGCATGTGGGCCGCCTGCGAGCAGACCACACGGGAGCGGGCCCTTGTGGACAGGTGGACGAGCATTTTCTCGCGCTTCAACGAAGTCCTCTCCGGCATCCTGACGGTTAAAAGCTTCTCAATGGAAGACGAGGAAAAACGTCGCTTTCTAAGCGGAGTGGATGACGCGAACGCGCTCGTCCTGAGGGGGGTGGGCACGGATACGAAAACGGGTGCCGTCAAGAATTTCGCCATTCTTCTGGCCAGGGTATTTTCCATTGCCCTTGGCGGGTACCTGATCATAAAGGGTCAGATAACGATGGGCACGCTGATAGCCTTCCTGGGGTATCTGACGGGCCTCTTCGGGCCCGTGCAGGGGCTTACGGGCATTTACCAGACCATCCGCAAGGCCTCTGTATCGGTTGATATCATCTACTCGATACTGGACGCGCGCGACGGCCTTCGCGACCTGCCCCAGGCAAAAGCCGTAAAGAGCGTAAGCGGAGAAGTGGTCTTTGACGGCGTGAGCTTCGGCTATCAAAAAGAAAAATCCATACTGCTGAATATTGACCTGCGGATAAAGCCAGGCGAGACGGTGGCCCTTGTGGGGCCTAGCGGGGCTGGAAAAACCACCCTCATGGCCCTTCTGCAAAGGTTCTATGACCCAATCGAGGGGAGCATAAGGATAGACGGCGTGGACCTGAGGCATATCAAGCAGCGCTCGCTCAGAAAGCACATAGGGGTGGTCTTCCAGGACGCCCTGCTATTTAATGACACGGTGCGAAACAACATCGCTTATGGAAGGCCCGGCGCTCCGGAGCGCGATATAATCGAGGCGGCAAAGGCCGCCAATGCGCATGATTTCATAACAAGGTTCCCGGAGGGATACGATACCCTGGCGGGCGAACGTGGCGGGCGGCTCTCCGCCGGAGAGAGGCAGCGGGTGAGCATTGCCCGTGCGCTCCTCAAGAATCCGCCCATACTCATTCTTGACGAGGCCACAAGCGCCCTGGACGCCGAGAGCGAGTTTTTTGTGCAGGAGGCGCTCTCAAGACTTGTGAAAGGGCGCACCACCTTCATAATAGCCCACAGGCTCTCCACCGTAATGGGCGCGGACAGGATATTGGTCCTGAAGGACGGCACCATAATGGAGTCCGGATGCCATCAGGCCCTTATGGGCAGAAACGGCTATTACGCGGCCATGGTAAAACGCCAGACCGGCGGGCTCCTGATAGCCCCCGCAGCCTAGGCGCCTTCGTTTCGCCGGGCCGCAAAAAGCGGACAAAAAAATCAGCCTGCGGCCCACCTCGCATCAGGGCTGGTGCAGAAGCGGCTCGTAAGGGGCGGGTATATTGATCCGGACCTCCACCTTATCACCCGTCTTTAGAAAATAATGCGCGTCCAGGACCTCTATGCTCCCATGGCTGGTATATCTGGGCGGCCTTATGTCATAGGCTATTACCCGGCCATTTTTGTCCAGTATCTTCCGCATCTGAAACCTGTGCAGGGGATATTTGCCCAGGTAGCCGGTTGCGATGGCAAGCGCGCGGGATGCGCTCTGATGTTTAATCTCCTGATAACTGCCCTTTTCCAGGAATGGGACAATCCGGTACGGGGTGCCCTCAACCTGCAGGATGGCTATCGATGTGGGCCCGAACGGATGCCTGCCTCCGTAGAGGAAGACGGTGTAGGTCTTTGCCGGATGGATGTCTCTTATATCGGATATCCGGGGAGTCCGCAGCTGCGTGGTGGCGCAGGAGGCGGCCAGAAGAAGGATGAAGATGATTCCCAGGGATTCAAGCGTCCGCTTCATGATTAAATGCTAACAGGAGGAAGCCAAAAGTCTACCCTGAAACCTACTTTCTCTTTTTTGCAAAAAAGAAGAAAGTAGCAAAGAGAAAGAACTCTTGTATTTTTTCGCCCGTTTCCGGGCGAAAAAATCCAGAAGTTCTTTTTGCTGCTTTTTCTTACAAGAAAAAGCAGGACTTTGCTTTGCTTTTATATTTTTGAATTATTTTGGTGGAGGCGGCGGGAGTTGAACCCGCGTCCGAAAGCACTATTCCCGGGCATCTACATGCTTATGCCGCTTATTGTTTTTCGGCAGGCGCCCTGCGAACGACCGCGCGAAGCGTCTGCCAATCCCCCGTTTGGTTTTCATCTCCTGGAAGAGGGCCCTCCAGGGGCTTATCCCGCTGTCGTCGCCTTCTCCGGGCCGCGGGCCTTACCGGATGGGCGCGTCGCTTCTAGTTAAGCGGCGAGTGCCAGTTCTTGGTTGGCGTTTGTGTTTTTTTCCACCTTTTTACGTGGTGATGGAGCCACGGCATGCAACCCGAGCCTCGTAACCCCCGTCGAAACCTTTCGCCCCCTAGCGTCTTTGTTTCAGGGCACGCTCGATCTGCCGGCCGGCCTCTTTTTCCTTCAAGGCCTCCCGTTTGTCAAAGAGCTTTTTGCCTTTTGCAAGCCCTATCTCTATTTTAGCATAGGGCCCCTTGAAATAAATGCTGAGCGGGACAAGAGTGTAGCCTTTCTGTGTGATCTTGCCCTTCAGCCGCTCTATCTCGGTTTTTTTCAGGAGCAGCTTCCTTGTCCTGAGAGGGTCGTGGTTGGTGATATTGCCATGGCTGTACGGGCTTATGTGGCAGTTCAGGAGAAACGCCTCCCCTTCTTTTATCAGGACATAGCTCTCCCGGATATTGGCCTTGCCCTCGCGGAGGCTCTTCACCTCTGTCCCCAGCAAAGAGATGCCAGCCTCATACTTTTCCTCGATGAAATAATCGTGGTAGGCCTTCCTGTTTTCTGCGACAGCCTTCATCCGGTCTATTTTAACACACGGTAAAAAGGGCCATATCGGTTTACGGCGGATTACAGGAGTTTTTCAGGGCCTGGCGGGTTCGGAAAGAGGGCTTTCCAGCTTCGGCCCCAGGGCGCTCACCATGTACAGGCCCCCTTTCGGGCCTTTATAGAAGAAGGATGGGATGGAGGTCTCGCCAATGGGCTCTATTTTGTCATCGGTTTCCTTATAGACCCTGTAGCCGCGTATCCAGCTTTCAGGGTTGGGCTGCCAGACGAGCCCAACCGCGTTATCAAGGGAAACGGCTATGGGTTTTGCGGGCCTTGCGGGCACATAATCCTGCGGTTTCACCTCGATATCCGCCCATTTGCCCTCATTGGGGGTATTTCCAGGCGTAAGCGGGCGTATCTGGTAAGTGACCACGCTATCGGGGACCGGGGCGTCCTTGAAGGAACGCTCCTTTATGGGGGTTGGGGTAAGCAGGCTGTAGTCCTCGTCGCCAATCTTCCTGTACACATTGAAAACCGCTCTTTCCCGGGCCTGCCATGAGAGCGTGACCGAATTGTTCCCTATCCTGAAATTAAGGCCCGCAGGCGCGGGGGGCGGGGCCACGGCATTCAGGGCAATAAGCGCCCTGGGGCTGTAAATGTCTTCAATGGATTTGGCGCGGACAGAATAGGTGTAATGCATGCCGAACTCCACCCTGGTTGCATAAAAGTGCTCTTTCGTAAACACAAGCTGACGGAAAGGGCCGCCGTCTTCCCTGCTTTCCACGAGAAAGCCTTTTATCTTTGCGCTCTCCGGATATGTCCAGTTCAGTATAAGGGTGTTCTGCCTTAGCAGGGCCGAGAGTTTCTTGGGCGCCGCCGGGGGTTCGTAATCTTTAAACGACAGGGGCGTTCTCTTGCCGCACGAGGTCAGGGAAAGCGCAACCAGAAACAGAAAAAAAATCCTCCGGCTCACGATGGGCGTTTCGATCTGCTTTTGCCCTTTAGCTGGGCCCGCACGCAGCCGGGGGAGGTGCCGCCGTAGCTCGTCTTTGCGGCAACCGCGCTTTGAACCCGGATCGCATCGAATATATCCGTGCCGAAGAGCGGGCTGAACCCTTTAAGTTCCTCCAGCGAAAGCCCGTCCAGGTCAGTCCCTTTTTCTATGGCATGGCGCACCACCCTGCCAGTGACCTCGTGCGCCTGCCTGAAAGGAAGCCCCTTCTTCACCAAATATTCGGCCATGTCGGTTGCCGTGGAATAGCCCTCTCCAGCCGTGGACAGGAGCCTCTCTTTTTTGAATTTGATATTCGGGAGCATGGCCCCCAGCACTTCCAAGGCGGCCTTTACCGTATCCACCGTATCGAAGAGCGCTGGCTTGTCCTCCTGCAAATCGCGGTTATACGAAAGCGGAAGACCCTTCATTATGGTGAGCATTGCCATCAGGTTCCCATATACCCGCCCCGTTTTGCCCCTTGAAAGCTCCGCCACGTCGGGGTTCTTCTTCTGGGGCATTATGCTGGAGCCCGTGGCGAAGGCGTCCGGAAGCTCTATGAACCCGAACTCTTCGGTTGACCATAGCACGATCTCCTCCGAAAGCCGGGACAGGTGCATCATCAGGATTGCCGCACCGGCAATAAACTCTATAACGAAGTCCCTGTCCGAGACGGCATCGATGCTGTTTGCCGATACCTTGCCGAAGCCGAGGAGTTCCGCCACGTACTGCCTGTCTATGGGAAGGCTTGTGCCGGAGAGCGCGCAGGAGCCAAGCGGCAGCACGTTTATTCTTTTGAGCCCGTCCGCTAGCCTTTCAAGGTCCCTTTCGAGCATCTCCTTATAGGCCAGGAGGTGATGGGAGAGGAGCACCGGCTGCGCCCTTTGCAGGTGCGTGTAGCCGGGCATGATAACCCCAAAATTCTTTTTGGCCAGATCGATGAAAATATCCCTGAGTTTCTCAAGAAGCCCGGATATCTCTTTCACCTCGTCCCGAAGATAGAGCCTGATGTCAAGCGCTACCTGGTCGTTCCTGCTGCGGGCCGTGTGAAGCCTGCCGCCCGCGGGCCCTATGCGCTCCGTGAGGGCGGATTCTATGTTCATGTGCACGTCTTCAAGCTCCTCGCGGAAGCGGAACCTGCCCTGCTCTATGTCCGCGGCTATTCCGGAGAGCCCTTTTACGATGAGGGCCGCGTCTTTTTTAGGTATTATGCCCTGTCTCCCAAGCATCTTCGCGTGGGCGATGCTGCCCTCTATATCGTATTTCCAGAGCCTTTTATCGAAGGAGACGCTCTCGGTGAAAGACTCTACCACCCTGGCCGTTTTTTCGCCGAAACGCCCGCCCCAAAGCTTTTTGCCGTTATTTTTCGTTTTTTTCATTTAGTCTCCAAGTACTTCTACTTCTCTTTTTTATAAAAAAGAGAAGTAGCAAGAGAAAAAATTTTTACCTTTTTTTCCCGCTCGGCTGAGCGGGAAAAAATCTAAAAATTCTTTTTGCTTCTTTTTCTTACAAGAAAAAGAAGAAAGGGATTTTAGAAAGAATAAAGGTTTGGCTTTTTGGCTGTCAAGCGCTAATGTCTACGGAGCCTATCAGGATGGAGGGGGAACCGAGCGTGCCGTAAAACCGGAAGTCGTCGGCTGCGGCCTGGGCCTTTTCGAAAAACCCCAGTATATTGCCCGATATGACGGCCTCTTTCACTGGATGGGTAAGCCTGCCGTTTTCGATCAGGACGCCCGAGACGCCTATCGAGAATTCCCCGGATATGGGGTTCGCCGTGTGCATCCCCATCGTCTCTATTATGTACAGGCCCCTTCCGGCAAGCCCGATCAATCTGTCGAACGGCACCGTCTCGGTTTCAGGGCTGAGATAAAGGTTCAGATGGCCTACGGAAGGGGTTGTTGACATGCCGGCCTTTATCGCGTTGCCGGTGGAGCGGGCGCCGGCCTTTTTTGCCGTATAGGTATTGTGCATGAACCCTTTCAGAACGCCCTTTTCGATGAGGGCCTTTCTTGAGGTTGGCACGCCCTCGTCGTCGAAGGGCTTTGTGCCAAGCTGCTTTGGGAGGGTGCCGTCGTCTATTATGCTGAATGCGGGGTTGATGACCTCTTCGCCTATTTTGTCCCTGAGAAGCGATTTGCCCTTCTGCACGGAGTCGGCCGAGAGCATCGAGGAGAATATCTCCAGGAACTCCGCCGAGATGGAGCTGTCAAGGACGACCGGGGCCTTCAGGGATTCGGTCTTTCCGGCCCCAAGCATCATAAGTGCCTTCCGGGCCGCCCTCTCGCCCACCTTCCTGAAATCCACGTCCTTGAGAAAGGCGCTTCCCATGAACTCCCAGCCCATCTGGCTGTCCCCGCCCTCCTCGGCCACCGCCATCACCTGGCCCGTTGCCGATGTGGAGACGTAAAGGCCGTGGACGCCATGGGAGTTGTGGATATAGACCTCTTCGGTTGCAAAGCTGGCTGTCGCGCTCCTCACCCGTTTTATCCGGGGGTCCGCCTTCATGCAGGCGGACTCTATTTCTATGGCCCTCTCAAGCGCCTCTTCCGGAGAGGCGTCCTTTACCTCCGCGTCGTAAATCTGCAGGCACTGGGCCGTGCCCGCCGAATCCGGGAAGGCAAGGAATCGGTCCTCTTCGGTATATTTCGCCGCCTCCAGGGCGGCATCCACGGTGCGAAAGGCATATTCGGGGTCCGTGGAATATGAGAAGCCCAGCTTCCGGCCGGCAATGACCCTCACCGCGAACCCGAAATCAGCGGATGTCTTGGCGCTCTCCAGCGCGAGATCCCTGGATTCGGCGGAGACCCCCTTGCGGAAGCGCATGAAGACCTCGGCCTCCCTTGCGCCGCCCTCAAGGGCCCTTTCGGTCATCTTCCGGGCCAGTTCCTTGTCAATCTTCATAGTAGGTTGCCGAGGCATTCTCCGATTCCCAAACCGTTATAGCCGACAGGTGCACGTCTTCCGGGAGCTTTCTTCTCATATTATCATATATCCATTTGGCGATATTCTCGGACGAGGGGTTCTTCTCGGTAAACGGGAACACTTCGTTCAGAAACGAATGGTCCAGCGGCGCGATGCACTCGCAGAGGTATTTCTTCAGGTCGTGGAAATCTATGGCCAGGTCTATCTCGTTCAGCCGGCCGGCCAGCACGTGCACCTGCACCTTCCAGTTATGCCCGTGCAGGCGCTCGCATTTGCCGCCATAGCCCCTGAGCTGGTGGCCCGCCGCAAAGGAAGACTCAACAGTAAGTTCGAACATTCCAAAGGCTCCTTTGATAAAAGTTTACCGTGTTACAAGCTCTTCTTGAAGATGGCGATATAAGGCAGGTTCCGGTACTTGTTGTCGTAGTCAAGGCCGTAGCCCACCACGAACTTGTTCTCGATCACAAAGCCGGTGTAATCTATCGGGATCTGCACGGCCCTCCTCTCGCGTTTGTCCAGAAAGGCAACTATCTTCAGGCTGGCCGGGTCTTTCTGCATCAGGTGCTCTTTCACATAATTAAGGGTGATGCCGGTGTCGGCGATGTCTTCCACCAGGAGGACGTGCTTGCCTTTTATGTCCTCGCGGCTCTCGCAGTGGATCTTCACCTCTCCGGTGGTGGAGTCGTTTACGTAGCTGGAGCAGGTGATGAAGTCCACCGAAAGGGGTACTTTTATGTACTTTACGAGGTCAGAAAAGAACATGAACGCGCCTTTCAGGATGGCTATCGCTATAAGCTCCTTCCCCCTGTAATCCCGGGTTATTTCGGCCGCAAGCTCTTTTACGCGCGCCTCGATCTGCTGAGTGGTAAAAAGCGGTTTGCCTGTTATCATAGCGGTTGTCGCCCCTTCCCCCTGGATTTTCTTCAAGCAAAATATGATAAAGCATTCCGGATGGCGCTGACAAGGATGAAAGAGCCGCTTTCCGGAGATGCTAACAGACGGCCTTTGTTTTTACGAGAGGTGAAAAATGGCCCGAAGCTATTTATTCAGGTTTTTAAGCTGTTTCGAGGCCGTATCTATGGCCTTGCGGACGGTATAGTTCTCAGGGTCGAACCTGAGGACGCCGCGCCAGGTATTTATGGCGGAGTCTATCTGTCCCGCCCGGTAAAGCGCAAGGCCATCCTGCGTAAGCTTATCCGCACACTCCCTGATGCGTTCGGCAAATGTCATCCGGTCCAGTGACGCTTCCCGCCGGTATACGGCTTCCGGGAAATTCCTCAGCAGGGCAAGATAGATAAGCCCCGCCCTCAGATATTCACGCCTTGTAAACGCGCCCTCGGCCAAGTCCTTTATCTCGGTCAGGCTTTCCTCATAGGAGGAGGCGATCGCCGGGTCATCCGGATAGGTCATGAAGGCGTCCCTGTATTGGGCAAGCCCTCTCTCGTAATCGCCCCTTTCCACGCTCATCCTGCCCTGGGCGGCATAGAAAGCGGGTGAGGGGAGCGGGCGCTTCGGAACGGGCGGCCGGGGGGTCTTTTTCTGTTCAATGATCTGCGAAGGCATTTTTGTGTTTTCGTGGGCACAGGAGGCGAGCATAAGGAAGGGGATGAAGAGGAAAGCGAAAAGCCTGCTTGATTTGGGCATCGCTAGACGGCTTCGCGGAGTTCCGCGTCCCCATTCCCCCGCTGGTATATATCCACGAACAGCTTGACCAGTGCTGGATTGAACTGCTCTCCGGCATACCTGTCAAGCTCCTGCAGGGCATCGCTGACCGAAAGCGGTTTCCTGTACGGGCGCTTCGACGTCATGGCGTCAAAGGCGTCGGCTATGGCTATTATGGACGCCGTAAAGGGAATCTGGTCGCCGGCGAGCCTGTCGGGGTATCCCGTCCCGTTATACCATTCGTGGTGATGGCGCACCGCCGGAACGTATTTCATGAGGGCCGGGGACTTGCTGATTATCTCCGCCCCCTGTTCCGCGTGCTTCATCATCTGCATTTCCTCATCGGCGCTCAGGGGCCCGGCCTTAAGCAGGATGTAATCCGGGGTCTTCAGCTTCCCAAGGTCGTGAAAAAGGCAGGCGATCTCCAGGTCCAGAAGCTCGTCCCTGGACATCCCGGCGGCCTGCCCCAGTTTCAGGGAGAGGGCGGCCACCCTGGTGGAATGGCTGTGCGTGTATGAGTCACGCGCGTCTATGGCGGCCGCGAGTGCGCGCACCGTGGAAAGATACGCCTCTTCAAGCCTCTGGGAGTACTTGCCCAGGCTCTCTTTCTGATACGTGATCTCCTCGGCCATCCTGTTGAAGCTGGAGGTAAGCGCCCCAAGCTCGTCCCCGGAGTAGACCTTCAGCGGCCTGCTCCTCTTGCCGTCCATCAGGTCCCTGACCCCGGAGGCCAGCTCCTTTATCGGCTTGGTTATAAAAGAAAGCAGCAGGACGATCCCAGCTATGCCAAAAAGGGTGATTATGATAAAACCCTTCAAAACCCGGTCCTTGGCCCTTAGCTGGGCCGAAAGGAGCACGGATTTGCTTAGGCTGAGGACTATGCCGCCGAACTTTCTGCCCTGGAAGTAAACGGGCGTATCCACCTGGAAAAATTCGCCGTGCGGGCCGTCCGCCTTCCATATGCGCGTGCCGTCCGCTTCATTTCTCAGGTTTTCTCCCCCCGCCAGCCTGAGCACTGAACCCCTCTTTCCAATGTCGTTATGCGCAAGGATTTTCATATTGTTGTCCACAACGGCTATGTATTCAATGTCCGGGTTGGTCTGCTTTATCCTCAGCACCAGGCTGTCAAGCCCCAGCATGTCATCCGAGATTATGCTGTGGGCGGCGGATGCGGCGGCGCTGCGGCTTACGGCTTCGGCCCTCTTGAGCACCTCGTTTTCTATATAGTCATCCAGCGTTTTGAATATGACCGCCGAGGACATCAGGAAGGTTGCCGCAAGGAGTGCTATTACGGTTACCGAAAACTTGAACCTTATGCTCCGGAACAATCGCATTTGGCCTCAAAGGGTACTTACTGCGGAACGGTTAATTTTAACACAAACGGCAGAAGCAAAAACAATCTTAAATATCTGCTTGTCTTTTTTTGCAAAAAAGAGAGATTAACCGAATACGGCGGATTCCATCCGCCTTGGGGCAAAGAGAAAAAAACTCTTGTATTTTTTCCGCTCCGAAGGGAGCGGAAAAAATCTACAAGTTCTCTTTGCTTCTTTCTCTTGCAAGAGAAAGAAGACCCCATTTGAAACTTCCCTCCATGCTGTTCTATTCTTACGGATGGTGCGGGTTCATTACCTTCCGCCGGGGCATTCCGGCACGGAGGATGTCTTAAAGAAGGCCTTGTCCGGAACCGGCGCGGGCCCAAGAGATTTCTCAGGCATACTTTACCTTGGTTCCGGAAGCCGGTTCATAAAAGAGTCGCAAAAGGTTTTCCACGCCCTGGCCGGGGGGACTTATATCCCGCCGGTGATGCTGACCCCGCGGCAGCTCGCCAAAAAGCTGTTCCAGAGCCATTCCGGGAGACTGGCGGCCCCCTCCTTCCTCCGCGTGCCGCTCCTGATGCGGCTCTCGGGAAAGGGGATCGGCTACGCGGGCCTCCTTTCAGATTTCATAGCTGAGGTGAAGGCCAGGTTTCCAGGCCTGAATGCTGACGAGATTGAACGGGAGACAGCCAGCCTCTCAGAGGGCCTTGGAATTCCCGCCGAGGTGAAAGAAAGGATCTCGGACGCCCTCCGCCTGATGGCCGCCTATGACGAAGCGCTTTCAAATGCCGGGTTCGCCGACGAAGAGGACTCGGTTTCCGCGTCCGCGCAGTACCTGGACGGTTTACCATTCCATACTCTGATAATAGACGGCCTATGGAGGCTTACGGCCTCGGAAGAGAGATTGCTTTCCGCCCTCATGGAGAGGTCCCCCCGCACCACCGTCCTTGTGCCGGTTGACGAGAGGCGCCCGGAACCCGTTTCTCAATTCCTGAACTTTCTGGACGGGTTCACTCCGGAGGTTTTTACACACGATATCGAAGGGCCTTCAAAGCAATTTTGTTATTCAGCCTGCTCTGGAAGGGAGGATGAGATGGAAGCCGCGGCAAGGAGGATCAAGGCCGATTACATATCAGGCCGCTTCCGGGACCTCTCGCGGGTGCACATCGTATTTCCGTCCGCATCCTCTTATTTCGGCATGGCGGAACGCGTGCTTGGTAAATACGGCATACCGTATTCCTTTCCATCCGGGGCCGGGCCGCGGATGGCGCGGGCATCGAAAGAGCTTTCAAGCCTTCTGGAATGCGCCCTGGACGATTACCCTGCAAGGGGCCTCTCTTATCTCCTCACATCTGCCCTCTTTGAGGGCATCCCGGAAGAGCTGCGCCGTTGGGCGCCAAGGCTCACGCTCTCAGGCGCGCATAAGGGCCTCTCGGCCTTTCTTGCCCTGGAGGGCGCGCCCGAAGCGGAACTGAAGAAGCTGGACAGGACTCTTGCCAGGCTGAAAAAGGGCTTCGTGGAGGGAGCGGGCTATCACGCTGCATCGAAAAAATACCTCGAAGCGCTGAGGGCGCTTGGGTTTGCGGCCGGGTTTGCGGACGAGTTGGAAGGCAGGCTCAAGGCGCTCCCGTTCCTGGAAGGAAAAGGAACGGGGAAAATTACCGGGCGGGAATTTTCCGAGGTGCTGAATTTCCTTTTATCGACCATACCTCCGGAAGAAAAAGGCGCGGGCGTGCAGGTAATGTCATTTGGCGAGGCGGACGGCATCCGTCCTGGAGTGCTTTATTTCTGCGGGCTGAAGGACGGGGATATACCCTCCCGTCCGGAGATGGACCTTTTCCTGCCGGAGAGGCTGCGGCTGGAGCTTGGCTTGAAGACCATGAGGGCACATCTGCTTGTGGAGGAGTTCCGTTTCAGAAGGCTTCTGCACTCGGCCGGAACGGTATATCTTTCCTATCCGGAGATGGAAGGGGACAAGCTCTTCCTTGGAAGCGCGTTCATATCCGGCTGGGAGAGGTCCGATGAAAAGATCTACGGCATCTTCTCCAAAGAGGAAGAGCTTGCAAGGAAGGGAAAAGCGCCCTACTCCAACCAATTGGGCCAGATAAGGGTGAAATGCCCTTACGGGAAGGCCCATAAATACAGGGTCACGGATATAGATGGGTTCCGCTCCTGCCCCAGAAAATTCTTCATAGAAAGGCTGATGCGCATAGAGCCGCTTGAGGCGAAGAAGTACGAGATAGAGCCGCGCTCCGCCGGGACCATAATCCATAAAGTAATGGAAAGGCTGGTCCCTCACCTGGCCGAACCGGTTGAGATATTGAAACTGAAGGCCGGCGAGGTCTTCGACGAAGCGGCGGCGAAAGAACCCGTCGAGGCCTACTGGAAAGAGCTGTTAAGAGAGAGCTTCCTCTCCTCCATCCCCCGCATCTCCCGGATGGAAGAGGAGATAAGGAAAGAGGGGTTCTCTCCGGTCAGGGCGGAACTGGATATTGACGGGGTGCTGGAGGGCATTCCCATAAAAGGAAAGATAGACAGGCTGGACGGCATCGAGGGCGTGAATTTTCAGATACTGGATTACAAGACGGGTATGATTGACCTCGCCCCCAAGGAGATACTTGAAAAGGGGGCCAACCTTCAGCTCTTCCTCTATGCCGCCCTCTACGGCGGAGGAGGCGGGAAGGTCAGCAGGGTGGGCATATACTCCCTGCGCGAGATGAAGACGAAGTTCATACCGGGCAAAAGGGACCGGAAGGCGGGAAGAGATATTGACGAGTTCATAGACAGGGCGAAAGGCTTTTTGAAGGAGACGGCAGGCGCGATCAGGGCGGGCGATTTTTCAGCCATTCCCATAAGCGGCCAGACCTGCCGCCAATGCCACGAGAAACCCTATTGCCCTTATATCCACGGAGAGGCGGACTGATGGAAGGGCGCTACCTGCACCCAGGAAAGAGCTTCATAATCTCATCGCCCGCCGGGAGCGGCAAGACCGAGAAGCTGGCCCGAAGGTACATAAGCCTGCTTGAGTCCGGGGCGGAGCCCGAAAAGGTGCTTGCCATAACATTCACCGAGAAGGCCGCCTCCGAGATGAAGGAGCGCATCCTAAGGATAATCTCCAGGGAATCCCCCGCCCTCTACAAGTCGATCAAGCCCCGGATACCGCTTATGCGCATATCCACCATACACTCATTCTGCCTGAAGCTCCTGAAAAGGTTTTCGCTTGAGCTTGGGCTGGACCCAAACCTCAAGGTAATGGAAGAGGGCGCGGCCTACCCCCTCTGGCGGGATTCGGTATCGGAGGTGCTGAGGGCCGAGGCGGGCTCCCCGGGGCTGTTCTTCCGGATGATGAAAGAGCGTGGGATAAGGGGCTGGGACGGGCTCTTCGCCCACCTTGACGAGATATTCCATCTGAGGCCGCTTGCGGACCTCATCTTTGAAGGGCCGCTGAATACGGAATCCGAACTGGAACGAAATATCCTCGAACTCTACAGGCGCTGCTTCGATGTTTACACCGGGCGCAAATCGGAAGGCAGGCTGCTGGACTTCGCGGACCTCGAGATATACGCCTACCGGTCGCTTGCCAGCAGCCCCGAATGGCAGAACATCCTCTACTCGTTCGACGAGCATACGGACCACATCATGGTAGACGAGTTCCAGGACACAAGCTCCCTGCAATGGCGGCTGATAGACAAGCTCACCGAGGAATGGCGCTCCGGCCTGGGGGCGAAGCGTGACCGCGGAGGCAAGCCGACCATCTTCCTTGTGGGGGACGAGAAGCAGTCCATTTATCTCTTCCGTGGCGCGGATGTCTCGGTAATCAATAAGGCCAAGCAGCGGCTTTCCGAGTTCCTTGGAGACGAATACGAGTTCGAGGAGGTGAAGGAGAACTACCGCAGCCTCCCCAAAATTATAGAGTTCACGAACCGCCTCTTTGAAAAACTGATGCCCGCCCCCGGTGAAGGCTCGGAAGCACCCGAATGGCGGGTGCGCTACTCCCCGTTCGAGGCTAGGAGGGATGGCCAGGGCGGAATCGAGCTGCTGCTCCTTTCAAACCCGGAGGGCAACACGAAGGAGAACCGCGAGCGCGAGGCCCGCGCCGTAGCGAAAGAGATAAGGACCATCTTCAGAAGAAAAGAGGTCTTCGGCCAGAAGGAGGAAAAGTGGCGGCCCTGCGATTACTCTGATATGGCGGTGCTCCTCCGGCAGAGGACACATCTGGCCGCGTTCGAAGACGCCCTGCGCCGGGAAAAAATACCTTTCGTTGTCCTCAAGGGCATGGGGTTTTATGACGAGCCGGAGGTGGCGCTCCTGAGAGAGTTCATAAGCTTCATCGTATACCCCGCAGACGATTACAGCCTGTTCTTCCTCCTGCGCTCTCCCCTCTTCGGGCTTGGGTACGAATCCGTCCTGAAGCTGGGAGCTGGCGATATGCCCCTCTTTGAAAGGCTGAAGCTGGCCGCGATAAAGGACAAGAAGATGCTTGCCGTCCAGAAGGGCCTTGAGCGGTTTATAGGGCATGCAAAGGAGATGCCGCTTTCAATGCTCCTGGAGACCCTGCTTGAAGAGACCTTCGGGTGGACCCATTTCTGGGAGGGGCAGAGGCGGGCCAACGTGAAAAAGTTCATAGCCCTGATAGAAGCCCTTGAGGCCGAAGGGCTGAACCCCCTGGCCATCCGGGACAAGCTCATGTCCGAAAGGAACAAGGGCGAGGTGCCCAAGGCCAACGTGAACGCGGAGGGGATGAACGCGGTGAGACTCATGACCGTTCACGCGGCCAAGGGGCTCCAGTTTCCGATAGTCTTTCTGCCCTCACTGGAAGAAGACACCGCCCCCAAGAGCACGTCCGTTGTCATCGAGGAGGACAGAGGGGCCTTCTCGTTCAGGTATCAGCCGGATTCAGCCATCAGGAAGGAAATCCCGGAGTTCGACCGCCTGAGGACCAAATGCCTCGAAGAGGAAAAGAGGCTTTTTTACGTCGCCATAACCAGGGCCAGGGATTTTTTATTCCTGAGCGGCTTTTCAGACAAACCCAAAGGGCGGCTGGCCTATCTTATGGAGGCATTCGACCTTAAGGATTCATCTCTCCCGTTCAGGGTAACCTCGGAACTGGAACTGGAGGCCAGCTATGCCCGAATGCCCGCTTTCTCACTGGCCGAAGAGAGGCATTTCCTCACCGAACAGGTCTATGCCGAGCCCCTCGACTACCAGCCCCCGGTGTTCGTAAGGGACGTGACCGAGGACATCCTTGTAAAGACCCGGCACGGCAAGGACTGGGTGCTGATAGGGATGATAATCCATCAATTACTGGAAGAACTTTCAAAAGGGACCATCAGATATGAAGACTCGGCCATGAGGGCGAGGGTGCTGGTTGAGGGTTCCGTCTTCGAGCCTGAGAAGGCGGAACGCCTGTTGAAGCTGATCACCGGGGATTTGGAAAAGCTGAATAAAAACGGCATCATGGACGATGTCGTACTGTGCAGGGAGAGGTCTTTTGCGGAATTCCCCTTCGTCCACCAGCGTGGCAAGACCCTCTTCAACGGACGCATGGACAGGGTGGTGGTCAAGGATGACGCGGTATTCATCTACGATTACAAGGGCTTCCCCGTGAAACGGGATTCGGAACTTGACGAACTCGTGGAAAAGTATGAATTCCAGATGGAGCTTTACCGCGAGGCGGCCGAAGCGCTCTTTTCTCTTCCCGCCCGCGCATTTCTGGTTTTTACCCACCTGCCCCTGTGCCTTGAGGTCTGAACCCGGATTTCGGGGAACCAAACGGAATCCCTGTGATAAAATAGCTAATCGATGTTTGCTTTCATAGCCAAAAGGCTCGCCCAGATGGTGCCCCTGCTCTTCGGCATAACCCTGATTACTTTTGCAGTGCTGCACCTGGCCCCCGGGAGCCCGGTGGAGGCGCAGACGGCGATGTCCCTGAAGACATCGGCCCAGGCCAGGGCGCAGCTAAAAAAGCTCTACGGGCTGGACAAGCCCTTGCACACCCAGTACCTGAACTGGCTTGGCAGGTTCGTGCGGCTGGACTTTGGAAAGTCCTTCGTGGACAGCAGGAGCGTGCTTTCGAAGATTGGGGAGCGCATCCCGATAACCCTCCTGATAAACGCGCTTTCGCTTCTCCTCATCTTCCTTGTGGCCGTCCCATTAGGTGTCGTTTCGGCAACAAAGCAGTATTCCCTGTTCGACAAGGTCACGACCGTATTCGTCTTCCTTGGGTTCTCGACCCCGGCCTTCTGGCTGGCCCTGCTGCTGATGATACTCTTCGGCGTGGATATGGGAATCCTGCCCATATCCGGCATCCACGGGATAGATACAACGGGGATGAGCACCACGGGCAGGATGCTGGATCTGGGAAAGCACCTCATACTTCCCGTTTTCATTTCGGCCTTCGGCGGGCTGGCCGGGTTCTCACGTTACAGCCGCTCCAGCATGCTTGAGGTGATAAGGCAGGACTACATACGCACGGCCAGGGCGAAAGGGCTTCCGGAAAGGGACGTGATATACAAACACGCGCTCAGGAACGCCCTCCTGCCCATCGTGACCATCATGGGCCTGGCGGTGCCGGGCCTCATAAGCGGCGGGATAATCTTCGAGACGATATTCTCAATCCCCGGCATGGGCCAGCTCTATTACCAGTCGGTCATGTCCAGGGATTACCCCACGATAATGTGCATGATGGTGATATACGCCGTCCTGATACTGATTGGCAACCTGCTGGCGGACATAAGCTACGGGCTTGTGGACCCAAGGATAAGGGTATCCAGATGAGGCTGGCCGGGCTTGTCTGGAGACGGTTCAGGAAGAACCCCCTTTCCGTGGCCGGGGCGGTAATCATCCTGCTTCTCATCTGCGCGGCCATATTCGCCCCGTATATCGCGCCTTATAACCCGACCCACATAGATATAGACAACATACTCTCGCCGCCAGGCCTGAGGCACCCATTCGGCACCGACGAGCTTGGCCGGGACGTGCTCACCCGCATACTCTATGGAAGCCGCGTGTCGCTGGAGGTGGGCTTCGTGGCCATGGGGATAGCGCTGGTGATAGGCGTCATCGTGGGCTCGATAGCCGGGTTCTACGGCGGGAAGGTGGACTCGGTCCTGATGAGGTTTGTGGATATGATGCTGGCCTTTCCATCATTCGTCCTGATATTGGCGGTCATATCTATTCTTGAACCCAATATCCTGACCATTATGGCCGTGATCGGGATAACCGGCTGGATGGACGTGGCGCGGCTTGTGCGCGCCGAATTTCTTTCTCTGAAGGAGCGCGATTTCGTTTTGGCCTCCAAGGCGGCAGGCGCCCCGAACAGTAGGATTATCTTCAAGGAGATACTCCCCAACGCTATGTCGCCGGTATTCGTCGCGGCCACATTCGGCGTGGCCGGGGCGATCCTTATCGAAGCCGGCCTGTCTTTCCTTGGCATAGGCGTCCAGCCGCCAGCCCCAAGCTGGGGCAACATCCTCAGCGCCGGGAAGGACAATATCGAGGTGGCATGGTGGCTCTCGGTATTCCCCGGGCTTGCCATCCTGATAACGGTTTTAAGCTACAACCTTGTTGGCGAGGGCCTGCGGGACGCCCTTGACCCGCGCCTCTGGCAGGCGGAGAAATGAAATTCTCTGAACTGGTAAGGCTTTTAGAAGAAAATGGATTCCGGATTATAAAAGAAAATGGTTCAATCAGATATTATGGGAAGCCAGGATGGGATAAATTGATAAGGGTCGATTACCATGGTTCAAAAGAAATACCCACCGGGACGTGTCATGCTATACTTAAGGCGGCAGGAATAAAGAGGTAAAAGACACATGATAGACTTGGAATATTCTCTGATAATTGAGGCCACAAAAGAACCGGATTTCTTTACTTTTTACTCCCCCGACCTCGAAGGCTTCTCCGGTGTTGGTCATTCGATTGAAGATTGCATTTATAAGGCAAAATGGGGCATGCAGGAGCATGTAGTCCTTTTAAAAGAGAATGGTCTTCCTGTGCCTCAAAAAAATCCGAACCCGCGAATTATTATCCAGAACGAAGAGAAACTGCAAAAGGTCTAAATACTTTAAAAGAAGTCTTCTCTCTTAAAAATACTATACAGCTTCAATCCCTGGGCCTCCACGTTGCCCTTCCCGTTGTGCTCTCCCCTGTCCAAAAGCACTATGGCGCATAGCACATTCAGGCCCGCCGCGCGCGCGGCCTGGATGGCCTTTATGGTAGAGCCTCCTGTGGTGAGCACGTCGTCCACGATGACCACCGGGTCGCCCTCGCCCACGCCGCCTTCCACCTGGCGCATGGTGCCGTGCGCCTTGGGCTCTTTGCGGATGACGAAGGCCTCTACAGGTTTGCCTTTAAGGTAAGAGGCGAAGGCCGTCGCGGTCGCGATCGGGTCCGCCCCCATGGTGAGCCCGCCGATGCCATCCGGGTTCAGGCCCAGTTCGGATATCTTTTCGAGGATTATATTGCCGATCAGGTACTGCCCTTCGGGTGAAAGGGTGGTGAGCCGTAGGTCGAAGTAGAAATTGCTCATCTCGCCGGAGGTGAGGCGGAATATGGGCTTCTCGCTTTTAAGAAACGACCGTGCCTTGATGACTTCTTTTAGTTTTGCAGTCAAATCGGACATAGCGGAAGATTTTACCAGAGGGGGCTAGGGGAAGACAATATGGTAAGCAATCGGAGAATTCATACCAAGTCTGGATTCCCGCTTACTACCTGCGGGAATGACAAACTCTTTTCGCTTTTTCCCTTAATTGAAATGCTGTCCAAAAAATTTATCTTGGACAGGTCTGGTTACAAACCTGAACCAGCAGGAGGGGTATGGTCTCCCACGGGCATTAGCGAGAGCGAAAAATGTCCTTTCGAGGCAATCCGGGTTTGATTTTTAATCCGGCTATTTTTTATTCTAAAATACTAATCTTTTAAAGGACTTCCACTTGAATGGACAAAACACCTCATGCCATAGCGCTCCTTTCGGGCGGGCTGGACAGCACCCTTGCCATCCTGGCCGTAAAAAAACTTGACGTGGACGTAACAGCCATAACATTCCTCACCCACTTCGGCTGCGACATCTCGGACAGGTCCTCCTGCTCCAAAGACCCCTACCCCGCCGCAGAGAAGTTCGGGTTTAAAGTAAAGCTTTCACATTTGGCCGATAAGTTCTTGGATATAGTGAAGAATCCAAAGTACGGCCACGGCAAAAACATGAACCCCTGCATAGACTGCCGGATACTCATGCTTCGGGAGGCCAAGGAGCTTATGCGCCTTCTTGGGGCGGACTTCATCGTGACCGGCGAGGTGCTTGGCCAAAGGCCGATGAGCCAGCGGAAGGAGACATTTCCATTAATAGACAGGGAGGCCGGGGTGGCGGGATACGTGCTTCGGCCCCTGAGCGCGAGGCTCCTGAAGCCTACCATCCCCGAGACGGAAGGGCTGATAGACCGGGAGAAGCTTTACGCCTTCAACGGGCGCACCCGGAAGCCCCAGATGGCCCTTGCAGAGGAGTTCGGCCTCACCGAGTACCCGAACCCTGCCGGGGGCTGCCTTCTTACCGAGCCCAACTATGCATTCCGGCTGCGGGATCTATTAAAATACAAGCAAGACCCCACATTGCGGGATCTTAACCTGCTGAGGATTGGGAGGCACTTCCGTGCCTCCTCCTCGGTAAAGATCATAGTAGGCCGGGACGAGGCCGAGAACAATGCCATGGAATCACTTGCCGCCCCCGATGAGTTCCTGCTCCGGGCGGACGACTGCGGAAGCCCCGTAACGCTAATCACCGGCCAGTCACCAAAAGACCACATCCTTGCGGCAGGCGCAATCTGCGCCAGATATTCCGATAACAAGCAGCTCCCGTCCGTAAGCGTAAGCGTATGGGGGGCGGAGGAACTGAAACTCCAGGTGGTCCCGGCTGGTGACAACCTGATTCAGGCCCTCAGGGTGCAGCAGCCCGAAAAAGCAAAGAAAGTCCGAAAGAATTAGAACCTGTCTCAAAATTTGGAATTTATATAATCGGCAATCCCCCTCCGTCCCCCTTTTCTAAAGGGGGATTTTAAAGTCCCCTCCCTGGAGGGGGCAGGGGTGGGTCAGAAGTCCCCTCCTTGGAGG
>JACWAF010000004.1 GCA_014874185.1 Nitrospirota bacterium | reverse complement strand
GGAGGAATTACCCCTCTTTGGAACGGGGTCCCCTAAAAGTCGCAGACTTTTTGGGGTGCAGGTTGAGGGGCGAGGGGAGATTTTCCGGTCAAAATGTCTGTTCAATTATGAGACCCTTAATAACCGGCATATTCCAACTGCAAAAGCCCGCGCGGGAAAAGGATAACCGCCCTCAGGTTGCAATTATTTTTTTTTTTTGTAATCCGGCTGTGCGTGTGTTATAAAATATTTCGCGGAATGGGGGAGAGATGGAAAACCACGTAGTCTGGCAGGAGGGCTGCGTAAGCAGGTCTGACCGGAACCGCCTCAATAACCATAAAAGCGGGGTGATCTGGTTGACCGGGCTGTCCGCCTCGGGCAAGTCCACTATCGCGCACGCTCTGGAAAAGGAACTCTTCAATCGCGGCGTGAGGTGCTGCGTGCTGGACGGGGACAACGTAAGGCACGGGCTTACTTCCGACCTCGGCTTCAGCCCCGGAGACCGCAGGGAAAACCTGCGCCGTGTGGCCGAAGTGGCAAAACTCATGGCCGATGCCGGCCTCCTCGTGATAGCGGCATTCATCTCCCCCTGCAGGGACGACAGGCGTGTCGTGAGGGAAATCCTGGACGGCAACATGATAGCCGGGGTCTATGTGAAGTGCTCCATCGGGGAATGCGAGAGGCGTGACCCGAAGGGGCAGTACATGAAGGCCCGGGCCGGGATAATAAGGGATTATACCGGGATAACATCTCCCTACGAAGAGCCCCTGGAGCCCGGCCTTGTACTCGATACCGAAGAAAACGGCGTCCGGGAATCAGTGGGGCTGTTGCTGGACTTCCTCAGAAGAAGGGGGTTGTTCTGATATGGGCAGGTTCAGAATGCTCACCAGGGGCTTTTCAGGTTTCCTGGCCACCCTGGTCAAACGGAGATATCTCATATTCGAGATGGCAAAGAGGGAGATGATGAACCAGCACCTGGGCTCCGGTCTGGGGTTTTTCTGGACCTTCATAAACCCGGCCATAATGATACTCATCCTGTGGTTCGTGTTCACGGTCGCCTTCAGGAACCCGCCCCGGCACAACGTGCCGTTTGTCATCTGGCTTACCGCCGGGATGGCCATATGGAACACCTTTGCGGAGGTCGTAAACGGCTCAAGCAACATAATAATCGCCAACTCACACCTGGTAAAAAAGACGGTCTTTCCGCTCAGCATCCTTCCGGTTGTAAAACTTGCGGCCTCTTTCATTACGCATTCGATCTTTCTTTTGCTTCTTATGGCGCTTATCTTTCTGTACCGCCTGCCCGCAAGCCTCTACTGGATACAGGCGCTTTATTATTTCTTCGCCATGGGCGTGCTTGTCCTTGGAATCGGCTGGACAATATCTTCCGTGAACCTCTTTTCCAGGGACATGGGCCAGGTGGTGGGCGTGGCCCTTCAGTTCGGGTTCTGGGCCACCCCTATATTCTGGGACCCGGACCTGGTCCCGGCCCGGTACCAGGCCGTTCTTAGACTGAACCCCATGCTGTATATAGTTCAGGGCTACCGCGAGTCTTTCATTTATTTCGTCCCTTTCTGGAGTCATCCGGGGCTTACGCTCTATTACTGGAGCTTTACCGGGCTGGTCTTCGTCGCGGGCGCGTTCATATTCCTACGTTTAAGGCCGCATTTCGCGGATGTGCTCTAGCGCGGATGGAAACACTCATAGCGCTGTCGAAGGCAAGCAAGAAATACCAGATATACAGGAGCCCCAAGGAGCGTCTGAAGGAGGCCCTCCACCCGCTGAGGAAGAAATACCACCAGGACTTCTGGGCGCTGAGGGATGTCTCGATGGAGGTGAAAAGGGGCGAGACGCTTGGCATCCTGGGACAGAACGGAAGTGGAAAAACGACCCTCCTGCAGATAATCTGCGGCATCCTCACCCCGACCTCCGGAGAGGTGCGGGTAACGGGGAGGATTTCCTCGATACTGGCGCTTGGCGCGGGCTTTAACCCGCAGCTTACCGGAAGGGAGAACGTATATCTGAACGGGGCGATAACCGGCCTTTCAAAGGAAGAGATAACGGAGAGACTGCCCGGGATAGAGTCATTCGCCTCGATCGGGGACTTCATGGACCAGCCCGTGAAGACGTATTCCAGCGGCATGTACGTGAGGCTTGCCTTTGCGTGCGCCATTAATGTAGACCCTGATGTCCTCGTCGTGGACGAGGCCCTTGCCGTGGGCGACGAGGTCTTTCAGCACCGGTGCATGCGAAGGATAAACGAGATGCGGGAAAACGGGGTGACGGTCTGTTTCGTCTCGCATAACACGGCAGCCGTCAAAAGCCTTTGCACAAGCGCCATCCTGATTGATTACGGGCGGCTGCTTGAAAGCGGCTCGCCGGAAGATGTGGCCAACCGCTATCTTGCCCTGTGCAACGAGCGAAAAGACGGGGCCCAGGTCAGCGTGGTCCCGGCAAGGGCCGGATCGAATCCATCCCCCCAAATGACTCTGAAGGAAAAAGAAGACGTGGTTTACGGCATCCCCAATATGGACCACCGCTACGGAAACGGAAAGGCCGCGATAACCGGGATAAGGCTTTACGGGCCGGATGGCGAGGAGCGGGTTTCTTTCAAAAAGGGGGAGGAGGCCACAATAAGGGTCTCTTTCACCGTGAAGGAAGGGATAGCCAGACCGATAGCCGGAGTCACTGTCAGGGACTCAAGAGGGCTGGACATATTCGCCACCAATACGTATATGGAGGGGGTGCCTTTCCAGTCCGTTAAGAAGGGTTCTGTTTATACCTTCGATTTCAGTTTTACCGTTCCGGACCTCTTCCCGCACCATTACTCGGTCTCGCCCGCCGTGGCCGATGGCTCGATGCAGGAGCACGTCATCTGCGACTGGATAGACAACGCCCTCCTGTTCCACATCGAAAAGACCCATCATGTGGTCGGGCTCAGCCGGATACCCTTCTCTATCGAATGCAGACGGGTTGAAGAAGGAAATCCCGCTGGAGCGGCCGGCAGGTAGCTCCCGTGCCCGATATGGAATTTAACGGCGAGCGGGTGGTACCGGGCAAGGTGGACCAGAAGCTATACCTGGAGCACCTGGTCAGGTATCTTTTCGCGGCACAGTCCTCTACGGGGAAGAAAGTGCTCGATCTGGGCTGCGGCACGGGATACGGCACGCATCTGCTTGCGGAAAACGCTTCCCGGGCCGTTGGGCTGGACTCTTCCGGCCAGGCCATTGAATACGCGCGCGAGCGCTATAAAAGGGAGAACCTGGATTTCGTTGCGGGCGACTGCGGGAGCGTCCCATTCAGCGACGGCGAATTCGGCCTTGTTGTCTCGTTCGAGGTTATCGAGCACCTGGAGGAACACGAAAGGTTCCTTTCAGAGGCAAAAAGGCTCCTCGCGCCGGAAGGGCTTTTCATGGTCTCAACTCCCAATAAAAAAACCTATACAGACCTGCGGAGGGGTTACAGGAACCCTTTCCATGTAAAAGAGTTCTATCTGGAGGAGTTCCGCCAGGTGCTCGGCGTCCATTTTCCAGAAGTCCGGATATATGCGCAATTTGCAACCGGCGGCAATATGGTTTTGAAGGAGCCGCAGGCGCAGGGCATGGGAATTCTCTCGATGTCTCAATCCGGCGGCATGGCCCTTGAGGAAGCCGGGTATTTCATCGCGGTCTGCGGGAATGAAAAAGTCCGGGGCGGGCCGGATTTCCTCTTCCTGGCTGATGACCCGGAAAGTTTCCGCAGGAGGGAGGCGGAAATCAGAGACCTGGTCGCAAATATGAGAAGTAATTTTGAGGAGAGGACCACATGGGCGCTCGGGATGAAAAAGGACCTGGATGAAAAAGTGGAATTGATAGGAAGACTCCAGGCGGAACTTCGAAAGAGCAATGACTGGGCCCATGGCCTCGAGGCAAAACTCCAAGGGGAAATCCGTCTTTCAGCCGAGGGAGCGGAGGCTGGGTCCGCCCCTTCGGAAGGGCTGCAAGAGCTTGGAAAACGGCTCTCGGATATAACCAGGCAATGCGATGAGAGGACGCAGTGGGCGCTTCAAATGCAACAGGAGCTGGAAGAAAAAGGCGCGCTGATCCGGCGGCTGCAGGCCAACCTTGAGGAACGGAACATGTGGGCCATCGACCTGGATTCGCAGATCCGCCGGAAGGACGAACTGATAAGGAAACTCCAGGCCGATATCCGGGAACTGAAAAAATCCGGGCAATAAAATTACCTCTTGCATGATTGTTTTCTGTCTGTATAATTTAAAACCTATGGTTGCATATCAGCGGCCATAATACAACCTGAGATGGAGGGAAATGGCTGATGTTTTTCCGGCGCAAGACAGCGGGTCCCGGCCCTGAAAAGCCAAATCTCCTCGTTGTGCAAAGCGGAAATACAGACCTGCTTTCAAAGGCCGTCAGGGTGATTGCGGAGAAGCTCTATCCCGGCTGCCGTATGACTTACCTGTGCGACAACAGGCACCAGTGTCTTCCGGAGGACGGCATACCGAACCTTGAAAAAAGGATCGTGACAAAGCCCGGCCTTGTGCGGGCGCTGTTTTATTTATTGCGCCTCAGGAGGCTCCGATACGACGTCGTGGCCGTATTTTTTTCGGGTGAGGGAGGGTATTTCAAGCACAAGATAATGGCCGTGCTATGCCGGAAGAAGAAACTTTTGATATTCAACGAAAATGTGGACTGCTTCTTCTACACGCGGGAGAAGATGGAGTTTCATCTCAAGTGGAGGTTCAGGAATTTCAGAAACCGCAGCAGAAAGCTGCGCCTCGCGCGCGAGACCATGGAATTGATAAAAAGGGAGGGGACCGCCTCTTTTCTGAAAAAGAGCGCAGGCAGGCTGGTGCAGGCTTCCGCCCCCGTCTCAGCATATCAGCAGAAAAAAAGGGTGGAGCCCTTCAGTCTGCCGCGGTTCGAGGACCCGGAAGTATCAATAGTGATACCCGTATACAACAAATCTCTTTTCACCTACAATTGCATCCTTTCGGTCCGCGAAAACACGCGGGAGACCCGGTACGAGGTGGTCGTTGTGGACAACGCGTCCACCGATAATACCGCTTCGATGCTGGCCATGATAGAACATGTCCGGGTAATCCGCAACCGGGAGAACCTGGGTTTCGTGGAGGCGTGCAATATCGGGGCCCGCGCATCCCGGGGTAAATACGTCCTTTTTTTGAATAATGACACCCTCGTTACCCCTGGGTGGCTTTCCGCCATGCTGGAGACGTTCAGGAGAAAAGAGGAATGCGGGGCCGTGGGCTCCAAGCTCATCTACCCGAACGGCAGGCTGCAGGAGGCCGGCGGGATAATCTGGAAAGATGCCAGCGGGTGGAATTACGGCAAGTTCGACGACCCCGACAAACCCGAGTACAACTACCTCCGCGAGGTGGATTACTGCTCCGGCGCGTCTCTGATGGTCAGGAAGGAACTCTTTGAGGGCGTGGGCGGCTTCGACGCAAGGTACGCACCGGCGTACTGTGAGGACACCGATCTCTGCTTCTCGCTCCGGAGCAGAAGGTACAAGGTTTTTTACCAGCCCCGCTCCGTTATCGTGCATTTCGAGGGGGTTTCCGCGGGCACCAGCACCGCCTCCGGGATGAAGAGATACCAGGAGCTGAACACCCCCAAATTCGCAAGCAAGTGGCGGGTGGAGCTTGGAAAACAGCTTGAGAACCGGCCTGAGAACGTCTTTCCGGCCAGGGACCGCAACAGGAACAAGAGGGTGCTGGTGATAGACCACTATGTACCCATGTACGACAGGGACGCGGGCTCGTTTTTCATGTACAGCCTGCTCAGGGTGCTTGCCGCGGCTGGTTACCGCGTCGTCTTCTGGCCCGACAACCTCTTCAAGCACGAGCCCTATACCACCGAGCTGCAGCAGATGGGAATAGAAGTTATATACGGGCCCAATAACTTCAAGTCCTACATGGAAGGGCATGGAAAGTACTTCGATTGCGCCCTCATCACCAGGACGCATATCGCCATCAACTACGTGGACGTGGTCAGGAAACATGTCCCCAGGGTGATCTATCATTCACCGGATTTTGAATACCTCCGGGAGAAGAGGAGGGCCGGGCTGGAGGGGCTTCCGGAAAGGGAACTGGAGAACATCAAGGAGCGAGAGTTCTATCTGTTCGGCCAGTCCGATTGCATAACGACCGTGAGCGGCGAAGATGTGGACGGGATAAAGCGGTATTTCCCCGGCAGGAAGGTCCTTAAGGTGCACCATCCGGTAAACAGGATAACCGATATGAAAAATCCTTTTGAGGGGCGGAGCGACCTCCTCTTTGTTGGCAGTTCGCATCAGCCGAACGTGGATGCCGTCCTGTATTATGCAAGCGGGATCATGCCCCTGCTTGAAAAGGCGGTCCCCGGAATAAAGCTCTACGTTGTCGGCTCGCATACCGATAAACGGCTCAGTGAGCTTGACCCGGAGCGCGTTGTGCTCACGGGCTATGTGCCGGACCTGCTCCCGTATTTTGAGAGGTGCCGCATCTTCCTGGCGCCGCTCAGGTATGGGGCGGGGGTGAAGGGAAAGATAATAGACGCAATGAGCTACGGATTGCCGGTAGTGACGACCCCGGTTGGCGCCGAGGGGCTTGGCGCCACAAACGGGCTGCACCTGCTGGTTGCGGAAAACAGCGCGGGTATTGCAAATGAAATATGCAGATTATATACTGACAAGTCCCTTTGGGAAGGGCTCAGCGGGCGCTCCAGGGACTTCATTGCAGCCAACTATTCGCAGCACGCTTTTGCCGAAAAAGTGAGCAGCGTATTTTCTGAAATCTTAAAGGAGGGGTAAATGGATTTGAAGTCAGGTCTCAGGGTAATGCTTGGCATGGTTCTGGCGTTGGGTCTTCTTGTTTTTTCGGGGTGCAGTTCCAGCGAGCCGCCATCCGGCGGGCCGGCGGCGGATGCGCACGCGGCGAAACAGGGCGGCCTTAAACTTCTCAAATTCGGCCCTACCGATATAAGGGCGGGGCAGGTTTTCAATAAGCAGCCCGATGGCGGCAGCGCAATCTGGGCCAATACGGAAAACGCCACCCCCAAAACGGTGCTGGTACTGAACGATGTCCGCCTTAAAAGCGCGCCTCGTCCGGATGGCAAGCTGGTGACGGCGGCGGTGCCGGCGTCCCTGTACGAAAAGCCCGGCAGCTACACGTTGTATCTGCTGGACGAGAAGACGAACGAGAAGTCAAATGAGCTTATGTTCATCGTAAAGTAGCACGGTCTTTAAAAAAAGGCGGGGGGAAAGACCGTATGCCGTTTGACAGCGTGGAATTCCTGTTTTTTTTCTGCGCTATTTTTGCCCTGTACATGGCTGTCGGTTTGCAGGGCTTCAGGAAGGCATTGCTCCTTTTCGGGAGTTATGTATTCTATATCTCCTGGAACCCTGGGTTCAGCCTTCTCCTGGTGTACAGCACGTTGATGTCATTCGTTCTCGCCCGGGTCATTTCCGGAGCAGGCGCTTCGGTTAGAAGATACATACTGGCCTTTGCAATAGCGCTGGCCCTTTTGCCGCTTTTCTATTTCAAGTACTGGGAGTTCATCAGCGCCAACCTGAACGTACTTATTCCGGCAGGGCGTTTCAAACTGCCCCATACCGGGGTGCTGCTGCCTGTCGGGATAAGTTTCTTCACCTTTAACGTGCTTGGATACCTGATTGACTGCTTCAGGGGGAAGGTAAAGCCGGAAAGAAACCTGCTTGATTACGGCCTGTACGTGGCCTTCTTCCCGTACCTGGTCGCGGGCCCGATAGTAAGGGCATACGAATTCCTACCGCAGCTTAAGGCGAAAAGGGAGTTTAATCCCCAGTTCCTCTGGTCGGGGATGGCGCTGGTCCTTATGGGGCTTTTCAAGAAGCTGGTGCTCTCGGACAACCTTTCGGTGTACGTGAACCGCTTCTATTCCGGGCCGGGCGGTTTCTCGGGCGCGGAGCTTCTTTTGGGCGCATATGCCTTCACCGTACAGATATACTGCGATTTTTCCGGTTATACGGACATGGCAAGGGGATTGGCCTATCTCCTGGGTTACGAGCTGCCGGTCAACTTCAACCTGCCATATCTTGCAAAAAACCCCAGGGAGTTCTGGCAAAGATGGCATATATCGCTTTCCTCATGGCTCAGGGATTATGTCTACATACCTCTTGGGGGCAGCCGGAGAGGCCCGGCCAGGACCTATACCAACCTGTTTGCCGTCATGCTCATCTGCGGCCTGTGGCACGGGGCGAGCTGGCATTTTATCGCCTGGGGAGCATACTACGGGGTTTTGCTGGTTTTATACCGGATGTACAGGAAGGCGAAGCCCGTTCCCGCACGGGCGGCCTCCGGCCTTGCGCAAAAATCGAAGGACTTTCTTTCGGTCCTGCTGATGTTCCATTTGTCCGTGGCTGGCTGGATAATCTTCAAGGCGGACACCCTGGGAGGGGCGCTTCTATACCTGAAAGGGATTTTATTCCGCACGGACCTGGGCTCCATTTCCTTGCTGTTCAAGGCGTCTTATCTTCCGCTTGCCGCGATACTGTTAATCTTCGGGCTCTATAATCTCCTGAACCTCAGGGTCAATCTGAAAGAAGCGGTCCTCAGGCAAAGGTTCAATCCGTACATTTCAACGGCTTTTTTATTCCTGGTCATCGCGATGGCGGTGTTTAAAGTGGACGAAAAGATACAATTCATTTATTTCAGGTTCTAGACGAAGATGCTTAAAAAAACGGGCTGGATATCGTTCGTTTCGGTCCTGGCGTTTTTTATCATGCTGTTTTATTTCGGTCTTTATAAATATCTGCTGGCGGGCAACAGCGCTTCATTCGTGCTGGAGGACTTGAGGCATGTGGCAATGGGGCACCGGGACGCCACGCTGGTTGTGCTTGGCGATTCCACGGCGGCCGAGGGCTTCAGGCCGAACCGCTTCAACAGGGAGGCAATCGGAGAAAAGGCGGTGAACCTTGGCGTCCCTGGCGGGTGGCTGTTCACGTTCCACAAATCACACAGGCTTGCAAAAAAATACATGCCCGGGGTGAAAAAAGTGGTCCTTTTCCTTGGGCCGGATAATTTCCGGGCCGGAGGGGACCGGCTCCGAAGCGACCTGGAATACAACAAGACCTCTCTGGACCTGGCGGACGCGGACCTCCTGTGGGATTATTCCGGCTCTTTCAAAGAACTTTGCAAGGACCTTTTTTTATTCACGTTCAGGCCGGCCCTTTTCAGCAGGGACATGCGCGATCTGGTGGAGAACCCGGCGGGGAGGGCCAGGCGCTTCACGGAAAATATCAAATGGTTCAACCGGAAGGTATCAGATGACGACCCCCTGTGGGAGGACACCAGGGATTACAGCGTATGCGGGACCGGCGATCCGGAAGACCTGCCCGCCAGGATAGATTCTCTCATCAGGGACGGTAACCGGGCGGAGGCGGCCAGGTACAAAGAGATGTACGACGGCTACATGATAAGAAAAGGAGACAAGAGGCCCAACCCCTTTTTTGTGAAGGGTCTCCTGAAGCTCCTGGGGGAGCTTTCGTCGCAATACAATAAGGTCTATCTCCTTAATGCGCCCGTTTTCAGCGGTTTCGGCAAGGTGTACAGCCCTCAATACCTGCAGGAGACCGAAATAATATCGAAGGCCATGGCCTCCCTCTTCCCGAATGTCATATTCATCGAGATACCCCAGGGGTTCAGGGACAACTGCAGAAACTTCATGGACGTGGTCCACGTGAACAAGACGGGGGCGCAAAAGCTGACGGATTTCATCGTGAACGCGGTCGCCGCTTCCGGCATTAAGAAAATGGTGCTGAAAGATTACGGACCGAGGGGCATAAAGGCCGGTCAGGCTTTTAATATCCAGGAGCACGGCGAGTCCGCTATATGGGCGAATACGGAGAACGCAACCGCCTCAGCCGTGCTGGTCCTGAACGGAGTGCCCCTGAAGAGCGTGGCCTTCCCGGACGGCTGCCTTGTTACGGCAATCGTGCCCGCGGAACTTGTAAAAAGACCGGGCAAATACGATCTGCAGCTCATGGACAGGAGGTCAAACATGAAATCAAACAAGCTGAAGCTCACCGTTCAAAAATGAAGGGACCGGACGTGAAAAGAAAGTCCGGCGCGGCTCCGGGGTTATTTAAGAATACAGGATTTGACGCCGGTCACCGGGAAAAAGAAAAGCGCGTGCTCAGGATTGATGAGGCGGCGAAACCGCTGCCTGGTTTGTTTGATTTCGGGGCGGAGCACGCGGCCGCGGCTCCAGGCGAAAACAACCTGTTGAAATTGTCGCTTCTGATGATCGGGATAGTCGCGGTCTTTCCGCTTATGAAAGTGGGCTTCGTGACGAACGACGACCTGCAATTGTCGCTGAAGGCCAGGCAGACGGGCGTCTTGGGATACATGGGGCACATCTATTGGGTCCTGAAACTTGGAGGCCGGGCCAATTTCGCGAACCTCCTTTGGCATTATCTGCCATACGTCTTCAAAAATTTTATCTATTACAAGATAGTCGCACTTGGCTCTATTGTGAGCACGGTCATCCTGCTGGCGTATTTCATGGGACGCCTTTTCGGGTCGGAGGACATTTTTTATTTTTCACTTCTGGCCGGGTTTGTCGGCCTCCAGAACAGCTGGGAATGCACCCCTTTGGTCTCATTCCCGGGAATCTTCTCATTTCCTCTCATATGCCTCCTGCTCTCATTCATATTTTTTCTCGAGTTTACAAGAGGCCGCAAGGGCCTGCTCATACCGGCGGCCGGCTGCTACCTTCTGGCCCTTTTCTCTTATGAAGTCTACATATTGTATTGCCCTGTTTTTTTCCTGATTTCATGGTTCGGGGCTGGGCAAAAGCCGGCCCTTGCTAGGCTGAAACCCGCGCTCCCTTTTATTTTCGCGGGGCTTTTCTACCTCTCGGTTTACGCCCTGTTCAGGCACCATTTCGGAAGCCATTACGCGGGTGTGCAGGCCCAGAGCAGGCTGAATATCGCAAGCGCCATGAAGACCCTGTGGCAGTTCAGCGTTTCCTCGCTCCCCTCCTATTTCATCTGGGACAGGAAATACAGGTGGCTCTTCGAAGTGCTCTATAACGAAAACGCGTATTCGGGCCTGCGGGGGTTCACGTTTTTGAGGCTGGAGTCCGCGTGGGCTGTAAAGTCCCTGCTGGTTGCTGTTGTCTGCTTCCTGATACTAAGGAGGACCGGGCCGTTTCACGCGGGAAAATTGCGGTTCAGCATACTCTTGGGCGTAATCTATTTCTTTCTTCCAACGGCCCTTTTTGCGATAACGGAGCACTATCAGGACACGGTTAAACATGGAACAATCGGGATACAGGGCTCCTATTTTTCCTTTCTGGCTTTCATCTATTGTTTTGTCCCGGCGGTGGTCCTGATAAAGCAGAAGATGAAACGGAAGGCCCTGAAGTACGCGTTTGTCATGTCAACCGCGCTCCTCATGGCCGGGCTGAGCATTCTAATCGACAATTCGAACGGTTACATAGCCAAATACCAGAAGATGTCCGATATGAAATGGCAGGCGGTGGACCGGTTCCTGCAATCGGAGGAGTTCCGTTCGGTCCCGGACGGGTCGGTAATATATGCCCCGTCCCTCTGGACGATCATCGGCAGCGTAGGCATCCACGACTCCTACTGGAGCGAGTATTTCAGCACGTTTTCGGGCAAGAGCATAAAAGTGGTAAATCACCTGGACCGGAATCCGGGGACGGACCTTTTTTATCTGAAGTACAACCAGCTGCTGAAGGACGAAGAGCAATACCTGGTCTTTGCCAGGCTGGAAGACGCCGGTCCGGAAGATGGCGGCGGCCATTTGTTCGCCAGCCAGGCAACCGTCTACAATCTCTCCAAGTATGTCAGGTACTACATCCTTGGCAGGCTTAGAAGGCCGGGGGAGACGGTCATCGAGGCCTACGGGCTGCCCGGACTGAAGGCAAACGGTTTATTCCAGATCAAAGTCAGCGAGAACTTTTACCGGCAGCACGACTTGAAGAGCACTTCCATAATTGCGGGAAGCGGTAACCAGATCGACCTGGACAGCCTGTTCGTCCTGCCGGGCTCAAGCGAGGAGATCAGGTTTGCCGCAAACGGAGGCGGGTGAAAAAATGCTCCTTTCGATAGTCATCCCATGCTTCAACGAGGAAGAGAGCCTGGATGAGCTGTATCTCCGGCTCCGGAAGGTGCTGGAGGAGAACGGTTTGAATTACAGGCTGATCTTTGTGGACGACGGCAGCACGGATAAAACCATTCAGAAGCTGATCGAACTCAGGTCCGGGGACAAGCGGGTCAGGGTCCTGGAGCTTTCCAGGAATTTCGGCCACCAGGCGGCCCTTTGCGCGGGCCTGGACCATTCCGGGGGAGACGCCGTAATAATGATGGACGCGGACCTCCAGCATCCACCGGAACTGATACCGGAGCTGATAAGCAAATGGAAAGAGGGACATGAGATCGTTTATACGATAAGAAAAGACCCGCCCGGCACTTCGCTTTTCAAAAGGAAGACGGCAAGCTGTTTCTACAGGCTCATTAATCTGCTCGCCAGGATAAATATACCCGAAAACAGCGCCGATTTCCGGCTATTGGATAAAAAAGTGGTCGATGAGTTCATGCGCATAAAGGAACGCACCAGGTTCCTCAGGGGGCTCATCAGATGGGTCGGGTTCAGGCAGTGCCCGGTATGCTATGAGGCCGCCCCGAGGTTCGCCGGCAGATCGAAATACACCCTCTGGCGGATGATCAGGCTGGCCTTCGACGGCATTACCTCATTCTCCACTTTCCCGCTGCACCTTGCAACCTTTTTTGGGAGCTTTATCTCCATATTGGGATTCGCGTATGCGCTATACGCCCTGTATGTCAGGTTGTTCACCGGGAGGGCCCTTCCCGGCTGGGCCTCGATGGTTGTGACCGTCCTTTTCCTGGGCGGCATACAGCTTTTGTGCCTGGGAATAATCGGAGAGTACATAGGCCGTATATATACCGAGAGCAAATTCAGGCCGCTTTATGTCCTGCGCAACATATATGCCGAGTATGCCGAGGCGGCGATAAAGGCGCAAGCCGTCTCCATGGCCAAGGCTGAAAACAGAAGTCTGGGCGGGTTCAAGTAATGGCGAACGAATGTCTTGTATGCTCCGGGACCGGTTTCAGCCCCTGTTTCAAGGGGCTGAAGAAATGCGTCTCATGCAATTTCGTCACCACGGCCGGGGAGTTCAGCGAGGCCGAACTCCGGAAACTGTATGGCGAAGATTATTTCTTCGGGAGCGAGTATGTCGACTACCTGAAAGACAGGCGGGTACTCCAGGGCAATTTCAAGGGCAGACTGAAAAAGATACTGGAATTCAAACGGGGCGGCAGCCTGGTGGAGATCGGATGCGCATACGGGTTTTTCCTGGATCTGGCAAAGGATTATTTCAAGGTCAAGGGATACGAGATAAGCGCCGTGGCGGCGGATTACGCCAGGGGGATGGGCCTGGATGTCGAGACCTCTGATTTCTCCAGGGCTGAAATGGAACCTGGATCTGCTGACGTAGTCGTAATGTGGGATGTCATCGAGCATCTGATGCACCCGGACCGCCATATTAAAAAAGCCGCCTGGGTGCTTAAAGAGGGCGGCCTCCTTTGCATGACCACGGGCGATATAGAAAGCCTTAACGCCAGATTTCGAAAAGACAGGTGGAGACTGATCCACCCTCCAACCCACCTGCACTATTTCTCACGGAGGACGCTGGGCCTTTTAATGGAGAGGAACGGCTTCGAAACGATTCATTCAGGGTATATCGGGGTCTCCAGAAGCATGCGGCAGATAGCCTACAGCATCCTTGTACTTGGGGGGAAGAAATACGCCAGGCAGTTCAGCCTGCTTGAAAAAACCGGCATGCTGGATTTTGTGTTCACGCTTAACCTGAGGGACATAATGTTCGTAATAGCCCGTAAGTCCAGATGAAATTGAGATACTTGCTTTTAACCGGTCTGTATCTCCTGATGAGCACCGCCGGACTGCTGCTGCTTAAAAAAGGTCTGGCCGCCCAAGGCGCAATATTTAGCGGTTCCGGAAATCTCTTTTCGATATTCAAAAATGTCATGAGAAACGGGATGCTGCTCCTTGGCGCTGTTTTGTACCTGCTCAGTTTTTTCGCCTGGCTTGCTCTGATGGGACATTTCAGGCTGACCATGATTTATCCGGTGGTGATAAGCCTGAGCATTCTTTTTATCACCGTCGGATCGGCCTTGTTTCTGCGGGAGACGATCAGTATAAATCAGGGGATAGGCATCGGGCTCTTGATCGCCGCCATAAACCTGATTTTATGGAAATAGAATCCTGAAGGAATGGAGGAGGGAGATGATTTCTACAAGCCTTAATAAAACCCTGTATTCCAGAAAAGGCAAATCTTCGGGATCGATAAAAGAGGCCCGGAACGGGCAGCGGCAATATGGCCGCGAGATGGTCACCAGCTTTGATTGCAGGCATTTCTCAGGCGACAGGCCATGCGTGCACCATAAACAGGAAGGTGCCAGGTGCGGAGAGTGCGGCCGCTATGAGCCGGTCGGTGAGCGCATCCTCATAATAAAGCTGGACGCCGCCGGGGATGTTCTGCGCACCACTTCCATACTGCCCTCTCTGAAAAAGAAATACCCGCTCTCGCGGATAACCTGGATAACAAAGCCGGAGTCCGTCCCGTTTTTCTTCAACAACCCGCTGGTGGACAGGGCATTCGATATCTCGCAGGCCCCGGTAGTGCTGGGCACGGACAATTTCGACCTGGTAATAAACCTGGACGCCTCGCCCATGAGCTGCAGACTGGCCTCCCTGTCCATGGGACTGAAGAAACTTGGCTACCTTTACAGCGAGAAGGGGCACGTCTACCCGGCAAATGAAAGGGCGATGGAATGGTTCCGCATGGGGGTGGATGACACCCTCAAACGGCGGAACAGGAAGACCTATCAGCAGATAGCGCATGAGTTATGCGGCCTGCGGTATAATGGGACGGGGCGGCTGGTGCTGAACCTGACAGAGGAGGAGCGGGAGCTTGCGGCCTTATTCGCAAGGGAGCACCGCCTGGAAGGGGCCCCCCTGGTGATAGGCTTCAATACCGGGGCCGGGGGCAGGTGGGAAAACAAGAAGTGGACCATGGAAGGCTATATGGGGCTTGCAGAGCTCATTGAAAATAAATTGCCTGACGCGAGGATTCTCCTCTACGGCGGCCCGGAAGAAGCGGAGCGCAATTCGCTGATGCGGCAGGCCAACCCGGACCTGGTGGATACCGGGTGCGGAAATTCCATACGTGAATTCGCCGCGCTCATGGGTCTGTGCGACATCCTGGTCACTGGCGATACCCTGGCCATGCACATCGGGGTTGCCCTTGGCAAAAAAGCCGTCGTCCTGTTCGGCCCCACTTCGCACCACGAGATAGAGCTATATGGCAGGGGCGTGAAGGTCGTCCCGCCGCTCCCGTGCGTCTGCTGCTACAGGCCCTCGTGCCAGACAAGGCCCACATGCATGGAATCGATTTCCCCCGAAACAGTGCTCTCCGCCATAGAGAGCTTGCTGGAGGTTCCAATTGTCTGAGTTTTGCCGCTATAATTTCAGATATCGCTTTTTTATGTTTGGAGGAGCGCGCCCATGAGCACGTCGAAGTACTCCTGGCTTTTTGAGAATTTCAGGAAAAAGACCATCCTGGTGGTTGGAGACCTGATACTTGACCATTATATCTGGGGGCTTGTGGACAGGATATCGCCGGAAGCGCCGGTGCCCGTAATAGACATGAAAAGGGAGAACTTCGTAGTGGGTGGGGCGGCAAACGTTGCCGCGAACATCGTCGCCCTGGGGGGCAGGGCCGCCATACTGGGCGTGAAGGGGACGGACCTGTACGGGGAGGTCCTGACAAGCCTTCTGAAAGAAAGGGGGATAGAGACCTCCGGGATATTCGAGTGCGAAAGGTGCACTACCGTGAAGACCAGGGTTATAGCCCATAACCAGCAGGTGGTAAGGATAGACAAGGAGGAGCGGGGGGCCCACCCGGAGGACACGCTCAAAAAGATGCTGGACTACATAGACTCCGGAAAGGGGCAGTGGGACGGCGTCATAATCTCCGATTATAAAAAAGGCGTGATCTCGCATGGACTGATGAAGACCTTAAGAAAATATAAAAAGAATGGGTGTTTCGTCTCCGTGGACCCGAAGGTGGGGCATTTCGACTACTATACAGGCGTCTCAATCATAACGCCGAACCTGAAGGAGGCCCAGGAGGGCTCCGGAGTGGAGATAACCGATAACCAGAGCCTGAAGGAAGCCGGACGAAAACTACTGAGCAGGCTCAAGTGCGATGCCGTCCTCATCACCCGCGGCGAGCATGGCATGAGCCTCTTCGAAAAAAATAGTGTGGTCCATATCCCGACCGTCGCGAAGAGCGTGTACGACGTGACCGGGGCCGGCGACTCGGTCATTGCCACAATGACCCTGGCCCATGTGGCCGGGTGCGAGATATCCGAGGCGGCGCTTATAGCAAACCACGCGGCAGGCATTGTGGTAGGGCAGGTGGGCACGGCCACCGCGTCGGTTGCCGACCTGGAGCTTTCGCTGCGCGAAAACAACACGAAACTGGCAAGAGAGAAATTGTGAACTCCTCTCTTATAAAAGAAAGACTGGAGGAGAGCAGCCGGGTAAAGCTGGAATGCCTGAAAGAGGCCGAAGCCATCCGGCAGATTGCCTCCGCCGCGGTGGATTGCCTGAAAAACGGCGGAAAGATATTTTTTTTCGGCAACGGGGGGAGCGCCGCCGACGCACATCACCTCTGCGCTGAGATCGTAAGCCGCTTCTATATGGAAAGAAGGGGCCTTCCCGCCGAGGCCCTCAGCACCAATACATCCGTCCTCACCGCCATAGCCAATGATTATTCATTCGAGATGATATTCTCAAAACAGATAGAGGCGTCCGGGCGGGAAGGAGATGTGGCGGTAGGCATCTCCACAAGCGGAAATTCCCCTAACGTTATCGAGGCCATAAGGACCGCAAAGGGAAAGGGCATGCTCTCGGTGGGCTTTACGGGGAAGAAAGGCGGAAAGCTCAAGGAGCTGGCCGATATCTGTTTTTGCGCGCCTTCTGACGATACGCCGCGAATACAGGAGGCGCATATTACCGTGGGCCACATAATCTGTGAGCTGATAGAAAGGGAGATATTCGGAAAGGATGTCTGAGCTAAAACCGGTTCTTCACAATGAGATCAGGCCCGTATTTATAATAGGCTCTTACCGGTCTGGCACAAGCGTGCTCACATGGAGCCTGGGGCAGCACCCGAATATCCTGCCCCTCGAAGAGACAAACTGGATAGCCGCCCTCGGCGTCAACCTGGAATATATCTACTGGCTGGCCACCGCGAACAGGGAGCATTCTCACCTGGGGGCGGTTGGCGTGGACAAGCCTGAATTTTACAACTTCTTCGGGGCGGCGGTAGATAGCTTCATAAAGATATATCTGGAGAGGTATGTCGAAAGCTCCCTTAAAAGGGGTGAGGAGAACCCGGAGCTTTTGAGCGAATACATACAGCTCATCCGCGGCGAAAGCGACCTGAAGATGAGATGGGTGGACGGCACACCGGAGAATTCACATTATGTTTATGGTCTGGATATGCTCTTTCCCAAATCGAAGTTTATCCATATCCTGAGGAACCCAAAGCAGGTGGCCCGCTCCCTGATGCATTTCTCCACGGTAGGGGGCCAGGATTATTCTGAGGAGGAAGCCTACCGGACCTGGCTGCGGCTGGTAAAAGCGTCCGTTCTTTCAGAAAAGGCGCTTGGCCCTGAAAAGGTGCTCCGCATCCATTACGAAGACCTGGTGGGAGAGCCCGCCGTAATTCTGGCCAGATGCCTTCAGTTCATAGGCGAGCCGTTCCATGAGGATTGCCAGCTGCCTCTTAAAAGGAGGCTGAACAGCTCCAGTTACAGCAGGGATGATGATTACGGCATAGAGGCAAACATCAGGAGCGAAAAGGCATTCGAGAGGGAAGCCTTCGAATTCTATTCCGGCATATTGCGGGATGGAGGTGCCGGGCCGGATGCCTCCGCCTTCGATGAGATGAAAAGGCTGTTCCTCGAATATGCCGACTCGCTCACCCCGGGCAACGTGCAGAATCTAAGCACCTGGGGCACAGGGCTGGATAAAAAAATCATGAAACGGGATGAGATGATCGCGGATTTGCAAAAGGAGATCCAGAATCTGGGAGTATGGGGCCAGGGCCTGGACAAGATGGTAAGAGAGAAGGACGCCCGGATTGCGGAGCTTGAGACGGAACTGGCCCGAAGACCGGGGCCTTCTTCAAGCGCGAATGCCGCCTGATCTTCTGAAAAACTTTCCCCGATGCGCATCCTCTTCGTAAGCCTCTTCCTGCCTCACGACAACGCCTATCATGCGGGGGGCCGGTTCGTCTTCGAGGTCATAAAATCCCTCTCCGCCAGGCACCAGATAGAGCTTGCCGCAAGGTTTGAAGAAGGTGAAGAGGCCCTCGCGGAATCCGTCCGGCCCTATTGCGGTAATGTTTATCTTTTCCCATACAGGTCTTGCGGGAAGAGAGGGCCGCTTGATAAACTGAGGCTTGCCCTCAATTATATCTCGTTCAGCCGCTGGGCAAGCGGGATTGCCTCTTCCGGCAAATACGATCTTGTTCAGCTGGAGTGGGTTGAGTCCGGCTTCTTCTTCAGGAAAAACTCCACTCCGGTGGTCCTCGACGCCCATGACGTGCTTTCAAAACCCGCCGAAAGGGTGAAAACGCAATCCAAGGGGATCTCCCGGCTTGTGCAGGAGATGAGATTTCTTGCCATGACAGGGCTTGAAAGGCGGGCCGTGAAGAAGTCTGATCTCGTTCTGACCCGCTCCGAATATGACAGGCGATATCTGGCAGCCAGGACCGGCTGTGATGTGAAGGTCAAAGTGGTGGCCCATCCCGCGCCCGGTTTTTCGGAGCGCAGGTTTCCAAGGGGGCCAGGCTCCATACTCTTTCTGGCTTCTTACAAGTACCGCACGGAGAACGTGCGGGCCGCCCTGTATTTTTACAAAAATATCTTCCCTGTTATAAAAAGAGAAGTGCCGGATGCGAGGTTCATTGCGGCGGGTTACGGCCCCACGGGGGAGATGCTCTCCGCCGCAAGGGATGACCCTTCTTTTGTGGTGCCCGGTTTCGTGCCGCACCTGGAAGAATCCTACAAGAAAGCCCATGTCTTCGCCGCTCCAATTCTGACGGGCGGAGGGATAATAGCCAAGATACTTGAGGCGATGGCCGCCGGGCTGCCGGTCGTGACCACCCCTTATGGAAACGAGGGGATAGAGGCGGTTTCCGGAATGGACTTGCTGGTGGCGGACGGTCCGGAGGAGTTCGCGTCCTCGGTCATAAAACTGCTTCGTGATGATGAACTTGCCGCTAGGCTGGGTAAAAACGGCCGGGAATTCACGCAAAAAAATTTCAGCCTTGAGAGGATCATGGCAGACCTGGATAATATTTATAGCTGTTTAAAGAAATAATTTAAAAAAAAGAGAAGGCCCGTTTAGCGGGCCTTCTCTTTTTGCCAGAGTTTTCTCTAATTTGTCTTGAAGCTTGCAGCCTGGCTTTCGGTTGAGACCTGCCCGTCAGTTGCCGCGACCTTCCAGTAATAGGTGGTCCCGTTCTGCAAACCCGATGCCGTGTATGTGATATCGCTGCCTGGTGCGGAGCCGACCGTTTGAGAAGGATTTGAGGAATTCGGGCTGGAACTGCCCGCGCCACCTCCGCCACAGGAGACCACCGCCAACGAAAGCAGAAGGAGTGCTATCAGTATCGCTATCTTCTTCTTTCTGGACAACGGGCCGCCCGCGAACCCGATCCCGAACAGGACCATTCCGGAGAGCAGTCCGCCCATTCCCGCGTAAGTCTTCACCGGGCTGTTCTGGGCCACAACGTTATTCGAAATGCAGTTGGTCATCGCCTGGTCCGTGCAGTAATAATGGGTATACGTAACAGGTTTTCCCGCCTGGCTGACCGAGGGGGTCCATTCGAAAGTCACCGTGGTGCCTACGACCGAGCCGCTTGCCGGCGCTATGAGTTGTGGGGCGCTGATAGAATCCGAAGGGTTTGCGCCGGAAGAGCTGCCGCCCGAACCGGAGGTGGGAGTGGGCGTTGGTGTCGGAGTGGGAATAGGACTCGGTGTAGGAGTTGGAGTTGGCGTTGGAGTTGGCGAAGGAGCAGGTGCTGAGGAAGAATATACTCCGTTCAGTGTCGTCCAGAGCCCGCCGCCGCTTGCGTAAGTGGGGCTTATGCCCAGTTCGGCTTTGATCCTGCTTTCCATCGGCCATGGCCAGAGCGGCACATTTGTAAGCTGGCCGTTCTGGTACTCGTAAAGCACATTAGCCCCGATATTGCCTCCGTTTTCACCTTTTCCCATCATACCGGAGGGCGCCATCAAATAAGCTCCAAGGCCATAGGTTGCCGTGTCATATGAGGCTGTCATGGTTTGGTCCCCTGTCTTATCTGAAACGCTGCCGCTGTACGGAGTTCCAATAGATGAAAAATTATTGTAACGGCTGGTCAAAGAGCCGCTGGACGACGCTTGTTCACCTACTGCACTGGAAACATACGAGTTGCTTGATGCGGAGATTGTTGTTCCCGATCCAAGGGATTGCAATGATGAGCTGGACATCTTTGCAACGGTATTGTTGTCGAATATCCAACCCGATCCAAGAGATCCTGCCATATCCACAACTCCTTGGGGAGCGTTAAGAAAGACGTTGTTGTAAAATTCCCAGCCTTGCATAGATTCCCCGGATGTTTCTCCATGCACTGCCGAAGCGAGATTGGGCCCGCCGATGACCACGTTGCCATACCATTTGTTGTGCGATGTGTCGTAATATGCGCCTGTTCCGAAAATCCCGAACTGGTAGCCTATGGGGCTGCATCCTGCCGGCATCTGCGAAACGTCAAAGACATTGTTCTCCCACACATCGTAACTGCCGCCGTAATCAGCGGCCGCCGCGCAGGGTCCGCCGCCCCCGGTATGGCTGTAATACTTCACGTAATTGCGCCTGAAAGTATTGTGATTGGCCCCGCTAAAAGACATGAACCCGTATCTGCCGGCTTTATTTGAACCAGCGGTTTGCGAAGCCACTGAATCTTCTATCAGGATATAAGATGCGCCGGACACATCGAAAATGTGATAATTTCCGATCCCGGAGTTATAGGCGGAAAGCCTTCGGAGATTATCATTGTGAGATCCCCCGCCAACCTTGACTACATCGTCGGAGGTGTTCTTAAAGACAATACCTTGCACATTGACATAGCTCTGGCCGTAAATATAAAGGGCATGAGCTGCTGAGCCCTGGCAGTCAACGATTGCCTGCCCGTCGTTTACAGCCTGGATCGTAATTGGCGCGGATGCCGTTCCGGAGCGGGTAACATTCAGGGCCTCGTGATAAGTGCCGTTCTGGATAAGCAGCGTATCACCCGGCTGAAGCGCTCCCACGGAATGCGAGAAGGTGGCCCAGGGCGCGGCTTGAGTGCCGGGATTGCCATCGCTTCCGTTCGTGGCCACATAATAGGTGGCGGCCTCGGCGGCCCCACCGATTAGAGGGATTAATACAGCCAGCAGCAAAACTGCCGTCAGAAAACCAACCAGTTTAAGTCTTTTCATCCTGCCTCCTTTAAAATTAAAAAAGCCCGTTTCCCTGAAAAGGGAAACAGGCTCATTCCGAAATAAACTCCGGCCGGCGCTGTTTCTTCGGCAACCCGGCCGTCCTTTCAACCGAAAGGACCCGTGGCTTTGTGCCCCCCGGTTGCCCGGAGTTTACCTTTTCGGAAACTTCAGAGAGAACGATGTCTCAAAGAACTTGCAACGTACTTAGGATAAGATTTGCAGGCAGGAAAAAGATGTAACGTTTGTCACAATCGGCGGTGAATGAACAAAAAGCAATACTGGTCTGGTTATTTAAGCATTCGGGTTTTTGGCGAATTGGGTAAGCGTTTCAAGCTGTTCCGGCGTGAACGTGTATGTCAGATCGATTGCATATGCGGCAGAGCCGCCATTAGTGTCCGTCCATGTGTAATCACCACACCAGTCTCCCCCTTCTATTGGCCCAGCAGGCGAATGAGACGTCCACGAAATAGGAGCCGGTATGCCGGTGGGCGTAGCTGACCTTTACTGAGAGCGCGGTGCAGTCGCCGCCAAGGCCCAGCGCCCCGATGCCAAGGCGGTTTATATCCGAGAGCAGCCTGTCTTCAAGTTCCCGTATCTTCTCCGCGGCCGCTCGGTCGTTTATTTTCCTCATCAGTGTGCCTTTTGAGAGCTTTGCGGCCATTAGCCTTGTGCCCGCGATCCCAACGCCCACCGTGTACGGCGGGCATCCCTTGCCCTGGGCGGTATAGACCGCATCCAGCACGCATTTTCTAACGCCCTCGAAATCCCTTTCGGCCTGCAATCCCTCGTCCGGAAGACGGTAAAAAGTGCCCGCGTTCTCGCTCCCCGCGCCCTTCAGGGAGAGGTCTACTGTCAGCGTATTTTCTTCGGACTGCTCGAAATGCATCTCCGGCATGGCAATGCCTGTATTGTCGCCCGTGTTCTTCTCCGTGAGCACGTCCACCGCATTCGGCCTCAGGGGGACCTGGGCCGTTGCCTCCCTAACGGCTTCGATTATGTCTTCCTCTATCGCCCTGAAACCCATCTCCCTGGGGGCGGACACATGGAAAATGGGCGTGCCCGTGTCCTGGCAGATGGGCCTGGAATTTTCTCTCGCTATCTGGATGTCCCGGAGGATATAGGCGAGCGCCTCTTTGGAGGGGCTCTGGGCCGGCTCGGAATCGTAAGCCTTTTTCAGGGCGTCTTCCACGTCCTTGGGAAGGGAGGTGGCCACCTTCCTTATCAGCTCTTTTATGCCGTCTTTAAGCCTCAGCATCAGGAGATATCGGCTGCGGTGAAGACCAGTTCGTCACGGAAGGCTTTTACAAGGTAAAGGGCCCTTCTGATCTCCGGGTCGAAGAGGTCCACCATGACGGCGTCCAGCCCCGCGCCAGCGAAGTAGAGCAGGGTGCCCGCCTCCACCCGCTTCCCTGCCGCCTTCGGGATTCCGCTTGATACATTCGAGAGCCATATTATCGTGTTCACGGGCGGGTCCACCGTCTCCTGCAGGGCGGTTATGCACTCGTGCGAGTTCATTATGTTCTCCTGCCCGGAGGCCCGCCCGATGTGCACCACCGAGGGGTCAAGGAACAGCCTTTCGTTAGGAATGTCCGCGGCGTTTGCCGCTTCCAGCAATTCCTCCAGTATCTGCAATTTCGATTCGAATGAATTGGGCACCGCGGCCCTTGAGGCGCGCAGGACCAGATAGGCCTTCGCCCTGGAAATCAGCGTTAGCAGCCCTTCGCGGTCTTTGGGCTCGGTAGCCGAAAGATAGTTTACAAGCGGCGGTTTTTTTACGAGCGACAGGGATTTCTTCAAAGCTTCAAGGTTCCTCGTATCGAGGCACAGGGCGCATTCGGCCGCCTTTTCGATTGTCTCTACGGCCCAGGGCATGACATCCTCGTCCCCGGCGCCGTCAGTGGAGCACTGCACGTTTATGATGTCGGCATTGGCTTCCGCCAGGGCCTTTGCCATTTTGGAGAGGGCGTTGGAGTCCCTTTTTTGGAGGGCCGACATGTAAGCCTTGTTCCGTGTATTAAGGTTATCCGCCACTATCAGCATACTGTAGCCTCCTTCAAATTTCCCGCTTTTACGGGATTATTATATCATCCGGGCGGGTTTCGCGTAATATTAGAGTTTTTTTAAAAAATAGTTTACAAAAGGATTTCTTTGTGTTATTTTTTCCCCATGCGACTTGAGGACAGCCTCACGAAAGACAGGATTATTATGCTCCTGAAGAAGGCAGGCGGCATGACGGCTGAGGATTTGAGCCGTCAGATCGGCATTACCCCGATGGGCGTAAGGCAGCATCTCCTGTCTCTTGAGCGGAAGGGCATGGTTGAGTACGAGGCCAGGAAACACGGCATCGGAAGGCCAGTCTTTATCTACAAGCTCACTGATAAGGCCGATGACATATTCCCGAAGTCTTACGGCCGGTTCGCGCTGGACATGCTGAACGACATAGAGGAATTGGACGGAAGGGAAAAGGTAACCGAGCTTTTCAGGATGCGCAAGGAGAAGCTCTTCAAGGAAAGGAGCGCCGCGCTGGGGGGCATTCAGGATTTTAACGAGAAGGTGCGGACGCTTACAAAGATGCTTGAGGGGGAGGGTTACCTTATAGAGCTGAAAGAAAACGGCAGGGAGGACATGCTGCTGAACCAGTTCAACTGTCCCGTCTCCCGCGTGGCCAGCCAGTACAACGAGGCCTGCCGTTATGAGCTTGAGTTATTAAACGACCTCCTTGGCCGGAGCATACAGCGGAAGGGCTGCATGGCAGCCGGCGACCCTGTGTGCAGTTTTCTGATACCGTCAGTAAAGGCTTAAAAACCCTTTAAGCATTATCCTGCATCCGGCTTAACCATCATAAAATTCCTTTTTCTGTCATTCCGGCCCAAGGGGCTTTAGCCCCGTATTTATGTTCCGGAATCCCTCTTTGAATCCCCTTTCATCCCCTCTGGAATAAACCCGCTTGAATTATTTCCATAAAACTGTAAATTTTTATCTATAAAGTCCGGCAAGACAAGTATCGAAGTCCTTCAATTCAAGAGGAGAGGAGATAATGTTATGAACCATTCAGAAGGCCCGAACGGTTGTCCTTTATGCAAGAGCAGGCGGCAGTTCCTGCGCACCGGCGTGTTTCTGGCGGCCGCCGCGGGGGCGGGCACTTTATGGAAGCCGGAGATTGGCCTGGCCGAAGACAGCTCCGCGGAGCTGATCACAGCCGGGTTGAATGGGAGCACTGACCCGTTTCCAATCCCGTGGGTGGACAAAAACGGCAGCCATAACCAGATGCCGAAACCAGGCATGGACCCCTCGGATATCTTCCATTTCAAGGGCCGGGTTGCGCGCTGCAACAATTTCACCGGCATGGGGACCGACAACAAGGGCAACCGGATCGCCTTCGGTTCCCCGACGACGGATTTTTCCTTCATCCACGGAGAGTATTTTGCCGCGCGCACAAACCGGCAGGGGACATTTGCCCACATATGACTTACACTGTTCAAGGGACCGGCGGTCCCCGCGAACAAGATCCACGACTTCCACCCTCAGATCTCGCCTTCCGGGCTCTTCTGGATAGCCAGGGTGCCTGAGGGAGGCCTAACGGTGAGCGCTGACGGGCGGCAGGCGGAACTGAAACTGGAAGGCGTCCCGGTGATCGACCAGCCTGAATATCCGGCCCTGGATGCGCCGGCCAGACCGGCCCGTATAAGCTATCGGCTTATCTGGAAGGCCATTGATGACAAGAAGGTCGTCTACGAGGACAAATACAAGCATTTCAGGTTTGAGGGCTACCGGGCGGCTGCGCATCTCGCGGCCCAGGTAGAAGTCCCTTCGATTGACTTCTCCTGGAAATCGGACCCTATTGAGACCTCAAAGGCGGCTTTCGCCATAATCGGCACCGAGGTGAACGGAAAATATTACCTGAAGGAACCGGATTAAGAACGAACAAAAACACTCTGTGCTTGGCACAGGCAGCAAAAAGCCCCCGTATGAACGGGGGCTTTTTGCTTTTTCAGGCCCTGGGCTTATTAATGTGCCGGAGCGGCCGGAGCGGCCGGTGCCGGGGCGGCAGTTGGCGCATTGGACGGCGCGCCTTCGGGCTGGCCTCCCATTTTCTGGAGGGCCGCCTCGTTTATCTCTATCTTGCTGTTCTTCCTCAGGTCCGCTATATAGGCATTGAAGGCCTTTTCCTGCTTCTCGCCGGCAAGCTTCTGTTTAATCATGTCTTTCACCTGGTCGAAGCCAAGCTCCTGCGGCTTTTTTGAGCCGGGCACAGTCATCTTGAACTTTGCCTTATTGGCATCATAGAACTGTTTGGCCTCGTCATCGCTCACGGCGGTCTGCTTTTCTATCTTGTCCTGTATGAAAAGCCTCACCATGGTGACCTTCTTGAAGTCGTCCATCATGGTCTTCAGCCTCTTGTCCTTGTCATAGCCGCTCTTCTCGGCCTGCTGATAGAGGAGTTCCTTGTTTATGAGCTGCTGGAGCAGGGCTTCGGGCCCCTGCTGCATAAACATGGCTTTCACCTGGTCGGGCAGGTAATTCAGCTCTTCTCTGACCTGTTCCTCGGTTATGACATGGTTATTGACCTTTGCAAGATAGTTCTTGTTCGATTCAGCCTGTTGTTTGCCCGCTGAGCAGGATATCAGGGCAAGCGATATCAATATGGCGCCGAAAAGCCTCATTCATTCCTCCTAATTTGGGTTGGTCTTTCTTTATAACATAATATGGCACTTTTTTAAAGCCTTCATGCCCTTTGGGCACAGTTGGTATAATAATGTATGCCGGGGAAAAGGTTGTATTTAAGGCTCGGTGACAGGGTCAGGCACCTCAGGTATTCAATCTGGGGAATAGGGGAGGTCGTGGAGGAAAAGAATTCGGTCCTGGAAGGGGGGTTCTGTTTCGTCAGGGTACTCTTTGAAGATGGCGAAGAGCGCTCTTTCATAAACGACCTTGATAACGAGCTTTGCTGCTATTATGCGGGACTCCGGTTATGCGATGAGTTTTTCCTGTGAGCCTTTCCACAGCCCGGTAGGCATCCTCCATATCAGCTTTAAAGGGAAATCCCTTGCCGGCATCTCCATAAACGAGAGGCCTCCGGGGATAAAGCTGGGCAGGACGCCGAAAGAGATAACGCGCCAGATCCGCGCCTATTTCAACGGAAGCCTGAGGGAATTCACCCTTCCCTTTGTCCTCGATGCCGGCACCGAGTTTGAAAAACGCGTCTGGCTTGCCCTGAAAGAGATCCCTTACGGCCAGACCCGCACTTACAAATGGCTCTCGGAGATTGTGGGGCGGCCCGGCGCTTCAAGGGCCGTTGGGCAGGCGCTGTCGAAAAACCCCCTCCCGATAATCCTCCCCTGCCACCGGGTAATAGAATCCGGCGGAAGGCTGGGCGGGTACTCGCCGGATGTGAATATTAAAAGAAGGCTCCTGGAAATGGAATATTATCATTCGGCCAGGGCCGACAGCACCCTCCGGGACAGTCTTTCTTCTTGACTTGCAGTCTTTTTCTGCTAATCTCAACTTAAGAATGGCTAATCAGCGGCTGAAAATAAATGACAATTCAATTCAAGGAGGATTAAGATGAGGTATGTTACTTCCGTTATCCTGAGTCTGTTACTGGGCCTCTCTCTTCTGACGATTACGGCCTGCAAGCCCAAGGCACCCGCCCCTGGCGCCCCGAGCGCCCCGGCTGAAAACGCACCCGGAGCAGTGAACGCGCCAGGACAGTAATTCATCTCAGCCTCTGAACCGCACCTGAAGGGGGGAGTTCCAAACTCCCCCCTTTTATTTTGCCCCGCCAAAAGAAGATCTTATTAAATAAAGGGAATGTTTGAATAAAGCTTCTACAAAGGTTTATAATTACCGGATGTTCAGGTCCTTTGCCGCGGCATTTACTTTGTTTTCGCTTATTTTTTCAGGTTGTGAACAGAAGGTCGAATCGCCTCCCCCAAAACCTCCCCCCCCGGAGAGGACGCTCGTTATCGGACTGGTCCCGGAGAGGAACGTCTTTAACCAGCTGGACCGCTATAAACCTCTGGCCGGCTATATCGGGAAACGGACCGGCTACAGTATAAAACTCATCATCCTGCCCGGATACGGCGCGGTCATAGACGACCTGAAAGAGGGGATGATGGACGGGGCCTTCCTTGGCAGTTTCAGTTACGCGATAGCCCACAAGAGGTTTGGGTTAGAGGTGCTTGCCAGCCCGGAGAAAACGGACGGCCTTTCCACCTGCCGCGGAGAGCTGATAGCAAGGAAAAGCTCGGGTATCAGGCGGGCCGCCGACATGAGGGGCAGGACTTTCGCCTTTGTGGACAAGGCGACTACGGCAGGGTATCTCCTGCCCCTTGTCTATTTCAGGGAGAACGGCATTGGCAATTACAGGGGCTTTATGAAGACCTATTTCGCCGGCAGCCAGGAGGACGTGATCCATGACGTGCTGAACGGCAAGGCCGACGCGGGCGCGGCCATGGACACCGAGATTGAAAGGGCCGAGAGGGACGACCGCAAGGCCAAAGAGGAGCTGGTCGTGCTGGATAAATCCCCATGGGTGCCGGACGGCTGTTTCGCCGTAAGAAAAGATATGGACCCCATGCTGAAGAAGATGCTTAAAGCGGTCCTCCTGGAGATGAACAGGGATTCGGAGGGCGCCCAGATACTGGCCCGGTTCGGAGCGAAGAGGTTCGTAGGCGCCGCTGAAAGTGATTACGGGCCCGTCTACATGTACTGCGAAAAGGCCGGGCTGGACATCTATAAGTTCGATTACGACCCCAGGTGAGAAAGAAGATACTCATAGGGCTCGGTCTCTTCTCACTCATATTCATATTGGGCGGGACGTACACGATAATATCCGTGGAGCAATCCATTGCGAAGCTGAACACCCTTATAAAGCTGCACCAGGTGGAGATCCTGCGGGAGCATCTTCTCATCCAGGTCAAAAAAGTGCAGGGGGACCTGGGCCTGAAGAACACCCGCTACGCGAAAGGCTTTGGCACGCTTGTCACCGACGTAGGGCAGATGAGCGGGGTTGCCGATACGTGCTTCGACTGCCACCACAAGGAAGACATAATGAGGAGGCTTACCGAGCTGAGGAGCAGGATAGAACTTTACAAGTCCTCCATCAGCCGCGCTTTCCTGGTCAGGGCCGGCGCCGGGCGGGAAATAGGCGAGCAGGAGAACGCCTACAAGGTGGGCGAGCAGATCATAGCCGACCTGGACAACATCATCGTCCTCTCGGAGAGCAGGCTTGAAAAAAGGACGGACCAGATAGACCGCGAGGTGGCGAACACGAAGACAGCCATGTTCGTGCTGCTGGTGCTGCAGCCCCTCCTGATAATGGGACTTGCCGTTATCTTCACGAAACGGTTTACATCCTCGATAGACTCGCTGATGGAGGCGACCAGGAAGGTCAAGGCCGGGGACCTGAACTACAGGATCAACGGGCTGGAGGACGAGTTCGGCATCGTTGCCAACTCCTTCAACGAGATGGCGACATCGGTGCAGAGGATGTATGACGAGCTTCAAAGGACGGAGCAGATATCGATACTGGGGCAGCTTGCCGCCGGGCTTGCCCACGAGATCAAGAACCCCCTTGCGGGCATAAAGGCCTTCATGGAGATAATGTCCGAGGATTCCTGTCTTCCGGAAGAGGACATGGCCACGCTCGCCAAGGTCCTTGGCGAGGTGAAGAGGATAGAATACCTGATGAAAGACCTCCTGAATTTCGCGAGGCCCCCCCTTCCCCAGCTCAACGAGACCAGCATAAACAGGCGGATGGAATCCATGCTCTCCATAGTGGCCCTCTCGGCCAAGAAGGCGGATGGCCGTGAGGTCCTGATAAAAAAGGAGCTTGGAGAGGGCATCCCCCCTACCATGGCCGACCCCCTGCAGCTGGAGCAGGCCTTTTTGAACCTTCTGATGAACGCGCTGGACGCGATGCCGGATGGGGGCACTCTCTCCGTCAAGACCAGCTATCACCGCCCAAGCGGTTCGATCCTTGTGATAATATCCGATACCGGCAAAGGGATACAGCCCGGCATGGAGGGCAGGATATTCCAGCCTTTCTTCACCACGAAGGCGAAGGGCACCGGGCTTGGCCTGGCCATAACGAAACGCCTCATCGAGCAGCACGGAGGGCGCATACTGGCCGAGAACAACCCCGGGGGCGGCGCATCGTTTAAAATAGTGCTGCCCGTGCAGCAGAAGTCTAAAACGGAAGGGCAGGAGAAAGGTGAAAGAGAAGATATACATAGTTGATGACGACGAGCTGATATCCATGATGCTCTCCCGGGCCCTGAAGAGCCAGGGTTACGAGATCCGTGCCGACAACAAGGCCGACAACGTGGCAGAGGAGGTGATGGCCTGGAACCCCGACGTGGTCATGCTGGATGTAAAGCTGCCCGGCAAGAGCGGCATAGAGATATTAAAGGAGCTTAAGGGCATGGAAGTGCCCGCGCAGGTGATCATACTCACCGCGGACGACACCGCCGAGACCGCCGTGAAGGCCATGAAGCTGGGCGCCGCCGACTACCTTACAAAGCCCTTCAACATAGACGAGGTGAAGATCGTTATCAAAAACGCCCTGGAGAAGGAAAAGCTCCGCAAAGAGGTCAATTATTACAGGAAGTTCTTTTCTCACCTCTTCGGCAAGGAGATCGTGGGCGGGTCCCTTCCCATACGCGAACTGAAGGACAAGACGGCAAAAATAATAGCCGCCCGCGTATCCACGATACTGATAACGGGCGAGAGCGGGACGGGCAAGGAGCTTATCGCAAGGAATATTCATGCCAATATACACGGCGGGGACAAGTACGCGCCCTTCATCAGGGTGAACTGCGCGGCCCTTCCCGATACACTGCTTGAGAGCGAGCTGTTCGGCTATGAAAAAGGCGCCTTCACCGACGCGAAGAGCGAGAAGAAGGGCCTCTTCGAGATGGCCGACGGAGGCTCCATCCTGCTGGACGAGATCGGGGAGATGAAGCCCACTCTCCAAAGCAAGCTCCTCAGGGTGATAGAGGAGCGGGCGGTAAGGCGCATCGGCGGAAAGGACGAGATACCCATAGATTTGATAGTGATGGCCACCACGAACAGGGACCTTGCAAGGGCCGTTGAGACAGAGCAGTTCCGGATGGACCTCTTCTACAGGCTGAACGCCTTCAGCCTTCACGTGCCCGCCCTGCGGGAGAGGACGGAAGACATAAGGCTTCTGGCCAACCACTTTCTGCTTAATTTTTCAGCCAAGTACAACAAGGGCAATATAAAAGGGTTCTCGCAGGACGCGTACAGGGTCCTTTCCGGCTATAAATGGCCGGGCAACGTGCGGGAACTGAGAAACGTGATAGAGCGGCTGGTGGTGCTTGAAAACACCGAGATCGTGGAACCAGACCACTTTCCGCCCGAGATAGTCGGCCATTCTTCCGCCCCCAGGCAGCAGCAGCCCGGCGCCCAGGCCCCATTTACCCTTCCCGATGCGGGCATCTCGCTTGAGGACCTTGAGAGGGACCTTATAAAACAGGCCCTTGACAAGTCCCGCAATAACAAGACGGTTGCCGCCAGGCTCCTGAACATAAGCTACGATTCGCTCAGATACCAGATAAAGAAATACGGCCTCGAAGACCAGAACTGATCCGGAAGCCGGGGGCTTTTTGGGGCAAGCCCGGACAGGCGGGAGGCGATCTGCCTTAAGCTAAATGTCTTCCAGCCCCTCTACGGCTATCGCCCTGACCTGGGAGAGGTCGAAGGGTTTGGGCAGGAAGTCGAAAGAGGCGTCCTCTATGGCCCTTTTCATATTATCGTCTATGTAGTTGCCGGTCATTATGACTATCTTTGTCTTTGGCGACAGTTCCTTTATGGCTCTCATCAGGGAGAGGCCGTTGGCGTCGGGCAGACATACGTCCAGGAAGCAGAGGGGATAGAAACTTGACTTCACTTCCTGCAGGGCCTCCTTGCCGGTCGATACGGTGCGGACGTCCGGTGTGAAGGTCTTCAGCACCTTAGACAGCGCAATTTGTATCAGGATGTCATCGTCAACGACTAGTATCCGCCTCATCGGAATGAAGTGATGCAATTAACATACCAAATGATTCCCGGGTTGCCCGGTTAAAAGTCGCTGTTTTTAAAGAATAAAAATTTGCGGCCCCAACCGGTGCGGATGCGGTTTGGTCATATCACCCAAAATTCCGGGTTATTTAACCAACATCCCGGACTGGATATCAGGTTTTTTTTTGAATTGACTTTAAGTTAAACTAGACGTGTCTTGGAGAGCAGGGAGCATTTTGACGGGAAACGGGAAAAGAGTTCTTCTCCCGGCCGGAGAGGGCCATGGGTGCGGGATGGCATTTAGGTTGAGATTGGATATCAAGGCCGTCAAGCCTCTCTATGCCGCTTTTTTCTTTTTGGCGCTCCTTTTCATGTCCGTGAACTCATGGGCCTTTCACGATGGAGGCGTAGGGCTGTGCGAGGGTTGTCATACCATGCACAACTCGTCAGACAACCAGCCCATAACCTTCGTTGGCGGCGCAACCCAGTTCAACGCCCCCAACTCATACCTGCTGAAGGGCTCCGATTCAAGCTCCACCTGTCTCAATTGCCACAACACGACAAACCCGTACCCTACCGATATAAACGTGAGCAGCCCCTATGTCAGCGGCATAGGCCCATCGCAAATGACGCCCGGAGGCGATTTCGGCTGGCTCAAACACAATTACAGCTGGATAGCCAGCAATGCGACCACCATGTACAGCTACGGGTACAATCACGGGCATAATATCGAGGCGGCTGATTACGGCTATTCCTCGGTAAGCACGACGGCCCCGGGCGGCACGTATCCCGGCCAGTATCTGGGATGCACAAGCTGCCATGACCCGCACGGCAGGTACAGGGAATATTTAAGCGGCGGCACCACTCTTGCTATCGCGGCTCCAGACCTCAGCCTCAACAAGGGCCTGGGCCCGATAGTGAACTCCGGCTCATACGGAGCGGCGCCGCAAACGGGGGCCGCGGTGGGCGTATACAGGCTCTTGGGAGGGGTTGGATATCAGCCCGTCTCGGTGCCGGGCAGTTACGCCTTCGCGAATCCGCCTCCGTACGCCGTTGCCCCCCTGGACTTCAACCGCGCGGAGTCGGCCAGCAGTACGCGGGTGGCTTACGGTCAGGGGATGGGCAACTGGTGCGAGAACTGTCATACGAACGTGCAAAATGATTATAAGCACGGTTACTATATCCCTCCGGGCGGCAGCATACAGCAGCATCCGATGGAGGATTATTTCACCAGCCTGCAGATTAACAATTACAATGCTTACGTCAAGACCGGCGTTTATAGCGGGGCCACAGCGACGGCGTTTACCTCGCTTGTGTCTTTCGAATTGGGGACGAATAACCTGGCCACGCTTTCTCAAGCAACCAGCTCCACGGCCGGACCGGATGCCAACAGCGAGGTGTTTTGTCTTACCTGCCACAGGGCGCATGCCTCGGGTTGGGATTACGCGGGCAGATGGAATTTCATTCCCGATTACATCGTCTATAACAGCGGGTGGGGCATCGATGACGGGGCCCAGAGCTACCCCGACACAAACGAGGGCCGCACCTCGACGGAGGCCTCACACGCCTATTACGGCAGGACCCCCTCCATGTTCGCCACAAACCAGCAGTCCCTCTGCAATAAATGCCATTACAACTGGTTTGAGCAGCGGGGCTACTTTGCCCCTTCAAACCCGTAGAAAATGTTCACCCTCCCCCAGCCCCTCCCTTGAAGGGAGGGGATTTAACGACGCTGAAGAACCCATTTCGTCTCCACTCGCCTGCAAAAGACCTCCCAATTGTCATTCCCGCAAGCCCCGTATCAGGTACGGGGCAGGCTCCGCGCGCCGGGAACCCAACCCACCCCCGTCCCCTCCCAGGAGGGGATTAAGGGGTGGGTAG
>JACWAF010000023.1 GCA_014874185.1 Nitrospirota bacterium | reverse complement strand
GTTTCCTACTCTACCCATTGTTTGTACAGTTTAGCGGCCAATTTAAGGTGGAAAACCCTGTTCATCAAGCCGCCTGCAATGCCGGGTATCCGGCCCTGGGTAGATTCCAGTATGCCTCATAAGGGGTTCGGTCGTCCAGGCTTGAATGTGGTCGTTGCCTGTTATAGAACTCGAACCATTTGCTGATTCCCTCTTTCGCCTCGCTCCCCGTCTCAAACGCATTTAGATAGACGCATTCGTATTTCAGAGAGCGCCACAGTCTTTCTATCATGACGTTGTCGGTCCATTGGCCCTTCCCGTCCATGGAGATACGGATGCCGGCATCCTTAAGCGCCTGAGTAAAGTCAAAGCTTGTGAACTGGCTTCCCTGATCGGTGTTGAATATCCCCGGCTTGCCGTATTTTGCAATGGCTTCCTCCAGGGCGGCAACGCAGAAATCAGTTTCAAGAGTGTTGCTGAGCCTCCAGCTTAAGACCTTGCGGCTCGCCCAATCCATGATCGCCACAAGATACAGAAATCCGCGCCGCATGGGGATGTAGCAGATATCGGCACACCAGACCTGGTTGGGCTCGCGTATATCCATGCCCCTTAGTAGGTAGGGATATATCTTGTGCTCTGGATGAGGCTTGCTCGTATTGGGCTTCTGGTATATCGGGGCTAAGCCCATTTTCTGCATCAGCCGCCGTACCCGCTTTCTGTTTACCCAATATCCCTGACGCCGAAGATACCGCGCCATCTGTCTGGCCCCGTAAGACGGCGCCTCAAGAAACTGCTCGTCTATGGGCGCATAAGTTTCAGGTTCAACAGGCTCTCACCAGTTGCCTCGTAATACAGGGAGGAACGGCTCATGCTTAATAAATCGCATTGTCTGGTAATGCTGAGCCGGGGATGGTCTGATTCAACCGTCTCCTTCCTCCGGGCGTGGCTCATCGACCGAAGGCTTTGGCTAAAAAATCGCGTTCAACTGTTAGCTGCCCGATCTTGGCGTGCAGGTCCTTTATTTGGGCCTCGTGGTTTGTATCCCTTTCACCTGCCTTGCCGGAAAACACGTCTGCCAGCCCCTCGATGGCGTGGCGCTTCCACTGGGTAATCAGGTTGGGGTGAATGCCATGCTTTGCGGCCAGCTCCGAAACCGTCAGTTCGCCCTTAATGGCCTCAAGGGCTATCTTGGCCTTAAGCTCCGGGGAATACCTCTGCCTCTTCGTCTTGCTCATACTGCGATCCTCCTTCCTTCAGACCAGCTATTTTACACCTTATACAGCTGTCCGAATTCCGGGGACCACCTCTCCCTTCCCATCTTCGGAAAAAGGTAATCGGCATAGCCTCCTCCGGCTTTTGCTTTTACTATCATTCCCTTGATGTAGAAAGTTCCATTGGAATCTTTGTCTTCGAGCCGGCTCCTTCCTTCTACATCTTTCCTGCCATACAAAACAACATTGACGCCTTCCGTAGTATCCGCCCAGAAATATCCATCAGTCCCATAACGAAGCTCCCTCAGGAGGTCTGCGCCGAGTTTTTTTGCCTGATCGGCAGTCATTTCCCCCCGGACCTGTTTGTCATGGATTGCCCGCAACATGCTTACGGCCGTTTCGGCCTCACTCTTGACCAGCAGATCCTGTGATGAAATTTCCTGTTTGGCTGTCTCTCCGATCATATGAGTTTTCTCCTTCGCATTTTGCATTCGCTTTCCATCGCGCGGATAAGGGTCAATGTGTCACTCCTTTATCCATATGGTATATATCACCCCAAGATAAGCCGCCTTTGAGGGGCAGCTATGCCGGCATCAGATCTTTGACTGCCTCAGCCAGAAATATATCCACGTTCTCTTGCGTAATCACGTCAATGCCTGTATCGATAGCCTGAGGCAGCTTAACGCCCAACGATGCCTGCCACAGCATCAGGATTGCCATGGAGCCTTGCATTTTCGGAATGGTTGCCGAGGATGCATCGATCATACCTTCTTTAATGGCATCTAGTATGGGCTTGATACCATCCATGCCGACTATTTTTATTTTGTCTGCCTTTCCAGCCTTTTTGATAGCGGTTGCTATGCCTATCGGACCGGATGCGTCGCAGCACAAGTAGCCACTTAGATCAGAATGCGATTCGAGAACAGCAGAAGCCTGTTGGCGAGCAGTCTCAATATCGTCATTATCAATGCCGCCGTCCACAATGGTTATACCGGTATATTTCTTCAATACAGCTATCTGTGCTTCGTATCGTTCCTTGTGGTTTGGTGCCGTGGGATATCCCTGCATGACAGCCACTTTGCCGACGTACCCAATCAGCTTGGCAAGACGCTCGGACGCAATGATACCCTGCTGGGCAAAGTCGTTGCCAATGCTGGTGATGCTGGCATCCGGGGAGGGAGAATCAAAGAGGACCACCGGAATAGCCAGATCCCTGATGCGGTTAATGGCCGACATATGGCCTACTGCGTCGACAGGATCTACAGCGATGCCTCTCGGGCGACTCATGGCGGCCTTTTCCAGGATCGCGTTCTGCTCTGTGGCGTCGCAAATTGATGGCGGCATATAGTCGACAACAATCTCGACACCAAGCTCACGGCTCAGGATTTCGGCCTGAGCCTGAGCACCTTTGTTTACCTCATCGAACCAGGGATGAGCTGTTTTCGGGACAATGACGAATCGAAGCGCTGTTGCCATTTTTCGGGTCCTCCTTAAGTCAGACTAGAAGACCAACGCGGTCGCCGTCTTCTAATAAAAATTATAGGGCAAAGCAGGTAAGCACTCAATTAAGGAGGGATAAATGCCGGAGGGGTCAGAAAGTACAGTTTATTGAAGCTCCCAGGACGTTGGGCTGCAATGCCAGCAAACTATGTCAGATGGGTGACTACTTTCGACTCTGACTTCCGTCCAGTAACTGGAACTTTTAAGAGGTCAAATGGGCTCTTGTCAATAGGTGTGTAAAAAGCCATCAGGCGGCCATCCTTACAAGTGCCTCTTCAGATGGCCACCAATTTTTCAATATCTCCGGGTTATATATCATTCCCGCTGCCGGGGGCTATCGGCGGGCTTTAACCAGTTCTCTTACAGGCTGCGGATGGACGGAGGCCTGGCGCTGATGAAAGAAGGCATATTCGCCACGCGGCCGCTGCTACAGAGCTTCGGACTGGCCCAGGTCCCGGATATCGGCGGGGTAAGGATATATGCCAACAACCAGGATATGGGGACCACGGACAAAAAAGGCTACCTGGTCCTTGCAGCCTTACGAGAAAAACAGCATCAGGGTGAATGCGGACGACCTGCCCCTTGATGCCCTGGTGAACGGCACTGACAAGACAATCGTCCCATATTACCGGAGCGGGCTGCTCGTGAACTTCGACATACACGTCTCAAGAAATGTTATCGTCGAATTGAAAACGGCAAACGGCGAATGGGTCCCAGCTGCACGGTAATCTATATGAAAAAAGGCATTTCCGGCCAATGGCCCGTGGCCGAACGCGGGGAGGTCTATCTTACCGGCTTGCCATCCTGGCCGGTCAAATTCGAAGTGAAGAGCGGGGAAAAGTTTTACGAATTCCAGATCACCATCCCGGCCGTTACGGAGGGGATTCCGGACCTCGGTGAGGTCACCTGCACACAGAAGATTGAGGCCGGGATAAAATAGCTGTCCCCCTTTAACCAGGTCCTCCCGGTATGGAATGCCGGGAGACATGGCAGACTGCTATCAAAAGAAAAGGTTGCTTTGACAAGCATACCAAAGGTGTTGGGAACGGGAAATAGTCTTCTCGGCTTCCAGATCCCGGCCATGCAAGATTACTTGGATGTAATCCTCGTCAGGCCGGATTCCAAATACCCGGGTAGAATCCCTTCTGTTTCTTACTTCAGCCCGAGGAGGAATTCAGCGGCGGGCTCAATGGAGACGCCCTCCCTTAGCAGCCGCTCCTTTTCCCCGATAGACAAGGACCCTCTTTGCCTCGGGTAGAGAACAAAAAAACCGCTGCCCCCTTTGCTTTTCTCGCGACTTATTCAAGCGGCAAGTTCGAACGTCCTATTGTAAATGTTGAGCCGGCGGAAACGCCGTGACACTGGCCAGGGCCATTTCATCAGAACTCATTTTCAAATAAGCGCTCATTATTTTTTGGGTCCAGGATATTAGGTACAGCGCTTTTTTCTAAATCACCTCCACTATCCTCATCACCACCCTCTGGCAATTCTCGGCGGCAAGGTCTTTCTGCCACTTGTCCGGCGGGTCTCCGGCAATGTTGCTGATGCCGCGAATCTCAATGAATGGTATTCCGTAGTACAGGGCGGTGTGGCTTGCGGCGGCCCCCTCCATGTCCTCCACGATGCCCCCGTGCCGGTTTTCTAATATCACGGCCCTGCCTGGCGTCCTGGTCCCTGCGCAGACGGTCACGAACCGGCCCGTCTTCAATTCAGGGAAATGCCGTTTTATTTTCTTAAGGAGTATCGGGGATGAGGGGAACTCGTTGTAAAACTCCTTACGTCCCTTTTTTAAAAGCGGAAACCCTATCGCCTGCATGCCCTTAAAGCCCTCGGGCGTTATCACGCCGCAGTCGCCGTAAAGCTCCGTCTCTGCAAGGGCCACGTCGCCCATCTTGAGGCCGGAGTTGGGGTACGCCCCGCCGATGCCGAAATAGATGATGGAATCCGGCTTCATCCTCTCGGAAAGGATGGTTACCGCCCGCGCGGCGTTCGCCGCCTCTATGCCGCTTGCCATGTAGACCACTCGCAAGCTGCCCAGCATCCCAAAAATGTACTCGGGGGATTTTTGTATCTTGTCCTTTTTTATCGCCTTCCTTACAAGCGGGCCTTCGAATGGCACGGCGGATATTAACGCTATCAATTTGGCTCCTTTCCCTCACCCTAACCCTCTCCCAAAGGGAGAGGGAACTTTCTTTTAATTCCCTCCCCCCCAGACGGGGGAGGGCGGGGGTGAAAAGGTTCACCCTCCCCTTCATGTCCTCCCCTCAAGGGAGAGGGATAATAAAAAGAAAAATTCTAACACTTCCTCACTGTAACATTCCTCTCCTTGAAAAAAAAGCGGTATTGTGCTAACTTAATTGATTAATTCGCACGCCAGGCTACGGTCCCTCTGGTCTCCATCGGAGCAGGGGCCTTTAAGAAGACCGGGCGGAGGAAAAACCAGAAGGAGGACTCACCCATGGTAGCAACAATGAAGGAACTCCTGGAGGCCGGCGTACATTTCGGCCACCAGGTGAAGCGGTGGAACCCCAAGATGAAACGCTATATCTTCGGGGAGCGCAACGGGATCTACATCATAGACCTGCAGAAGACCCTCAAGGGACTTGAGGAGGCCTATAACTTCGTCCGCCAGGTGGCAAGCCAGAACCAGTCGATACTCTTCGTGGGCACCAAGAAGCAGGCGCAGGACTCGATATCCGAGGAGGCCAGGAGGGCCGGGGCATACTTCATAAACCAGCGCTGGCTGGGCGGCATGCTCACCAATTTCTCGACCATCAAAAAGAGCATCGAGAAGCTGAAAAAGATAGAGCGCATGAAAGAGGACGGCACTTATGACCGCCTCACCAAGAAAGAGGTCGCCCGCTATGAAAAAGAGCGCGGGAAGCTGGAAAAATACCTGAGCGGCATTAAAGATATGTCCGGCGTTCCCGGCGCGGTCTTTATTGTAGACCCCAAGAAGGAGCGCATCGCCGTGGCCGAGGCCCGGAAGCTCTCCATCCCCACTATAGCCATAGTGGACACCAACTGCGACCCGGACGAGATAGATTATGTCATCCCCGGAAACGATGACGCCATAAGGGCGATCACGCTCATATCCACCAAGATGGCGGACGCGATCATGGCCGGCAAGGAGACATTCCAGAAGGTGACCGCCCAGGCCGTGGAGAAGACGGCCATCGAGCAGAAGATAGAGCAGGAAGAGGCGGCGGAAGCCCCGGCGGCCCCCAGAGGAATACCAAAAGATGCTCCGGCAGCAGGGGAGGGCGCGTAAACGATGATCACGGCTGAAATGGTAAAAAGCCTGAGGGAAAAAACGGGCGCAGGCATGATGGAGTGCAAGAAGGCCCTCTCAGAGTCCGGCGGCGATATGGAGAAGGCCGTCGAGCACCTCAGACAAAAAGGCCTCGCCACCGCACAGAAGAAGGCCGCCCGCACCGCGAGCCAGGGCCTGATCGGCTCTTACATACACATGGACCGGATAGGCGTTATGGCCGAGGTGAACTGCGAGACGGACTTCGTGGCCCGCACGGACGACTTCCGAGGGCTTGTGAAAGACCTGGCAATGCACATTGCCGCGGCAACCCCCATTTATATCTCAAGGGAGGAAGTGCCGCAAGCCGTTATAGAGAAAGAGATGGAGATATACAAGGCCCAGGTCGCCGGGAAACCGGGGCACGTGATCGAAAAAATAGTCCAGGGGAAGCTCGAAAAATACTTCGAGGAGGTCTGCCTGATGGACCAGATATTCGTGAAAGACCCGGATGGCAAGCAGAAGATAAAGGACCTGGTGACCGAGAAGATCGCGAAGGTCGGCGAGAACATTGTGGTCAGGAGGTTCACGAGGTACGCCCTTGGCGAAACCGCGAAATAAATACGGCCGCATACTTATAAAGATGAGCGGCGAGGCCATGATGGGAGACCGCCAGTTCGGTCTTGACCCGAAGACCCTCTCCTTCATAGCCGGAGAGATCAGGGGGGTCCATAAGCTGGGCGTGCAGATCGCCGTGGTCATAGGCGGGGGCAACATATTCCGGGGCATAGAGGCCAGCGCGGACGGAATAGACCGCTCGTCCGCCGATTACATGGGGATGCTGGCCACCGTGATGAACGCCATAGCCCTCCAGAACGCGATGGAGAAGGCCGGGGTGCCCACCCGAGTGCAGTCCGCCATAGAGATGCGCGAGCTTGCCGAGCCATACATAAGAAGAAAGGCCGTCCGTCACCTTGAAAAGGGCAGGGTGGTCATCTTCGCCGCAGGCACCGGGAACCCGTATTTCACCACGGACACGGCGGCCGCCCTCCGGGCGATGGAGATAGACGCGGAGGTCATCTTCAAGGCCACCAAAGTGGACGGCGTCTACTCGGCGGACCCTGTAAAGGACCCCAAGGCGAAGAAATACGACCGCATCACCTACAAGGACGTGATCAACAAGGGGCTCCGGGTGATGGACTATACCGCTATTACATTGTGTATGGACAACGGCATGCCCATTGTGGTATTTAATCTGAAAGGGAAGGGAAATATAAAGAGTTTGATAGCCGGGAAGAAAGTCGGCACGCTTATCGAGGGAAATGGACAAGGAAATAAAAAATAGTCTCACAAAAAAGATGGACGGCACCCTGGATTCCCTGCGCAGGGAGTTCGCCGGCATCCGGACGGGGAGGGCCTCGCTGGCCCTTTTGGAAGGCATCCACGTGAACTATTACGGCACGCCCACCCCCGTGCAGCAGGTAGCGGCCCTTTCCATTCCCGAAAGCAGGATGATTGTGATCCAGCCCTGGGAACCGAAGATGCTTCAGGAGATAGAGCGCGCCATCATGAAGTCCGACCTCGGCCTCACCCCGGCAAACGACGGCAAGGTGATAAGGCTTCCCATCCCGCCCCTTACGGAGGAGCGCAGGAAAGACCTGGTGAAGCTGGTCAGGAAGAGGGCCGAGGAGGCCAGGGTGGTCCTCCGCAATATCCGCAGGGACACGAACGAGCACATAAAAAAACTTGAGAAAGACAAGCACATAAGCGAAGACGAAGTGAAGAAGTCCCTTGATGAGGTCCAGAAGATGACGGACAATTACATCGCGAAGGTGGACGATATCCTTCAGGCAAAAGAAAAAGAGATAATGGAGGTCTAAAGGATGAATTCGAATTTCATGCTGAAAGTGGAAGACGCCAAGGCCGTCGATATACAGAAGGCCCTGCAGGCCGCCGGCATAAAGGTGCGCAGCATCCAGGAGGTTTACAAGGAAGGACCCCAGCCCGTCCAGGAGAAAAAATAATGCCTTCAAGGGACAAGGGGAAAAAACCGGCAAAAGCGAAGGCCGGTCCGAAAGCGGAGAAAGAGGCATCGGCTGCCGCGAAGGCCATCTCTGAGAAGACGGCCTCAAAGGCGGCGCAGGCCAAGGCCGTCCCTGCAAAACCGAAGGCCCCTTCCGCGCGCAGGCAGCCCGCCGCCCAGGCGCCTGAAATAGTGGACAGGCCCCGCATGAAAGAGGCCGGGGAGAAGCCGGTAACGACCACAGGCGAATCGCCGGAACAAAGGGACGAGGCCCTCAGGAAAGAGCTGCTCCGCCGAAGGGAGAACATCGTCCGCGAGGTCAAAAGCGAAATATCGAAGTACATCAAAGGCGAGAACCGGCAGCTTGTGGACACCGCCCTGGACGACGGGGACTGGTCCGTCGTAGACCTGTCGGAGGACATAAGCCTCAGGCAGTTGAGCACCCACAGGGAGAACCTGCAGAAGATAGACATCGCGCTCCGGAAGCTGGACGAGGGCACCTATGGCATATGCGAGGAATGCGGCGAGGAGATAAGCCTGGAACGCCTGCAGGTGCTGCCCTTTGCCATCTACTGCCGCGAGGACCAGGAAAAGAAGGAGATGATGGAAGCGCTGGAAAGGGAAGGGATATAGCGCCTGTCCTTTAAAATAAAAACAGGGAGACCGCCTGAAACGGCGGTTTTTTATTTTGGCGCCTCCGGTCCGGGGAAAGGCCCCTTTTGCGGTTCAAATTTCAGATATTCTTTTCGAAGATCTTGCGGAAATGGAAGCCGTAGATGGCGAAGGTTACCGCCAAGGGAAGCATGCGGGGCCGTCTGAAAATGGTCCAGAAAAGCAGCTTCCAGTACTGCACCCTTTCGCGTCCGATGATGCCCAGATAGGCGAGGGACTTCAAAAAGGCATAGACGTGGTCCAGACTGGAATTCAGGATGCTTTTCTGCGGGCGTATGTAGTCCTTTAAAAAAGTCCTTACCCTCGCGTAGTAATTCTTGGGCGAATAAAGCGTGTTCAGGACCCTTTTATAGCCATTTATAAGGACGTCATGGTCCATCTTCGGGATGAAATTGATGGTGAAATCCGTGTTGTTGCCGGAGGTGTCCTTAAGAAGGCGCTTTTCCTTTTCGAGGCGCTTGTACAGCTGGGTCCCCGGCAAGGCGTTCAAAAGGCCCACCATCGCGCTCACTATGCCGCTCTTCTGGATGAAGTTTATCTGCGTGTCGAAGATGGTCACCGGGTCGCTGTCGAAGCCCACTATGAAGCCGGCCTGCACCTGGAAGCCGAATCTCTGTATCCTCTTCACCGAGGCCAGCAGGTCGCGGTTCTTGTTCTGCATCTTGCTGCATTCGTCAAGGCTGGTCTCGTTGGGGCTCTCGATGCCCACAAAGACAGAGTCGAACCCCGCCCTGGACATTAGCCGCATAAGCTCCTCGTCGTCGGCAAGTTCGATGGAGGCCTGGGTGAAGAACGAGAACGGGCGGCCCTTCGTCTCCATCCAATCGATCATTGCGGGCAGTACCTCGGTCTTCAGCTTTTTCTTGTTCCCTATGAAATTGTCGTCCACTATGAATACCGTGTCCCTCCAGCCCAGCCGGTAGAGGTTGTCCAGTTCCCTTATGACCTGGGCCGTCTCTTTCGTCCTTGGCACCCTTCCGCACAGGAGGCTTATATCGCAGAACTCGCAGTGGAAAGGGCAGCCGCGCGAATACTGGATGCTGGCGGTGGCGTACTTGCCCATCTTCAGGACCTTCCAGTCCGGCACCGGGCTCTCCTTTATGTCCGCCCAATGCCCGGCCGTATACATCCTTTCAGGCGAGCCCTTTTCCAGGTCTTCGATAAACCGGGGCAGGGTAATCTCGGCTTCGTTCAGGACAAGGTGGTCCACTTCGGGGAATTCCCTGTACCCGGTCGTAAAGAGAGGGCCGCCGGCGACAACCTTCACCCCTGCCTCCCTGCACCTCCTTATAACGTTCTTTACCGAGTCTTTCTGCACGGCCATGGCACTCAGGAAGACGAAATCGGCCCACTTCAGGTCTTTCTCCCCAAGTGTGCTCACGTTCATGTCTACGAGCTTCTTCTCCCACTCCGCCGGGAGCATGGCCGCCACTGTAAGCAGACCCAGAGGGGGGCTTGTTGCCTTCTTGAATGTGAATTTCAGGGCGTGCTTGAAACTCCAGAATGTTTCCGGAAATTCGGGATAGACAAGCAGTATTTTCATTTATGTGTTTCCAAGAATTCCAAGGTGAAGCTTTTTAAGGACGCACCCCCCTCAATCCGCATTAAGCATGACATAGGGCAGGCCATAAATGCAAACAAAAACACGCCTCAATGGATTTTTCACCATTGAGCTGCTAGATAAATTCTAGATTCGGCGGGCTTGCGAGTCAAATGGAAATTTTTTTGTTTTCCGCTCAGTAAAAGACCTTATCAAGGAAGAGTCCCCTGGCGGGAGCGGTCGGCCCCGAGAGGCGCCGGTCACCGGATTCGAGGATGCTTTTTACCTGGGCGGGGGTCATCCTGCCTTTGCCAACTTCAACCAGCGTGCCCACGATGTTTCTTGCCATGTGCCTCAGGAAGCCGCTTGCGGTGAGCGATATTTTTACAAAGCGCCCGTTCAGCGCCGCACCGAAAAACCAGCCTTCGCCCAACTCCTCCATGCGTATCTCCCCTATCTCCCTCACCGCGTCCCGGGCCGTGCACCCCGCGGCCCGGAAGGCCGAAAAATCCATTTTGCCTGTAAGATATCCCGCGGCCTCGCGCATGGCCTCAAGGTTCAGAGGCCAGGGCATCTCCCAGGCGTACCTGCGGAAGAAGACCGGGGCCGGAGGGTCCAGCGCTATAAGATAGAAATAGGTCTTTTTTACGGCGCTTTTCCTGGGGTGAAAATCCTCCGGCACATCCCGCGCCGAGAGTACACGCATGTCTTCCGGGAGCATGGAGTTAAGCGCCTTTTTAAAAACCTCAGGCGCGTGGGGCCGTTTTGTCCTGAATGTTGCCACCTGCCCCAGCGCGTGCACCCCGGCGTCCGTCCTGCTTGCGCCATAGACGACTACCCTGTGCGCGTCCTTCTCGAACCTGGCCAGCTTTTTTTCAAGTATCTCCTGGATCGTGAACGGGCCCTTCCTCTGGCTCTGCCAACCCCGGTAGGCCGTCCCGTCGTACTCCAGAACCAGCTTTATCTGTCTCACCGGATGATTTTAACCCATCCGTGCGTGGAGGCGTGATAAGATTTCCGTATGGAAGAACTGATCAGGCGGGTGAAGAGGAACTGCGATATCGCCGATGCCAGGAAATGGGGATACTTTTCCATCTGCGGCCTCCTCCTGCGCCTGCGCGAACTCTATCATTCGGAGCATGGGCTCAAGCCCTGGGAGAAATCCAGCCAGAAGGACATCTCGGGCTGGATCGCCAGGAAAGAGGCCCTCTGGAAGGAACTGGCGTCCTCGGAATTCGCCCCGGTCGAGATCGACGGGAGGTCTTTCGACCCGTTCGATACAGAGGGCATTAACGACGCGCTCTCGGACCGCGGGCTACTGTACGGGGCGGGTTACGGGCCCGGCCTTCAACCCAGCTTCTTTCTGGGCCGGCTTAAAAAAAGGGAACTAATGGACAGCTTGTCCGTTTTCACAGCCGGGCGGGAATACGCGAGGGACCTTTCAGGCGCCCCCGCCATGTTGAAGGGAAACGCCGTATTTGCCCGCCTGGAGGCCAACGAGTTCCTGATCTGGCAGAAATTCGAGGAATACGGGGCAAGGCCCGAAGGGGTGCTGGAGGCGGCTTTTTCAAGCTACAACCTGGCGCCGGGCGAAGTATCGCCCGAAAAACTCTCCGGCATCGCGGAGAGCGAACTAGCCGTTTATGTGCAGCACGAGATGGGCGAGGCCGAGGAGGGCAGGAGGCTTGGCCCCCTCTGGAACCAGATGCTTCTGGCCGCAAAGGACCCGAAATCGCCCCACTTCCTGAGGGCCGTGAAAGACGTGCTGGCGGACACATCCGAAAAGGGGATGCTCAAGCACATAACCGAAAACAGGCTTAAAGGTTCGCTGGCATTCTATGCAGCATTTCTTTCCGGCTACAGAAAACTCATGAGCCGCCCCGTAGATGAGGCCTTCCGGCTGTTTCTTGCAAGCGGGGACTGGGCGGGCATCGAATCGGCCAGGGCGGGGCTTTACAGGCTGGCCCGAGGCATCGCCGGCGCATTCCTGCACGTCTTCCGCGAAGGTGGGGAGATAGGCCCGCTTGTGGAAGAATCCATCCGCTCTCTTAAATAAATTGCCCCGTTTTCTTTTCATCCGCGTCTGAAAAAATTTTCGCCTTTGCCGGATGCCAAGTTTGACAATCCGCTGGCAGGGCAAAAAAATTGCCCTGTTTCAATTTCCCCCCCTGGATAGAGAAGAAATTATCTCAAGAAAATCAATAGGTTCATTTTTATAGAGTTAATTTATCAATTTACTACTTTAGGAATTATGAAGGAAATATGTTGACTTTTTGCAACCCATAAATTTATATTCTCCAAAATTGCAAATAGGAGCAAAAAATGGCAAATAGAAAGATTTTGATATTTTTGGTCATCCTTGCCATGGGCCTGGTAATCGCGGGTTGTGAGTCGATGAAGCGCTCGAGGCCGATCATGCCCGTAAAGGACTATGAGAAGATGATCGTGGGCAGGCTGGATGCCGATTACGTTGGCACCAATAACTGCCTGAGGGCCTGCCATGCCCATGACAAGCTCCGGAAGGATTTCGAGGCGAGCACGATGGGGGCGCAGATGTCCTCGCAATCCGGAATGCCCATTGTGGACTGCGAGTCCTGCCACGGCCCGGGCAGTCTGGCCATAGCGGGCCTGACCCCCCGGAAGGTGAAAGAGGCCGAGAAGCAGGGCAAAACGGTAACCTGCAACTATAAGACCCTGATAGACATAAAGAAATTGCCGGCGGGGGCAAGGAGCCTCATCTGCCTCAAGTGCCATACATCCAACGCGACATTCAACCTCCATTACTGGAGTTCAAGCCCGCATGCGATGCACGGCGTGACCTGCATCGACTGCCACAATATCCATCACGGGCCTGACCTCATAGTGAGCCCGCGCGATACGGCCAAGATGTGTTTCCGCTGCCACCAGGACGTGAAGGCCGAGTTCCACATGGTAAGCCATCACCCGGTGCCCGAACAGAAGATATTCTGCACGGACTGCCACGACCCGCACGGCTCGATGAGCGATTATCTGCTGAAAAAGGACAGCGTCAAGGCCACCTGCACGCAATGCCATGCGGAAAAGGAGGGGCCTTTCGCCTTCGAGCACGCGGAGCTTACCAGCAACTGCCTCAACTGCCACAACCAGCACGGTTCCGTCAACCCTTATCTTTTAAAGCTGAGGCTGCCGTTCCTCTGCCTGCAGTGCCATACCGGGCACCAGAGGGTAGCGGGCGGAGACACTGCCGAGATAAAAGGGGCCATATACACGCGCTGCACCGACTGCCATTCGCAGGTACACGGCACCGACCTGCCGACATTCGACACCACAAATCCGGGGAGGTTTACCCGTTAGGATTATGGCTCTACTGGGTTTCCTGTGGGTACAGGTTGAGCTTCCCACAGAAAAACAGGATGGCTATCCTGTAATTTTCAAAGTTCCTGAATCCCCGAGCTGCTGACTTCACCTGCTGGACCCTGCTGTTTATTCCC
>JACWAF010000022.1 GCA_014874185.1 Nitrospirota bacterium | reverse complement strand
CCACAACCCCCCCTCGAAAAAGAAATCCATTTAGGAAAAAGCTTTGAATCTCTTCTCTAGTTCTTTCCGGCCCACTTCACGTCCGCCCCAAAATGAGATAAGATGTAAAAAGAAAAAAGGTATGTACCCTGAAGGGTCCGGTCCAAATAATCTCCTGTCCAATGCGGGTCTGAATCCAATCGCCTGGGGCAAAAGCGGATGAAATTCGTCATATTCGGCCTCACAATAAGCTCTTCATGGGGAAACGGTCATGCCACGATATGGCGCGGCCTTTGCAGGGCGCTCGCCGCGCGCGGACACGGGATAGTCTTCTTCGAACGGGACGTTTATTACTATGCGGAGCACAGAGACTATGCCGGGATGAACGGGCTCAGACTGTGCCTCTATCCCGATTGGCAGTCGGTGCTCCCTTTCGCAAGAGAACATCTCTCCGATGCCGACGTGGCGATGATCACCTCTTACTGCCCGGACGGGCGGGCCGCCTGCGAGATGGTCCTTGCCTCCCGGGCGAAGCTTAAGGTCTTCCACGACCTGGACACCCCCGTTACACTGGACAGGCTTTCAAGGGGTGAAGATGTGTCCTATATCCCTGAATACGGGCTTGGGGACTTTGACCTTGTCCTTAGTTACACGGGCGGAGAATCGTTGAAGGGGCTGACGGCAGGACTTGGCGCGAAGAACGCCTTTCCGCTTTACGGCAGCGTAGACCCGGAGACCCATAAACCAGTAAGCGTCTCTTCCTTTTACCGCGCCGATATGTCATATCTGGGCACATATTCGGAAGACAGGCAGGGAAAACTGAACTCGTTGTTCATCGAAACCTCGCGTCGTCTGCCGGACAGGCGGTTCCTCATCGGCGGCTCGCTGTACCCGCCGGATTTCCCCTGGACGGAAAATATCTACTATATAAGGCACGTCCCTCCGCCCAGGCACCCGCAGTTCTATTCATCCTCCCTCATTACGCTGAACATCACACGCGGGCCTATGGCCGGCATGGGCTATTGCCCGTCGGGAAGGCTCTTCGAGGCCGCGGCATGCGGCGTGCCTGTTCTGAGCGATAACTGGGAGGGGCTGGATAAATTTTTCGAACCGGGAACTGAGATACTGCTGGCCGAAGATACGGGGGATTCGGTAAATGCACTTTTGAGATCGCGGGAGGAGCTTGCCAGGATCGGGCGGAGGGCCAGGGAACGGGCGCTCTCGGAGCATACCGCCAGGCACCGGGCCGAAGAGCTGGAGCGCCTCCTATGGTCAAACAGGCCGGGTGAAAAGAACAAGGAGCTTATATGTGGGGGATAGTTCCGGCCGCCGGGGCGGGCAGCAGGATACAGCCCCTGGCCTTCTCGAAGGAGCTGCTTCCAGTGGGCAGCAGGATAGACGGCGAGATGGAAAGGCCCAGGGCTGTGAGCGAATACCTGGTTGAAAGGATGATACTGGGCGGGGCGACGAGAATATGTTTTGTCATCTCCCCCGGGAAGTCGGACATACTGGAATACTACGGCGGCAGCGTTTACTCGGCGGACATCTGCTATACCGTCCAGCCGCGCCCGGCCGGGCTCTGCGACGCTGTCTTCAGGGCGCTTCCCGTGATAAGCCCAGCGGAACCGGTCGTGATCGGGCTTCCTGATACCATCTGGTTCCCGGATGACGCGCTCCGCCATCTGCCGGACGACACGCTATCATTTCTGCTCTTCCCCGTCGAAACCCCCCAGTTTTTCGACGCCGTGCTGATGGATGAGGTTGGACGGGTAATGGAGATAAGGGTTAAACGCCGGGATGCCGGGACGAACTGGATATGGGGGGCATTCAAGATGCCCGGGGCCATATTCGGCGAACTCCATTCCCTCTGGGTCTCAAGGGGGAAGGCGGACGAATATTTCGGCACCCTTGTCAATGCTTATCTGGATCAGGGCGGGGCGGCCCTGGGTGTGCGTGCGGGGCAATCCTACGTGGACGTGGGGACGGTGCACGGCTACCGGGAGGCGATTAAGCTCTTGAGCGCAAAACCGGAGCTTGCCACGCCTGCAGCCGGAAAGACGGGATGACGAACGCCGCCTCTATTGATAGGGCGCGCCTCCTGTCTCCGGCAGAGATAAGGAAGAAGGTAGGGGAGATGGGGCAGTGGTTCCATAACATAAACCTCAAAGGCGTCCAGACCGCGCCCGACCACTTCCTGGGCGACTACCCCAATGTTAAATGGCAGCGGTTCGAGCACGTGATCCCGCGTGATTTGGAGGGCATGTCGGTCCTGGACGCGGGCTGCAACGCGGGGTTCTATTCCATCCAGATGAAACTCCGGGGCGCGGGGCGCGTGCTGGGGATAGACTATGACGATCTATACCTGGAGCAGGCCAGGTTCGCCGCGGCCGTGAAAGGCCTGGATATAGAATTCCGTAACCTCTCCGTGTACAGGGTGGCCGAACTGCGGGAGAAGTTCGATATAGTGCTGTTCATGGGGGTGCTTTATCACTTGAGGCATCCTCTCCTTGCCCTTGACCTCCTGAGGCAGTTCGCCGTGAAGGACATATTCGTCTTCCAGTCTATGCTCCGGGGGAGCGGCGAAATCGAAGATTTGGAGGAGGATTATTCTTTCTCGGAGGCCGATGTTTTCGAAGGCCGGGCTTTTCCCCGGATGCACTTTATCGAAAAGAAATATTCCGGCGATCCCACAAACTGGTGGATACCCAACCGGGCCTGCGCGGAGGCGATGCTGCGGAGCGCGGGGTTCAGGATATTGGAGCACCCTGAAAAAGAGGTTTACGTATGCGGGCGCGCGGAGCCGGACTCTTCAGCACACGGGTGCATCCCGTCCTGGCTCACCGGAGGCAGGGATGATTGAGGCCGTCATGTTCTGGAACGAGCCCAATAATCTCTCGCACTGGGATTTCCATCTGGACCCTGACTGGTCGCTGTATGCGGCCATGGTGAAACTTGCCTCGGAGGCCGTCCAGGCAGAAAACCCCAGGCTTTTAAAAGTGCTGGGCGGCATCTCGCCCATCGACCCGGGCTTTATTGAAAATATGCAGAACCAGTGCGTGCTGGAGTACATGGACGTTGTGGCCGTGCACGGTTTCCCGCTGGACTGGAACCATTGGACTATACACGAATGGCCTGAGAAGCTGGAAGAGATAAGGGCCGTGACCGAACTGCCCATCTGGGTTTCGGAGGTGGGCGTCTCCACATTCGGCGCGGAAGAGGTGCAGGAGTTCGGCCTTAGGAAGACGGCGGAGCTTCTGATTGGAAGGACCGAGCGCATCCATTGGTACAGCCTTTACGACCTCCCAAAGGCCTGGCCCGCCACCACCCGCCACAAGGAGGCCGAGGGCTCTTCCTATTACAGGCACTTCTACATGGGGCTTCTGAGGGAGGATGGCACCCCGAAACCGGCTTATAAATATTTTCCGCAATATGCGCCCTCGCTTGGCATCTGCCAGTGGTTCCATTACGGAGACCACAGGCTGGAAGCCGCAGTGCGCCACATGCGGGAGCTGGGAGTGAAATATCTTCGCACGGGGCTCAGCTGGGCGGACAGCACCCGTCCCGGCGCGGAGGACTGGTTCGACAGGCAGATGAACCTGCTGGACGAATTCGATATCACGATTACCTTCTGTTTTACTCCGGAGGGGAAAGGGATAAGCCCGCACCATACCAGCCCTCCCCGGGACATGGAGGAGTTCGCCGATTTCTGCGCCCGGATGGTGAGGCGGTATGCTTTATAAAGAGATGCCATAGGCCTCTCCGGGCGGATATGAAGAAACTGCGCGTACTCGCCATCGCCTATCCGTTTGCCCCCGTTGCCCCGGACACGGCGGGCGGCGCGGAGCAGATCCTGTTAAGGATTGATAACGCCCTTGTGAGGAACGGGCATCGGTCGATAATCATCGCGCGTGAGAACTCGCAGACCAGCGGTTTACTGATGCCCGTCCCGAAGATGAAAGGACTGATCGATGAAGCCAGGCGCCGGGAGGCGCACGAGGCCGTGCGGCGGACCACGAGAGAGGCCCTGAGGGACTTTGATATCGACATCGTCCATATGCACGGCGTTGATTTTTACGAATACCTCCCGCCAGAAGGCCTGCCCGTGCTTGTAACCCTGCACCTGCCAATCAGCTTCTATCCGGCGTGGGCGCTTCAGCCGGCCAACCCGGATATCCATTTCAATTGCGTCTCATACAGCCAGCAGGCCGGATGCCCGCCCCAAATGAGGCCTCCCGTCATACAGAACGGCATCCAGGTGGAGAGCTTCAGGATGGATATCAGAAAGCGGGATTTCGTCCTTTCAATGGGGAGGATCTGTCCTGAAAAGGGTTTTCACATCGCGCTGGACGCGGCCAGGCGTGCCAAAGTGCTGCTGCTGCTTGCGGGAGAGGTCTTTCCGTACGGGGAGCATATCAGGTATTTCGAGGAGGAGATAATCCCCCGTCTGGGAGAATGGGGAATTTTCCTGGGCAGGGTGGGGTTCGAGCGCAAAAGACGGCTCCTGTCGGCGGCCCGCGCCGTACTTGTGCCAAGCCTGGTGCCGGAGACCAGTTCGCTTGTTGCAATGGAGGCGCTTGCCTGCGGCACCCCGGTGATAGCATTTGCGAACGGGGCGCTGCCGGAGATTGTGGAAGACGGGAAGACCGGTTTTCTGGTGCGGGACGAGGCGGATATGGCCTCTGCCATCCGGCGCTCCGGCGCCATAGATCCAGATATGTGCCGCAAAGAGGCCGCCCTCAGGTTCCGCGAGGAAAAGATGCTGCGCCAATATTTTGAGCTTTACGAAAGGATACTGCATGCCCCCGAGCCAGCTTGCTGAAAAGATAACCGTTAAAGAGATAACGAACGGGGCTGAACTGGAGCGCCTCATCCCCGAATGGGAGAGCTTATGGCTTAGGTGTCCGGACGCCACCCCGTTCCAATTGCCTGACTGGCTTTATAACTGGTGGATACTCTTTGGCAAGGGCGGCCTGCGTGTGATTGCCTTGAGAGCGGATGGGCGGCTTGCCGGGCTTGCCCCTTTTTATCTGAATAACGAGGGCGGGGAAATAAATTTCATCGGCACGGGGATAACCGATTACCTGGACCTGCTCCTCGCGCAGGAGTTGATCGGGGCCGGGGCCGGCCTTATATTCAAGGCGCTATTCAGGGATGCCAGCGGCTGGGACGAGTGCGAACTGCGGAATATCAGAGAGACCTCCCCGGTTTTGGAATTAAAAGATTTTGACGGGATTACTGTCTCATCCCGGCCCGAAGTGCCCTGCCCTGTGCTGAAACTCCCCGCCAGTACGGACGATTTCGACTCAACACTTTCAAAGGCATATCTCACCCGCCTGAAACGCGCAAAAAAAGGACTTGAGAAACTGGGGCGAATGGAATTTGAAACGGCCGGAAAAGAGAACGCGCGCGAGTTCATGGATGCCTTCTTCAGGTTTCACGACCTCTGGTGGGACATGAAGGGGGAGGACGGCGGATTGCGGTGCGGGGAGATAAAGGAATTCCACAGGAGGGTGGCCGAAGGGTTTTGCGCGCGGGGAATATTGCGGCTTTACGGCATGAGGCTGAACGGCGAATTGCGCTCCGTTGTCTATGGGTTCGCATCGCGCGGCAGGTTTTATTCCTATCTGGGCGGCTATGACCCGGCGCTTGAAAAGCACAGCCCCGGCGCGGTTTTGATATGGCACGCGATAAAGGAGTCCATCAGGGATGGCCTCTGCCAGTTCGACTTCCTGCGGGGCGGCGAGGGATACAAATACCTCTGGGGCGCCAGGGACCGGATGAACTACATGGTGAGGATGAAGAGAGTATACTTTCATCATGGGATATGAAACCGTTGACGTGATGGGGGACGTGGGCCTCAGGGCCTGGGGCGAGACGCTTCAGGAGGCCTTCCGAAGCGCTATTGCCGGCATGTACGGCCTGATAACCGACCTGGATTCCATCGAAGAGAAGAAAAGCATTGAAGTTTCCCATCAGGGCGATTCGCCGGAAGGCCTTCTTGTCGGCCTTTTGAACGAGCTTATATACATCTTCGAAACGGAAGATTTTGTTGGCAAGCGCCCGGAAATAGAGGAGTTCGGCGAAGGCAGGATAAAAGTGAGGATATTCGGAGAGGAGTTCGAGCGCGAAAGGCATCCTTCGGGGCTTCTTCTCAAGGCCGCGACTTACCACGGGCTCAAGGTGGAGAAGATGGGTTCCAGATGGCAGATGGAAATAATTTTCGATATATGAATTTGGAGGGCAAGAGATGGCAGTAGAGGCATTAAGGCTCAGGCGGCTGGACGCGAACCGGGTGGAGGTGCCCAAAGACTATAAATCCGGCATGAGCGTGCCGGGGATAATCTTTGTAGACGAGGTCCTGGAAAAAGACCTTGAACAGAAATCCATAGACCAGGTGGCAAACGTGGCGATGCTCCCAGGCATAGTGGGCGCATCGCTTGCCATGCCGGACATCCACATGGGCTACGGGTTCGCAATCGGCGGCGTGGCCGCCTTCAGGACCGATAGCGGGATAATATCGCCGGGAGGTGTGGGCTACGACATAAACTGCGGCGTGCGGCTCCTGCGGAGCAGCCTCACGCGCGAAGAGGTTGTCCCCAGGCTTAGGGACCTGGTGCAGGTCCTCTACCGTGAAATCCCGTCCGGCGTGGGCTCGAAAGGAAAACTGCGGCTCACCAGGCAGGAGATGGAACGCGTATGCCGCAGGGGGGCCGGATGGGCCGTGGAGGCCGGAATGGGCGAGGCCGCAGACCTCGAGCGGATAGAGTCCGGAGGGGTGATCGATGGCGCGGACCCTTCTCTGGTGAGCGAGAAGGCATACGAGCGGGGAAAGAGCCAGCTTGGCAGCCTCGGCTCGGGCAACCACTTTCTGGAGATCCAGTATATAGACGAAATTTACGACGAAGACGCCGCACGCGCCCTGGGGCTATTCAGGAACCAGGTGACCGTTATGATACACACGGGCTCCAGGGGGTTCGGACACCAGGTCTGCACGGACTACCTTGAGGTGATGGAAAAGGCGGTAAGGAAATACGGCATTTCGCTGCCCGACCGCGAGCTTGCCTGCGCGCCGTTTCAAAGCCCGGAGGCAAGAGATTACCTTGCCGCCATGCGCGCGGCCGCCAATTACGCATGGGCCAACAGGCAGGCGATAATGCACTGGACGCGCGAGTCTTTCATAGGCGTATTGGGGCTTGCCCCCAACCGGCTTGGCATGTCTCTTATCTACGATGTGGCCCACAATGTAGCCAAAGTGGAAGAGCACGAGATCGACGGTAAAAAAGAGGAACTGGTCGTGCACAGGAAGGGCGCGACGCGGGCGTTTCCACCGGGTCATCCGGAACTCCCGCAGGCTTACAGGAAGACCGGCCAGCCGGTGCTCATCCCCGGAGACATGGGCAGGGCCTCATTCGTCCTGCTGGGGAGCCAGAGTGCCATGCGCCAGACATTCGGCTCCACCTGCCACGGCGCTGGCAGGGTGCTCTCCCGCCATCAGGCGATAAGACAGGCCAGGGGCAGGTTTATAAGAAGGGAACTGGAGGAAAGGGGCATCCTGGTCATGAGCGCGGGGCGCGAGACCCTTGCCGAGGAGATGTCCGAGGCATATAAGGACATCTCCAATGTGGTGGATGTGGTGCACAATGCCGGGATATCCAGAAAAGTTGTAAGATTAAGGCCGATGGGAGTTGTGAAAGGCTGATAATTCAATGAAAATGTTGAAGGGATTTAAATAAACAAACCGGTAATCCCCCTCTGTCCCCCTTTAAGAAAGGGGGATTTTTTAAAATCCCATTCTTGGAGGGGTGTATTTAAGTCCCCTCCTTGAGGGGTGTAGGGGTGGGTTAAAGTTTCTTCATTTTCCCTTCTGGAGAACAGGCTTATCTCCTTGGAGGGGTGTATTTAAGTCCCCTCCTTGGAGGGGTGTAGGGGTGGGTTAAAGTTCCCCCCTTTTTTTAAGAGGGGCGAGGGGAGATTACAGATTAAATATAATCCTTTTTAATTGACCGGGAGATTATATGAAAGTAATTGGCGAGGCGGACTTCGGGGGCAAGAGGATAAGGGTGGTCCAGGGGGACTTGACTGAGAGGGACGTGGACGCGATAGCGAACGCCGCGAACACCCGCCTTCAGCACGGGGGCGGTGTGGCGGGGGCCATAGTGAGAAAAGGCGGCAAGGTTATACAGGAAGAAAGCGACAGGATCGGGTTCGTGCCTACCGGCGGGGCGGCGATTACCGGCGCGGGAAAACTGAAAGCCCGCTTCGTCATCCATACCGTGGGGCCGCGGATGGGTGAGGGGGACGAGGACAGCAAGCTTAAAAGCGCGATAGAGAGCACGCTTCAGCTTGCAGCGGAAAAGGGGTTAAAGTCCGTCTCCATCCCCGCCGTAAGCGCGGGCATTTACGGGTTTCCAAAACACAGGTGCGCAAACATACTGGTCAGCGCTGCGCACGAGTTCATAAGCAGGAATCCCCGGACCAGCCTCGGCCTGATAGAGTTCTGCCTCTTTGACGGGGATACGGCGGCGCTCTTCTTGAAAGAATTAAAAAACTTAAAAACTGAATAATCCTCTTGAAATCTTCCTGGCAAATTCTTATTATTTAATGGAAAATTATTATGGACAATGTGTTAAGAAATAAAGTTGAAGGAGTCCTTGAAAAAATCAGGGGCGGCCTGAAGCGGGAGGGCGGGGACATCGAACTTATTGACATAAAAGACAATGTCGTTTATGTCCGGCTGACAGGCGCGTGCGCCACCTGCGGGATGTCCGCCCTTACGATGAAGAACTGGGTGGAAAGCACGCTCAGAAACGAGGTGCCGGAGATAACCGGGGTGAAGGCCGTATGAGGGGCCTTCCTCAAAAGGCCGTCCTTATTATAATTTTCCTTTCAGCATTTTTCGCAAATGCCAGGGCAGCGGAGATCAGAAATATAGACTTCAAGTCCGGGCCCGGAGTTACGGCAGTGGTTGTCCGGACATCGGCCCCGGTGCAGTTCTCTTATGGCAGGCTCCAGGACCCCGAAAGGCTGTATATGGACTTCAGGGGCATCGCGTCATGGCGGCTGGGGACCGGAGCAGATGCCGATGAGCTTGCAAAAGAAGGCGGGCTTGTAAGGAAAGTCAGGATCGGGCGCTTTGACAGCCGGACGGTAAGGCTGGTCTTTGAGCTTGGGAAAAACGTGAATGCAAAAATAATAAAACGGGCCGGCCCGGATGAGATTTCAATCGAATTCTCAAACGGCTCGGGCCCCGGCAAGGCCGCGCAAACAAGGCCCGCGATAAATCCCGCCCGTTTCTCATCCTCCGGGCTGCACCATAAATGGCGTATTGTCATAGACGCGGGCCACGGCGGGCATGACCCCGGCGCCATGAGCAAGGACGGGCTCGAAGAAAAAGACATAACTCTCCGTATAGCGAAAAGGCTTGCCGCGCTCCTGGAAAAAGACCCGCACTATGACGTGAAACTCACGCGGGACAAGGACGTTTACCTCACCCTCGAGGAGCGCACCCAGATAGCAAACCGTTTCAATGCGGACCTTTTTGTCTCCATTCACATAAACTCCAGCCCCCGCCCGAATACACGGGGCATAGAGACCTATTTCCTGAATTTCACGGATGACGAGGAGGCCAACCGGGTGGCCGCCAGGGAGAACCAGATTTCGCTCCGCAGGATGAAGCGGGCCCGCACCGAGCTTGGGACTATCCTCGCCTCTCTGGAACTTCAGGGAAAACGCGATGAATCCCTGAAGCTGGCCCACTATATAGATGACTCCATCTCGAAATCGCTGGACTCCTCGCCTTTTTCGGGCGAGCCCAACCTGGGCGTAAGGCAGGCGCTCTTTTACGTCCTGGTAGGGGCGAAGATGCCTTCCGTGCTCACGGAGATATCCTTCATAAGCAACAGGCATGACGAATCCCTCCTTGAAAAGGATGAATACCTTGATGACGTCTCCAGGGGACTTGCGCGCGGGATCGGGAGCTTCCTCAACGAAATACCCCCGCAGGACATCGCGCAAAGGTAACGGCCCTACGGACTACCAGCTTCTCATAAAAAACGGCCTTGTCTACGACGGGTCGGGCGGCCCGCCCAAGAGGCTGAATATTGCGGTTGGGAATTCTGTTATCTCCTGTACAGGAGATAAAGAGCCCCGCGCTGGAGAGACCATCGACGCCAGCGGGCTTTCGGTGGCGCCGGGTTTCATAGACACGCACAGCCATTCCGATTTCACGCTCCTGGCCGACCCTCACGCCGCTCAGGGAAAACTCTTCCAGGGCGTCACGACCGAGATAAACGGAAACTGCGGGCTTTCAGGCGGCCCCCTCCTTGGCGAGGCCGCGGAGCGCAGGGAAGAAGATTTGAAAGAACTCGCCATCAAAGAGCGATGGAACTCGCTTTCCGAATACCTTCGCATTCTGGAAAAAAGACGGCCCTGGATGAATTTCGCCACCCTGGCCGGGCACGGGAATATAAGGGGGTCGGTGGTGGGCTACAAGGACAAGGACCCGTCCGCACCAGGCATGGCTGAAATGAAGAGGCTGCTTGTTGAGTCGCTGCAGGCCGGGGCAATCGGGCTCTCCTCCGGGCTCATCTATCCCCCCGGCGCGTACTCGAAGACCGGAGAACTGGAAGCGCTTGCGGAGACCGGGAAAAACGCCTCTCAGCCTTTCATATACGCCACCCATATGAGGAGCGAGGGGGCGAAACTCCTTGAGGCGATAGAAGAGGCCATCGCGATCGGCAAAAAAGCGGGGGCCCTGCACGTATCTCATATAAAGACGGCGGGCAAGGAGAACTGGGGCAAAATAGATGCCGCGATAAACCTCCTGGAAGAGTCGAGGGCCGGGGGCCTGAGGGCGACCGCCGACAGATACCCGTATACGGCGTCCTCCACCGACCTTGATACGGTGCTGCCCGCCTGGGCATACGATGGCGGAATCGACGAGGAATTGAAGAGGCTTAAGGGCCCCGATGCGCTTGCAAGGATAAAGGGGCAGATGAAAACCGCCCCGGATTACTGGCGGGGCGTTTATCTTTCAAACACCCCGGTTGAGGAAGACCGGTGGATGGAAGGCAGGAACATCTCCGATATAGCGGCCGCGATTAACATGTCCCCCGCCGATGCGGCTATTCACATAATTATCAGGTCTTCGGCTAGGGCCGGGGCGATATTCCACGGCATGACGGAGGACAACCTTAAGCGTTTCTACCGGCTGCCCTGGGTGATGGTGGGGTCTGACAGTTCGGCGCGGGACTTCAGCGGGATTACCGCCATTGGAAAGCCGCACCCGCGCGGTTTTGGCAGCTTCCCGCGCTTCATTAAAAGATATACAATGGAAGAAGGGCTGATGGGACTTGCCGAGGCCATAAGGAGGCTGACCTCCCTTCCCGCGGCGACCTTCGGCCTGAAGGCGAGGGGGCTCATCCATGAAGGTTTTTACGCCGATATGGTTGTATTCGATCCGGAAAAACTGTGCGATACCGCCACATTCGATGAGCCTTTCAGAAAGGCGGAAGGGGTAGTCCATCTGTTCGTGAACGGGGCCGCTGCCATAAAATACGGAGAATTAACCGGCAACGGTGCCGGCAAGGTCCTCAGGCACGGCCTCTGAAATTCAAGAAACCATGTCTTTGATGGCCAGGCCGTTTATAGGCATCATCCTGAACCCCGAAGAGGGCGCCTTCACGGTAAAGAAAAGCTGCATAGAGGCCGTTTGCGGGGCTGGCGGTCTGCCGGTTTGCATTCCCCCCCATGGGGACCCAAAAGAATATTTCCGGAGGTTTCAGGGCATTCTCATCCCGGGAGGCGCGGACATCCACCCGTCCTGTTACGGCGAGGGCATAAGGCTTGCGGAAAAGATCGTCCCCGTGGAGCGCACCGCTTTCGAGATAGGGCTTGTAAATGAATCCGTCCGCACGGGGAAGCCCCTCCTTTCCATCTGCTACGGGATGCAGCTTGCAAACGTGGCGCTTGGGGGCAGCCTGTACCAGGACATAAGCGAGCGTCAGGGCGCGCTTCGGCACAGAGAGGGCACGCATCAAATAGCCCTGGATGACGAATTCCTGGGCCGGGGCGAGTTTGAAGTGAACAGCCATCATCATCAGGCATGCAGAACGGTTGCCACGCCGCTGAAGGTCATCGCGCGCGCCCCTGACGGCATCGTCGAGGCCTTCCGCCTTGAGGGGCATCCTTTTTTCACGGGAGTACAGTGGCACCCGGAGAGAATGCCGGGTGAGGGCCTCGCGTGCAATATCTTCGCCGCTTTCATAGAGGCCAGCGCGCGTGAAAAATTATAGCCAGAACTCCGGGGACAGGTTTTTCCGTTTCATACTAATAGGCCTGGTCCTGTTCTTCGGTTATTTTACTTACAGGATCATCAAGCCCTTTTTCACCCCCATAGGGTGGGCGATAGTGTTTTCCATACTCCTCTATCCTGTCTACGCGCTTTTGGTGGTGAAGCTCAGGTTCAAGGCGCTGGCCTCTCTGATAACCGTAATCCTTATCGTGATAATCATTTTCGGGCCGTTCTCCTACATGGGTTATCTGTTTGTCTACGAGGTGAAGGCCCTGGTGGACAAGTTTGCGGCAGGCGGCGGGAATATAGAGCTGAAATCACTTATTGAGCACCCCAAAGTCCTTCAGTTCATAAGCAGGCTGCAGTCGGTTTTGCCGGTTAAGGGCATAAACCTGGAGCAGATAATCTTTCAGAACCTGCAGAGTCTTCGTTCTTTTCTCCTGCTGCAGATAACCGTGGGCGCAAAAAACCTGCTCCAGTTTTTCTTCGACATCTTTCTGCTCCTTTTCACCAGCTTTTTTCTCCTCAGGGACGGGAAGGAATTCACCACCAGGATAAACAATTACCTGCCGTTTGCGGGCAAACACAAGGAACGGCTTAAAAAGCAGGTAGTGGACATGGTGATCTCCACTATCTATGGCGGCATCATAATCGCGGCAATGCAGGGGGCCATAGCCGGGCTTACCTTCTGGATACTCGGGGCGGAAGCGCCCGTGCTCCTGGGCGCCGCAACCTTTTTTGCCTCGTTTGTCCCGGCCGTGGGGACAATGGTCGTATGGGGGCCCGCCACAATCGTCTTCATGCTCCTTGGGCATCTCTGGAAAGGCATTGCCATGTTCGCCGTAGGGGTATTCGTCATAAGCACGGTTGATAACCTCCTTAAACCCGTTATAATTAGTGGTAGGACCAAGATGCACACCTTGTTGATTTTTTTCAGCGTCCTCGGGGGCATAAACGTTTTCGGGCTTATCGGCCTGGTTCTGGGCCCCCTTACCCTTGCACTGTTCATCTCCATTATGCAGATTTTTGGCGAGATCGAAGGAGGAACCGATGCTGACGCTTGAGGAACTGAGGGAGATGGCTTCGATCGACTCCGACGCGGATTATTACGTAAGCCTCTATCTTAATGTGGACCCCCTTGCCAACCCGCGCGGCGAATACCTGGTGGAATTCAAGAACATGGTGAAAGACGCGGCGGAAAAGACCGAAAAACCGGCATACAAGAAAATAAAGAAAGACCTGGAAGCCATAGAGGACTACTTCATCGGCAGCAAGCGGGAGTTCAGGAAAGGGCTCTGCCTCATCAGCTCCAGGGGCGGCGGGTACTGGAAGGAGTTTCACCTGCCGGTCCCGGTGAAGAGCCGGCTGATAGTGGACAAGGTACCTTACCTGAAACCCCTTATAGAGATAATGGACGCATACAGGCGCTATATCGTCCTCCTTCTGGACAAGGAGAACGCGCGTATCTTCGTTACCGGGATGGGCGAACTGGTGGAATATACCGAGATGCACGCACCCGACATCCCCGGAAGGCACAAGGAAGGCGATTCCCGGAGGGGCGAGAGCGTCAGGAGCACGAAAGGCGAGACCATCCTTGCCACCGCGATACTTGGCGACAAAAGCCAGGAAAGGCACGTTGCCGTGCACGTGGGCATCCATGTAAACGATGTGGTAGGGCATATGGAGCGGATTATGGAAGGGCAGGCCGTTGAGGGAATTGTAACGGGCGGGCCGGAGGAAGTCCTGTACATGGCCATTGACAGGCTTCCGGAGAGGTTCAGGGAATTGATTATCGGCACCTTCGCGGCCGGGATGTACGAGACGGGCATGGATGTCCTGAAAAAGGCCATGTCCGTTACGGAGGGGCACAAGCATAAAAGAGACGCCGAAAAGGTTGACGAGCTGATGGAGCGCACGCTTAAGGACCAGCAGGCCGTGCTCGGGATGGAGGACGTGCTCTTCATGCTGGAGGAGCAGAGGATAATGGAACTCCTCGTTGACTCCGATTTCAGCCAGCCGGGCTATTTCTGCCGCAATTGCAGGGCGCTTTCGGCCGGTGCGGGGACATGCCCTTATTGCAAAGGCCCATTCGAAAAGGTAAACTATATGGCCAGCCTCGTAATGCAGAAAACAGTTGAACTGGGCGGCAGGGTGAGCATAGTCTACGGTAACGAAAAACTCAGGAATGCCGGCGGCATCGGGGCCTTTCTCAGGTATTGAAAAGAGACATATTCTGAAGGCCATGGCCCTTGCCATGGCCTTTTTGTTTTTGGGCCTCTCTGCATGCACGTCTCAAAACAGGATGCCGGGCTATATCTATTTCAGGATTGCCGCAGACCCCTCCAACCTTGACCCCGCCATGATAACCGACGTGACGGGCGGCTCGATAGCGGCCAAGCTCTTTAACGGGCTTGTCCGGATAGGGCCGGGCCTCAAAATAATCCCCGATATGGCCCAAAGCTGGGATGTCTCGAAGGACGGCCTTTCGTATACGTTCAGGCTTAAAAAGGGGGTCAAATTCTCCAATGGCCGCGAGGTCACGGCTGATGACTTCAGGTACTCCTTCGAGCGGCTTTTAAATAAAGAGACCGCTTCCCCCAATACATGGGTTCTGGAGAGGCTAAAGGGCGCGAAGGAGTTCTCGGAAGGCAGGGCCGCAGGGATTGAAGGGATTGAAGTGGTAAATCCCTATACGCTCAGGCTGACCCTCTCAAAACCGTTCTCGCCGTTTCTGGACCTGCTTGCCATGACTGCGGCCTATGTCGTCCCCAAAGAGCTTGCCGGGGACAGGTTCGCCTTCGGTGCGCACCCCGTAGGCACGGGGCCTTATGTACTGCAAAAATGGGCCTCTGGCCAGGAGGTGGTCCTCCTGGCCAGAGATGATTATTTCGACGGGCATCCGAAGGTGAAGGGGATTGTTTACAGGATAATCCCCGAAGACCTCACGGCCGTGGTGGAATTCGAGCTTGGGAACCTTGACGTGATAAGCGTTCCGGCATCCATGTACAGCCAGTTCCGTGCGGACCCCAAATGGAAGGGCAATACCGCTTCCATAGACGGCATAAATACCTATTATCTGGGGCTTAATTGCTCGCGCCCGCCATTTAATAATAAAAAATTGAGGGAGGCCGTAAGCTGCGCCATAGACCGCAAAAAGATCCTTCGGACCTTCATGGAGGGCAGGGGCACATTGGCATCCGGCCCCGTGCCGCCCGCGCTCAGGGACTGGCCAAGGCCCAAAGGCTACCCATACAACCCCGAAAAGGCCAGACAGCTTCTCAAAGAGGCGGGCTATAAAAACGGTTTGACCGTCAGCTTTTACATAACCGCGCAGGAAGAGGTCGCGGACATGGCGGAGATTATACAATCATACCTCAGCCAGGTGGGGATACACGCGCGGATAAAACAACTGGAATGGAACGCCTACCGGGAGGCCCTCAATAATGGCGAAAGCGACATCTTCTGGATAAGCTGGTGGGCCGATTACCCTGACCCGGAGAACTTCCTTTACCCGCTGTTTGATTCCGCCAACAAGGGCCCCGCCGGCAACAGGACTTTTTATGAAAACCCGCGGGTGGACAGGCTTATAGCCCAGGGGCAGTCGGCAAGGGACACTGCTGAGAGGGACCGCTATTACCAGAGGGCCGAGCAGATCATAGTGGATGACGCCCCGTGGGTGCCTTTCTGGCATAGAAAGGACATAATGTTGCGCCAGCCCTATGTGAAAAACTATACTATTTACCCGGTATACAGCATGGACAAGGGGCTGGAGGTCTCTCTATTCTAGAACTTTTGGACCGTTTTATATTCAGACTGCTCGGAAGTCCGTTCGCAAAACCCGCGCTCGAGAGCGCCATCCCTTTTGATTTTGACCGGCGCATGGCCAGGTTCACCCCGGTCCTGTATATATTTTTTGCCATTCCGGTAGCGGTCATAATCATTCTCGCCATAAGAAGGCTTTACATAAAGACCATAGTCGAAAAACGCACCCGCAGCATTACGCAGGACTTGAGGGCGGAAGCCGAGGAGTATATCAGGAAGGGAGAGTACGTCTCCGCCGCTCTCATATACGACCAGAAATTCAATGATTACGCCAGGGCGGCCCCCCTTTATGAGCAGGGCGGCGATTACCTCCAGGCGGCTTCCCTCTTCGAGTCTGTTGGTGAGCGGGAGAGGGCCTGTGAGCTTTACGAGTGGGGCGGCAATTACGGCGCCGCGGCGGAAATAAGCGAAAGCCTTGGCCGGAATGAAGAGGCCGCGGCCCTCTACGGGAAATGCGGCCGCCACCTGGATGCGGCTAACTGCCTGGAGAAGGCCGGGAGGGCGCTGCCCGCCGCGCGTTCCTGCAGGGAGGGCGGAAATTACAGGCGGTCCGCCGAACTCCTTTACGGGATTCAGATGTACAGGGAGGCTGCGGAGATGTTCGAGATATGCCTCAAACAGAAAGAGCTTGCCTCGAACCTGGAGGATTTTTACACATTCAGTCTCATGCTGGAGAAGGCCGGGGACGCGGAGAAGGCTTCGGATATTTTAAGAAAGATAAGCGCCGCGGATTCCTCGTTCAAGGATGTATCACAAAGATTATCTTTTCTTAAGAGCAAAGGCAAACCGGCTGAGGCGCCCGCTCAGGTGGAAAAAGCTCCTGTCCTGCCCGAAGGCAAAAGAACCCTGCGCGAGGTACTGGCCGGAGAGGGCCGTCTGGAGCCGAAAGAGGCCTTAAAGCTGTGGGTGTCTGCCTTGAGGGCGCTCAAGGACTTTCACGCGAGGAGTGGGCCGCATGAAAAGCTTTCGTCGGAATGTTTTATCGACACAGGCGGGCATCTGGAGCTTGAAAAGGGGGATTCGGGGAAAACGCCCTATTTTGAAGACGGCGGGGGCATGGCTTCGGACATTTATGCCATGGGCGTGGTCCTCTACGAGATGCTTGCCGGTACGGTTGAGGGAATCCCTTCTGTGAAACCATCGCAGAGGAACCCGGAAGTCCCGGCCATCATGGACGCATTGGTACAGAAATGCCTGATGCCGCGGCCTGAAAGGTTCGCCTCCATAGACGAGATTTTTTCCGCCCTGAAGACGGCCTCGAAGAAAAAAGAATAACCAGGGCTCAACCCGGATTTTTTTAGCTAGATAGTTTTATTTTTAAGCTCCTGTATCTTTTTCAGCGTATCTTCATAGATTGAGGACTTTTCCGGGCTGAGGCGGATGGCCTTTCTCGCAAGCTCCTCGGCCTGGTCCAGTTTTATTTTTCTTGTGTAGTAAAGCCAGGCCAGATTGTTGCAGGCGCCGGCCATGCGGGGGTCTTTCTTTATGGCCTTTTTATAGTAGTCCTCCGCCTTCCCGTACTCGCCTTTCTTGAAATAGGCGTTGCCAAGATTGAAGTATGCGGGCGCTTTCAGTTTTTTTGCGGCGAGATTATATTCCCTTATCGCGTTGTCCAGCTCGCCTTTTTCCTCGTAGGCCACCCCCAGATTGAGGTGCTCCTGCGGAGTGAGGGGGTCTGAGAGGATATGTATCTTCGGCATCATCGAGCAGGCCGCCAGAAGTACAAAAAGCAGGACTGAAAGAAGGTGTATGGTCTTTTTCATTTTGTTATGAGAAGGGTCCAGTAGTCCTCGTCCCGCCAGGCTTTCATGAACTTGTCAACGGGTATCTCAAGGGACTCGGTCCTGCCGGAGTTGGCGATTATGTACCGCGCGGAATAGCCCTTGACCAGCATGAAATGGCCCTTCCCCAGGAAGGCGGGCCACACGCGCGTCATAACTATGACGGGAGTGCCGGAATCTATTTTTCTCTTCAGGTCTTCCAGTCCGCCCCTGTATTGCCTGGACTGGAGCCCCTTCCTCTGCGCGTAGAGGACTAGGTCTATATTGAGCACCCCGCGAGCGCCGCTGCTGTATATGTCTTTGGCTATTTTGGACGGAGTCGCTTTCAGACCCAAAAAACCAAGCGCGCCAGCCAGCGATGCCGGACCGCACTGGTACGCTTCCTGCGGAAAGAAAGGGACGCTTCTGACCATGTGGACGCTGTCCGTGTCCTTTACGCCCGCCCCGCCGGCGCAGGCGCCGGTTATTAAAAGGGCAAGAAGCAAAAAGCAGGGGCGCACTCGTGCGCCCCTGCGGCCTGAAAGAATCCTTTTAATCAATTTTTAGGTGATCCGCACCCTGTGGCCCGTCAGTTGCAGCAGAAGCACGACAAGGACAATTATCACGAGGACGGCTATTACGATGCCAACCCCGTCTCCGCCCACCTTGATCTGGTCCAGCCTCTGGGCGAACTGGTGCAATTGCTGGTCGCTCATCTGGTCCAGCCTTGATTTGATCTCCCCCTGCCTGAACCCCAACTGTGCCAGCCTCTCCCTTATCATCTTCTTTTCCAGTATCTGCTGAACTTTTTGCATGTCCTGGGCCCTGTCCGCCTTAGGCAGGGTCAAAGTGGCCGAGGGGGCCAGTCCGGCTTCCGCCCGGGGTGCGATCCCAATCATTAATATTACAAAAACCATATACCAGATTACGTATTTGGGGTAAGGAAGCCTGTTCATTCATACCCTCCTGATGAAAGAAAGTTCCCCGCGAAAACCCTATCAAAAAAGGGGGGATGGGTCAATGGAAACTTTTTGAAACCTTTTTGGAAAAACTTCAGTTAGCGGTTGAAAGGCGGGCGTCTTCGGCGACCTCGGCAAGGGGCCAGACCTCTATCCTGTTCCCGGTCCAGACCCTTACGGCGTCGGCGGCCTCTTTGCTGTCCAGCATGTAAGGGCGGTGTTTGATTCCGCCCATCCGGCCCCAATCTATTACGACGCCTTTTTTGCTCAGTTTGTTGTTTACCAGGACAAGCCCTTTTCTGAGTGAAGACAAGAAGCGCCTCCCTAAATGCATTTCTTTAATATCATCCCTTTATAGAATTCACATTCGCGGCAATCGTTGATCTTTTCAGAATAAGGACCCTGCATTATCCCTTTGCATCTGGTCCCTTCCACAACGAAACAGACCCTTCCGGCGTTTGGATAGGCCGGGCAGTCTCTCCTCAGCGCTTTTTCGCAATTGTTGTAATCCCAGCAGTTGACCTTGAGTGTCGCGGGCATGCCTAGCGTCTACCTCCCTTCTTCAATATCATTCTGCATGGGATCGGCAAGCATCTGGAGCACCTTCATCTGGTCTTCCCTGCCCATGCCGGCCATTTCCGCGCAGATATGGAAGCCCTCTCCCTTGAAGAACTCCATGCTCTCGTTCTTGTAGGCGCTGCTCCAGAAGTCTTCCATGGACTGAAGGATCATCGCCTCGGCCAGCGCCTTCATGGATTCCTTCCGCACCGGGGGAAGCGATCTCCCGTAACCGGTTGTCTTTTTTTGGCTTTCGAGCGGTCTTTCCAGCAGGTTCTTCATCTTTTGTCCTCCTCTTTTAAAAAAATCTCACGTGTTTTTTGAGCGCGAACCACTTGGCCGGCGGGAAGACGTTGTCGCCGAAGAGGTTCTCCATCTCGAAGACCGGATAGCCGCCTCCGCCGCTTCTGCCCAGGGCGTCCCTTATCCTGCCCGTCAGTCCATCAAGGTCCAGCGGCTTTTCGATAAACGAGTGCACCTGGTCCTGGGCCAGCTTGCCCTGCAGGCCTGGCACGTCGTATGCCGTCATGACGATTACCGGTATCAGGGGGAAATGCTCACGCATGTAGTCCATAAGCTCAAACCCGTCCATCTCCGGCATCTTCAGGTCCGTTATTACCAGGTCCAGATGTTCCGAGCACAAGACCTCGACCGCCTTCTTTCCGTTTGCGGCGATGTGGACTGAGATGTCCTCCTCGGAGAATTGCAGGCCCTCGGAGAGCGAGAGCAGAAACGGCATCTCGTCGTCTACAAGGAGTATGCTCTTTTTTCCGTTTTGCATGCCTCTTTATATGCAAAGGACATGCCAGAAATGACCTATTGGGGAAAAGTCTGAAAAAATAAAGGGTTACGGCTGCAAACCTTTTTTGCGGGCAGGTATGAAACTATTATGGGCGGTTCATTTTGAACCACCCGCTCATTTTAGGCCGTATTCCTTGATCTTCCTTTTCAGGGTGGAGAGGGACACGCCGAGGGCCCTGGCCGTCTTTGTGTAATTGCCCGAAAGACGCGCAAGCGCCTGCCTGATATAATTTTTTTCCACTTCGATGAGGGGTTCTATCTCCGGGGCCCCGCCCGTGCCGAAGAGCTTTGACTGGGGTTGCTGAACAGAGGGCGGGCAGAGGAGCTCCGATGGCCGGATCGAGCCTTTCTGGAGGATAAGCGCCCTTTCCAGCACGTTCCTCAGCTCCCTTACGTTGCCGGGCCATTTATAACTCTTCAATTTTTCAATCTCCGGTTCGGGCAGGACGAGGTCCCTGGCCCCTATCTTCTTCAGGAGATAGGAGCAAAGCTCCGGTATGTCCTCGGTGCGCTCCCTCAGCGGGGGTATATGGATGCGTATTACGCTGATGCGGAAATAGAGGTCCTTGCGGAATTTACTGTCCAGCACGCCCTCGAGGTTCACCCCGGTGGCGGCAATTATGCGCACGTTGACGGACTTGAAAGACTCGCCCCCCAGCCTCCTTATCTTTTTGTCCTCCAGCACGCCAAGGAGCTTCGACTGGAGGTGCATGGGCATCTCCCCTATTTCGTCCAGGAAGAGCGTCCCCCCCTCGGCCATCTCGAAGATGCTCCGTTTGGAGGATACCGCCCCGGTAAAGGCCCCTTTTTCGTAGCCGAACAGCTCGGCCTCAATCAGGTTTTCGGGCAGGGCGGCGCAGTTGATGCTGATAAAGGGGCTCCGGGCCAGGGCGCTCCTGAAATGTATGGCCTTTGCCACAACGTTCTTGCCCGTTCCGGTCTCGCCGGTTATAAGGGCGGGGGCATCGGATTTGGCCGCCGAGTTGACTATCGCCAGAATCCCCGAAAGCCCGCCGTCTTCGCCGATCAGGGTTGCCTCTTCGCTTTCCCTGTCCAGCTCGTATCTCCTCAGCTGCTCGACCCTTTCCAGTTCGGAGGTCCTCAGGGCCTGCTCTATGGCCAGCTCCATCTCCTCCAGCTCGAAGGGCTTGGAAATATAGTTGAAGGCGCCGGCCTTTATCGCCTGCACCGCGCCCTCGAAGCTGGCGTGGGCGGTAATGAATATTATCTTCGCGTTCTCATTGTTCTTCAGCACGGAGGGGCAGAGGGTATGGCCTTCGGCATCCGGCAGCTTCTGATCAAGCAGGATCACATCCAGGTTGCCCTCGGAACTGGTCTTCAGGCCCTCGGCGCCCGTATAGGCGGAGAGCACTTCGATGCCGTCCCGCATAAGATATTCCCGCAGGGTATCCGAGAATATCCTGTCGTCGTCTATTATCAGTATCCTTTTTCTTCCTTTAATCCCCGTCAACCGATCCCTCCGGTATGAAAATATCCACGGCCGTGCCTTCGCCCTTGCGGCTGCTGATCTCGATATGCCCGTTCATCTTGGCCAGCATCTTCTTTGTTATCATAAGCCCCAGCCCCGTGCCGTGCGCCTTTGTTGTGTAAAAGGGCCTGAAAAGCTCGCTCGTCTCCTTTTCATTCATCCCGCAGCCGTTATCGCTGATCCTGATTATTGCCAGAGGGGAGATCCGCATGACCTTTATCTGTATCCTTGGCTCATGGACGCCTTCCAGCGAATCGAACGCATTTGTAAGCACGTTCAGAAGGACCTGCTGGAGCGCCCTCGGGTCGGCATATATGTATTCGAGGTCCTTCTCAAGGCTGGTCTCCAGCCTGATCCCTTTCTTTTCTATGTCGCCGCTTATCAGCGAGACGAATATCTTGATGAAGTTGTTCACCTGCAGGAGCTTGATCTCCGGCGTCTCGTACATGTTAAAGCTCTTCAGGGCCTTTAACAGGTATTCGAGCCTGGTTATTTCCGCCAGCATCCGTTCTATGTAGGTGCTGACGGTCTCCCTTGAACATTCGCCCAGCTTGTTTCTGAGGACGCTCAGGGTGGTCTTCATGGAGTTCACCGGGTTGCCTATCTCGTGCCGTATGCCGGAGAATATATACCCCACGTTATTCATGGAGTTCACGGCCTCGGCGATCGATTCCAGCCTCATCTTTTCGGTCACGTCCCGTTTTATCACGATAAGGTTCATCAGGTCGCCCGTCCTTGCCCTGACGGGGCTGACCGTTACCTCCTCATTGTAGACGGTGCCGTCCCTTTTTCTGTTTTCGAGATTGCCCGACCATGTCTTCCCGGCCTTCAGGGTGTCCCACATCCCGGCCGGCCCCTGCTGCCCGCCGGAAAGGATGTCCAGCGGTCCGCCGATGACTTCCTTGCGGTCAAAACCCGTAATCTTCTCGAAAGCCGGGTTTACGTACTGGACCATCCCGTCAGGGTCGGTTATGAAAGTGGCATCTGCACTGGACTCTATCGCGGTCACCAGCCTGGCCCTTTCCTCTTCGGCCTGCTTTCTCTCCACCATCTCCGAGATGCGGAGTGAAACGGCCTTCAGAAGCTCCCTTTCCTCCCTGACGAAGGGGTCCGGGAACAGCCCTTTCACCTCTTCCCTGTAATATATCCGCACCGAGCCTATTTCCCTGCCAAGGACGGTTATGGGGGCTTCGCAGTTCACAGGGCTCTCGGCGTAGCAGGGGGACTTGAACTCGGCCCCGGCAAAGAATATGCGCGCGCAGGCGTGCTCCGGGAACCTGAACGAAAATGGCACTATCTCAACAAGCTGCTGGAGCATTTCATCGATGGAAAGGTCCTGCCTCCCCAGCACATTGCTTGCCGAATAGAGGCAGTTTATCTCCTTTATCCTCTCCTGCAAGGTCTGTTCGGTCTTTATCCGGAGGGCTATTTCCGAGGAAAGCTGCTCGTTCGACATCTTCAGTTCGGCCGTCCTCTCTTCCACCAGCCCTTCGAGGTTGTCCCTGTGGACGCGCAGCTCTTCCGCCCGCTTCCGGTCGGTCACGTCCAGAACGCTCAGTATGAGGCCGTTCACAACCCCGTCCGGGCCTTTTACCGGCATAAGGCTCCAGTCACAGTAGGTTATCCCCCGCTCGGGATGGCCGGGAGACTCGAAGGCCTTCTCGAAGGTTGTAAAGGGCTGGCCCGTTTCAACCGTATTTACAAAAACAGCCCTGTTCTCATCACTGGGGTAGAGGTCGAAGTGGTTTTTCCCGGGGAAGAAATCAACGGGTCTTCCGTCCGCCCTTGCATAGGCCTCGTTCACCCGTATGAAATTGAAGTCCCTGTCCAGGCAGGCAATATGCAGGTGTATCCCGGAGAAGATTTTCTCGAACAGTTCGTTGGATTCCCTCAGGGCGCTTTCGGCCAGTTTCCTGTCCGTGATGTCGAAGAACATGCACAGTCTGCCTTCATGCTCGCCGCTTTCACTGAAGAAGGGGGAGGCCGAGCCCCGGAGCCAAATCTCCGAGCCGTCTTTTTTTATCAGCCTGGCATCGAAGGTCTCCCTGGTTCCCTTTTTATGCCGTTCCATCCCGGTCATAGGGGCCGCCCGGTCTTCAGCCGTGAAATCGGAATAGGGGCGGCCAAGCACCTCATCCACTTCGCGGCCCAGCATGGAGGCCATCGCATGATTGATGAAATTCGTCTTCATCTCCCGGTCGAACCCCCAGATGCCCTCCTGCGCGGTATCGACGATCCGGCGGTATTTCTCTTCGCTTTCCATAAGGGCCTGCTCGACCCTTTTGCGCTCGGTTATGTCCAGCACGAATACGCCCACGGCCCTGGCGGCCTTCCCCATGAACAGGGGGAAATAGGAGACGAGGACGTCTCTTTTTAACCCGCCGCTCTGCCCGGTGAACTCTCCATGCAGGACGGCTTCGCCGGTCTGGATGACCTTGTCCACGGCCTTCTTTATCGAGGGCGCAAGGGCGGGGATTATCTCGAATATCGATTTGCCTATATGCTCGGCGGGAGCTTTGCCGTGCATGAAAGCCAGATAATCGTTTATCTTCAGGTAACGGCAATCCTCGTCCAGTATGGTCAGGCCGACCGGCGCGGAGCTCATGAACAGGTTGGTCAGCGTTTCCATCTCTTTGTGTCCGGTTACGTCTATGGCCAGCTTGAGAAGGAGAGGACAGCCGTCCGCATCCCTGAAGGAACAAGCGTAGATTTCGTAGCATTTGCCGCTCTCGGACACCCACTCCCTTTTCGAGGGACTTCCGCTTTCAAAGACCTCTTTTGCGTGGCAGGGTTCACAGGTGGCTTTGCCGTCCGAGAAGAAATCGTAGCATTTCTTCCCTTCGAAGTCCCCCATCTGCTCCCGGAAGCGGCGGTTGGCATATTTTATCGAATGGTCCGGCCCCTGCAGATAGACAAGGGCGGGCAACTCGTCCAGGAGGTAGAAAAACCTGGAGTCCGGACCGCCGGACCGCAGGGCATCGCGGGATTTCCTGATGCTGTAATTCAGGCTCTCCGCATCCGGGAAGAGGTCCCGGCCTGTCCTCTTTGATTTACTCATTGTCTTCCCGGCATTCCGTATTAAAAAAAGATAATAACGTTTTCAAGATCAAAACCAATCGCTTTAAAAAATGACCCATTCAGAAGGTGCTTTCCCGCTATATAAAACCCTATTTCTCTTCTTTAGAATAACTCACCGAAATTCAAAAATTCAAACTTCAGGATTGATGCCGTCCATAAAGGTTATAATCGATTTCAAAAAAGAACAGGAGGCGTTAAAAATGGCCCGGATATACCATGACCTGACAAAAACCGTCGGGAACACACCCCTTGTAGCGCTTCAACGGATCACGGCCGGGGCAAAGGCCGGGGTGGCCGCGAAGCTGGAGTCCTTCAACCCCCTCTCCAGCGTGAAAGACCGCATCGGGGTGGCGATGATAGAGGACGCGGAAAAGAGAGGGCTCATCAAGGAAGGCTCGGCCATAATAGAGCCCACCAGCGGCAACACCGGCATAGCGCTGGCCTTTGTGGCGGCCTCCCGCGGCTATAAACTGATACTCACCATGCCTGAGACCATGAGCATGGAACGCAGGCAGCTATTAAAGATATTCGGCGCGGAGCTGGTCCTCACCCCAGGCCAGGAGGGGATGAAGGGCGCGATAAAAAAAGCCGAAGAGCTTGCCGCCTCCATGCCCGGCTCTTTCATGCCCCAGCAGTTCAAGAACCCGGCGAACCCTGAGATACACAAGAAAACCACCGCGGAGGAGATCTGGCGCGACACGGACGGGCAGGTGGACATCCTTGTGGCTGGCGTGGGCACGGGCGGCACAATCACCGGTGTCGCCGAGGCATTGAAGGCAAAAAAGCCTGGGTTCAAGGCCGTGGCCGTGGAGCCTGCCACGTCCCCCGTTCTATCGGGCGGCAATCCCGGGCCGCACAAGATCCAGGGCATCGGGGCGGGGTTCGTGCCTGATGTGCTGGACAGGGGAATTATTGACGAGGTAATCCGGGTGGCGGATGATGACGCGGGGATAATGGCCCGAAGGCTTGCGAGGGAAGAGGGCATACTGGCCGGCATCTCAAGCGGGGCCGCCTTATGGGCCGCTCTGCAGGTGGCCGGGCGGGAAGATAACGCTGGCAAACTGGTCGTGGTTATATTCCCGGACACGGGCGAGAGGTATCTCTCCACCTGGCTGTTTAAGGAATAAGGTGTCTTAATAAGGGGAATTAAAAGCGAGATTGCCGCGTTTCGCTCGCAATGACATACGAAAGGGGTTGTTGAGCAGTTATTGTTGGGGCTGAAAATCCCCGTTGTGGCAATCTCTTTTTAAAAATGAATTATTTTGGACAGATTCGGTACAACCTGAACCCGCAAGGGAGGGCCTCGAATGGACGGAATGCCTTACAGAGAAAAGAACGATTGACAACGGCCTCTCAATAAAGTATATTAGCAGTAACTTAAACAAATAGTGGGGATTATCATGAAGGACGCGGCGGAATTGTTCAAAATATTCTCTGTTGATAAAAGAATAGAGATTATCGAACTGCTTAAAAAAGAGCCACTGAGCGTTAATGTCCTGGCCAAGGCGCTGGGGATAACGCAGTCCGCAGTGTCCCAGCATTTACGGGTGCTCAAGGGTGCGGGCCTCGTAAAAGACGAAAGGCGGGGATATTGGATATATTACTCCTTGAACCGGGACACCCTTGAAAAATGCCGCCAGAGGCTTAACCGCATCTGCACGTGTGGGTGCTTGGGACAGCAAGTAATCATGGAGGGAGCATTGAAAGTAAAGAAAGGCTGAAATTTTTTTCATATGTATTTTAGTTAATACGCATAATCTTATTCGGAAAGGAGGTGATGAAGAATGGCAAAGGACACCAGGGAACCAAAGGGAAAGCCCGAAGAAAAGAAGCCTGATGCCACGTGCGAGACAAAGAGTTCATGTGGTTGCGGTTGTATCCCGCCTATTAAGACAAAATAGGTAAAATCAAGGCGGCGGATTGCATAAAAGCAGTCCGCCGCCTGAATCTCGAAATACGGGAGGACGAGATGAAAGAGCTGATATTGATAAGTTGTTACTTTGCACATAGTGTTGCGGCAGCGCTCTGGATCGGGGGGATTATCTTCACCCTTTTTTTTGCCATGCCGTCGTCCAGACAAGTCTTGGGTGCAGGGTCGGGCAAGCTCATGGGGGAGATTTCAAAGAGGTTCACTCCGGCGGCAAACTTGAGCATAATTGTTCTGGTTATAACCGGGACAGTATTGGCGGGGCTGAACAAACAATGTTCAGGAATCGCTTTCCTTGAAAACAACTGGTCTTCGGCATTGATGACGAAGTCCATTCTGGTTTTCGGCATGGTTACGATTCATTTCTACAGGGGCCTGGTCTTGGGTCCAAGGATTATGAGAACAACAGTCGAGACTGAAAAGAGGTCTCTGCAGAAATTATCCATCAATCTGGTCAAGGTGAACTTTACAGCTGGCTTAATTGTGCTACTCATAAGCGGGGCCTTATCAATTCTTCGGGGTTATTAAGGATTGAAATAAAAAAGCTCACCGCATGTGGCAGGTTTAGAACCCTAAAGGGCGAGCCTGAACCAGAAGTCTTCTTCCGAATCATCCACATAACCAATCGGAATAACGGCAAAAATGATTATCGAAAACAGGATCTCGAAATTGCCCTTGGTCCTAAAGGGTCTTTGAAAATAGCAATCTTGACTCCATCAGCCGCCAGATGCCTGAAGGAAGGGAGTCAGCGCCATCCCGCCACCGAGAGGCTCGCCTAAGCCGCCGAGGGAGCCAAGGACGCCTCGCGTGGTCGAACTCCTATGCAAGGCCATCGAATGGCAAAGGCGCGCAAAGGCTCCTTGAATCCGGCCGGATTCCCTCTCAAGCCGTTATCGCTCGAACGGAAGGCCTCACCCGAGCTCGGGTAACACAAATCCTCTCACTCCTCAAATTAGCCCCAAGATTCAGAAGCATATCCTCTCATTACCGGAGACTGACAGACGTCCAGAAGTTTCAGAACGTTCCCTGAGGCCGATTGTCTTGATTGAAGACTTCATGCGACAATCGGAAGAGTTCAACAAACTGATTAAGATAGAAACATTCCTATAAAGGAAATGTAGTCGGAGCGAGAGTTGTCCGCCCAGCAAGGGACAATTGCACTCCGGTTTAAGGCCTCAGGCAATCTTTCCAGCAATACATTTGTGTTTTCGAAGAATGGCTCCCAATGAGAGCCGTGGGCATGTGAGTCATGAGCATCCGTCGATTCAAACGTCTCTTTAATGCCGCGCTCATTCTCCGCCAGAAGTTGAGCCTCTTTTTCTACGGCTACAGGAGATAGTTTGGCATATTTAAGATTCAACCGCCTTATTCCGCCGTGATCGAAGTGAACCGATATAATTTCCTCGCTCTCGATTTTCACAACGGTTCCAATCCAAAATGTTAGATGAGAGACCCGATTGTATTTCTTGAAAGGCATTTTACTTGAATCTCCTTATATATCGAGCCGCCTTCTACAACTTCGTAAAAGGCAGTGCCGTCACGCCGGAGCCGAGCGGAAGGCGAATGCTTCCGGTGTGTATCACATAGCCGGGTGCCGCCCTGTCTCCAAAGTCTTCCCTGAATGTCTTGATGCCTGAGGCCATAGCTGGTCGGGGCGTGGAAGAAAGCTTAATCTCAATCGGAATCAGCCTTTGGGCAACCTCAATAACGGCATCCACCTCAGTGCCGGTCGAAGTCCTCCAGAAATATATCTGTGGGTCGATGCCGCGATCAACGAGCGTCTTGAAAACCTCCATAATCACCACCGTCTCAAATATTGCTCCTCCCATGGGCCCGGAAGCCGCATGCCCCGGGTCTCTGAGCCCTGCAAGGTAACAGAGCGTCCCGACGTCTGTGAAATAGACCTTCGGTGTCTTCACAAGCCGCTTGCCCACATTGGCAAAATACGGGCGAAGTACGATTATCTGGTATGTGGCCTCCAGTATCGAAAGCCATGCCTTGGCCGTATTGACTGCAATGCCCAAATCCCGCGAGAGGTCGGAAAGATGCAGAAGCCCGGCGCTCCGTGCGGCCAACGCCCTGAGGAAATTCTGGAATTGGGTAAGGTCGCCCACTTGACGGAGAGTGCGGACATCGCGTTCAAGATACGTCTGTATATATGAAGAGTGCCAGAGGGCGGCATCACGTTTCGGATGTGCGGAAAGCTCGGGGTAACCACCACGCAGGAATTCTTTCCAAAGGTCTTCCGGGGAAATCGTTTTCATTTCGGTCTCATATTGCTTAACTTCCCACGGAAGCCGTCTCTGCGGATGCCCTTGGGCTTCGCGTCGTGTGAGTGGAAGAAGCTTGAGCATCGCCGCCCGCCCGGCGAGAGACTCTGTAACGTGCTCGATGAGGAGAAGATTCTGAGAGCCCGTAATAAGGTACTGCCCGTACCTATCTCTTTTAGCATCTATCTTTTCTTTGATATATGGAAGAAGGTCAGGGGCATACTGAACCTCGTCAAAAATTACGGGCGGCGGATACATTTCGATAAAACCACGCGGGTCCTCAATCGCGGACATTCTGACATCCGGAGGCTCCAAAGAAACATACCGGTATCTATTGCCAAAGAGATGCCTAAGAAGCGTGGTCTTCCCCGACTGGCGAGGGCCCGTAAGCACCACGGCGGGGAATTCCTTGGCAGCCTTCCGGATGACAGGCTCTATGGTTCGTCCGATATAACGCTCAGACATGTTGTATTATTGCATTTCAAATGCAAATTTGCAAGAAGAAAGAAACATAGACAGGTGATGAGAAAGGTATGAGGCCACGCCTATTTCGCTTTATCTGCTAACCATTCCAGCGCCCTCGGCGTAGCCTTCCAAGCCGCCATGTTCTCGTCGACATAAACGATGGCCTCGTTCTCGTCACCGAAACCATAATGGTCCGGAAGACTGCGCGGCATTTTCCTGCGGCCTATGAGATAGACTGGCGCATGCTTGTTTCCCTTTAGTGCCTCTTTAAGCGACTTGCCCGCTTTCGGGGAATCACCCTGTTTGCGAAAATCCAGAAGCACCCTCGAGTAAGCCCAGAAGGCCGAGCCGTCATCTCTGTACTCAGCGAAAAGTTTCTCTGCATCCTCGTCACGTCCGAGTTCTATCAGGCGAGGCATGAGGATGTAACGAATACCCTGGTTGTCGCCGGGATTGAGCCGCAGCATGTCCTTGTAGTGCTCCATGGCCTCTTCATGTCGATCTGTATCCCAAAGGCACTCCGATAGACCAGCACGGGCTCGCATATATGGCCGCGTCTCAAGTATTCCCCAGAAATGTCCAACGCCCTCCTTGAACATTTTCTTACCAAGGGCTCTTTCGCCCGCTTCCATCCCCTGCCTGTAGAGGTCTATTTCCTCGTCAAGCGATTTGGCGGTCTCCTGCGCAAGAAGCACATAGGCGTCCGCGCAGTCAGGGGATATTTCAAGGGCTTTTCTGGCCAAGGCTATGCGCTGTTGGCTTGTCGAGGCATCCCATGCATCGTACATGATATCCTGTGCCTCGTCAACGGCGCGAGCCTTGCCGCCGCCGAACATGCCGGACATCATGCCTTCCATAGCCTCGCGGCGCGGAAAGTGGAGCAGATTCGAAGCATCCGTAGCGGCCTGTTTTTTCTTCGACATCGATTTTGTCTTCTTTATCTTTTTAGGCATACCCTACCCTTAACGGATTTTGATAATCACATCAGGTAAACGAGGGTATTATATCATTCCACCGCATGCCTGTGAAAATGTAATGCCAATGGATGGGCTGTGTCTTTGTTAACCACTTGCTTCGAGACAGGTCTCTGTACCCATGGTTCTAAATCTGGCACATGGTTTTTTGTGTTAACCACATGCACAATAATCTCTTTAAATTCAATGGGTTGCAAGGGCAAGGATCGAAAATAAAAAAGCTCCTGGGGAGGGATTCGAACCCCCGACATGGTGGTTAACAGCCACCCGCTCTGCCGGCTGAGCTACCCAGGAACAAATAATTTTATAACAGACGGGGAGACTTTTTGTCAATCAAACCGGCGGAAATTAAGCGGAAATCAGGCCTCGGAAAGCTTTGAAAAATCGGCAATTCCAAGCGCGAGGGCCCATATGGAGGCCAGAAGGGCAAGCCGGTTGTCCCTGACCCTTTCGTCCTTGTCCATCACGAGGACCGCGTCAAAAAAGGCGTTCACCGGGGCCGTAATCGCGGCCAGCGCGGAGAGCGCATCATCGAAGCGCTCTTCAGAAAGCAGCGAACGGACTTTGCCCTCCACGGCCCTGAAACTTCCATGGAGTTCCTTTTCCTTTTCCTCCCTGAAAAGCATTTCGTCAATAATGGGGGGGGCGGGCAGTTCGCGCGGCGGGACTATGTTTCTTATCCTTTTAATCGCGGCAAGAAAGGACGCGAACATCTCGTTCCGCTTGAACCTGGCAAGTGCCTGAAGGCGTTCAGTAAGCCCCTTCATCGGAATATGGGCGGAGTAGGGCAGGACGGATTCTATCGCGTCCGGCTCGAACCCCCTTGCCTCGAATATCTGCGGAAGCCTTGATTCCAGAAACGCAAGTATCTCGCTCTCCAGTTTCAAATCGGCCTTATGCCCCAAAGCCTCCAGCGCCTTTTCGAGAAGATACTTTACGGTCACCGGGTATCCGCCGTTTAACAGGATGGAGTAGATGCCGATCGCCTGTCTTCTCAGGGCATACGGGTCTTCGGAGCCAGTGGGAGTGAGCCCAAGAGAAAAGAACGCGCCTATGTTGTCCAGCCTGTCGGCCAGGGCCAGCGCGGCCCCCGTGTCGGTTGCGGGCAGCACATCGCCCATGTGCCTTGGCAGATATTGTTCCAGCAAGGCCTCCGAAACCTCCTCAGGCTCGCCGTCGTGCGCGGCATAGTACTTCGCCATCACACCCTGCAGCTCGGGGAACTCCCTCACCACGCCCGTGATGAGGTCTGCCTTGGCAAGCACCCCGGCCCTTTCGGCAAAGGCCTTTTTTTCGGGGAATAACGAGCCTGCGATGCCGGAGGCAAGCTCTTTCAGCCTCGCGCTTTTGTCATAAAGCGTGCCCAGCCCTTCGAAGAAGGTGACCTTTTTAAGGTCCTCCACCCTGGAGGCGAGGGTGCGTTTCATGTCGTCCCGATAATAGAAGCGGGCGTCCTCGAAGCGCGCCCTTATCACCCTTTCCGCCCCGGCCCGCACCACAAACGAGTTCTCTTTCAGCGTGTTGCCTATGACCACGTAATGGTTAAGGAGCCTGCCGGAGCTGTCCTTTATGGCGAAATACTTCTGGTGGTCTTTCATAACGGTTATCAGGAGTTCTTCGGGCAGCTCAAGATATTCCTTCGAGAACTCGCAGAGCACGCCCACGGGATATTCCACCAGGTTCGTTACGGTCTCCAACAGGTCTTCGTCTCCAAGGTAGACGCCGTCGACCGAGGCGGAGAGCTTTTCGAGGTCGCTCTCTATTATCCGGCGCCTCTTGTCCTGGTCCACTATGACGAAGCTGGTCTCAAGGAGCTTTTTATACGCATGGGCCTCGCGCACCTGGAAGGTCCCGGGAGACAGGAACCTGTGCCCTCTTGTGGCATTCGAACTTCTGATGTCTTCAAGCTCGAAGCTCACGATCTCGAAATCAAATAACGCGAGCATCCATCTTACCGGCCTTACAAACCTGAAACTGCCGTATCCCCAGCGCATCGACTTGGGGAAGCCCAGGGACAGGACTATCTTCTTCAGCGCCTCCGGGAGCACTTCCCGCACCGGCCGGCCTTTCTCCTCGATAATGGCGGCCACGTACTGTCCGGAGTTTTTTTCCTTTATTACGAGCTTTTCAGGGCTGATCCCCACGGATTTGGCGAAACCTATGGCGGCCTTCGTGGGCGCGCCGTTTGCGTCGAAGGCTATTTTCTTCGGCGGGCCGAATACTTCCTTTATCACGTCGGCCTGCACCTCCGGAAGCCCTTCGGCTATCACGGAAAGCCTGCGGGGGGTTACATAGGATTTCACCTCGGTAAAGCCTATATTAAACGCGCCAAGCTGCTCCATGGCGGCCTTTTTCAGGTTTGCGGCCGTTGCGGTCAGGAACCGGGCGGGGACTTCCTCAACCCCTATCTCAAGAAGAAGCTCCCTCATGGCTCTCTCAAAAGCGGGAAGCCCATCTCCCCCCGCTGGGCGAGATAGCCTCGGGCGCAGAGCTTGGCAAGGTTCCTTACCCGTGCTATATAGCCCGTCCGCTCGGAGACCGAAAAGACCCCCCTCGCGTCCAGGAGGTTAAACGTATGGGAGCACTTGAGGCAGTACTCGTAGGCGGGCAGGATCAGACCTTCCTTCGATAGCCTTACGCACTCCGCCTCATACGCCTCGAATTCCTTCATCAGGAGATCTGTGTTTGCATAATCGAAGTTGAATTTGGAGCCCTCCACCTCGGACATGTGATGGATATCGCCATACTTGATGCCCTTTGTCCATTCTATGTCGAAGACATTCTCCACTTCCTGAAGGTACATGGTTATGCGCTCAAGCCCGTAGGTTATCTCCACCGAGACGGGTTTCAAGTCTATGCCGCCCACCTGCTGGAAATAGGTGAACTGGGTTATCTCCATCCCGTCCAGCCAGACCTCCCAGCCAAGCCCCCATGCCCCAAGGGTGGGGGATTCCCAGTCGTCTTCCACAAAACGTATATCGTGCCTCAGGGGCTCTATGCCGAGGGCAACCAGGCTCTCCAGATAAAGCTCCTGCGAATTCACGGGAGAGGGTTTTTGTATCACCTGGTACTGGTAATAGTGCTGGAGACGGTTGGGGTTCTCGCCATAGCGGCCGTCCGTGGGCCTTCTGGATGGCTCTACATAGGCGGCCTTCCAGGGCTCAGGGCCGAGGACGCGAAAGAAGGTTGCCGGATGGAACGTGCCCGCGCCCACTTCGGTATCGTAAGGCTGGAGGAGGACACAGCCCTTTTTCCCCCAGTACTCGTGAAGCTTTAAGATCACGTCCTGAAAATACATGGAAGATAAAATTTAATTTATATCCGGGGTTTTTGTCAATTTTGCACTGAAAGTGGAAAGGATTTTAAAGGTGAAGGAAAAGGCATTTTTATCTAAACCCGCCCGCCGCCCTTTTTTGTATGGGGGCTCCGCCCCCATGACCCCGGAAAAAGAGTACAGATACAACTGCAAAAGACTAAAGCTCCCTTTTAAGTGAAAATATTAAAAAATTATAGAGGCGATTCTCTTTTTTGTTCGTCATGCCGAACTTGATTCGGCATCCGTCTTTATAGAAATGTGTAGGTTGTGGTTGAGCAACGCGAAACCCAACATTTCCAAATTTCGATATATTTAAAAAATTCGGATTTGTTGGGTTTCGTTTCACTCTACCCAACCTACATTTTCTTGATTCGGCATCTGTTTATAAAATGTGCAGGTTGCGATTGAATACTTACACATGCTTTTCGTGTTAATCTAAATTATGGTTGCGATTAGGCCGCTAACACATGATGATTTACAATCAGGGCGAGTGCGTGCACAGGCTGATTTAAAAACAGGGAAAACGCAGGAACTCACATTAAAGAAAAATAGCAAAGGAGAAATAACAAAAAATCATTTTTTCGAACCCTTTGTGCTTGGTCCCTATAAAATCCATCTTCGACTTCATTGGGAAGAGCTAGATAATCAGGGCAATCCTACATTAGATGCTGATTTCTATGATCTTACTACAGGCAAGAAGGATAAATCGAAAAAGAAAGACAAAGCTCACCACACGAAAGCGACCATAATCGATGGAAAACGCATTTATGAGTGGAAGTTCAATGGTGAGTTGAAAATAATTCAAATTACGCTCACTTATTCTTTGCCTATAACAATAACAGGGAAAGCGGATATTTCCTGCTCAGCCACTGTGACTCGCGCGGGCACTTCCCCCCTTTTTGACTTGCCTCACCCCCGTGATATACAATTAATAAGAATCGAAACTATTCCGGGAGGTGTAAAATATGCCCGTTTACGAGTACAGATGCACCGCCTGCGGCAGCGATTTCTCCTATCTCAAGCTGAAGGCCGCCGACGAGCCCGCATGCCCCAAATGCGAATCGAAAAAAGTGGAAAAGAAGATATCATCCTTTTCCTGTTCCGGGGGCAGTGGTTCGGGAGGCGGTTTAGGCCATTCCGGCAGCTGTTGAGGGCCCTCCCGCTGAGGCGTGCCTCGGCAGGAAAACAGGCCGGAAAAGATTTGACTTTTTAGCGGGCTATCCGTACAATTCATGTCTATGGCGACCAGACTTCTTCTTGCAGACGACAGCATCACCATACAGAAGGTTGTGGAGCTGGTGCTTGCCGAAGAGGGGTTCGAGATCAAGGCGGCGGCGAACGGGGAAGAGGCCCTCAGGGCCATGGACTCGTTCATGCCGGATATCGTCCTTGCCGATATAGAGATGCCCAGGATGAACGGCTATCAGCTCTGCGAGAAGATAAAATCCAATCCCGCGACTTCTTCAATCCCCGTGCTCCTTCTGGCCGGCGCGTTCGAGCCCGTTGACGAGGAGCTTGCCCAAAAAGTGGGGGCCGAGGATTACATTATCAAGCCGTTCGAGTCCCAGGACCTGATCACGAAAATAAGCGCGGTGCTTCAGGCCGCGACCGCGGGCCCCGCCCAGGGCGAAGAGGAAGTTATCGCCTTTGCGGAGGAAGAGTCGTCTGCGCAGGCCGAACCGGGGGCGGACCTCTGGTCCATTGAGGGGATTTCCGCCCAGGCTGAAGAAATAGCGGAGGCGGCCCAGGCGGAACCCGAAGAAATTTTCGCCATTGCAGAGGAAGAGACTGCCGCGGACCCTTTCAGCGGCAAGGGTCTCCCTGCCGGGGCCGGGGCGGAAGCGGCCCATGATATTCCGCAAGCCGGGCCGTCAGCATCTGCTCAGGAAACCGGGTTTCCCGCCGTAACATCGGCGGAGGTAAAAAAGGCCATCCAGGTCTCCATCTCCCAGGGCATTTCGGACGCCTTCCGGGGCGTAAACGTGAACGAGATGATAACCAACGCTATTTTGCCCGGGATAAAAGTGGAGCTTAAAAATTCCATTGAAGCCATCGTCAACCGTTCCGCCCCTCAGATAATAGACTCCGTTGTGAGGGAAGTGGCGCGCGAGATAGCTGCCGGATTGAAGAAAGACGTAGAACGAATCATCTGGGAGACCGTCCCCGATCTGGCCGAGACCGCGGTCAGAAAAGAAATAGAAGCCATCAAATCGGAGTTGTAGCCCCATCCTCATGCCCGGCTTCCCGAAGAGTTTCGAACCGAAAGACAGCGAGCAAAAGTGGTATGACTTCTGGCTTGAAAAGGGTTATTTTAGGCCGGAGGCAAACCCCGGCGGCCCACCTTACTCCATCGTAATACCTCCCCCGAACGTAACCGGCCAGCTGCACATGGGCCATGCCCTGAACGCCACCATCCAGGACGTCCTCATCCGCTGGAAACGGATGCATGGATACAGGGCGCTATGGATTCCGGGCACCGACCATGCGGGCATTGCCACGCAGAACGTTGTGGAGCGCGAGCTTGCCCGCGAGGGGACCGACCGCCACAAGCTTGGCCGTGAGGAGTTCATAAAACGCGTCTGGCAGTGGAAGGCCAGGTATGGCGAGAGGATACTTTTTCAGCTTAAAAAGCTTGGCGCCTCGTGCGACTGGTCAAGGGAGCGCTTTACGCTTGACGAGGGGCTTTCTAACGCGGTGAAGACCGTTTTTGTGCGGCTTTATGAAGAAGGGCTTATATACCGCTCCACAAGGCTTATAAACTGGTGCCCGCGCTGCCATACGGCGCTCTCGGACATCGAAGTGGAGCACGAGGATTTGAACGGAGTGCTCACTTATATCCGCTACCCGTTTGCCGATAGCGGCGGGTTCATAGTGGTTGCCACCACCAGACCTGAGACGATGCTTGGCGACACGGCCGTTGCCGTGAACCCGGAAGACGAGCGGTATCAGAAGTTCATCGGGAAGATGCTTAAACTGCCCTTAACCGAAAGGCTCATCCCCGTGGTGGCCGACACCGCCGTGGACATGGAATTCGGCACCGGCGCGGTGAAGGTGACGCCCGCGCATGACTTCAATGACGAGGCCATAGCCAGAAGACAAGCACCCCCCCTGGAATTCGTAAAGGTCATATCCGACGAGGGCCGGATGACAAAGGAGGCGGGCTCCAGATACGAGGGGCTGGACAGGTATGCGGCAAGAAGTCTTGTCCTTGAAGACCTGAATGCCCGGAACCTTATAGAAAAAAGCGAGTCCCACAGACATGCCGTGGGGCATTGCTATAGATGCAAAACTGTCATAGAGCCGAACCTTACCCCCCAGTGGTACGTGAAAGTGGGCCCGCTTGCCGAAAAGGCGATGCAGGTGGTCCGCGACAAGGACATCCGCATAGTCCCCGAGAGCTGGGAAAACAGCTATTTCGCCTGGATGGAGAACATAAAAGACTGGTGCATATCCAGGCAGATATGGTGGGGGCACAGGATACCGGTCTGGTATTGCGAATCCTGCGGCGGGATTGTGGTCTCTACCGAAGCGCCAACCGAATGCCCCGGCTGTCATACGGCCACCCTGCGGCAGGACCCCGACGTGCTGGACACATGGTTCTCCTCGGCCCTGTGGCCGTTCTCTACATTGGGCTGGCCCGAGGAAACGGAAGAGCTTAAGACATTCTACCCCACAAGCGTCCTTGTCACCGCCTTCGACATACTCTTCTTCTGGGTGGCCCGGATGATAATGATGGGGACCAGGTTCATGGACGGCGTGCCGTTCAGGGACGTCTATATCCATGCCCTCGTGCGGGATGAAGAGGGGCAGAAGATGAGCAAGTCCAAGGGGAACGTGATAGACCCGCTAATAATGGTGGACAAATACGGGGCGGACGCATTCAGGTTCACCCTGGCCGCCTTCGCCGCCCAGGGCAGGGACATAAGGTTTTCCGAAGAGCGCGTTAAAGGGTATAAGAATTTTATCAATAAGCTATGGAACGCCTCGAAATATATCTTCATGAACACGGAAGAGTACCCCGTCCGGGAGACAAGGGCCAGTGACCTGCCAAGCAGGTGGATACTGAGCCGTCTGGCGGATACGGCCGACTTGGTGAATGCCGCGTTATCTGAATACCGGTTCAATGATGCCGCGGGCGGGATTTACCAGTTCGCCTGGCACGAGTTCTGCGACTGGTATCTGGAGATGACAAAGATCGGCCTGAAAAATGAGGCGGAAGCGCCCGGAATCCGCTATACTCTGCTTTATGTGCTGGATTCCGTGCTCAGATTATTGCACCCGTTTATGCCCTTTCTTACGGAGGAACTCAGGAGCTATCTGCCGGAAGAGTTCAAAGGGAAGGAGAGCATAATGATATCTCCGTATCCCAAAGAGCTTCCCAAAGATGCGGATGCGGAGGAGAAGATAAACCTTCTCATGGACGCGATAACCGCCATAAGGACGATCAGGGGCGAATTGAATATCCAGCCCTCGGCAAAGATCACCGCCTGGCTGAACGCGGACTCCTCACAGACCGAAGGCACTCTATCGGGTTTCGGGCCTTATATAAAACGCTTTGCCGGGATTGAGGCGCTCCATACCGGAACGGGGTTGCAGAAGCCCGCGAAGTCCGCCATCTCGGTTAAGCCGAGGCTTGAGGCCTATGTGCCGGTGGAAGGTCTTGTGGATATAAAGGCCGAGCTTCAAAGGCTGGGGAAGGAATTAAAGAAGGCCTCGGCGGACCTTGATGCCGCCTCAAGGAAACTGGACAACCCTGATTTCCTCGCGAGGGCCCCCGAGGACGTGGTCAGGAAAGAGAAATCGAAACGCGATGAGCTTGCCGCAAAGGCGGCGAACATTTCGGACAGTATAAACCGTCTTAAAGCCCTGGAGGTGTGAGCATGGCCGAAGAGACCCTTTTGGACGGAAGCGAATGCAGTTTCGTTGAAGGCGAATTCGTCAATGTAAAGAACTCCAGAGTCAGGGGGGTGGAGGGCGCCCATGTGAAGCTTCAGCAAGTGGCCGCCCTGAGCATAGACGGCGAGCACGTGGACATCACCCAGGGCGCAAGCGGCATTATGAGGGGCACTTCGGAGCTGTTCATGAACCAGTCCATAACCGGCATCGTGGCCGGGCGGTCAAACCACCTGAACCTCTCTTTCACTCCGGTGGTTGTCTCCAAAGACAGCACCCATATGCAGAGGACGGCCGCATGCATTGTGGTCTCGAAGAACGCCAAAGTTGAAAACAGCGCCTCGCTGCTTCTCGTGGCAAAGAACGTGGAAGGAAATGTCTCCACGCTTCTGGACTTGAAAAGCGCGCTCTGCATAGGTGCCGTGGTGGGCGGCATCCTGGGCTTCGTTTCACTCCTCCGTAAATAGAAGATGGATATCCCGGCAGGTGTAAAAAAATTAATCGCCCTCGCCATAGAAGAGGACTTGGGCATGGGCGACATCACATCGGTTCTGACCATACCGGAAGACAAAAAAGCCAGGGCGCGCGTGATCTCAAAAGAAGCCTGTGTCATTGCGGGCCTGCCGTTTGCCCGTGAGGCCTTCGCCCAGATAGACCCGGAGGTGGAGTTCAAGCCGCTCGTTGAGGACGGCGAGAAGGCAAAAAAAGGCGACGTCATCGCTCATGTGCGGGGTAAGGCCCGTTCGCTATTGGCGGGGGAGAGGCTTGCGCTGAATATCCTCCAGCACCTCTCCGGCATTGCCACCCTCACCAGCCAGTACGCGCAAAAGCTCAAGGGCACAAAGGCTAAAATCGTGGACACCAGGAAAACCCTTCCCAATCTGCGTTATATGGAAAAATACGCCGTGAGGGCAGGGGGCGGGGCCAACCACCGCTTCGCCCTGTACGATGCCATCCTGATAAAGGACAACCACATCAAGGCCGCGGGCGGGGTGAAGAAGGCGATACGGCTTGCCAAAGGTCAGATGCATTTAATGAAAGTTGAGATAGAGGTGAAGGACATAGGCGAGTTCAAGGCGGCCCTGGAAGAGGGCGCGGATGTCATCATGCTGGATAACATGGGCCTCCGGGAGATGCGCGAGTGCGTCCGTCTGAACCGTGGCAGGGCGCTTATCGAAGCATCTGGAAATGTCACCATGGAGAGGGTAAGGGAGATCGCCGCAACCGGCGTGGACATCATCTCCGCCGGGGCGCTGACCCATTCCGCCCCCGCCGCCGATATAAGCATGAAGATAGAGTAATCTAGTGTTCTGTCATTACGGCTTGTCCGGAATCATTCTTTACTTTTAAAGCAAAGAACGGGCGCAGCAAGCGGCGCCCCTACATAAAAAAACGGGCGCCAAGTCCCCTCCTTGGAGGGTGCAGGGGTGGGTTCATTTTTCTGCGCTACTTAAGCGGGGCATTTACACCCTTTGCTGGTTCAGGTTTGTAACCAGACCTGTCCAAGATAAATTTTTTGGACAGCATTTCAATTAAGGAAAAAGCGAAAATGGTTCGTCATTCCCGCAGGCCTTAAGCGGGAATCCAGTTTATTGGCTTTTTAAAGGTATTTTTGGACCTGGATTCCCGCTTTCGCGGGAATGACCGAACACGAATGCTTTTTTGGACAGCAATGGTTGCAAACTTTTCGTGGGAGTCACCCGCCCACGGGTGACCCGATCCGCTTTGGAACAGAAAGGTCCTTTTCAGATTATCTTGGACAGCTGTGGTT
>JACWAF010000021.1 GCA_014874185.1 Nitrospirota bacterium | reverse complement strand
GGGGTATCCTCCCCTGCCCGACCGCCCATGGCGGGTCGATGTAGGCCACCAGGAACATGGAGCCTGGCAGCACGGCGGAACCGTATGTCATGTCTCTTGCACAAAGCCTTTCCACCGCAAACCGGGTGACGTCATCGGGGTCCACGGACATGCCGCCAGTCGTGATCAGCAGGTCCGCCCCGGCTTCGATCAGCTCCTTAAGCCCAGCCGCTATCAGGGCCTCGTCATCGGGCGCGTACAGGGTCTTAATTATCCTGCCCCCGCACTCCTCCATCTTCCGCCGGATGACGGGCCCGAACGAATCCTTTTTCCTTTTATGAAATATCTCGTTTCCCGTTATCAAAAGCCCCGCCGAAGGTCTCCTTGTCTCTTTTATCCGGATAAGCCCGCCGCCCCTCCGGGCTATCACGGCGGCCTTTTCTATTACATCTCTTTTTACAACAAGCGGGATGGCGCGGACAGCCCCGACGGTCTGCCCCTTTTTGACCAGGGTATTTCCGTGGCGGGTCGCGCACATCACCTCTCCCAGCATGTTGAACTCCAGGAGCCCGGCCCTGTCCACCTTGAGAAGGCCGTCCCTTGCGGCAAGGAAGTTTATCTTTCCCTCTTTTGGCTCCCCCCCGGCCTCCACGCCTTCGCCCATCAGGGCGCTGGCCAGGGCATATGCCGCCTCGTCCTCGTGCATATCGTCCTCGCCAAGGCTGAGGACGTACAGGTTCTCCTTCCCTAAAAGCATAAGACGTTCGACGTCCTCTTCCCTTACGACATGGCCTTTTTTGAAGGCCCTGCCCTTGAAGCCGGGGCGTACCTCGGTGATGTCGTGGGCCAGCACCCTGCCCACGGCCTCCGCGACGGGGACTGTCCTCGTTGTCTTCTCTCTCTCTGTTTTCAGATATTCATCGCACATGGCTCATCTTCCAAAAATTTCCCTGAATTTACTGTTTGCGGCCGCTCTAATGTCCTTCTCGACCAAATCGTATTTTTCCAGGAAATCCTTTACCTCGGGCGTGAGCGTTGCCCCGCCCCCGTTTTTTCCCCCGGCATGACATTCCACAACCCTGATCCCAAGCCTTTTTTCCATTGCCTTTATATAGCCCCAGGCCTTTCTGTAGGAAAGGTTTGTCTCTTTTGCGGCCTGGTTTATAGAGCCGCACTGGTCTATCGCCTTCAGGAGGAGCGCTTTCCCCCTGCCAAAGAAAGGCTGCCCTTCAAGTTCAAGCCAGAGCTTCGACTTGACCTCCAGTCCGTTATGCGAAATTTGCATAACGGCAGGCGAAAAAAAAGCGTTATTGTAGTATCCGCCAACCGCGCACGGCCTGCACAAGACCCTTCCGCCCCTGCGCACTTCACGGCAGTCCTGGACATACTCGCCGCAGAGGTCGCATTTAATCCTGTTAAGGGGTCTGCCCGGCATGTCCTCGCGGTTTATTTTGATGTCGACGCAAGCCGTATCGAAAAGTTCGTCATCGGGCATTATCCTGTAGGCCTCAAGCTGCGCCTCATACCTGTTTTCCATCTCAGGGAAGTATTCCCTTGCCTTTGTCCTCGAGTCCTCTTTCGCGAGCACCCTTACCGATTTTCCGGTTTTCAGGTTGACGAAGGTTGCGGCCATCTTCCCGTAGTCCATGAATTTCATCGTCCGCTTTCCGAGGCTGCAGCCGGTGACCGACTGGATCGCGTCCGTTGCGCACCTGTCTATCTCGATGTAGACGACAAGATTTTTTCTGTCCCTGCCCTTCGGGTCTTCGATGCCGATCTCCCTGAGGCCGAGCATGGACATGCGGACCCCCAGCACCTGTCCGGCGCAGAGATGCCCATGGGTCTTTACGGATTCCTCCAGCAAGGATTCGATGCGGTCAGTGCTTTTCATAATTTTAGGTTCCACCCATATATTGCCACAAAAGAATCGAACCATCAAAGCTTTTTTGTCCCGGGCCATGGGCTAAAAAGGCAAGAGTTCTTTTCCTTTTTATTGAGAAATGGGGCGGGTTTTGGTATCCTTTCATTGTAATGAAAGAAGGGCGGGACTCTCCCGCCCTTTATCGCGAAAATGCGCGGATGTTCGTGATTTTTCTATATTGGGGAGGGTGTTTCTCCGATGAAATGCTATGCCGGACTGGACGGGGGTTCAGTAAGCGTCAAGCTGGTCGTTCTGGACGCTGACGGAAAGAAGGTCGGCTCCGGGTATATAAAGCACAGGGGCCATCCGCTCGCGGCCGCGCTGGAGCTTATCTCTACTCTGGATTTTAAAGATACCTCGCTCCGGGTGACGGGCTCGGCCGGAAGGCTTGCCGCTTCCATCCTGCAAATAGAACCCCTGAACGAAGTAATAGCCCAGGCCTATTCCGTCCGGAAGCTCTATCCGGATATAAAGGGCATCATAGAGCTTGGGGGCGAGGACTCGAAGCTTATATTGATCGACGGAGACCGGGTGGAGGATTTCTCGATGAACTCGGTCTGCGCTGCGGGGACGGGCTCTTTTCTTGACCAGCAGGCCGAGCGCCTGAGGCTCACCATAGAGGAGTTCTCAGAGCTTTCCCTCAAGTCCGAGAAACCCCCTCGCATAGCGGGCAGGTGCAGCGTTTTTGCCAAGTCGGACATGATACACCTTCAGCAGATAGCCACGCCGGTGGAGGACATAGTGGCGGGGCTCTGCTTCGCCGTGGCCAGGAACTTCAAAGGCTCAATCATGCGCGGAAGGAAGATAAAAGAGCCGGTTGCCTTTCAGGGCGGCGTGGCAGCCAACAAGGGCATGGCCAGGGCGTTTAAGGAAGTCCTGGGTCTCTCCAGTCTCTTCATACCCGAAGACTTCGTCTACATGGGAGCGTGGGGCGCGGCCCTGAAGGCCAGGGATGAAGGGGCTGAAAACAGGGTAGACATAAAGAGGCTGGAAGAGTTCATCCAGTCCGGGAAGATATTTGCGGGAGGGCATAGACCCCTTATTGTCGAGGGAGACCGGTTCAGCGAAAGGCATATAGAACCCGAAGCGCCGGTCGTAAGGCCCGCTGAGAAGAAGAAGGTCTACCTGGGCATTGACGTTGGTTCCATAAGCACCAACCTGGCCCTTCTGGACCTGGACGGCAACGTGGTCGCAAAGAGATACCTGATGACGGCGGGAAGGCCGATAGAGGCCGTCCTGCAGGGCCTGCGCGAGATAGAAGCCGAAGTGGGCGGCCTGGTGGAGATAGCCGGGGCGGGCACTACCGGCTCGGGCAGGTACATGATAGCCGACTTCGTCGGTGCCGATATAGTAAAAAACGAGATAACCGCCCAGGCGACGGCGGCCGCCTGGATTGTGCCCGACGTGGACACGATATTCGAGATAGGCGGGCAGGACTCCAAGTACATCTCCATTCGGGACGGCGTGATCGTGGATTTCGAGATGAACAAGGCCTGCGCGGCCGGGACCGGCTCTTTCCTTGAGGAACAGGCTGAAAAACTGAACATATCCGTAAAGGGCGAGTTCGCCCGGTGCGCCTTCGAATCCGCGAATCCCCTGCGGCTTGGCGAGAGGTGCACCGTCTTCATGGAGAACTCGCTCATGGCAAACCTGGGCAAAGGGGCCGCCAAGGACGACCTCCTGGCCGGGCTTGCCTACTCGATAGTGCAGAACTACATAAACCGCGTGGTGGCGGGAAAGCCCATAGGCGAGAAGGTCCTTTTTCAGGGCGGGGTGGCATTCAACAAGGCCGTGGTGGGCGCGTTCGAGAAATACCTGGGAAAAGAGGTCGTGGTCCCGCCCCATCATGACGTGACCGGCGCCATAGGCATGGCCCTGATAGTGAGAAAACACATGGAATCCAGCGGGGCAAAGAGCAGTTTCAAGGGCTTCGGCCTCTCCGGCCGCAAGTACTCGCTCTCCTCCTTCCAGTGCAAAGGCTGCCCGAACGTCTGCGAGATAAACCGCGTGAAGCTTGAAGGTGAGCAGGGCTATCTATATTATGGCGGGCGCTGCGAGAAGTACGACATAAGAAGAAAGCCGACGGATATCCCCGATTATTTCGCCAAAAGGGAAGAGCTTTTGTGGAAGGCCCACGAATCCCGCACGCCAAAGGGCGGAAGGCCCATGATAGGCATACCCTACGTATTTTTCTTCCATGAAAGGCTCCCGTTCTGGTCCACCCTGTTCTGGGAGTGCGGGCTGGACGTGGAGGTCTCCCCCAAGACAAACAGGGAAATAACCGCTCTGGGGGTGGAGAGCGTGCTCTCGGAGGCGTGCTTCCCTATCAAGGTGGCCCACGGGCATTTGAAGTATCTGAAAGAAAAGGGCGTGGATGCCGTTTTCCTGCCCTCGTTCCAGAACATGAACCCGCCGGGCTCGGAGTACAGGGTGGGACATGCCTGCCCGCAGACCCAGACGCTTCCCTATGTGGCAAGAATTGCCATAGAGGGCGTGCAACTGATAAGCATCCCTGTCGACATGGCGAGGGGTACGGATTACCTGTTAAAAAACCTCAAGGCCGCCCTGAAGCCGTTCGGGGTCTCCGGCGGCACTCTTAAGAGCGCTTTCGCAAGGGCCGAAGCGGCTCAGGGCGAATTCGAAAACTCGGTTAACAACCTTGCCAAAGAGGCGCTCGCCTCGATAAAGGGCCGCACTATTGTCATTGTGGGCAGGTCTTATAACGCCTTCGAAAAGGGCGTGAACCTCGAGATACCGGAGAAGCTCGCCACACTTGGCGTGCCCTCCATCCCTATGGACTTTCTTCCCCTGGACGAGGTAAAGATGGCCGGTGAATTCCCGGAGATGTACTGGCGCAGCGGCCAGCGCATATTGAAGGCCGCAAAGCTCATCTGCGCCAACCCACACCTCTACCCCATATTCATAGGGAACTTCCAGTGCGGGCCGGACTCTTTCATTTTGAAGCATTTCCGCGAGGAGCTTGAGAGGTCCGGCAAGCCATTCCTGCATATAGAGATAGACGAGCACAGCGCCGACGCGGGGGCGATCACCCGCTGCGAGGCCTTCCTGGATTCCATAGAGGGGGTAACCGGAAGGCAATCCCCCAAACGGGAGAAGGGGAAATTCGAGGCCCCGGCCGTGATGGTCCCGAAACAGGTGCGGAAGAGAAAGATATATCTTTCCCGCATGTCCGACCACGCCCTGGCCATAAAGGCGGGGTTCGAGAATTCGGGGGTGGAGGCGGAGGTCATGCCCCAGACGGATGCCACGAGCCTGGAGCTTGGCGTGAAATACGTCTCGGGGAAGGAGTGCTATCCCTTTCTGGTCACCACCGGTGACATGCTCCGGCAGGTCTACTCGCCAGGTTTCAGGCCCGAAGAGTCCGCCTTCTTCATGCCGGGCGGCACGGGGCCGTGCAGGTTCGGCCAGTATAATGTCATCCACAAACAGGTGCTTGAAAAGATAGGCCTGGGCGATGTCCCGATATTCGCCCCCAACCAGGATGTGAGCTTCTACCGTGACCTGGGGATGGTGGGTAACGACTTCGCCATGACCTCCTGGAAGGGCATAATCGCGATAGAACTCCTGAACAAGTGTCTGCACGAGACAAGGCCGTATGAGGAGGAGACCGGGGCCGCCGAAAAGCTGCATGGAAAATACCTGCTGGAGATCTATCATTCCATGCGCGGCATGAACGGGAAGCTGGAAGGCGTGCTGGGACGCATGAGCGCGGCCTTCGGGGGCCTGCCCAGGAAGAAAGAGAGAAAGCCCCTCATCGGCATAATAGGGGAGATATTCGTGCGCTCGAACAAGTTCTCCAATGAAGACCTCATTAAAAAAATAGAGGCCCTTGGGGGCGAGGCATGGCTTTCGCCGGTGGAGGAATGGATCTATTACGTGAACCTGATGGGCATCAGAAAATCATGGCTCAAAAAAGACCGTCCGGCCCTTTTTGACAATCTCCTGAAAAGGGTAATCCAGACGAGGATAGAGCATAAATACGCAAAACATTTTCATTGGCTGAAGAGCCTGCACGAGCCGTCCACCTTCAACATAGTAAAACTTGCCGCCCCGTATGTCCACAGCTCTTTCGAGGGCGAGACCATCCTTTCCGTGGGCAAGGCGGTGGACCTGGCAACCCGGGGCGCGGCCGGCATCATAAACGCAATGCCGTTTGGCTGCATGCCGGGCACCATAGTGACCGCCCTCCTGAGGGGCATCAGCCGGGATTACGGGATACCTTCGATAAGCATGCCTTACGACGGCACGGAGTCCCCCTCCAGCACCCTCCAGCTTGAGGCATTCATGGACCAGGCCAAGGCGAGATGCAGGTGATTTTACAGCCTCCTCCTGAACAATAAAAAGAACTTCTCCTTTACCTTGCCCCAGAAGGGGCGTTTGCGCCAGCCCTGAAGGGTGACCTGTTCAGAGCGCATGAGGTCGTGGCTGAATATGTCAGTAAGCTCCTGTGCGAAGCACGGGTCCAGGATGCCGATATTCCCTTCATCATTCCATCTGAGGGACTGGAAGTCCAGGTTGGCCGAGCCCACTATCGACCACTCTCCATCGAAGATATAGCTCTTGGCGTGCAGCACCTCGCCGGAGTAGTGATATATCTCCACCCCTGCCTCCAACAGCCTTTTATATTGCGCGCGGCCCGCGTAATAGGCGGCGGGCACATCACTGACGCCGGGCACGAGGAGTTTTATCTTTACCCCGCGGATGGTGGCGGCCTCCAGGGTCTCTATCATCCGCCTGGATGGGCAAAAATAGGCGGTGGTAAGGAGGATGCTGCTTCTGGCGTGATTGATGCTGTAATAGAGCAGCCTCCGGAGTCTTCTTCTGCCCCTGGCGCTTCCGGCGAAGATGGGCATGACCGGCAGGTGCCCTTCTTCGGGGCCGGTCCCGATCCCGGTCTCTATCTCCTCTTTCCCCCAGGGGACCCAGTCTTTTATGAAGCTCCCGGTGAGTGCGGCGGCGGCCGGCCCCTTTATCAGCACGCCCGTGTCCCGCCAGCCCCTTTTCCTTCTAAGGTGAAAGCCCCTGTACTCGTTGGCGATGTTCAGACCGCCGGTGAAGGCGATTTTCCCATCCACTATGATGAGCTTCCTATGGTCCCGGTGGGCATACCCGGCAGGGCTTAGCAGCTTGAACACATGGGAGGCGGCAACCTTGACCCCCGTTTTCCTCAAGCCCTTCCAGAAACTCCCTGGCGTGCCCAAAGAGCCGAAATGGTCGTACAGGAGGTAGACTCTAACGCCCTTGCGGGCCTTTACTTTAAGTATTTCAGTCAGTTCGCGGCCGGTCTCGTCGTTGCGGTAGATGTAAAACTCCAGGCAGATGAATTTACGGGCGCCGCGCACGGCCTCGAAGATCTTTCTGAACGTCTCCGGGCCTTTCCAGAGGAGTTCCACATGGTTTCCTCCAACGAATTTCTGCCTGTAGATGCGCTCTATGTCTTCGGCCCTGAAGCCCGCCTGCAAAAGCATAGGGAAATTATAGCAGGATAAGGGGAAAGCTCTGAAAGAGGAGAATTTGAATAGAACATCTTATTTGTTTGTTTGAGCGGGTTTTTTGGTCATCATTCCCGCAGGCCTTAAGCGGGAATCCAGGTCTGATGTCTTTTCTTATATGGGGGCTCCTGTTTGGCCCAATGGGCCCGATTCGGATCAGATTAAAAAACGTTTTTGCTGCCGCTTTCTCCCCAGCTCCGTTTCAGGGCGCAAACATTCGTCGCAAGGAAATGAAACTATTTATCCGCTCCGCCGAGGCAGTAATTGCCCTGTACGGTAACAGGCCCCTTCGGGGTCTTCCGCTGGCTCGCTCAATTAAAAATGCTCCTCAGGGTTTGCGCTCCTGAAACGGAACCAGGCATTCCTCTTTTATAGAGAATGTCATTCCGGCTTGTCCGGAATCTTTCTTAATTTTTTCGATATCCAAAAAAACTTGCTGAAAAGAAATCTGTCTTATTTTTCCGCTCAGAGAGCGGAAAAATTCAAGAGTTCTCTTTGCTTCTTTCTCTTGCAAGAGAAAGAAGGGTTCTTTAAATAAAACGAGGGGGGAGGCCGGGAGGCCTCCCCTTTTTGTGATTGCGGTTTGTGTGTTGTTTACTTATGGCACCTGGCGCAGTCCTGGGCGCTGAAGGCCGTCTGGCCGTTGTGGCAGGCGCCGCAGCTTTGGCCCTTGTTGATCATGGCCATATTTATTGCGGTTGCGCCCTGTTTCATCCTGAAGGGGGCCGGGTGGCACTGTGAGCAGTTGAAGCGCGCGGCATGGGCCCTGTGGTTGAAACTGACAGTAAGGCCCTGGGCGGGGTAGGTGAAGCTCTGCACGTTATGGCAGGAGGCGCAGGCATCCAGGGCTATGAAGGGTTTTCTATGCCCTTCTATGTTGTGGCACTGGTTGCAGTGGACGTTAAGGGCCATGTGTTTTTGATGAGGGAATTTATTATTGTAGTCGGCCGTTTTGTGGCAGTTGAAGCAGGGTAGCTGTTTCAGGGCCTCGTCGACGGTTATGGTCTTTTCTTCGGTCCGGGCTTCCTTCATCCCGGCCTCGCCGGATTTCGCCGGGTTGCAGCCGGCCAGGAGAAGGCTCAACGAGAGCGCGGCAAGGGGGAGGAGGATTTTTTTCATTCCGCATCTCCTTTCCCGAAGAGGCGCTCGTATTCCAGCGGGTGTTCATGCCTGAGCTCCTCGGCGGATATCCTGCCGGTCAGCCAGGTCCAGCTCATGGGGAATTTGCCCCATTTCAGGTGCTCGTTGAAGAAATGCCAGAAGAGTATGAATACTATGGCAAGGAGGGCCTCGTCGCTGTGGAGTACGAACAGGAGCGGCCAAATCCAGTTCAGCGTGAATGCTGGAAAGAACTGTGATGAGAATACCGGGAACGCGAGGATGAACCCGGATATGCCTATTATGAACATGCCCCAGAAGACGGCCCAGTAGTCGAATTTATGTATGTAGCTGAACTTGCCGAATTTGGGTTTTGTCTTCGAGAGCCCGAAGAAGTACAGGTAATTTTTCACCACGTCCACGACGTCCCTGGGAAGGGGGATGAGGGTGGTTACCGGGTTCAGTATCTGCGACTTCCCCGTGGCGAAGCGGTAAAAGAGATAGATGACGTGCCATACGAAATCGAGGAGCATGGTCACGCCGGCCACGCGGTGGATCCTGCCGGCCGTCTCCGGGCCGCCCCAGATGCGCACCCACCATTTGGACTGGTCCAGCTCCGGGTACTTGAGGGCCCATCCCGTGAAGGCCAGAAGGAGGAACGTCACCAGCATTATCACGTGCTGTATCCTGAAGGTTACATTGAACCTTTCGATCTCTTCGGGCACTTCCATGTCCACGCTGGCCCTTCTGGAGCTTACTTCCATTCCCTCTGAAACCTCCGTGTCCTTATTCATCGCCGTGACCTTTCTTCTTGTCTTTTCGTAGCACGTTATCCCTTATCTCGGACCAGCTCTCCAGGACCACATGAGAGATGGTGAATATGAATACGCCGAAGACGAGCACGATAAGGAGCTTTTCCCCGTAGAAGGGGATGGGGTTTCCCGCCCCGATGTATTTATGTGCCGGGGCCGCGGCGAACTTGGCGCCCGCCCCCGCATGGCAGCGGCCGCAGGTCTTTATCTTGTTCAGGCCCGTAACGGGCGAGGCGGAGGCGTCCACCCTGGTTATGCCGTGGCTTCCGTGACAGTCGTTGCAGATGGGCACGCGCTTGTCCCCAAGGATATATTTTTTCCCGTGGAAGCTCTCCTTGTCTTTTTCGATCACGTAGGGACTCATGCCGTACTTCTTGTCCAGTTCCTCGTTTTCATGGCAGCGGCCGCAGGTCTCCAGGAGGTTGGCATGGTTCACCTTCGAGTTTTTGTCGGAGGCCGCCAGTATGTAATGCGGGTCCCCGTGGCAGTCCAGGCAGAGGGGGGCGTCTGATTCCTTCTTCACGAAGATGTTCCTGCCGTGCACGCTTGCCTGGAATTCCTTGTATTCCGTCTGATGGCAATTCACGCAGGCCGCCAGGGCAACGGGGTCACCCTTGGCCTTCAGGGATGTAAACGGGACCAGTGATGCCAGTTCCGCCGGGACTTTCTTATCCTTCGGCGAGAGGTGCGCGCCCGGGGAGAAGGTCAGGTGGCAGGTGGTGCAATCATTCTTGCCGTGTACGGAATTCGTAAAGCCCGCCGAGTCCACATGGACCTCGATAGTCTCGCCCTTTGCCAACGATATCTTCCCCTGCATAGCGCCGTGGCAGACCAGACAGTCGGAAGCGCGGACAGCGGTTTGGGCGAGGAGGACCGAAGCGCATGCCATTAATAATGCCAACAGCCTTCGCATTCCCTTCCTCCTGGTTAGTGAGTTAACATATAAACTCAATTTACAACTTTAGAGACTTATGAATGGAAATGCAATACATCCCAAAAAATTCTTTCCGTGCCCCGCAGCACAGAATAGATGATAGCATGTATTAAATGATTGTGATAGACGGGAGCCTGGGGGAAGGCGGGGGGCAGATACTGAGGACGGCCCTGGCCCTTTCGTGCGTGACCGGGAAGCCTTTAAGTCTGCATAACATAAGAAAAAACAGAAAAAAGCCCGGCCTCCAGCCACAGCACCTGGCGGCCGTGCGTGCGGCGGCCCAGGTATCCGGAGCGAAGGTCGGGGGAGACCGGCAGAACTCGCTGGAGCTTCTCTTTGAGCCCGGGCCGGTTAAAGCGGGCGAGTACGGGTTTGATATAGGCACAGCGGGCTCCACCACCCTCCTCTTCCAGACCGTGCTGCCTCCGCTCTGCCTGGCTGAGGGGCGGTCCGTTGTAACCATAAAGGGGGGCACTCATAACCCGCTTGCCCCGCCGTTCGATTTCATAAAAGAGGTCTTTCTTCCCACTCTGAACAGATTTGGCATAAATGCGGAGGCATCGATAGAGCGCTATGGCTTCTATCCTAAGGGGGGCGGCGAGGTCCGGTACTGTATAAATGGCGCAAAACAGATAAAAGGGGGCGGTTTTTCCCGAAGGGGAAATCTTCTTTCGCTCACCGGGGTATCGGCAGTGGCCAACCTGCCGCTTTCGATAGCTGAAAGACAGAAAGAAGCCATTATAAAGCGCCTTGAAAAGTTCAGCCCGGAGATAGCCGCCAAAAGTGTCCCCTCGCCCGGAACCGGGACTTACGTCTTTCTGCTTGCCCGTTACGAGCATGCCCTGGCCGGGTTCTCAAGCCTTGGCGAGAGGGGGAAAAGGGCGGAGCTTGTAGGCGAGGAGGCCGCCATGGATTTTCTTGTCCATGATGCCACCGGGGCCGCCCTGGACCCTTATATGGCCGACCAACTGGCGCTCTATCTCGCCCTCTCGCGCTCCAAGAGCAGCTTTACGACATCGGAGATAACCGGGCACCTGCTTACCAATCTGGGGATAGCGCAGATGTTTGTCCCCTTCGAGTACGAGGTCAAGGGAGAAAAGGGCGCCCCCGGAACGGTGGAGATTGGAAATATAAAAGGATAAAAGCATTTCGTTACTTTTTCTTGTAAGAAAAAGTAACCAAAAAGAACTTTTACTTTCTAAGCCTTTTCCCCAACTTTTTCTCTACCGTTTTCACCTTCTCTTCCAGCATCCCCTTACGTCCCTTGCGGTCGTCTATGCTTATGTGCAGGACAACCCTTTCGGAATTTTTCATCACGCCCTGGTGGCACTTGCGGATGACCTTCATCACGGAGTTCCAGTCGCCCTCTATGGTCGTGCCCATCGGGCCAAACTTGTAGGGCAGTCCGCTCTCGTCGATTATTTTCAGGACCCCGGCTATTTTGTCTCCCACAGACGCGCCCTCGCCAAGCGGGAAGATACTGAACTCGACCAGCATTTTCCGAGACCTCCTCTGGTTGGATTCTAAAAATCATTTGGTAATCCCCCTCTGTCCCCCTTTAGGAAAGGGGGATTTACAAGTCCTCTCTTTGGAGGGGGTCTTAAAGTCCCCTCCTGGGAGGGCTGCAGGGGTGGGTTGTCCCCCTCTTTTATAAAAAGGGATGGGGTTTATTAAATGATTTCATTTAAAGGAATTTTCTTCATGCATACTGATTGAATTCTCCGCCTCTATTTTATCAGGCAGCACCGATGAGGAATAAAAAAGGGGTAAGCTCATTACCCCCCTTTTGAGATGACCGGAATTATTTTATATCTTTTATTTTATAGCGTCTTTAAGCATCTTTCCAGCGGTGAATTTGGGCACCTTGGAAGCCGGGATCTTGATCTCCTGCCCGGTCCGCGGGTTGCGTCCTTTCCTGGCTTTCCTCTTGTTCACGTAAAAAGTCCCGAAGCCGACGAGCGTAACCTTCTGGTTTTTTTTAAGGGCCGCCTTTACGCTGTCCAGCATGGCATCCAGTGCGCGGTTGGCATCGGCCTTTGTCAAGCCGGATTGCGAAGACATCTTCTCGATGAGTTCAGTCTTGGTCATCAACTACCCTCCTTTCTTCAGGTTAAATTACAAAGTGCTGATAAACTAACAGGAAGAAAACTCCTTTGTCAACAGAATTTTTCACGGGGTGAAGCCTCCAAATCAGCCAATATCAACACTTCGCGGGCATGGGCGCAGCACGCAGCCAGCATCTAAAGCATTTTGCAACTATCGTGCCGGGCGGAGACTTTACAGGACGGCGGGCGATATGTTCTCATATCTGAACGATGAAAGAGAAGATCATAGCGGCCTTCCGGGAGAGCGCGGCCCTGAAGGAACGGTTCGCCAAAGAAAACGCGGCGGCCATAGAGGAGGCGGCCCGCCAGATTGCCGAGGCCTTCAGCCAGGGCGGAAAGCTCCTCCTCTTCGGAAACGGCGGCAGCGCGACGGACGCCAGCCATATCGCGGCCGAGTTTGTGAACCGCTTCAGCATGGAGCGCCCGCCCCTGCCCGCAATAGCCTTAAATACCGACATGGCCGCCCTCACGGCCATCTCCAACGATTACGGCTTCCAGGACATATACGCAAAGCAGCTGAAGGCCCTGGCCTCTGAGGGGGACATCGCAATCGCAATCTCCACCAGCGGGGCGTCAGCTAATATCCTTAAGGCAGTGGAGACCGCGAAGAGGAAGAAACTGAAGGTCATCGCCTTCACCGGCCAGAAAGGGGCCAAGCTCGCCTCCAAGGCCGATATCGCCTTCGTCGTGCCCTCTTCCGAGACCCCAAGGATTCAGGAAGTCCACATCACACTGGGGCACGTCATCTGCCAGATGGTCGAGGAGATACTCTTTCATGCTCCCCGAAAAAAACGTTAATAACAATGTTAATGGTTTCATAATTGAACAGACATTTGACCGGAAAATCTCCCCTCTCCCCTCTTTGCCAAAGAGGGGTAATTCCTCCCTTTGGCAAATGCCCTTTGACAAACGGTAGGTTTAGGAGGGATTTTCTAATAATTAAATCATCCCATTATGAAGCAGTTAATAAAAAGCGCTAACAATATCGTATTGGGCATCGACCCGGGCAGCATCTTCTGCGGCTACGGGGTGATCGAGGCCGATGGTGCAGGGTGCCGGTATGTGGCCTCGGGGAGGCTGGACCTCCCCAAATCGAAGGGGCTTGAGATAAGGCTTAAGGAACTGTACGCCGGGCTCTCGGAAGTGATAAAAGAGTTCAACCCGGGGGCCGGGGTGGTAGAGAAGATATTCTTTGCCAAGGGGCTTCAGGCCGCCCTTAGCCTGGGACACGCGAGAGGGATAGCCCTGGTTTCGCTTGCCAATCAGGATGTGCCGGTCTACGAGTACAGCGCCCTTGAGGTCAAAAAGGCCGTTACCGGCTACGGCAAGGCCGAGAAATCGCAGGTCCAGGAGATGATAAAAAGGATACTTGGACTTTCTTTCTCACCATCCACGGACAGCGCGGACGCCCTGGCCCTGGCTTTGTGCCATACGCAGGGGGCCATGATCAGGCAATTGGTTAACAGGCAATTGACTGCGCAGGCCGCAAAAAGAGTGAGGCGGGCATGATAGGTTTTTTAAAGGGAAGAGTCGCCGTGAAGCGGCCGGGAGTGGCCCTGCTGGACGTGCAGGGGGTGGGCTATGAAGTCCTGATGCCCATCTCCTCTTATGCCGCCCTGCCCCATGAGGGGCAGGAGGCGTTCATTCACATATACACGCACGTGAAAGAGGACGCGATAAAGCTCTTCGGCTTCATGCGGGAGGACGAGAAGCAGATATTCACCACACTCCTTTCGGTGAACGGGGTGGGCCCCAAGCTGGCCCTTGGCATCCTCTCCAGCGTGAGCGCGGAGGCCTTCGCGAAGGCCGTGGAGGGCGAGAACGTGGAGGCCCTTTCAAAGATACCGGGCATCGGCAAGAAGACCGCCGGGCGGATAATCCTGGAATTGAAGCAGAAACTCCCCTCTCTGGGAGAGCCCGTGGACGCGGTCTTCGAGGACGCGCTCTCTGCCCTGGTGAACCTGGGTTATAAAAAGCAGGAGGCCCGTCTCGCTTTGGAGGTGGCCTCGAAAAAGGGCTATAATGACATAGAAAACCTCCTCAAGGACGCGCTGAAGGAGCTTACGGAGATTTAGATGCCAAAGAACCCTGACAGCCCGCTTACCCCGCTGCCAAAGCCCGAAGACCTGCTGGACTATACCCTCCGGCCCAGGAATTTTGGCGAGTTCGTGGGGCAGGAGAAGCTGAAAGACAACCTGCGGGTCTTCATCCAGGCGGCAAAAAACAGGTCCGAGGCCCTGGACCATGTGCTGTTCTCAGGCCCTCCGGGGCTGGGCAAGACCACCCTTGCCAACATCATAGCGGCCGAGCTTGGGGTGAGTATAAAAAGCACTTCCGGCCCCGTGCTGGAAAGGCAGGGGGACCTGGCCGCGATCCTTACCAATCTCCAGGAGAACGACGTCCTCTTCGTGGACGAGATACACCGGCTGCCCCGCGTGGTGGAAGAGGTGCTCTACCCGGCGATGGAGGATTTTCAGCTGGACATCATAATAGGGCAGGGGCCAAGCGCGCGCTCACTGAAGCTGAACCTGCCGCGGTTCACCCTGGTTGGGGCCACGACAAGGACGGGGCTTCTGACCTCGCCGCTCAGGGACAGGTTCGGGATAATAAGCAGGCTTGAGTTCTACGGCCCGGCCGAGCTTGAAAAGATAGTCCTCCGTTCGGCTGGCATACTGGCGATAGAGGTCACCAAGGAAGGGGCCTTCGAGATAGCCTCGCGCTCCCGCGGCACGCCCCGCATCGCAAACCGCCTCTTGAAGCGGGTCAGGGACTACGCTGAGGTAAAAGGAAGCGGTATAATTGACAAAGAGAGCGCTAAAATCGGGCTCAACGCCCTGGATGTGGACGAAAAGGGGCTTGACGACATGGACAGGAAACTCCTGCTCTCGATAATAGAGAAGTTCGACGGCGGGCCGGTGGGGATAGAGACCCTGGCGGCCACACTGCGCGAGGACAAGGACACGCTGGAAGAGGTCTATGAGCCGTTTCTGATACAGGAGGGATTCATGGAGCGCACCCCGCGCGGAAGACAGGCAACGAAAGGGGCCTATTCGCATTTCGGCATGAAAACGCCTCAAAGGCCGGGACTGTTCCAATGACAAAAGAAGAGCTTGCCGGGTATTGCCGGGCCGATTTCGAGATCATAGAGAAGTTCGTGGGCGAAATAAGGGCTCTGGGCTCGAAGGAGAACCCCGCCCTGAGGGACACGGCCGCCCTGGCCGCCCTCATTGTAAGCTCTTATACAGGGATGGAACGGGTTGTGGAAAAGCTGCTCCTTTTTGAGGCCCTGACCCTCAAGGAAGGCGCCGACAAACACAGCGAGCTTCTGAAAAAGGGGTTCGAGCTTGGCATACTTCCGCACGAGCTTTACAACTCGCTCACCCGGCTTCTGGCGTTCAAGGAGTATTTTAACCGGGCCTATGTGACCGAGCTTAATATGGAGAAGCTGTATAATCTGGCGTCCAAAATGCCGGAGACGGCAGAGGGGTTGAAGAAAGAGGTATTCGAGTACATAGAGACGGTCTGATGTTTTATCTATTCCCGCCCGAATATCAGAACGGCGGGCAAGGCACCTTGGTCCTTATCTGAATGGAAGCTGAATTTAAATACGGAGGCTGTCGCCTCCTTGGGCCCATACCCACGAAAAAAGATTACAGCTCCGAGTCCGCGAGAATTAAAGCCTTTTTAAAGTGAGAATTAGAAAAAGAAACATAGGGGCCGATTCCATTTTTTATTCGTCATGCCGAACCTGATTCGGCATCTGTCTTTATAGATATTAATGGTCTCAATATAATGACAACATTGATTTATAAAATCCCTCCTGACCTACCGTTTGTCAAAGGGCCTTTGCCAAAGGGAGGAATTACCCCTCTTTGGAAAAGAGGGGCGAGGGGAGATTTTCCGGTCAAAATGTCTGTCCAAATTATGAGACCCTTAATAATGTGCAGGTTGTGGTTGAGCAAAGCGAAACCCAACGCTTCCAATTTTAAGTAGATATAAGATTTATCGGATTTGTTGGGTTTCGTTTCACTCTACCCAACCTACGTCTACTGTATGGGGGCAAGCCCCCATGCCCTCATGAAAAAATGACCGCCAGATGAAGGCACCAGGCCCGGAGGGCGGTTTCAGTACACCATCCACTGCGCGGGGAGGAAGAGCTTTTCATAGCTCATCAGGGCGAAACTGTCCGTCATCCCGGCGATGAAATCGCATACCACCCTGTGCGGGTTGGGCTTTTTCTTCTCCACCGGGATGTCCTTGAATACCTCGTCTATGTGGTCCATATAGTAAACATAAAGGTCCGAGAGTATCTTCTTGGCCTTGACGAACTCCGCTTTCGTCACGCTGCTCTCGTAGACCCTCTCGTAGAGGAAGTCCCTCAGCCTGTACATGGCGGCAAGCACTTCGTCGCTCATGTGCAGGAGTCCTTCTGGGCCCACTCCTTTTTTCATGGTCTGATAGATCATGTCTTTTACCATGCAGTCTATCCTGGAGGAATAATTGTCTCCGAGCGTTTTGAGGACATCGGCCGGGATATCCGATTTTCTGAAGACCTGCGCCCTGAGGGCATCGTCAAGGTCGTGGTTCAGATAGGCTATCGTATCGGAGACCCTCACCACCTGGCCTTCGAGTGTTGCGGCCATCTCGTCCTCGGTCTTCGGCAGTATATTGCCTTTGCCTTTGCTGTGCTTGATGATGCCGTCCCTTACCTCGAAGGTGAGGTTCAGGCCCCTTCCGTCGTTTTCCAGGAAATCCACCACCCTGAGGCTCTGCTCGTAGTGCTCGAACCCTCCGGGGTGGATCTCCCTCAGGACCGCCTCTCCGGCGTGGCCGAATGGCGTATGCCCCAGGTCGTGCGCAAGGGCGACGGCCTCGGTCAGGTCCTCGTTCAATCTGAGCGCCCTGGCTATGGTGCGGGCTATCTGGCTTACCTCAAGGACATGGGTGAGGCGCGTGCGGTAGTGGTCCCCTTTGGGGGCCAGAAAGACCTGTGTCTTGTGCTTCAGGCGGCGGAAGGCCTTCGAGTGTATCACCCGGTCGCGGTCGCGCTGGAAGGCGGTCCTTATCTCGCCCTCTTTTTCTGTGCGCTCTCTGCCCCTGGTTTTGGCGCTGAGGCACGCCCTGGGGTGCAAGGTCTTTCGCTCTATCTCCTCGGTCTGCTGGCGGATGCTCATCTATGCCGCGGCTTCGTCCGGCGTGAAACGCATGGAGATGGCCTTTGAGACGCCCGGCTCCTGCATGGTTATGCCGTAAATATAATCCGCCGCCTCCATGGTTATCCGGTTGTGGGTTATGACTATGAACTGCGTGGCGCCGGCGAGGGAGCGGAGCATCTGGGCGAATTTCTGAGTATTGTATTCATCAAGCGCCGCGTCCGCCTCGTCCAGGACGCAGAGTGGGGTTGGCTTTATAAGGAAACTGGAGAACAGAAGCGAGAGCGCGGTCAAGGATTTCTCCCCGCCGGAGAGCAGATGAATATTCTGGAGCTTCTTGCCAGGCGGCTGCGCCACAATCTCTATTCCCGTCTCAAGGATGTTGCTCTCGTCCGTAAGGCGGAGTTCGGCCCTGCCGCCCCCGAAGAACTCGACAAATATCTCCCCGAATTTTTGGTTCAGGCCGTCATAGGCGTCCCGGAGCATCTTCCTTGTGGTATAGTTTATCTTCTTTATCGCCTCTTCCAGTTCGGCAACGGACTTCTCCAGATCCTCCTTCTGGGTAAGGAGGAACTCGTGCCTGGTTTTCAGCTCCTCGTATTCCTCTATCGTGCCGAGGCTCACCGGGCCAAGATCGGCAAGCTTCCCTTTGAGTTCGGCAATCCGTTCGGGCTCCCCTTCCAGGGGCCCTTCGGCTTCGTAATTCGCGATCTCCACGGAGTAGGTGGTCTGCACGTTTTCCGCAAGGTTCTGGAGGCGGACACTGCACTCGGTAAGCCTTATCTCCCCTTCGGCTATCCCGCGCCCCAGCGTGTCTATCTGCCCTCTCAGGGACTTGATCCGGTCTTCCGTCCCGGCTAGCGCCTCTGAAAGCTCGGCCAGCTCCCTTCTTTTTCCGGCCGTGTTCTCCTTTACCGCCTCCGCCTTTTTGACCACCTCCCTTAAAAGGGAGGTGGTCTCTTCGGCCCGTATTTCTTTCTCTTTTATGGACAAGACGCCCTTTTTCGCGTCCTCTTCGGCCCTGGCCAGTTTTCTTATGGCCTCTTCTTTTGCCTGCCGGACGGAGACCGCCTCCCTGTTCAGGTTTTCGAGGGCCTGCTTCAGTGAGCCAAGCTCCATCCTGGCCTCCACAAGCCCGGACCTTTCCCTTTCGAAGACCTCCTTTTTGGCTGCAAGCTCCGCCTGGACTTGATTGATCCTCTCTTCCACATGGGACTTTTTCAGCAGGGCGGCGCTCTTTTCGTCCATCTTTTCTTTCAATGCCGCCTCAACCCGGACGAATTCCCTTTTCAGCTCCTCTTCCTCAAGCCGCAGGTAGGCCGACTTCTTCCTTATCCTCTCTATCTCGTCCGATGTGTTTTTTACGCTCTGGCCAATAAGGGAGGATTCCTTTTCCAGTTCGTGCATGCGCAGTTCGGCATTTTTCATGCCCTGTTCCTTTTCGGCAATCTGCGCCGTCTGCCGCTCCAGTTCCTTCTCGCTTGCCTCAAGCTGCGCCCGGACGGCCTTTATCTCTTTTTCCAGCCCGCGCAGTTCCCTCTTTTTCTCCAGCAGGCCCCTGTTCTGCCCGCCCGTATAAGCCCCTTTGCGGTCCCGTACTTCTCCGGAAAGACTTACAAGAGTAAACCCGTTTGCCGAGGCGCTTCCGTTCAGGTCTTTCACTATGATTACATCCGAGAGGAGGGCCCTTACAAGCCGGTCGTACTGCGCGCCGGCCTTTACCAGGTCGGATGCCCGGCCGATCGCGCCCGCCGGGAGCGGCTTTTCTGAAACCTCGCAAGCGATGTCCCCCGGTATGAAGGCCGTCCGCCCGATGGGCTTGTTCTTAATGGCCTCAAGGCTTTTGAGCGCGGCTTCTTCGTCATCCACGATGAAAGCGGATGCCAGTTCCTTGAGTGCGGCCTCCACGGCCTTCTCGTACTCGGGGGCGGTCTCTATAACGTCTGAGAGGCTGGTCCCATCGATCCTGCCCGCGCCGGAAAGCAATACTTCCCTGGTGGCCGGGTCCAATAAAAGCTCCCTTATGGAATCGGCCCTGGAGCCAAGCGAGGCAAGGGCCTCCCTGGCTTCGTTTATTTTTGTGCGGGCGGAGTCCGCTTTGGCCTTTATGGAAACAAGCTCGGCGGAAAGCGCTTCTTTTTCGTCTTTTATGAACAGGGACTCGTTTCTCTTCTCTATCGCTGCGGCCTGAAGTGAGCGCAGCCTTTCTTCCTTTTCAAGAAGCTCGTTTTCCTCATTCTTCATCTCCGCCGAGAGCGATTCGCCTTTTCTTTTAAGCCCCTGAAGCGTAAGCTCGCCTTTGGACACCTCGCCAGTCAGGGTGCCAAGCTCCCCCGTGCTGCGGAAGAGGTTCTTTCTGGCCTCCTCAAGCCGGCTTTCAAGCTCTTCCATCTCTCCCTTTATTCCGCTCAGACCGCTGCCTTTTTCAGAGAGCGAGTCCTCAAGCCTGGCGATAGTGCCGGAGAGGCTGCCCTTTTCCGTTTCAATTTCCGCTGTCTTCCGGTCGGAGTCCGCGATCTTCGTTTCGAGTTCTTTTTGATCGTATTCCAGGCGTATGAGGTTCTCTTTCAGGCCCTCTTTCTCGGTATCCAGCACGGCCAGCTCGCGCTCCCTGCCCGCTATCTCGCGCTCAAGGGCCTGCAGTTCTTCCTGAAGGACGGAAACGGCCTTCTCCCTTTCGGCCATGACCAGCCTTCTTTGAGAATAGTCGTTTTCAAGCTCCGAGAGGCCGGCCCTCTCCGCGGCGTTCCGCTCCTTGAGGGCCAGGACGGACTCCTCGGCCCCGGAAGCCTCACGGCTCAGGTCCAGAAACAATTTCCTGGCCTGTTTCAGTTCCAGGATGCGCAGCTCTTCAAGGAGCTTTTTATAGCGCTCGGCCTTCTTGGCCTGCCTGTCCAGGCTGTTTATCTGCCTTTTCACCTCGCCTATTATGTCGTTCAGCCTCTGGAGGTTCTGGCGCGAGGAGACAAGCCTGTTCTCCGCCTCCGCCCGGCGCACCTTGTATTTGACCACTCCCGCAACTTCCTCTATCAGGAAGCGGCGCTCTTCGGGCTTTGAGTTTATAATCCGCGAGATGTTGTCCTGCTCGAATATGGAATAGCTCTTCAGTTCCAGCCCGGTATCCAGGAAGAGGTCCTTGACGTCCTTCAGGCGGCAGGAATTGCGGTTTATAGAGTATTCGCTCTCGCCCGAGCGGTAAAGACGGCGGCTTACGACGGCATCGGGCTTTTCGCCGTTGAGGCCCGAAACATGCATGCAGACCTCTGCCATGCCGCGGGGCTTTTTTGCCTGCGAGCCGTCGAAGACGACCTCCATCATCTTGTCTCCGCGAAGACTTTTGGCGCTCTGCTCCCCAAGGACCCACTTGAAGGAATCCACCACGTTGCTCTTGCCGCACCCGTTGGGGCCAACGATGCAGGTTATGCCCCTGTGCAGCTCAAAGACGGTCTTTTCGGCGAAGGATTTGAACCCTGTGAGCTCTATCTTCTCTACGCGCATCCGGTCCCCCAACTGGAAAGGTCTGGATAGTATAACTTCGGGGCGGAGGGAAAAACAAGGCGGGTAAAAGTGGTTGAAATTAAAGAGGAAAAGTCTTAAAAACTTTTTTTATCTAATCCCGCCCGCCGCCCCTTGGATGTGTGGGGGGCTGCGCCCCCCCACGACCCCCAAAAGATCAATTCAGGCGTCTTTTTCTTGTATAAGGGCAAACCCTCCATGCTCCAAGAAAAAAATTAAACCGGTTTGCTGGTCAGCTCTTCCACTTCGGACTGGCCGTGCTCCAGCTCCTGCGTCTGCTCCTCGTCCATACCAAGGAGCATGGCCTGGAACTCGCCTACATGGGTCTTTTCCTCTTTGGCGACGTCCAGCATGACTTTTTTCAGGTCCTGGTTCTGGGTAAGCTGCGCGATCTGCTCATATAGGTTCACCGCGTCCAGTTCGGCTATTATGGCGAACCTCAGAAATTCCCGGTCGGCATTTTTTCTGTCTTTAACGGCTTCGGCAATCTGCCTTATATTCATTGAGAGCATATCCGCTCCTCCTTTCTGGAAAAATTATATACTCGCGGCGCCGCCTTATAAAGGGATTTTTTGAATCTGATTGGTAAACCCGTTGTGTTAGAATGGTTTACGATGAGAAGGACAGCAGTGACCGGCATAGGGGCGGTGACCCCTTTGGCCAACGAATTCTTCTCCGCCTGGGGGCGGGCAAAGCGGGGTGAAAGCGGGGTCTCGCAACTGACCCGGCCTGACGCTTCCGGCCTTGAATGGAAAATGGCCGGAGAGATTGAGAATTTCGATCCGCTGGTGTTCCTCTCAAAAAAAGAGACGCTCCGGCAGGACCCTTTCGCGCAATATGCCGCGGCCGCGGCCGGCATGGCCCTGGCAGATGCCGGGCTCTCCCCCTGGAGAGGAGGGGCTGTTGTAATAGGCACAAGCAGGGGCGGAGTGACAACGCTTGAAAAGGCCGTCCTCTCAAGGAAAATCTCACCGTATTCCATGCCCGCTTCCATGGCCGGGGCGGCCGCTTCGTTCGTCGCCGGAAAATTCGGGATAAAAGGGTATGGGATGGGAATTTCAAACGCTTGCGCCTCCGGACTGATGGCCGTGGCCGAAGGCTTCAGGCTTATAAAGGAGGGCTTCGGGGAATTCGCCCTCTGCGGCGGCGCGGAGGCCCCGTTAGCGCGAACATGCGTAGAGGGATATGGCAGGATGGGCGCGCTGACCAAAGGCGATTCCCCTGAGGCAAGCAGGCCCTTCGACGCCGAAAGGGACGGCTTCGTGCTCTCGGAGGGGGCTTGCGTCCTGGTCCTTGAGGAGTTTGAGGCGGCCAGGAAGCGAGGGGCCAGGATCTACGGCGAAGTGGCGGGGTTTGGCAACGCGCTCTTTTCCGCCTGCGAGGCAAGGCCGTCCTTTGAGGGCGAGGTCAGCGCGATGAGGATGGCCCTGAACAGCGCAAAACTGACGCGGGATGAAACAGGTATCGTCTCAGCTCATGCCTCTTCCACCCTAACAGGAGACCGGACGGAGGCGCAGGCCATAAAGGCCGTTTTTGGGGAGGGCGCGGAGGTCCCGGTAATAGCGGTCAAATCGCTCACGGGGCATATGCTCTCCGCATCGGGGCCGTTCGAGGCGGCGGTTGCGCTTATGTGCATGGAAGAGGGGATGATACCGCCTTATCCCCACCTGAATGAGAACGACTCGGGCCTCAGCCTGTTTAAAAAGGGAAAGACCGGGCAATTCAATGCCGCCCTGGTGAATTCCTTCGGCTTTGGCGGGTTCAATATAAGCCTGGTTTTAAAGAAACTGGAATGAACTAAATTTCCTTCTCGTATATGCGCATCTTCTTGTAAAGCCTGCTCCCCATCAGCTCCGTAAGCCTTATCACCGGCAGATTGTCCTCCAGTATCCAGGAGAACTCCGCCTGCTTATATTTTTTTACCCGGTCGAGGTAGGCGAAGGCCTCTCTTATGAGGAGTGCGTCGACTCCTTTCAGCCTCCAGTCCTCCTTGATGCCAAAGAGCATCATCCTCAGGCCGTCAACCTTGCGGGAATAATACAGGGCCTTTACGATCTCAACAGGCCCCATCCTGCCCTTCATCCTTCTAAGCACCTGGTTGAAATCCGGTATCAGCCCGAAGAACCCCACCGGGGCGCCGTCTTTTTCGGCTATGAGGGCCAGCTCCGGCACAAGGATGTCCTTGAGCCTTTTTGCCATATCGTCCAGCTCTTCGTCCGTGATGGGGATGAAGCCCCAGTTGTCCTTCCATGCGGAGTTGTATATGTCCTTGAACGCCTGAAGCTCGGCGCGGAGCCTCTTCATATTTATAGGCCGCACGGTTATGCCTTTTCTTTCGGCAATCTGCGCCACCCTCAGGACCTTCTCGGGAAGCCTCTCCTGTATCTGGTGGATGAACGCGAAAAGGTCTTTCGATTTCCTCATCCCGCACGCCTCCATCAACTCCGCGTAATAGGGCGGGTTGTGGGGCATCATGAGCATGGGGGGCGTATCGAACCCCTCTACTAGAAACCCGCACTCCTCGTTGGTGGAGAAGTTCATCGGCCCGCGCATCAGTTTCAGGCCCGCTTTTCCAAGCTCCACGGCAACCCTGTCAAGGAGCGCACGGGCAATATCCGGGCCGTCCACCGATTCATAAAAGCCGAAGAACCCCGCCCCGTCCGCGTGCGCGGCAAGATGCCTCCTGTTCACTATGGAAGCAATGCGCCCCTTTATCTTTCCGTTCTCTTTTAAAAGAAAGAGCTTTACATCGGCATCATGGTAGAAGGGGTTTTTGGGCGAGAATATCTTCTTCTGCTCGAAGACGGGCATGGGGGCGTAGAACGGGTCGCCCCTGTAGAGCGCGAGCGGGAATTCAATAAAGCCGGCGAGGTCTTTCCTGGAGGAGACTTCAATGATTTCATGCATCGGAAATTATAACCTAAATTGAGGCCGGGTTTTTTACTCCCCCAAATTCATTTAAAATAATTCTTGACAAATATCCATTATCAATTTAGAATGATTCCAAGATGAAAGCGGCGAGGATATGCAAAGAGATCGGGCTTAAGCTCACCCCGCAGAGGATGGCGATACTGGACTATCTGGAGGGCAACACCAGCCACCCCTCGGCGGAGGAGGTGTACGCGGCGGTTTCAAAGCGCTTCCCGGCCATCTCCGTGGCCACGGTCTATAACACCCTGGCCTCATTGCGAGACAGGGGCTGCCTGCTGGAGCTGACCATAGACCCGTCCAAGAAGCGTTATGACCCGGACACGAGGCCGCACCACCACCTGATCTGCACAAGCTGCAAGCGGGTGGCCGATATCGAATTTAAGTACGACCTCAGTGTTCCGGAAGGTTTAAGGATGGGCTACGAGATAACCGGCAATCACATAGAGTTTTACGGGCTCTGCCCGGAGTGCAAGAAGCCCCGCCGAAGCGGGGCAAGGAGGTAGCCGATATGTGCGTCGACCATAAGATCATCTGCAGTTGCGGGCGGGCCGCGGCAAGTTTCAACCTGAAAGACGAACTGATGCCCGTGGAGATTGTGAAGGGCCTCTACTGCCCCAACTGCTCCGGCGAGATCGCCCTTGACGCGGAGACGATGCTGGCCGATAACGGCTGGGTCATAGACTACGACATGGAGATCGCCGGGTTCGCCGCGAACAAGCTTCCGGCCGTTAGGCTGACCCCGGAGTTCCTCTTTGACGAGGGCTATTGCACGTGGAAGGGCATCTACCCGGGCGACGTGGAAGACTCCGTCCGGGAGCGTGAAGGGCTTATGGCGCTCTGCCGCACAGACCGGCAGAAATACGTACAGGAGTTCAGGAGATGGGCCGTGGGCCGCATGGAACGCCTGGCAAACGAAGGATGGAGGAAGGCAAATGAACGATAGCTCCCCGACTTACAAGGCAAGCCATTGCACTGTGAAGAACGCGCCCGTGCCGGTCTCGGTCACATGCCCCAGGTGCGGGTACGACGTGGAGATCTGGACGGACGAGGACGAGACCGTCTGCTGCTCTTGCGGGTTCAGGATATTCGAAAAAGAAAAGACCATTCACTAAAGGAGGCTCAAGGCATGGCCTATACGGCAAAGGACTACACGCGGCTTATCGGGATGGAGGGCATGAGCGAGGCGCTCCTTAAAAACCACTTCACCCTCTATCAGGGCTATGTGGCGAACACCGGCAAGCTCCTCGATAGTCTGGCAGAGATGGCGAAGGCGGGCAGGACCGGCACGCCGGAGTATTCGGAATTGAAGAGGCGGCTTGGCTGGGAATGGGACGGCATGAGGCTGCACGAGTACTACTTCGAGAACCTTGGCGGGGACGGGAAGATGGACGCAAGCGGCCCCCTTGCCAGGCGCATTATCGAAGAGTTCGGAAGCCTTCCCGCCTGGGAGAAGGACTTCCGCGCCACCGGGGCGATGAGGGGGATAGGCTGGGTGGTCCTCTATCAGGACCCGCAGGGCGGCGGGCTTATGAACTTCTGGATAAACGAGCACGACGGCGGACATCCGGCGGGGTGCAATCCCATCCTGGTGATGGACGTCTTCGAGCACGCCTATATGCTGGACTATGGCCTCAAACGGGCCGATTACATCGAGTCATTCTTTAAAAACATAGACTGGCGGCAAGCTGAAGGGAGGCTTAAATAATGTTACAGGAGATGACTAAGGCAGAGAAAGACCTTCGCGAGGCGTTCGCGGGGGAGTCCCAGGCGTACAGGAAATACACGGTTTTTGCCCTGAAAGCGGATGCGGAGGGCTACAAGCAGGTGGCAAAGCTATTCCGCGCGGCGGCGGAGGCCGAGGCCATCCACGCCCACAATCACCTTAAGGCCCTGAAAGCGGTAAAGAGCACAAGGGAGAACCTTCTGGAGGCCATCGAGGGCGAGATTTACGAATTCCAGAAAATGTACCCGGCGATGATAGCCGACGCCGAAACGGAGGACAACAAGACCGCCCTCCGCAGCTTCAATTACGCAAACGACACGGAAAAGGGCCACGCGGGGCTGTATAGGAAGGCCCTTGAAGAGTTGGGCGCAAACCGCGAGGCGGACTATTACGTCTGCGAGGTCTGCGGCTATACGGCAGAGGAGGAGATGGACGAGTGCCCGGTCTGCAAGGCCAAGAGGAAGGCATTCAGGAAGATCGGTTGATAAATCCCTCCCAACCTCCCTTTTCCAAAGGGAGGGGTTTACCCCTCTTTTTAAAGAGGGGCGAGGGGAGATTTTCCGGCTAAAATTCATTAAGGATTTATCATCCCCTCTCTTAAAGGGAGGGGATGAGGGGAGGGTGAAAAATGAACGGGGCGCTTGCGGTCATATATCAATTTGTGCTTGCCCTCTGGGTAGGGGGCATGGCGATATTCACCTTTCTGGTGACGCCCGCGATCTTCAGGTCTTACGGAAGGGACAGGGCCGGGGAGATAGTGGGCAAACTCTTCCCCGGATATTTCGGATACAAGCTCGGCGTCTCTATTCTTGCTCTCCTCCTTTTCTCCCTTATGGGCCGCCCCGGCGGGGCGGCCCCGCTTTCTTTTCTCATTTTGGCCCTCCTCCTGAACCTTTCTCACAGGTTCCTGCTCTACCCCGAGATCCAGAAGGTGAAGAAAGGGGTTGCCTCTTTCGAGGCCGATCCTGATTCTCCCCTCAGAAAGAGGTTCAGAAAGCTTCACGCGGTAAGTATGGCTCTGAACCTGGCAGTGCTTGTGATAGGGATAGTCGTGATGGTGGAGGAGGTTTTGAATATCTGATATTTCCCGCCTTTTCCTTCCTTCCGATTTCATCGACTTGTATCCATTCTTTTCTTCAGAGGTGGCCGGGTTTTTTCATCAAAACTGCTCAGAAAAGCTTGGGTGGAATAATTTACGTCGCGAGTCTCCTTATTCAAGTCTTCCATTTGATTTATAAACCAGATATCGGTTAACCCTGGGGTGGGTCAATTTTGGATGCCATTACATCCCATAGCGGGTCATTATTGCACGCCGATTAACACAAATGCTTATATTCAAGATAAAGTTCTGCCCTGTTTCATTTAAGTAACACCTCGGAAAACTGAATTTCTTTTTAAATTACATATTTCAGTTTTGGGCAAGGAATTTGCAAGCAGATTAATTTGGCATTTCTTGATTAGGGATTGATTGCTGCACCCAAGTTGATAGAATTTCAATAAATACGAGTGCTTGGAAAGGGAAAGGAATTTTCGGAATGGGAATAGGCGAACTTGCGATTATCCTTGTGATAGCAATCGTGCTGTTTGGCGCCTCAAGGCTTCCCCAACTCGGGAAAAGTCTTGGAGAAGCCATCTCGGGCTTCAAAGGAGGAGGAATATGAAAAGTATTTTTATCTGCTGCTTATGTCTTTTTTTCGCCTCAACACTAATGGCGGCGGAGAAGAATCTTGTTGATCTGCATAAGAATGCAGGAAAGCTGAGCAACAAGGAATGCCTTGCATGCCATGCCAGGATCAGGAAAGAGGTTTCGCTCAATAAGAAATTCAAGATGTTCCACATGGTGCATCTCGAATCGAAACTATCGACGCCGAAGAAGTGTGCAGACTGCCATCAGGCCGTTGACCTGAGGGAGGGATCCGCGGCTGCATTGAGAAAACAGGTTGACCCGCAGATTTGCGCAGGCTGCCACAGCGGCGGCGTGAAGGGTGCAAATGTCTTGTATGCGCAGTAAAGGAGGAAGAGAATGAGCGAAAAAGGAAAAATAACCGAAGAAGTAAAGAATCTGTTTGAAGACGTTACCGGAAAGCAGTTCACGAGACGTTCATTCCTGAAATGGACTTCAGCCCTTGCCGGGGCGGCTGTTGCGAGCGGCCTCCTCTGGGACGACAAGCTCGGCCTTTTCAGAGAGGCCAGCGCAGAGGAAAAGATGGCCGGAAAGGGCAAATGGGTTTATACGACCTGCCAGATGTGCGGGGGGACGACAGGCATAAAGGTCCACGTTGTCGACGGCAGGGTCGTAAAGATCGAGCCCAGTGAATACAACCCGATCGGCGTTATGAATATCTCGACGGATTATAAGAAATACAAGCCACTGGGCGGTAGGATGTGCGCAAAAGGCAACTCTGGGACAAGGGCTCTCTACGACCCCGACAGGCTGAAAAAGCCGATGAAACGAGTAGGCGAAAGGGGCTCAGGAAAATGGAAGGCCATTTCTTGGGACGAGGCCCTTGACGATGTGGCAAACAACCTGTTGCGCATGCGGGAGAAACACGGTCCCGAGGCCCTTTTCTGGTGCACAGAAGACTCTTCATTTACCGATATGCAGTCGGATTTCAACCTCCTTTACGGCTCGCCGAATTTCTCGATGCATTCGAATACATGCGATGTGGCGAGGAAGGCGTCGTTCAAGCTGGTTATGGGAGATGACAGGCCGCTGCCGGACTTCGGGAATACGAAATACGCCCTTGTATTTGGGTGGAACCTTCTCGCGGCAACAAAATGGGCGCACCTTCCTGGTATCTGGAATTTGGGCAGGGCAAAGGGCGCAAAGATGGTCTATGTCGACCCCTTCTATAATCAGACCGCCGCAAAGGCGGATGAATGGATACCGATCAGGCCGGGTACGGACGGCGCCTTTGCGCTTGCACTGGGCCATGAGATCGTGAAGAACAAGTGGCATGATGAGGAATTCATAAAGAATTACACCGTGGGGTTTGACAAATACGCTGAGCTTGTAAAAGACAAGACGCCTGGGTGGGCTGAGAAGATCACCTCGGTGCCGGCGAAAACCACAAGGAGAATAGCGAAGGAGCTTGCCTCGACCAAACCTGTTGTGATTGATACGTGGAGCGGGCCGGGACACCATACTAACGCCACTGACGGAGGAAGGGCGATAGCGATGCTTCCCGCCCTGCTAGGCCAGTACGACAAGCCGGGCACCATGATGAGCAGGCAGGCTATGGGCGGCAAGCGCAGTGCCTTCAATGTCGACAAGCCAAAGGCTCCGAGGATCGACGGTCTGGGGACAAAGTATCCCTTTGCCCATGCCTCCGGCATATATACCGAGACGAGGGACGCCATGACATCGGGCAAGCCATACCAGCTCAGGGGCGGGGTGTTCATGTTCCAAAACTTTGTAATGTCTGTCCCAAATACAAAAAAGAATATCGAGGCGCTCAAGAAGCTCGAATATATCGCAGTCCTCGATACCATGATGAGCGAAACGGCGGAACTTGCCGATGTCGTGATACCCGGGAGCCACTATCTTGAACGGTGGGAAATAAACGTGAACTGGGTCACCTTTCCCGCAACGGCAATACGGCAGCCTGCGGTGAAATCGGTAATAAACGGCATGACCGAGCAGGAGTTTATCCTTGCCCTGGCAAAAAAAATGGGCCTCAAGGACAAGGACGGAAAGACACTGCCCGACACCTATCCGGAATACATGTCCGACCAGCTCAAGAATGGACCCATTGGAAAGACATTGGAAGAGATGCTTGCGCTTCCCGGCGGCGTATTTATCGGAGGGGAAACGAATTATGAAAAATACAAGAAGAACGGCTTTGCAACTCCTTCCAAAAAATTAGAGTTTTACTCGGAGCAGATGGAGAAAAAGGGCCTGAATCCTTTACCCGACTATGTAGAGCCTGTATATAGGCCCACATCTGAATTCCCGCTTTACCTCGTTAACTACAAACAGGCGGAACACACCCACTCGAGGACCTTCAACAACGACTGGCTGATGGAGATGAAGCCGGACAACCCCCTGCTGATGAATTCAGCCACGGCGGCCAGGCTTGGGCTGAAAGACGGCGATGCCGTCTGGATCGAATCACCTTATGCAAAGGCAAAGGGAACGGTCCAGGTAACGGAGCGCATCCATCCGGAAGTGGTCGCTCTCCAGCATGGTTATGGGCACTGGGCAATGGGCAAGATAGCAAGGGGCGCTTTGAACAAGATCAACAGGTGGTCTCCCGCAGGCACGGCCGATGGACAATTCCTGGCCGGGGTATCCGAGAAGGCTTCGGGAATGGCTGTTCACAAGGAAATCGGCGTCAAAGTGACAAAGGCATAGGGAGGTGAACATACATGGCTAAGAATCCAAATCAGATAGGATGGTATTACAACGAGAATAATTGCATCGGGTGCAGGGCATGCGAAGCTGGATGCAAGCAGGAGTTCGACATCCCTGTGGGAGTAAGGCGCAGGAGGGTAATAATCAAGGAAGAAGGGAAATATCCGAATGTCAAGGTGCGATATATTTCAGCAGCCTGTAATCACTGCGAAGAACCGGCATGCCTGAAGGCATGCCCTGTCGAAGCGATATCAAAAGAGCCTGAGTTCGGTGTCGTGCTGATCGACCAGGAGAAATGCATAGGCTGTAAACGCTGCGCCGCAGCCTGCCCGTACGGCGCTCCCACTTTTGACGAGAAGAAACAGAAGATGGACAAATGCACCCTCTGTATCCACAGACTCAAAGCAGGGCTGCCACCCGCATGTGTAAGGACATGCATGGGATATGCCCTATGGAGCGGCAAGCTGTCGGATATTGAAGCTCAAAAAACGCCCGATGAGATTTTCAGGAGGCCCATTAAAGACAGGCTGCCGGATTTCGCCGACCCGAAATTAACAATACCGTCGGTGAGATTTTCCGAGAACAAATAAAGGATACGGGGTGGGCGGGCCTCCTGCCCATCCCAAGCATGGTTATGATGACTGTGAAAATTGCCAGGCCTTCTGATGCGATTGGTTTATTGAGCAGCATGTATCTGTGCAAACCTGCCAGAGAAGCTATTGAAAATTGGAAGGGAGCACTTGCGGAGGACTCGTCGATCTTCCTTGCCGATTTGAAAAAGGCGATAGGCGAGATAGATGTAGCTTCGGTAAAGGAACTTGAAGAGCTTTTATGGGAATACACCCGACTTTTCATAGGTCCGTATAAATTGCCATGTCCGCCCTGGGAATCAGTATACACCTCTTCCAAGAGACTCTTGATGCAGGAGGCGGTCGATCAGGTCCGGCAAATATATGGAGAAACTGGTCTGACGATCAATACTGCCGACGTGCTGCCGGATCACATAGGAGCAGAACTGAACTTTCTTGCCGTATTGCTTCAAAGGACATATTCGGAAGCGGAGAAAAAGGATTATGACGTTAAGATTATCGAGAGATTCTTTAGCGAGCACCTCTTTAAATGGGTGCCGAGCTTTACAAAAGATATGGAAAATGCCTCAGAGACTTTGTTTTACAAGTCGCTGGCTAAGGCTACGAGGAATATAATAGATTTTATCGGGAGATCATGAAGTGAAGACGATGGCTGAAGTTTGTAGCATATCTGATTTTGAGGCCCTCCTGCATGAATCCGCAAGGACGCACGGACACCTCTGTCCACTAGGATTGATGTCTGCGGGTCTGTTAGCTGAACTGTGTCAATTCTTCTGAAATAGCCGATTAGGCTAGAATACTAATTTCAGGAGCATCGTTCGAGAATACCCGAACACATAAAAAGGGATTCGATTTTTATACACCAGTTCCAAAAACTGCAATTCTCTCTTTATTTACAATGAATTATTCCGTTTTTCCATCATCTTGAAAAGGCTCCTTACAGAAGCGGTCTCCAGGCTCTCGAATTTCGAAGGGATAGCCATCGAGGGAAACAGTTCCCTCTCCCTGGCGAAGCCGGATGTCGTGGTGTTTATTGCGGACGGGGGCAAGGTAAAGAGTGGGGGCAGAAAAAATCCTCGCCATGGCAGACATCATCCGTTACGGCGAGCGGCCTCGGTAGGGGGCAAGCCGGAGGCATGCTCATTCCGAAAAGGCGGCCACGGACTTCAGGAATACCTTTTTGGCCTGATTAGCGAAGCCAAGGCAAAGCGGCTTCAGCCGCCCACCTGAGACATGGCCTCAAGGGGGATCGAAGGCCTGCATCCCTTCCCGATCGGCTTCGATTGGGCAACCCGCCTCAAAACCGCCTCCATATCATCGTCCGAGTCCACCCCAGCTATGCTGAATTCTTCATTTGAAAACAGACACGGCCTGAGGGTCCGTCTCGTAGTCAGCCTAAGCCTGTTGCAAGTGCCGCAAAAATGGTTGCTCATCGGGCTTATGAACCCAAGAAACCCCTTCGAACCATCAAGTCTGAAGTTCCTCGACGTGCCTTCCGCTCCCACGGGCTCCAGCCTCCCTAAACTGGCTGAGATGATTTTCATCACCTGGGAAGAGCTGATGCGCCGCTCGGTACCCCATCCTTCTTCGCCGACTGGCATAAGTTCTATAAATCTAACATGGAAAGGTTTCATGTGAGTGAGAGCGGCGAATTCTACTATCTCGTCATCATTTATCCCTCGAATGGGCACCACGTTTATCTTTACTGGAGACAACCCCTCTGCTTCAGCACTTGTTATCGCACCAAATACATGCTCGACCGATCCGCCGCCGGTGAGCCGGGCATACCTTTCTGGGCGGAGTGAGTCAAGACTGATATTAACCCTGTCAAGCCCGGCCTCCTTGAGTTCACGCGACCTGTCCTTTAGAAACAGGCCGTTCGTAGTGAGGCTCACGTCCGCCACTCCGAGGGATTTGGCGGAATGGACCAGTTCGGGGATGTCTCCTCTGAGGAGAGGCTCGCCTCCCGTAAACCTTACTTTCCTGAGTCCTTGCTTAACGGCAACCCTGAGGAGGCATTCAAGAGTCTCTTTTTCGATCGGGGTGCCGGGGGCGGCACACGAGGGAACCCCCTTGGGCATGCAGTAGATGCATCTGAGGTTGCAGCGGTCAGTAACCGCAACTCTAAGATAATCAATTCTCCTGCCGAAAGCATCACTGAGCGCCATGTCACTTCCCGAAAGGGCAAACGGGATATCTGCATTCCTTGCAATGAAGGCAGAGACCTCCATGCCCAAGCTCTGCAAGCTCACGCCTGCCGATCTTTTCCCCGGCCAACACACGTGGCAGCACGATATCGAACACAGTGACCCCGTGATACATTCCGCATGCGGGGATGCCCAGCACGGGTATCTCCCGCAACGAACCGTTCTGACCCCTGGTGAGGTATGCTACAAGGAACATGGCGCCTGGCAGCACCGGAGAACCGTATGTTACTTGCACGTCCCCTAGTTCCCGGATGGCGAACCTCGTCATGTCGTCCGGGTCAACCGACATTCCCCCCGTGGTTATGAGGAGGTCGGCCCCCGCCGCAAGGAGCTGTTCAAGCCTGTCAAGGATCACAGCCTTGTCATCCGGCGCGTAATAAAGGCCGACGATTTCGCCTGCGAATTCCTCGACCTTCTTCCTTATCACCGGAGCGAAGGCGTCTTTTATCCTTCCATAATAAACCTCGTTTCCGGTTATCACCACGCCGGCGCGGGGTTTTTTCAGTTCCTTCACTTTTATTACCGGCGCGCCTTCCAACGCCGCCGCGACCGCATCGGACACTTTTCCCCTTTTGATTACGAGCGGGATGGCCCTCGTTCCAGCAACCACCCGGCCCTTCTTCACCAGGGTGTTATCGTGCAAGGCCGCGCACATCACATCTCCGGTCATATTGAAGGCAAGGAGCGCCTCTTTGTTCACCTTTAAAAGTCCGTCACGCGCGGCGACAAGGTTTATCTTGCCCTCTCTGGGCTCGCCCTGCATATTCACCCCTTCTCCCATGAGCGCCGTCGCGAGGACATGTGCGGCATCGTCCTCGTGCATCTCGTCATCGGCTATGCCAAGGACAAAGATGCTTTCTTTTCCAAGCATCTGCAGATGGATGACATCTCCTTCCCTGATGATATGCCCTTTCCTGAAAGCCCGGCCCTTGAATTCTCCGGACCGTATCTCTGTTATGTCATGGGCGAGGACCGTTCCCACAGCCTCTGTTACCGGAATTGTCGTCCAGCCTGTCCTGTCCCCGCTTTCAGTATCAAAGCCTTGATTATCGCACATGGTTTTCACCCTGCACTCTTAAAGCCTTTCTCATTACCAGAGGACTGTAATGGGAATACATGTAGAAAGACCGCTCCGCTTCCACTTCTATCCAGAGATCGGGCCGTATCCCGATTCCCTTATGGTTTTTCGCATAACGCTTCTCCTAAAGAAGAGACTCTGGTGTAATACGAACCTTTCCTGCAGGACCTGCAAAGATGTGTGCAGTGGCCGCTCCTTAGATAAAACCATTCTCCGCAACGCGCACAGCGGGCGCGCCCTGGCCTGGCGCCAGGCATCTCGTCCTCAGGAATTTTCACGGCCACCGGCTCAGAATAGAAGAGTTCTTCATCCGGCATTATCTTGTAGGCTTCGATCTGGCAGACGTACTGGTTCCCGATCTCCGGGAAATAATCCCGCGCCTGCGCCCTGGCTTCTTCCTTCGCCACTACCCTGACAGCTCTACCTGTCTCAAGGTCCATGAATGTGGCGGCCATCTTGCCATAATCCACGAACTTCATCGAGCGCTTGCCCAGGCTGCAGCCGGTCACCGACTGGAGCGCATCCGTGGCGCACCTGTCCACCTCGACTATGACAAGGAGCTTCTTCCTGTCCTTCCCCTTCGGGTCATCTATTCCGATCCCTCCAAGCCCGCAAATGGCCATCCGCACGCCAAGCACCTGCCCAGGGCAGAGATGCCCGTGGACCCTGACGGATTCCTGAAGAATCGTGTCAAAATCAGATATATTCAACGTCCTCATTTCAGCTTTCCTCCGGGATTCCGGGGACATGCCGGGTATCTGCAATTCTTACAATTCAGGCACAAGCCCCCAAACACCAAAAAGCCGGTTTTCGTTCGATATGTAATTTTGGGTAAAATTAGCAATCTGTTTATAGAAATCTGAAGATACCTTTGAGTGCATTTCGTTCAAGTAGCCGTTGATCCAGCTTTGAATAAACCGTTCAAAAAACGCCTTTTCCGCGTAAATAATGCCATAAAAAAGATCAACAGCTTCCCGGCAATATTCCTCTTTTTCTATGAGGAAAGACATGAAGTTAAACAAGCTTGCAACGTGGTCCGGATGAAAAACAAAGATGTCCTCTTTATCATTACAGAATTTTGCGCCGTATGCGCCATATATGGCCGTTAATTCTTCTGGAAGGCCGCCGGACAAAGCCTTTTTCATGTCCGGTCCCATGAAGGCGGAGGCGACGGGAGGAATATAGGCATCTGCAACCGGAATTAGAAAAACGTTTTCAAACTCCTCGCAAAGCTTTTTTATATGCGCTTTGTCCATCAGGAGTTTTTTAACGGCGGTCTCGATTTTACCGGTTATTTCTTCACATTGGCAGGACTCTCCCAAAAAGGCAAACAGACCTTTTGTGTTTAATTTCTTTAAAAAGATTTCGTCCGGTCTTTTTGAAAACAATTCGGACAGCACATCATATATGAGCTTTCTATTAAAGCTCAATTCGTTAAATGCCGGAATGTCCATGGCCATATCTATAATTTCTCTATCTTCACGGGAGTATCATAGTAATTCATGGAGCCGCCTACGGGGTCCGTTAACGAGACGGTCCAACCGTCATTTGCGGCAATGGATTCGTCAACCAGCATTAGCGCGTTCAAATGTGTCCCGCTGTTCCTGGCCGGATCGCCTTCATACTTGTTGCCGTTTATATACCAGGTGCCGCTGCCGGCTAACCATCTCCCAAACGCCTGGGAGAAGGTTATCACGCCGGGCCGCAGGGTCAATCTTATCCTTGCCCGGGCAACCATTCCTTTTTGGTAGGTCGGAGAACTGATTTTTACACGGTCGCCATCGCTCACATTGAGCTTTTTTGCATCAACTTCGCTTATTTCGATAAAATTGCCAGGCAGAAGCTCCAGAAGCCAAGGATCGTTTATTGTTCTCGACTTGGAATGGAACGGCACCTTGTATGTGGAAAGCATCAAGGGATATTCACTTCTTGAATATTTCTTGTAAACAAGGTTTCCCCTCATATCCCTGATTGGTTCAAGCATGGTCGTCCCGTTAAACCTTTCCCCGGTTATCGCATTATGGGCATTGGCAATTTTCTCGTTATACATCTGGACGGCCGTTTTCTTCGCTCCCCATCTGTGGGTCACCCACTGGGGCTCCCCCCACGGCATATAAGCCACATCCTGATCTTCAAACCTGCCGCCCCTCGCCATCACATATGCGGCCTTTTTCCACTCCTCCGGCCTGAGGGCCCGCGGATATCTTTTCATATATTCCTTCACCGTTGACATCTCATCGGCATTGGCGTCAGGAACAGGCCCCTGCTTAACATACGTCCCGTTTTCATTCTTCAGCAAACTTTTGCTGTCATACGCTATGTTCGCCAGCATTTTCAGGTAGTAATCTTCTCTTTCATTCAGGTCGCCGCCCTCCGAAAAGGCATTCTTGCCGAAGCCGGGCAAGCCCAGTCTTCTTGCCACATCGATCAGGAAATTTTCCATGCAAACAGGCTTGCCTTCTTTGGTTTTCGCGGTCATGGGCTCAATTACCGGCTGCCGCGCGCCTATGCTCGATGTAGGATAGGTGGGCAACCCTCCGAGCATTCCCCAGCCTTCGAGGTAGGTGGCATCGGGAACTATATAGTCCGCATATTTGGCGCTCTCGGAGATTACGATGTCCGAATTTATGTATAAGGGCACCTTCTTGAAGTCTTTTATCATCCTGATCCATCCTAGAGACTCGTCATTCGCGCCCGCATGCCCGGGGTTAGACCATGCGGGATTACCCATGGTCATGAAGAAAATTTTTGCAGGATACGGGTACTGGAAGTACATGCCGGCCCATTCTTCCTGCCATACGCCGAATCCGAAAGGGAACCATGGGCGCTTGGCGGGAAACGGAGATGTCCCAGATGCCTGCTTTTTCTGGTACTCGGAGGTCTTCTCATAAAAACTCCCTTCCCTTGATATCTTGACACCTGACGGGGCGACAGATTTCGGCCACTTCGTCAAGTCGTAAGGATAACCTTTTCCGCCCATGGCATTGGCCGCGCCGCCGCCGGCGATATATCCGCCCTGCCAGTCCACATTGCCTATGAGCACATTCAGCATAAGTATTGCCCTGGCATTGTAGTAACCGTTTGTATGTTTGACTGGGCCTCTGTACAGGTCTGCAACCGCTTTCTTGCCGTGAGAGGTGAACTCTTTTGCAAGGTCCGTCATGACCTTTTTAGAGATGCCCGCCTCCTTTTCATACTCTTCCATCGAATGAGAGGAGAGTTCCTTCCAGAGCATCTGCATGCTTGTCAGACAGGAGACCCCCTTGACCTTGACGGGACCGAGCGATAAAAAGCCCGTGGGCCACAACTCCGCCTTTTTGGACGACGGAGCAGGCATGTATTTCCCGGATGCCTTGTCAACGACACAGGCCTGGTCACCGGCTTTTAAAAATGTGGCGTAATCCTTGTTTGATTCATCCGCTATTACCAGATATGCGGCATTGGAAAAGCTCGGCTCGCCGTTTTTCCCGGCAACGTCGTTGTTCGGGTTTTCCAGATAGTTTTCATCGTATCTTTTGTTCTCTATGATCCATCTGAGCATGCCCATGGCGAAGGCGCCGTCTCCATCGGGCTTTATTGGTATGTAGTCCGCATGGGCTATTTGATTCCCGCCTCTGGGGTCGATAAATACCATCCTGCATTTACCGCTTGCAGTCGCCTCGACAGATCTCCTTGCCAGAGTCTGCATGGGAAAGTTTGCTTCATAGTAATTCGCCCCGAAGATCAGGACAAGTTCGGAGTTTGGCAAATCCGGTTTAAGCATTGCGCTGCCGTCGTAAGTGGCGATCGTCGCCACGTGGTGTGAAAGCTCGCAGACTGACACGTGCGGAATCGCGTTGACCGAACCGAGAGCGTTTGCAAATCTGCCTATCAGATTATTTTGACCGCCTTCCGCCCTGCCCCAGGTGGCAACAAATTGATTTGTTTTTGGCCCAAAATCAGGATAGTCCGGATTTGCCGGGACAAACCTGTTTTGGCCGTTGTTCCATAGCTGCTTGAACCCTTCAACGAATCTTGTTTCCTCGCCTGGCATATCCTTGAAGAGATACCCGCCGTTTACAACCTCGTCAAGAAGCTGCTCGTAGGATATGACCTGAAATTTCCCGGAGCCTCTTGGACCTTTCCGTTTAAGGGGCACATAGACCCTGTAAGGGTCATATGCGGACTGTATTCCGGCTTGCCCTCTGGGGCAAAGGGAATGGGCGCCGTCCGTATAAGGTTTTGAGGTGTTGAAAGTGCCCCCCACATAGACCATTGCATCTCTGGAGGGAGTTTCGTATTTTAAAGGCGGCTGAGTGGTATGTATATCATATGGATTCCCATCAAGTTTCACTATTGTGCCGTTAAACACCCTTGCTATCAGTCCGCAGTCGCTATGGCATTGCTTGCAGACGGAAAATTTGACGTCCACCCCGGGCCAATTTTCCACCCTGCCTGGGTAGACATATTTCCCGTCATAGGAGAAAAATCTGGGCAGATCCTGCTGGCTTAATCCTGCGCCCGCTACGATCACCCCTGCGCCGAAAGTGCAATATTTTAAAAAACCCCTTCTGTCCACGTTTCCCATAATCCCCCCTAATTCTCGTTTATTATGTTTGGTTCTGCTTGATCATCTTCCCAACCGAAGAGGTACCCAAGGACGAATATAAGCACCACTGCTATTCCAAACAGACCCGCGCCCGTAAGTATCCCGTTGTATCCCGCCCATGACGGATGGAAAACCAAGAGCCCCTGTGCGGGGATTTTGGATTGTAATTGAGGGCCGATGACGGCATCGTATCTCATCTCGTATACTCCGGTTAAAACCAGGATGGAGATCAAAACACCCCAGCCTTTTGATTGTCTTACCCTGCCCGATAACAGTAACACCGCCGGCAATAAAAGCCCGAACAGCAACTGATATATATAATTTGCCCTGAGCGGCCCGCCACTGCCAAATACCATCTTCCAGCCTTCATATACGTCCCCTGGCGCATACGCCCTCACCGTATAAAGCCATTCGATAAAATTAAAAAACAGATCGGCGACAATAGCTATCAGGAGATATTTTGAAAGCTCCGACAGAGTGCCCGGATTTACGGTATTTTTCCTTGAGTAAAAGGTGAATCCCAATATATACAGCAGCATTACAAGGGCAATGCCCGAAACGATCGCGGAGACGATAAATACCGGTGGTATCAGGGGATTAGACCACAGCGGTCTTGCCTTGATGGCCCCGAAAAGAAAACCTACGTAGCCATGAAATATAAAGGCGAGCGCTATGCCAATTGAAGAAATCACCGTAAGCGCCTTTTTATCTCTTTTTATGGCCTCCTCGGACAGATCCGTTTTGCCAAAGGTGAAGAATTTGGCGACACGGCCCCTGAAACCGACCTGCCGGGACCTTTCCACATTCGAGGTCCTGAAGACATAAAACAGCTCGAAGAGCATCAGCGCCACATAGGCGCTCCAGACAACAATGAAAACCCCCAGCGGGGAATACGGGAAATGGTCCCTCACATAAAGTTCCCATATGGCCCTTGAGGGCTGAAGCGCGTCAAAAAGCGGAGCCAGGGCGGCGGTCAGCAGCATGGCAAAGCTTACGATTGCCGCCAATTTTGCAAGCGGCTCAAATTTTTTCATGTGGAACGCATGTGACAAAGACGCTATTATAAAGGAACCGGCCACCAGACCGGACAAAAAAGGATAAATGACAATGGGCAATCCCCATGCCGGCGTCTCTAAAAATTCACCACTTAGCATTATTCATTCCTCCCCGCTTTTGCTTTATAGGGATTTTCCTGTTCTTCAACGACTGGCAGGAGCGCTTTCCCGCCGAGTTTTTCATAAGAAGCAGTATTAAAACCCATTGCGTAGGTATACATTACTTTTACATCCCCGGAATTTGACGGTTCGGCCAAGTTCCCGTTCAGGTCTATATAATATACTTGCGGGTTGGTCCCTTCTCTGATCTTTAGTCTGGATGCGGGATTGGCCGCAACAAGTCTGGATACTTCGCTCTTCGGATCCAGCAAATCGCCAAATATCCTTGCCCTGCCCACACATGAGGTGACGCATGCCGGGGCCAGACCTGCATTAATCCGATGTACGCATAGGGTACATTTGTCCGCGGTTTTTTGGACAGGGTTGAAAAAACGCATGCCATAAGGGCAGGCCTGGATGCAGGTTCCGCAGCCGATACATTTTTGGTAATCTATGAGCACAACGCCATCCTGGCGCTTAAAAGTCGCCTTCACGGGGCAGGCAGCGACGCAGGCGGGAATTTCGCAATGGTTGCACATCAAGGGAAGCATGGATTTTTTTACATTTGGCGCGTAGTTTCCGTTTTCCGTGATCACAATCCCAGCATCGTCTTTCTCCATATGCCCCGACTCCTGTACTTGGACAACGGTCCTGAAAACACCCAGAGGGACTTTGTTTTCGCTTTTGCACGCAACAACACATGCCTGGCAGCCGACACACCTTCTGAGGTCCATGACCATTGCCCATTTGTGTTTGGGGCGGCTTCCTTTGATCTGGTGAAAGCTGTCATGCCAGATTGGCAAGTTTTCGGGATTCTCGATTTTGCGCCAGTCATTCCAGTCGTCATTTACATCAAACGAAGGGTTCATCCAGCCCATCCATCTGTGGTCCTTGATGGGGCCGGTGATTTGCCCGGTGTCTGTGGCAGGAGTACTGTAACCGCCACTTCCGCTTTCTCTCTCCTTGATAATGGTCTTGTCTTCGGCAAGTGCGCGGTAAGCCTTGCCAAAGATTGTGCCTATTGCCAGAAAGCCTCCTGCAGCCAGAGTGACCGCTTTTAAAAACCCCCTCCTCTTGTCCTCAACAGGCATGGATTCTTTCACCTTTTTTGAATAACCGTCCATCCTTACCTCCCTTTTGAAATCACCCTTTTCGAAATACAATTGCCGCTCACTTGCTTAGAGCCGCTCAACCATGGCTGTACTTATGCTGCAAGGCCGCCATCTTCGGATAGAGCCGCCCGGTCATCGGCACTGTGCCCTTCGCCTTTATGCAAGGCTATTCTGGCTTGAATGAATTGAGACAAACGCATATATAAAGAAAAGCAATTTTCATGCCATTTGTATTACATTGAATTTTCGGGAGAATTATTAAAAGAATGTTACAAAAAGGAAACGAAACAGGGAGAGAATTAACTATAACTTATTGATTTCAAAATAATATATCTTTTTTTAAAAATTCCATACTTCCGTTACGATTAAGTAACGCTCTTATCCAATCTTATAAGCATTGATCTTTTCCCATAGGGTCTTTCTGCTTATGCCTAGCATTTCAGCGGCCCTCATTTTGCTGCCTTGCGTTATATTCAGCACTCTCAGGATGTGGCTCTTCTCGGCGGCAGCGGCAACATCGGAAAGCAGTATGCTCCTGACGGCTTGCTGTCCACCCGCTACCGACGCCGGCAGTTCATCCTTTACGATGACCCCGGCCTCTGCAAGGGTGACACACCGTTCAATAATATTTTCAAGCTCACGGACATTGCCGAGGTAATCATAGGCCAGCAGCATATCGACGGACTCTTGCGAGAATCTGACATCCTTGGAAAGCAAGCTCCTGTACTTGCCCACAAAGAATTCTATGAGATTCGGGATGTCCTCCCTTCGCTCGCGGAGCGGCGGAAGGCTTATCGGTATGACGTTAAGCCTGTAATACAGGTCCTCCCTGAAACGGCCGGCTTTTACCCCTTCTTCAAGATTTTTGTTTGTTGCCGCGATGATCCTCACATCCACCGCCAAAGTTGAGGTCCCGCCGACCCTCTCAAATGTCTTCTCCTGCAGCACCCTCAATATTTTGGCCTGGGTGGAAAGCGGTAAATCGCCGATCTCGTCAAGGAAGATGGTCCCGCCGCTGGCAAGTTCGAACCTCCCGGGTTTTCTTTTTAAAGCCCCGGTAAACGCACCCTTTTCATGCCCGAACAGTTCGCTTTCAATGAGGCCTTCCGGCAGCGCGGCGCAGTTGACCTTGATAAGGGGTTTTTCTTTTCTTTTGCTCTGGTAATGTATGGTAGTAGCCACAAGCTCCTTGCCCGTGCCGCTTTCTCCGAGGATCAATACCGTTGAATCCGATGCCGAGACCTTTTCGATAAGAGAAAATATCTTTTTCATCCCAGGGCCTTCGCCGATGATATTCGGCGCACGGTAGCACCGGCCGAGGTCCTTCCTGAGCCTGATGTTCTCTTCCTTCAGTTTCTTTATCTCCAGCGCTCTCTCAACGAGCAGGAAGAACTCATCAAGTGAGAACGGCTTTGTGATATAGTCAAACGCCCCCAGCCTCATCGCTTCAACGGCGTCCTTTATCGTTCCATAGGCCGTCATTACGATCACGGGGACATCTTTTAGGCCCGTTATTTCCCTCACGATGTCGAAACCGTCCATATCGGGCAGCCTGAAATCGGTTACGGCAACATCACAGCAGTTCTGTTTAAGGACATTCATTGCTGCAGTCCCTGTTTCAAAGGCCATGACGTCATATCCAGCCCTTTTCAATGCGTCTTCAAGGCTGATTCGCATGAGCTTGTCATCTTCTATAATCAGGACTGTCTCTTTCATGCGGCATCCTCTTCCGGGAATTTCAAGATAAACCTGCTCCCTTTTCCCGGCTCGCTTTCAACGGCTATATCGCCATTGTAGTTCCTGATTATTTCATACGTCAACCAAAGTCCCAGTCCGGTCCCCTCTCCCGCAGGTTTTGTTGTAAAAAAGGGATCGAATATCTTGCCGATATGCTCGGCCTTTATGCCGCAGCCGTTGTCGATGACCTCGATATTCACCCGGGAATCCTCCCGCCAGCCCTTTACCTCCAGGATCCCTCCGCCCTTCATGGCGTCAACCGAATTGATGAATAGATTAATGAGCAGTTGCTGGAAATCATGCACGTCGACCGCGAAGCGCAAGTCAACAGGCACCTCGTTCCTGAAGGCGATTCCGCCTTTCTTCATCTTGTATTCGAGAAATGAATAGCCGCTGTCAACGGCGTTCCTGATGTTTACATCGACTGGCGCGCGCTCCCCTTTTCGCGACATCCACAAAAGCTTGCTCACCGTATTTTCTATGCGGTCCAAGCCTTCCTTTATAAGGTCAAGGTACTTCTCCCGGAGTTCGGGATTGCCACAGTTTTGCTTAAGCATTTGGAGAAAATTGAACACACCGCCAAGGGGATTGTTTATCTCGTGGGCCACGCCGGAGGCTAGAATGCCTATCGAGGCAAGCTTTTCCGACCGGCCCATCTTTTCGTGGGTCTCCCTCAGTTCTTCATTCGCCTGTTTGATCCTCGCGATCATACCGTTGAATCTCTCTCCCAGAATGGCAAGTTCATCGTGCCCCCTTACATCGACCTTCAGATCGAGATAATCGCCCCGCATTTTTTCCATGGTATTGGCGAGATGAATGATGGGGCTTATAAACCTGCGGCTCAAAAGCACGATAATTGCAAAACCTATCAGGAGAAAGACCGCGGTCAGGATAACAATCTTTTTCAGGGTGGCAAGTATTTCATGTTCCTCCTTTTCAAGGGATATTCCGAACTTTAGGGTGCCCCATCTTTTCCTGCCGATGGAAAGCGGCACTCCGAAATCAAGGGCGTCGTGGCCATGGGCCGCGAAATGCTGAATAATTGTGCTGTCTGCAGCAAGGGCCTTATGCGTCAACGGGTCGGTGTACACCTTCCCGTATTGACTGATATCGTTATGGGATATTACCTTGCCGTCCTCGTCCAGGACCGCTATATAAAGAAGCGACAGGTCCTTTCTCTTGAACATCTGCAATATATAGTCATCGAGAAGGCCTCCTTCCTCCACAAGTCCGAGCCTTTCATAGATGAGGTCGTTGATGATCGGGATGGCAAGCGTTTCCCCAAGCAGACGTCCCTGATTTTCGGCCTCTGTGTAAAGTATGTCCTTTTCCCTTTCGACGGAGAGATACCCCACGATACTCATGAGCGCGATGATCGCGCAGGCCGTAATAATGAAGAACTTATACTGCATACCCATGCGGGAAAAGGATGCTGATATTTTGCTCATAGTCTTACATTCGGATGGCATCCCATTCCGCAGGTTTTAGGTATGGCGTTTATTTGCCTGCGTATGCCTGCATAATCGCTATCCCTGGTCTTTACAAAGCCATACCGGAAGACCGTATCCGGTTTCTTCAGGACTTTCCCGTGTTTCCCGGTATTCGGCTTCAAACTGCATAGGGCCTTTTTTACAGCCTCCGTAACAGCAGGCGGGACTTTCGGTCCGATAACCAGGGGACCTGTAGGTATCGGACCGGATTCTCCGATTATTTTAAGACCGAGGCGATAGAATTTCAGGGCAGTTGAATCCTTGACGGCCCCGGCATCGTATTGTCCGCTAAGCACCGCTTTTACGATGGATTCGTCATAATTAAAATTGGTATAGGCTCTTAGATCGTCAAGATGTATTCCCGAATTCGCAAGCAGATAACGAGGAATCATATTGCCCGAAGTGGACTGCATGGGGCCAAAGGCAAATGATCTCCCTTTCAGGCCGGAGATACTGTGGACTGGGCCGTCTTTTCTGGCTATTATCACGCTTCTGTAATATGCTCCGCCACTATAGGCTACGTTAGGCCGCAGGATACAGACGGCGCCATACTTTTTATGGGCCTCGAGATATGTGAGGGAACCAAGGAAGGCAATATCAATCGTCCCATTCCCTATATCGGTAACCGTGTCTTCATATGATCTTCTCAGGACGAGTTCAAACCTGTAGTGCGTTACATCCGAAAGGTAATCAAGGAGGGGTTGATATTTCTCATATTCGATCCTCGGATTGTCTCTTGGTAAGACACCGAAATATATTATTCCCTTCCTTCTTGAAACCCCTGCCCCGGTATTAACCCATCGCTCCTCCATGCGAATGGAGTCGTAATCCCTGTCATGCACCACACAACACCTGTCGATCATCATGGCAGCTAAAATGGTCTTGCCTTTGGGATCTTTATTCATATTCAGAAGGATATTTTTTATCCTTTTCCTAAGGCCACGGCCCACAGTCCTGTTAATGACTACCGGGGGTGCCCCAAAGGATGGGGATTTCTCAATAACCCTCGTAAGACTCGCATATGGAGAATGCTTTTTGAGCATATAGTCATAAACAAGACTGTCGACAGAGGCTCCATCAATCTGCTTTTTTGCCACCATCTCAATTGACTTATTGTGACTGTAACTATAGATATACCTTTTAAAAAATGACTCGGGGGTGTAATGCATCCTTGAGAGTTTGTAGTCGATATAAAGCCTGCCCGAATTTGACAGCGGATCGGTGAATGCAAAGGTCTTCCCCTTCAGGTCCGCGAAGGATTTTATAGGGCTGTTTTTGTTGACAATTATATAAGAGTTATACGCCGGCTTGCCATTAACGCTCGGCGCCGCAAGAAGTTCAACACCGAATTTCTTGTGGTCATTGACATACGGACCGGAACAAATAAAGGCTACATCCACCTTGCCTTTTTCAAGGAGACGGTCCATATCGGCATAATTCGCGCGATAAACCATCTGGACAGGCATCCCGAGCTTTTTGCCTATGTAATCCACAATATCCTGATAATATCTGACCGTGCCAATCGGGGTTATCATAGATGCGATGCCGATCTTAAGAGGAAGCTTCTGAACTGCTTTTCCCGAGACTGCTCCCTCAGCTATGGATGAATTTTTGCCGGAAAGAAAAGAAGAAACGAGGAGGATAATTAAGAGAGCGATTCGTTTGTATTTCCCGATTAGATAATCACACCTCAAGTGCCTTTTCAACTGATTACGCATCCAATGGTCCCGCCAATATTCGATCTCCTCTTTTAATGACGCCGCCACTCAACACCCTGACGAATATCCCCTCCTTTGGCATTATGCAGTCTCCGGCCTGATGGTAGATGGCGCATCGCGCATGACATTCCTTTCCGATCTGGCTCTACCGGTCTTTTCCTGACGCCCTTCCGCTCGCTAATATTGAGGGACGCTATTTTCCCCGTCATGATTTTAAACTAGCATAAATCGCGAGACCCAAACAAGCAAACCCCTTGCTACAGACCGGATGGCGAAACAGTTTCTAAAACTCATCGGGCCAGGCAGGATTGCTAAGTTGTCGCAGTTCACATCGATATCCTGACGAACACATAAAAAGAGCCTCGAATATTACATGCCATTTTCAGTAATTCCAATTTCCCTTTTATTTACAATGGGCTTAGTCCTTTTCATCGCCTTTTCTTAGCTGAACACGCTGAACAACGTTACCGCTCTAAGACTGCAGATCAAAAACCATAAGAAGTTCAAATCTCTTATCGAAAAGTGGGTCGATCTCTCCCTCGAACTTTCAAAGCTCAAAATAGACTTGGCCAACCGGGATCAGCTAAGATGACCGAGAACTCGGTACTATATTGATATAATTCACATTAAAGCTGTTCGCATCCATATAAATACGTAATTCATGAATTCCGGCCGGAAGGTTCACCCCCTGTTTGGTCACATTGGTCCAGGACTGCCAACCGGAGGATGTGGTGAAGCTCATTGAACCGGTCACATTCTGCCCGTCTATGGTGATGTGAAGGCTTTTTGTGCCGCTTACCGCCGAGGCCACACGGGCCGTAATGTCATAGAGACCGGCCTGTGCTATATTCACATCGAAGGCCAGCCACTCCCCGGTGGCAATCCAGCCCACATCATAGCCACCTCCCACATCGGTCGTGGGCTCGATATCCACGTTATCATTTCTGTATGCCCCTCCTGAATTGCCCGGAGTGGTATCGTGGTATCCCACCCCTTCGCCGCCCGGTTTATAATCCTCCGCCTCGATGCGGCCCGGGATCGGATAGGCAGTGCTTTGTATAATCGAGAAGCTGGCAGTGGCCGTCCCGCTGCCTGCATATCCGGTCAGGAACGCTTTGGCCTTCACGGTGGCGCTTGAGCTAAGAGTAAATGGCCCGGTGTATGTGGTTGAACCTTGGGTCGGATCAGTCCCGTCCAGCGTATAGGTGATCGCGGCCCCTGTTGTGGATGTCTGTAAAGTAACCGTTACAGGGCTGCTGAACTGCCCTCCATTTGGGGTGATTGTTGGCGTTGCTACCGTGGGGACCTGATTTTTTACAGATAGATAAAGCACGGCATATCCTGTAAAGGGGGCTGAAAAAATAATATTCCCGCCAGAGGATGTGACTGATCCAGTCGAGTTTACCATCCCAGAAGATGGATCGAACCATTCGTAATTATAAAGACCGGATGGAAGGTTAACTGAAAAGGGGGTTAAAGAGGAAGGCTGGTAAACCAGATATTCTGTGCCTGGATTTGCAAGACAATAAGATGTAGAACAGAGGTCACCTCTTGGCGCCATCAGCTCAAGATTCATTTTGTTTGCATATTGAAGCGTATATCCCATATTCAATCGAGCCGATTCGTCAGGCAACGAACCCCCTGGATATCCGTAAGAGTCCATGTATATGGGATTGTATCCGCGGGTAAAACTCTTCCAAACCCAATTCCCATCACCATAGTGCCCGCCCAGATGATCTGTATCGAGGAGGATTACTTTGTTCCCATCCGCAGCTGGCGGATTCTTCTGGTAAGTTGAAACATACTGGCCAGGTGAAATCCAATCAGCAGGGCTGCTAAGGAGGGTTGAATCAAGGCCGCCAGAATACTCCGAGGTCATTCCAACAGGATGCTGCTTCGGCAATTGGCTTTCGTAATTTTTTATAAGGTTGATCATGTGGTATTGCCAATCCGTTGAGAAGGTGCCGCTCTCATTTGATATCTCATAAAGAACATTGTCGAGGTCGTTAACCGTGTCGATCACCTTTTTCACATACGCATCTTGCAGCGCTGTTATTGCAGGAATCTGAAGTGTCTGAGTCTCGGTACCTATCCCGTTATTATTGGGATCTCCGTTGATTCCGTTTATGTTGTTATATTTATTAAATGGATGCCCATTCCAGCGCCATGGGGCTGAGCTGTATTGAATCCCAAAGCCATCAAAAAACATTATAGATAAATAGATACCCCTCTGCCCCGCCGCAATGGCCCTGGCACGGATCCTGTCGAAATAGTCCTGATTGAACTGGCTAAGATCGAATTTTGGTTTACCATCCAGCGCCAGCCCGGGGCCGGTGCGCGGCCATGGGAATGGCTGGGTATAATCATATGTCACCCCGTCATACGTGTCCTTGGTAAGCTCCCAATGCCATCCTCTTATGAAGTTGTGATTGTATTTCTGCAGAAAATCCAGATAGCCGGTGAAATCGAATGCCGGAGGAGGGTCCGTTGTCCACTGGTCCTGCAGGTTGTTCCAGGTGTGTGAACCCGTAAGATAGATGGCTTTTCCGGTATTATCCGTGAAGTAGCGGGGATTTGCCGGATTTACTCTCAGTGTGCCATTCCCCTGAATTTGAGGAGACTGGGATGAAGAAGGGCATACTGGCAGAAGAGGGGTCAACGCATTAAACCAGACCCTCGCCATCTTATCATAACCCGAGTCGTTTGGATGAAGGTTTTCGGTCATGTCCGTGGTGTAATCGAGGGCATGTTCCATATCCACTAAAACGATTTTATCGCCGGCAGCGATCCTTTTTCCCGCCATGGCCGCGAGATTTATGTTGAACTGGGTGACAGCGGAGGAAGGCGGAGACTGGTTAATTATTAAAGCCAGCACAACGGTTATGTTCTTATTGAATCGGAAGATCTCGTTTAATATGTTTTCCACATCGGTGGTGGATGTGTCTCCGGAATAAACATACAGGTCATTAGTGCCAATATGCAGCAGCACAATGTCCGCCGGATTGGCTGTAAGCCAATCGTATATCCCGCTTGCTATCTGCTCATCGAAATAGCCGGGATGTCCTTCGTGGTCCGCATCGAATAGAGGCGTAGCAAGCTCTCCTGAAATAAGACTCCCCACAAAATCAACATTATAATTACTGCTCTGAAGAGCAAGAAACAAGGGTTGGCGATAACCGGTAATATATGATTCCGTTCTGGTATCCTGATTTCCATACGTCCCCTCGGTTATCGAATCCCCAAGGGGCATGATACGAACCGGACTGGAGCAGTCAAACCCATATGAAAGATTTATGAAGAAAAAAATAAGAAAGAGCAAAATCGGGAGACTTAGACGATAATAATGGATTTTCAATCTCCTATTCCCCCTTTTTAATGAAAAAGTTCTATAGTTTCTGATACGAATATCCTCTCCGCCAAGCTCTGATCCTTGGATGGGGGATTATTACAATTTATTAACCTAAACAATAGTGGATAATATGCGGGGATGCGCAATATCAGATGCGCAGGCAAGCAGTAAAACTTTGTAGAGCACACGCGTAAGCTGCAGAAATTTTTTGCCTGAACGGATTAAAAATACTTCAAGCACCCGAGGATCAGATATGCGGCCTAACTTACACTATTCAATTGCCGGGTTAATAAATAGCTGAGATAGAAAAGCTTGCGTGTTCTACTTACCCTTCAATGTAGTAGAAAATGTAAAGATTGTCAATTCAATTTATAGATGGGTTCTTGTCAATGGGGGTCCTGCCCTGGCAGTAGCGGCCCTGGTTCGTCCGCTCGGTGTTGTACCAAATCATGACTCGTCGAGGTCAGCCTGGATCTCCTCAAGGGAACGATAGAGCTTCTTGCGGAAGGCGATCTTAGAGGTAACCCTCACAAGTTTCAACTTTCCAAAAGTGCGGGTGTATCAGCGGGCGGCCGGTGACATTTTGGTGACAGTTGAGGAGGAAGGAGAGAGGGGCTTCTTGTGGAAGTCCTGAAAAATCCGTAAAATCAATGGGTAAAGTCGATGGGAGTGTATAGGGTTCTGGTGTCCCTCCCGGACTTCAAATCCGGTGTTGCTGGCCAAAAGCTGGCAGGGTGGGTTCGATTCCCACACGCTCCCGCCAAATTTGTGTTTAAAAATCAAATACTTACAGTCAAGATGTAGTATTTTCAAGGGTTTGCGAGGGTTAACACTTATTTTTTTATTTATTATCAATGGCTTATCTGGCCGAAAGAATTCAAAAAAGACTGTCCCCAAACTGTCCCCAAAAATTTTTGATGTAATACGGTTCAAATGAAAAACATGGAAACCTTCTATACGCGTTGGCGGCGGTTTAGAGGTGCCAAAAATGGCTGGTATCAATGGGCGGACGGGATTTACGTGAAGGCCGGGCTTGAGAAGGACAAGGCTGCGCTTCTGGTAATAATCGGCGCGCTCACCAATGGCAAGAAAGTCATTCTGGCCTGCGAAAGCGGATATCGCGAGAGCAAGGAGTCCTGGAGCGCAGTGCTGAGGGACCTGTCCGTCCG
>JACWAF010000020.1 GCA_014874185.1 Nitrospirota bacterium | reverse complement strand
TTGTTATACAGAAGCATTGTCTTTCCAGGAGTTTTTTCATTCAAATCCCCCCTCACCCCCCTTTTCTAAAGGGGGGAACACCAAAAATATACCCTTTTCACGATTTTTTACCCACACTTTTCCACGAAGAGCCAAAAAATCAAATCTGGATTCCCGCTTTCGCGGGAATGACTGAAAAATCATAAAAAATCCTTCCCTTAAAAAGAATCGCTTCCTTTTCCCGCACACTAACCTCCCCCCTTTCATTAAAACTTCGAACGGATTTTTGTAAAAACAACTTATTCAGTGATATCAGGGCTGTTGCATTTACCCCCGAAAAGGGCTATTTTTGATATTGATCTGGGAGCACGGAGATGATTAAAAACCGGACCGCATTTTTTTTAATGGCCGCTTTGACAGCCTTTTTTCTGCAAAGGGCGGATGCGGCCCAATTCCGGCCTTTCGGCCCGAAAGACGATGTAATCGGCTCTCCAGGGACTTATCGCATAAAAGGCGATGAGTCCCTCCACGAAGTTGCCCTGTGGTTTGACCTGGGCTATAAGGAATTAGTGGCGGCCAATCCCGGCGTGGACCCCTGGATACCCGATAAAGGCACGCTTATCAACCTGCCCACCCGGAGGGTCCTGCCCGATGCCCCCCGCGAAGGCATCGTGGTGAACACGGCCGAGATGCGGCTTTATTTTTTCGATAAAAAGAAAAATGAAGTAAAGAGCTATCCGGTTGGAATTGGAAAGCAGGGCTTCGAGACACCCCCCGGCAGGTACAGGATTACGGAAAAGATCTGGCGCCCGACATGGTATGTGCCAGTGTCCATTAAAAAAGAAGACCCTGAACTGCCGGAGTCCATACCTCCCGGCCCGGACGACCCCCTGGGCGCCTATGCCATGCGGCTTACAGACCCCACCATCCTAATCCACGGCACCAACAGGCCCTTCGGCATAGGCCGGAGGTCAAGCCATGGCTGCATAAGGATGTACAACGCCGACATAAGGGAACTCTACAGGGCGGCGCGGGACTACACGCCTGTAAGGGTGGTCTACCAGCCCGTTAAAATCGGGGTGCTTGGAAACGGCGTCTATGCGGAGGTGCATGAGGATTACCTGCACAGGAAGGGCGGGCTTTACAAACAGGCCGTTCGGGAGCTGATCAGGAAGGGCCTCTTGAAAGACGTGGATACCAGGCTTTTACGTCAGGCCGTGCTTAAGAAGACGGGGATGCCCGTCCTTGTATCGAAAGGGCACCCCCGCTGATGGCCTCTATTTCATCTGTTTCAGCTTGAAAGCCTTCTCGGATTTCCTGGCAGCCTCTTCGGCCTTCTTCGCGGCCTCCTCGGCCCTCTTCGCGGCGTCTTCGGCCTTTGCCGCGGCGGCGTCGGCCTTCACGGAAGCGGAATCCGCCTCGGCCTTGGCGTCCTCGGCCAGTTTTTTGGCGTCCGCTACGTCTTTCTTCAGTTCATCCGTTGCGGCCTCATCCTTGCCAAGCCTCGCGTCGATGTCCGCCACCTTCGCCTCCAGCGCGTCCATGCGGGTTTCCAGCTTGGACATCCTGTCCTGAAGCGGCTGTATCTGCTTCTTTACGTACTCATGCGTCGCGCAGCCAGGCAGAAGGAAAAGGGCCAACACGATCAGAATGATGAAACCTGAAAAAGACCTCTTGATCATAACTGCCTCCTTTTAGATGGGACTTATTCATGTGTCTTTCGGACAACCTGAAAATCCAAGCTGAAACCCTTTTTTATTTCATCTCGGCAACGATGATCTTGACATCCATCTGCCTGCCTTTTCTGAATATCCCAGCGTCAACGGTCTTGCCAACCGGGGTCTCGGCCACCATCTCGGGGAGGTCCGTGGCGTTCTTCACTTCCTTGCCGTTAAAGGAGGTGATGACGTCTCCCGGCTGGATGCCGGCCTTTGCCGCGGGCCCGTCCGGAATGACGCTGGCCACCAGCGCCCCCTTTGGCCCCTTGAGCCCGAACTCGCGGGCAAGCTCAGGGGTCATGCTCTGTATGGAAACGCCTATCCAGCCCCTTATCACCCTGCCGCTCTTCTTCAACTGCTCGACTATCTTCGCTGCCGAGTTGCTGGGGATGGCGAAGCCTATGCCCTGGCCTGTCTTGATTATGGACGTGTTTATGCCTATCACTTCGCCGTTGATGTTCACAAGGGGGCCGCCGCTGTTTCCGGGGTTGATCGGGGCATCGGTCTGAAGGAAGTCCTCATACGGCCCCGAGCCCAGCACGCGGCCGGTGGCGCTGATAATGCCCTGGGTAACGGTGTGTTCAAGGCCGAAGGGGTTCCCGATGGCAAGCACCCAGTCGCCTGGCCTCATCAGGCCGGAGTTGCCTAGAGCAAGGACGGGCAGGTTTGAGATCAGGGGGGTTATTTTAAGAAGGGCCAGGTCCGTCTTCGGGTCCCGCCCGATGACCTTTACGTCCTTGAACACCCGGCCGTCTTCCAGCATTACCTTTATCTTCTGCGCGCCGTCCACTACATGGTTGTTTGTGATTATATAGCCATCCCTGTCGATGATAAACCCGGAACCGAGGCTTTGCTGCCTGAGTTTCAGATTGGGCACTTCGCCGAAGAATTTCCTGTGAAGCTCGCCGAACTGGCCGAAAAATTCATGAAAAGGGCCTCCGGAGATCACGATAGTCGATTCGGTGCTGATATTTACCACCGAGGGGCTTACCTTCTGTGCCAGATCGGCAAAGGAACGCGGAAACCCGACAACGGTCTCGCTGACCCTTCGCCTGCAGCCCCCTTGCAATAGGATGAGGGCTCCGGCCAGCAGATAAATCAGTACGGCGAATCTTAAAGGCAAAGGCTTTCTTTTTCTCATTATGTTCCTCAAAGAGACTTAAAGGATGTGAGATAGCCCATTATAGGATTAAAAGCGGGCGGGTTCAACCGAATATTTTCACCCGTGTTACGGGCTTTTTTGCCCGTTTTTTCATGTTATATTAAGGGAAATGGTTTCGAGGTGATTTGAGATGGAAAAAGAAAGACCGCTTCCGGAGCCCCCTTCAAGAAAAAAACCGTTCGAAGGCGGTAAGCAGGATGGGTCTCTTTTATCGGAGGAAATGGCAATAGCCATGGCTGAGGGAAGGATTGAAGAGTTCCTGGAAGAGAAATTCCCCGGAAACGAATACCAGAAGGCATTGGCCCAGATGGCGGCCGGAATGTCTGGGTTCGCGCCTGTTGGCCCAATAGCTGAAAACATAAAAGAAAAAACCCCCGAAGGCCCAAAAACCCCTTCCGTGCCGCCGGAGCTGCTTGAGGCCGCAAGTTCCGGGGACATGGAAAAGATCATGGACCTTCTGGAAAAAGAGCATGGAAAACGGACGGGGGCAGAAGAGCATATAATGGGGATGGGGCCGGAACGGAAGCCGGAGCCGGAGACGGGAAAAGCAGAACCGCCGGCCATGATAGAAAAGGAGCTGGTGGACGAACTTGTGAGGATAGGCAAGGAAAATAATCTCTCGCCGGACTGGCTAGTGCTGAGGGCCTTGAAGCTCTATATCGAGGAATACAGAAAGACCAGCCGGCTTTAGAAGGAGGGTATCCATGCTTGAGGTTATACGCCAGAGGAGGAGCGCCAGGAAATTTCTGGACAGGGCCGTCGAGGATTCGAAATTGGCCGAGGTGCTGAAATCCGCCATGTTCGCGCCAACAGCCAGGGGGCTGAGGGCGTGGGATTTCATAATCGTGAAGGAAAGGGAGATGCTGGACAGGCTCTCCGAGGCCACTCCGTTCTCCGGCTTTGTAAAGAACGCCCCGATTGCCATAGTCGTCTGCTTCGATCCGGAGAAGGGCAAGAGGTTCAAGGAAGACTGCTCGATAGCGGCGGCCCACATCTATCTTGAGGCCGTGAACCAGGGGCTTGGCACCTGCTACGTGCAGATATCGGATGCCTCCGGGCCGCACGGCGAGGCCGAAGACTACTTAAAGGGTCTTCTCGAGATGCCCGCGCATTACAGGGTCCAGTGCATAATGCCGCTGGGATATCCGGAATCCGCTCTTCCGGCGCATAAGGATTCCGAGTTCGAGGAATCGAAAGTACATTACGGAAAGTTCTGAGGGGGCCTACCCGGCGAGGCCGTATTTCCTGAGCTTCAGGTAAAGCGTCTTCCGGTCGATGCCCAGCATGCGGCTCGCCCTGGTGCGGTTTCCGCCCGATTCCTCAAGGACTTTCAGGATATGCTCTTTTTCCACTCCCTCAAGCCCGGCGGGCAAAGCGGTGTCCTGTCTTTGCGTGATAGCCAGGTCTTTCCCGGTTATCTCGTCTGAATCGCAGAGGATCACGGCCCTCTCTATCACGTTCTCAAGCTCCCTGATATTGCCGGGCCAGTCGTAGGCGGAGAGCGCATCCAGCGCCCCCTGCGAGATGCCTTTTATTTCCCTGGGCACCTTCACCGTGTATTTGCCGAGGAAATAGCCGCTGAGGGGTTTTATATCCTCTTTCCTCTCCCTGAGCGGCGGGACATGGATTTTTATCACATTCAGCCTGTAGTAGAGGTCGTCCCGGAACTGCCCCTGTCTTATGGCCTCTTCAAGGTCCTTGTTGGTCGCGGCCAGAAGCCGCACATCCGCCCTCATGGGTTTGTTTCCGCCCACGCGGCGGAATTCGCCGGAATCGAGGAACCTCAACAGCTTTGCCTGCAAGGAAAGCGGAAGCTCGCCTATCTCGTCCAGGAAGAGGGTGCCCTGCCCGGCCCCTTCCACAAGCCCGTGCTTTATCTTGTGCGCGCTGGTGAAGGCCCCCTTTTCATGCCCGAAGAGTTCGCTCTCTATCAGGTTCTCCGAGAAGCTGGCGCAATTAAGCGCCACAAAGGGGCGGTCCTTCCTCCGGCTTTTCCTCCAGAGATAGCTGGCCACAAGCTCCTTGCCCGTGCCGCTCTCGCCCGTGATGAGCACCGTGGAGTCGGTGGGGGCAATCCTCTCTATCATCCCAAGGAGCGCCTTGTGCTTTGCGCTTATGCCGATAAGCTCGTCAGGGGTTTCCCTGCGGAAGAGTTCCTGCTGCAAAAGAAGGTTTTCTATCTTCAATTTCCTCTGCTCCGAGGCGCGCTCGATTATGATGTTCAGCTCTTCAAGCTTATAAGGTTTTGTCAGATAGTCGCAGGCCCCGTTCTTCATCGCCTGCACGGCTGTGTCCACGGTGGCCTGACCGGTAAGGATTATTACGGCCGGGGAGTAGGGGTCCCCTTTCAGTTTTTTAAGGATCGATATGCCGTCCATTCCCGGCATCACGATATCCAGAAGGAGGATGTCATAGGAGATCCCTTTCAGTTTTTCGAGGGCGCTCCTGCCGTCAGCCGCCGTATCGGTGTGGTAGCCCTTTCTTGACAGCTCCCGGCTGAGCAGCCTGCGTACGGGCTCTTCGTCGTCCACTATGAGGATATTAGCGTTCATAGGTCGCCTATCCGCTTGACCGGGAACCGGATGGAAAAGACCGTCCCCTTGCCGGGCTCGCTCTGGGCCTCTATGGTGCCGTCGTGCTCGGAGACTATCCGGTGGCAGATGGAGAGCCCCAGCCCCGTGCCGTCTCCGGCGGGCTTGGTCGTGAAGAACGGGTCGAAGATGCGCTCAAGCACTTCTTTTTCGATGCCCTTGCCGTTGTCGCTTATGGTTATCCGTATCACCCTTTGCTTGTAAAAATCCGGCTCGCTCCGTGTCTCCACGTGGATATTGCCGTCCGGCCCCGTGAAATAGAACGAGTTTATTATTATGTTCATGAAGAGCTGTCTCAGGGCCCCGGGGTCCGCGGCGGTCTTCGGGATGTCCCGTTCCAAATCCAGCGAAATGGTCTGGTTCTCTTTTTTGGCCCTGTGCTTTACAAGGAGTATCACTTCCTTTATAAGCTCGTTGATGTCTATCTCCCTGATGGTGCCGCCCGAAGGCCGCGCGAAGTCCAGCAGGCCCTTTAAAATGTCCTTGCACCTGAATATCTCGCTGTTTATGGTCTCAAGATATTCCGGGAAGTCCTCAAACGCGTCCACCTCTCTCAGTTCGCTCTGGGCGGCCCGGTCCAGGAGGGCCTCGGAATAGCCCGCTATTATCCCCATGGGGTTATTTATCTCGTGCGCTATGCCCGCCACCAGCGTGCCCAGCGAGGCCAGCTTGCTTGCCCTTATCAGCTGCTGCTCAAGGCGTTTCTGCTCTGTAACGTCCTTCAACGTGTTTACGATGCCGTAGACCTGGCCGTCGTTGTCCACCAGCGGGTATCTCCAGAAATGGAGTATCTTTCCCCCGGAGGACCTGAATTCCCTGTAATGCCTCCTTTTTGAGTCGGACCTCGCGGGCTCAGGGTCTTCCACCTGCATGGATTTGAATATGTCTTCCGATCTCTTTTTCACCAGCTCTGATTCCTGGATGCCGGTCTTGTCGGCTGCGGCGCTGTTTGCCCTGAGGACATTGCCTTTCATGTCCTCTATCCAGACCATGTCCGTAATGGAGTCGAAGGTCTTCTCCCATTCCCGCTTCTCCCTGCTTATCTGCTCGAAGAGCAGGGCGTTCTCCAGCGCTATCGAGAGATGTTTGGCCACGGCAAGGAGTATCTCGAAATCTTTTTCGGAGTAGCTTTCGGGCTGAAGGCTGTCCAGGTTCAGGCTGCCAAGCGGCCTGTCCTTGAACAGGGGTATGCTGATGGTGGAGCGAATGCCCTCGTCATAAAGCTTGGAATCGTACTCAAAGGCTATATGGGTTTTAAGGTCGGTATTTATCCAGGGCTTCTGGTTCCTTGACGCCCATCCGGCGCTCGTCTTTTCAATGGGGGCTTTGACCCCTTTTATGAGCCTGGTGGGGAGGGTTGTGTCCAGGGTGAAGATGCTCAGCCGCTTGCCGGTCTCGTCCATCAGCGTGATGCTGGCCCTGTCGAAGTGGATGAGTTTTTTTACTTCAGATATGGCTATCCTGAAGATATGGCCTATTGTGAGGCTGGAGTTCACGACCCCGCTTATCTCGTTTATAAGCTCTATCTGCCTCATCTTGTCCCTGAGTTTTCCGATCAGGCGGATATTCTCCACAGCCACGCCAAGCTGGTTGCCTATGGCAGAGAAGAACTGCATGTCCAGGGACGAGAAGCGGTCTTCGGTCTTGCTCGCAAATCCGAGCACCCCTACCACCCTGGCCTTTCCCGCGCCGATCTCCTTCACGATAAGCGGCACGCCCGCTATGCTCTTTACGTCCGTGTCGCGGATGCGGAGCCGGGTTATGCGCGGGTCTACGGTGGCGTTCTTGATAAGGAGCGCCTTGCCCGAGGAGAGCACCCTGCCTATGAAGCACTCGTAAGGGCTCAGGCACCTGGCCCCTTCGAAGACCTTCTCCTCGATGCCCTCGAAAGAACAGAGGCTCAGGTCCCTGGAGTTCTCGTCGGCCAGGTAAAGCCAGGCGGCATCCAGCTCCATCACCCGCACAAGGGTCTTCAGGACTTCCTTCATGGTCTCCTTGGGTTCGGCAGGGCGGGAGAGCGCCTTTGAAAGGGCGTTGTAGGTATTTATTTCCTTGTTTCTCAGCGACGCGCGCGCGGAGAGCCTCTTTATGTCGCCCCTGTCCTCTATGATCACGAAGAAGCCCTGTTCCTGCTTGACGAAGGTTATCCGGGCGGGAAACTGCTCCCTGTTTTTCTTCCGGCAATGCCCTTCAGTAATGGTCCTTTTCTCGGCCAGTGAAAGGGGGGGGTGCTCCATTTCGACGATATCGAATATGGAGATGCCTTCGAGTTCCTCTTTGATGAAGGAGAGCCGCTCACAGGCCGAGCCGTTCAGCCCGGTTATCCTGAATTCATCGTTTATGGAGAAGGCGGGAAGGCTTATAGCGTCCAGTACCTCCCAAAGAAGCTTTTTGTCCTGTGCCTCTTCGAGAATGCGCCTCATTGCTTATTTTAACATGGCAGCGCACCTGATGGGCAGGGCATCCGACCGTTTTTTTAGCTATTGAAACCTGTAATACTAATGTCCCATGTTGTCATTCCGGGCTTGACCCGAATCCAGATTGGAAAAATCATCCGAATCCTTTAAGCATGGAAGATTTTAACTGAATTAAATCCGGATTCCCGCTTTCGCGGGAATGACATGCAAAAGCGGACTTTAATTATGCAGTTCTCAATAAATTGAAGATTTTTACATTCCGGATGTTAAGATTTATTATGAGATTAAGGATAGGCCATCTCTCCACTCTTTACCACACCTCCATCCTGATGATGGCGAAACCGGAATTCCTGAAAGGCTTTAAGGCCGGGGCCGACTGGAGGCTCTTCGGCACCGGCCCCGCCATAGTAAAGGCCTTTGATGAGGGCGCACTGGACATGGCCTATATAGGCCTGCCCCCGGCCGTCATCGGCATTGCGGGGGGACTGCCTTTAAAGTGCATCGCCGGGGGGCACATGGAAGGCACCGTCGTGGCCTCGCGGAATTATTCCCACGCCTGGCCCACCGAGACGGATATAGGAAGAATCTTTTCGGAGTGCAAGATAATAGGCGTGCCAGGAACAGGCTCCATCCACGACCTGATAATAAAAGACACGGTAGAGAAATACGGTCTAAAAGCCATGATAAGAAACTTCCCCTGGGCCGACCAGGTGCTTGAGGCATTTGTAAAACGGGAAGTGGATACGGTCTGCGGCACACCGGCCCTGGCCCAGGCGGTGCGGCAGTTCGCGGACGGAGCTATCATCTGCCCTCCCTCCCTCCTCTGGCCCGGAAACCCCAGCTACGGAATCGTAATAAAAGAACCTCTTTTAAAAGAAAGGGGAATGCTATCCGATTTCCTGGCCGTACATGAGGAGGCCTCCCGTTTTCTGCGCGGGCACAGGGCTGAAGCCGCCAGGCTCATCCCGGCATATATGGGGGTTGTGGACGAGGAGTTCGCGGCGGGCGCTTTGTCCATCTCGCCAAAATACTGCGCCGCACTTAGTCCCTTATATGTGGACTGCACCATGCGGCTTTCTGATAGGCAACTGGAGCTTGGCTATATAAGCCGTCCCGTTAAAATGGAAGAGGTCTTTGATTTCGAAATCATCCGGGAGGTGCATCCGGAACCAGACCACTACAGCCTGACCTGAATCATATCCGGAGCGCGAGATTTCTTTTATCATGTCCCAAGGAGGTCCAGATGAAAATTTCAGAAGTCTTCAAAAAAAGGGATAGGGGGGTTTCCTTCGAATTTTTCCCTCCAAAAACGGATGAGGGGCTTTCAGAGCTTGTAAAGACGGCAAAGGAGCTTGAGGCTTACAATCCCCTTTACGCCTCGGTCACATACGGGGCGGGCGGCAGCACACGGGACAGGACAAGGGGCTCCCTCCTGGCCCTGAAGGAAAAGACCGGCCTTACCCTGATGAGCCATTTGACGTGCATCGGGGCCACGCGGGAGGGCATGGACGGGATACTGAAGGATTACAAGGAAAACGGCATAGAGAACATCCTGGCCTTGAGGGGCGACCCTCCGCACGAGATGTACGAGTTCGACCGCGAAGCGGGCGAATTCCGGTACGCAAGGGATTTGGTCAAATTCATAAAAAGATACGATTTCTTTTCTACTGCCGTGGCCGTCTACCCGGAAGGCCACCAGGAGGCCCCCTCGCTTGAGGCCGACCTCCAGTATGCCAAAGAGAAAATAGACGCCGGGGCGGACTTCGCCATTACTCAGATGTTCTTCGACAACCTCTATTTCTACAACTTCATGGAGAACGCGGGGAAGATTGGCATAACGGTCCCCATCCTGCCCGGTATAATGCCGCTTGCCGATTTCGAGAAGGTAAAAAAGTTCGCCTCGTTCTGCAAGGCCACTGTCCCGCGCGCAGTGGAAGAGGAGCTTAGCGCCTGCGCCCCGGGAGACGGCCATAAAAGGGGCATTGAAGCGACCATAAGGCAATGCGAAGACCTGATTAAAAACGGGGTGAAATACCTGCATTTCTATACACTGAACAGGGCCGGCGCGATGATGGAGATTATCAGCGCACTGGGCCTGGAGAGAGCGCCCGTCTAAGGGCGGGCCCATTGAGTGCGGTGCCTATAACGACAAGGCGGCCGTGAATTAGCTCTGCGCCGAAAGCGGTTTCATCCAGCTTTCCGTATGAGAGATCGAAACGGCGCGGGCCTTGTCCGGTTTCGATGAGGCACTTTGCCCTGAGGACGTTTCCGAATTGCCCGGCGGCCATCTGGCCGAAGACCTCTCTTATAAGGGGAATGTCCAAATTCTGGGGCAGCCCCAGAGAAACCGTCTCGAAAGGGAGGGAGTGCTGGTGGACTGACCGCGCCTTAAGCGGTCTTGCACCCCGCCACGGCGGGGCCATCTCCGGCAGGTGCGCCCGGCCCATCACCGCCCGCAATATATGCGCATGGGGATTGAGGCTGCTTAGTATCGCGATTGTCTCTTCAATTTTTGCTTCTTCGGCTATGTCCGTCTTGTTCACGATAAGCACATCCGAGTTCACTACCTGGTCCTCGAAGAACGGCCCATAGACTTCTTCCTTATAGAGGTCAGCGAACTCCGAGGCGTCCACAATTCCGATGACCGAAACCGGCCCGGCCCCGGCCTCTTCCAGGGCCTCAAGCACGCCGGAAGCCCCCGCCATGCCGCTTGGCTCGACAACCAGGTGCCCTGGATTGAATTCGGCGATTATCTTTTTGACCGAATACCGCAGTTCCGCCTTGAGGGTGCAGCAGACGCATCCGTTTGGGAGTTCGACGGCCTTTATCCCGCCGGAGGTGAATACCTCGCCGTCCACCCCGGCCTCACCGAAATCGTTCACAAGGACCACTACCCCTTCATGAGATTCCCGAAGGAGGTTTTGCAGGAATGTCGTCTTCCCGGCCCCAAGGAGGCCGCATACCAAAGTGGTCTTCATCTTCATTTAGTTTAGCCCCTGGCGGGAAGGGGATTCAAACTGGGGAATAATTCCCCTGCCTTTTGGGGAATTATTCCCCAAAAGGCAGGGTTTGAGGGGAAAGACCAGCCGAAAGCTTTTAAAATCAATGCCTTCATTGGTAGGCACGGTAATTGCTATTAAATTCGCGTCATGAAAAAAATTCTGCTTTGCACCTGTGATCCTATCCTGCAAAAGGGGCTTTACGGGCCGTTGAGGGACGAGGGCTACATAATAGAAAATGTCGAGTCTCCGGCAGATGCGATAAGGCTTATCATCGGCTCTTTTTATGAAGCGCTCCTTCTGGACTCCGACGCGATAGGCCTCGACCCTCAGGATACCGTGGATATAGTCAGGAACTGCTCGGATGGCATAAGGATAATCCTGATCGGGTACAGGGACTCTGTGCCCGGGACTTTTTTTCTTGGAAAACCTGCGGACATCGAAGCCCTCAGGGCGCTTCTGCGCGGCATAGTCCCGGCAACTAATAAATCTGAATTCATAAAGGAGGAGAAATGACGCCAAGAGAGGTTTTACTGAAGGCCTATGAGGGCGGCAAGCCTGAGAGGGTCCCGGCCACGATGTTCGGGGCGGGGATGTGGAGCATAAAGCACTGGGGGACCACCTTCCAGGAGTTGTCGAAGGATGCCGGAAAGATGAGCCGCATGCTCATCGAGATGAGCGACAAGCTCCGTTCTGACATCGTCTATGCCGGGTCTGGCTATAACAATTTCCACGCCTCGGCCCTGGGGGGGAAGATAAAGTTCCGCGAGATGGGCGCCCCGGACCTCGAAGCGCACCTGATAAGCTCCGAGGAAGACCTGGCAAAGCTGAATATCGGGGACATCGACAAGGACGAGACCATCGCCACCACAAAAGAGGCCCTGAGGCTCACGAAAAAGGCGATCGGGGACAAGTACGTGGTCACCCTCACCGCATGGGGCCCGTTCACTCTGGGGGCAAGGCTCCTGGGCGAAGAGCTTATGATGAAGGCCACCTTCAAAAAGCCGGCCTTTGTGGAAAAGATAGTGGACTTCGCGACAGACCTCCTTATACATCTCTATACGGACATAGCCGAGGACGGCACGCTTGAGGTGATTAGCCTTGCGGACCCCACCGCCTCCGGCGACCTCATTTCAAAGAAGCAGTTCGATAAGTTCGCGGTTCCGTATCTGAAGAAGTTCACAGACTGGGCCAGGGCAAGGAAGGTGCACACCCTTTTGCACATCTGCGGAAACACAACGGACAGGCTTGATCTCTTCCCCATGACGGGCGCAAGCTGCATAAGCCTGGACCACAAGACCGATATAGGCAGGGCCAAAGAGGTGCTTGGCGGAAAGATGTGCTTCGGCGGCAACGTTGACCCCGTCGCCGTGATGCTTCAGGGCACGCCGGACCTGGTGGGCAATACCTGCGAGGAGATCATATCAAAGGCGGGCACCGAAGGGGGTTTCGTCCTGATGCCGGGATGCGACATCCCGCCCACGGTGCCTTACGAAAACATAGAGCGGTTCATCAATACCGCAAGGAACTGGAAGCTCTAGGGCTTCCTTGATCCCAGCTTCGGGAGGTGAAGGGAAAGGCAGCAAGCTGTAAAGGGGAGGATAAGAATGGGGATTCTTGACCGGATCAAAAAAATGGCCGGAATGACCTCCGGCGAGAAAGGAAAGGGAGAGAAAATGGCAGAAGAGAAAAAGCTGATGACCACCGAGGAAGTCAATGCGTACATGAAGAAGCAGTGCGGTTTCGTGCCGAGGATGTTCCAGATAATCAACACCGTAACACCCGAGCCTGGCCGCACGTTCGCTGATTTCTATGCGAGCATCTTCGGCGACGGGGCGCTTTCCAGGAAGGTGAAAGAGCTCATGTTCATGTCGGGCGGCGTGGGCTACTGCTCACCGAGGTGCATAATCCACGTGATACCCGCCATAAACGCGGGCGCCACCACGGGCGAGATCTTCGAGGCCGCCGCCGTCGGGATGATACTGGCCGGGTTCGTCCCCGGCGGGCCGGGCATCCCCTATGCCTTCGAGTACGCCCTCAAGTGCCTTGACATCGAGGCCAAGTACAGGAAGGGCGAGAAGTGGGAGTACCTGCCGCAGCCCAGGTTCGACCACGGAGTGTTTTAGAAACCAAGGAAAGGGGGGGCCGCCTGCGCGGCCCCCCATCCCGATAAAACTTGCGAGAGGTGAATGAATGTTCAGGTTCGACACGGAGCAGAAGGTATTCCAGATAGGGGGCGTGAAGGTGGGCGGCCAGCCCGGCGATAACCCGCCCCTCCTCATAGCCTCCATGTTCCACAACAAGGACAGGATACTTGAAGACAGGAAGACCGCGAAGTTCGACAGGCAGAAGGCCGTTGAATTAATAAGGAAACAGGAAGAACTCACCCGCTCGACCGGAGTCCCCTCCATGGTCGCCATGGTTGCAAACACCCCCGATGAGGCCCGGGTTTATATAGACTTTTTTCTTGAGACCACCGATATGCCTTTCGGAATAGACATGTGGGTCGCCGAGCAGAGGGCGAAGGCGACTGAATATATATCAAAGCTGGGGGTGCAGGACAGGTTCCTTTACAACAGCATCACCCCCTGGGACAAGGACGTCCCCGGCCAGGTCAAAAAACTTAAAGACCTGGGCATAAAGCACGTTGTAGTCCAGGCCTTCGATGACAGGGACCAGAGCCCGGCTGGAAGGCTCAAGTCGCTTGAGTCCATACTGGCCCAGGGAGCGGACAGCTTCGATACCGTTATAGTGGATACATCCGTAATGAATTTGCCCGCCACTTCATTTTCCCTTCTGGCGAACAGGCTTATAAAAGAGAAACTGGGGCTCCCCTGCGGCGGTGCGTACTCCAACGGCACCCATATGTGGAAGGAGTCGAAAGAGCTTTGGGGACTTGAGGGGTTCAAGGCGGTGGACGCGGTTGTGCAGGGGATGGCCAGCGCCCTGTGGAGCGACTTCAACTTCTACGGGCCCATTGTGACCGCCCCGAGGATATTCCCGGCCGTGGCCTCGGCGCAGATGCTCCTCGCCACCCTTGTCTTCAACGAGACCGGCCAGATACCGGACAACCCGGAGCTTCCGATAAGGAAATGCTTTGCCGGGTTCATAGAGAAACTTGAGATGGGCGGCACCAGAAGAAAATGAAAAACAGAATAAAGGAGAGATGCAATGTCGATTAACACCATGAATTCCAGGGAAAGGGTCCTGAAGCTATTCAGGGACGAGAAGGTCGACAGGGTGCCCTGCTTCAGCGGAATGGGCAATGTCACCACCGAGGGGCTTAAATCCCTCGGCTACAAGTTCGCCGCCGTCCACCTGGACGCGAAGATGATGGCCCAGTCGGCCGCAAGCACGTACAAGCTCTTCGGGTTCGAGTGCGGCGTGGTTCCTTTCGACCTCTGTGTGGAAGCCGAGGCCCTGGGGGCCAGGATAAACGTCTACGCCCATTCCGAAGACCTGCTTTACCCGACCATAAAAGAGAAGGTCATACATAACGAGGCAGAGATGGAGATATCCGTCCCGGAGGACATAGCTGAAAGGGGCAGGGTGCCCCTCGTGCAGGAGGCCATAAGCATAATGAAGCAGGAGATCGGCGGCGAGGCGGCCGTTGGCACTTACGTCCTCGGGCCGTTTACCCTCGCCGGTCAGATAATGGAGCTTAACGACCTCCTGAAGCTTTCGTTCAAGAAGCCCGATAAAGTTGGAAGGCTCCTGGACGTGCTTACCGGGGCGATAATAAAGATCGCAAAATCCTACGAGGCCGCCGGGGCGGACTATATCACCGTGAGGGAGATGGGGGCCACAAGCGACGTGCTCAGCCCAAGGGTCTTTAAAAATCTTATCCTGCCGTATCTCGGCAAAATATTTTCCGAACTGAAGGGCAGCACCGTCCTCCACATCTGCGGAAAGACCAACGACATAGCCCTGTTCATGAAGGAGTCCGGCGCGAAGGCCATAAGCGTGGACCAGAAAAACGACCTTGCCGAGACCAGGAAAAAACTGGGGAACGAGGCCCTGATCTTCGGCAATTACGACCCCTATAACACGCTGGTCACGGGCGATGAAGAGAAGATACGCTCGGCCGTAAGAAAGTGCATAGACGACGGGGCAAGCGCCGTCTGGCCCGGGTGCGACATCTGGCCCACCGTCCCCCCGGAGAACATGAAAACAATGATGGATGAAATAAACAAATACGGAGGTTAACGAGAAATGGCGAACACGGAGAAAGAAAAGGAGTTATTGGAAAGGCTTAAGAACGGGGTCATCCAGTACGATGAGGACTCGGTGAAGGAGGCCGCCCAGGAAGTGCTGGATGTGGGCATGGACCCCAACGAGGCCATATTCGACGGCCTGGTATCGGGGATGGAAGAAGTGGGCAGGCTGTTCGAGACGCAGGAATACTTCGTGCCGGAACTGCTCATGTGCGCGGACGCCCTTTACGTGGGGCTGGACATCCTGAAGCCGCACGTGACCAAGATGGACATGGGAGTGAGGGGCTCCGTGGTCATCGGCACGGTTGAGGGCGACGTCCACGACATCGGCAAGAACATAGTGAAGATGATGTTCGACGTGGCCGGGTTCACCGTCTACGACCTGGGCCGGGACGTCCCCCTGGACAAGTTCATCGAGGAGCAGATAAAGACGGACTCTGACCTCGTCTGCCTCTCCGCCATGATGACTACCACCATGGTCGGCATGCAGAAGATAATAGACAAGCTGAAGGCCAAGAACCCGAATGTGAAGATCATGATCGGCGGCGCGCCAGTTTCCAGGGAGATCGCGGACAAGTGGGGCGCGGACGGCTATGCGGCGGACGCCAACAACGCCTTGAAGGAGGCCATCAGCATGGTTAGCGCCCTCAAGAGAATGCGGGATGAATCCAGGCAGCAGACCAAGTGAATGCTGAATTGCTGAAGCTTTATATTATGGAGTGCGGGGCCACGCTGGTAGGGGTGGGCGATGTCTCGGCGGCATTGCCGGCTGAGATTGCCCATCTGAACCGCGCCATATCGATAGCCGTGGACAGAAGTCTCAATGCCCGCACGGTGGCCCTCCTTTCAAGACTTCAGAGAGAGACGGTAAAGAGGCTCAAGGAGGCCGGATGGAGGTATCTCTCGATACCTCCGGACTCGGACAGGAGAAAGGGGAAATTCATTTCCAATCTCTACGAGCTGTTCAGCCACAAGACGGCGGCCACGTGCTCGGGCCTGGGCTGGGTTGGGAAGAACGGCCTGGTGATAAACCGGGAGTACGGCCCGAAACTCTCCTGGGCCACCGTCCTCACAGACGCCCCGCTTGAGGCAGACCCGCCTATCGTGATTTCCGAGTGCGGGGACTGTGACTTCTGCGTGAGGCATTGCCCCTCCGGGGCGATCAAGGGCGGAAAATGGTCCGTGGCGCAGCCGTTCAATGAATATGTCTCTTACGAGCGGTGCAGGAGCCTTAAAGGCGAGAGGAAGATATTTGAAGAGAAACCCAACTGCGGTCTGTGCATAACCATATGCCCCTACGCCAGAAAGAACAGGCAGAAAAACGAAGAAACAAAGCTCACAAAAAGACTGTGATTATCCCATAGAGGAGGTCCTTAAAAAGAATGGGCAAACAATATAAAGTTATCTTTCAGCCCTCAGGCAGAAGGGGCGAGGTGGAGGAGGGCAAGACCCTGCTTGACGCCGCCCAGCACCTGGGGGTTGACATAGAGGCCGTCTGCGGCGGCAAGAAGGTATGCGGCAAATGCAAGGTGAGGATTGAGGAAGGCTACTTCGAAAAGGACAACCTGGATTCGAAGATGTCCAACCTCTCTCCCATAACCGAGGACGAGACGAAGCACATAAAGCCGGAGGACGGGCCGGGCATAAGGCTGGCCTGCTCGGCCCAATTGCACGGGGACGTGAAAATCTTTGTCCCGGAGCGCTCCAGGGCGGGAAAGCAGATAGTACGCAAGGCGGCGAAGGAACTCACCATAAAGCTGGAGCCCGCCGTAAGAAAGTACGCCATCGAGCTTCAAAAACCCACCCTGCACGACCTCTCCGTGGGCGACTCCGAGAGGGTGATAGCCTTCCTTGAAGAGAAGTACGGGCTTAAAAACCTGTCGATGGACTATCTGGTGATAAAGCACCTTCAGGATATATTGAGGAAAGGCGAGTGGAACATTACTGCCTCTATCTGGATGGACAGGGAGATAATAAAAGTGGAGCCCGGCCTTGTTGAAAGCTCTTACGGCATAGCCGTGGACGTGGGCACCACCACCGTGGTGGGCTATCTCTGCGACCTCGCTACCGGCAAGGTCGTGAGCACGGAGAGCATGATGAACCCGCAGGTCCCTTACGGCGAGGACGTAATGAGCCGCATCACTTACGCCATGACGAACCAGGACGGGCTGGAGAGGATGCAGAAGACCATCATAGACGGGCTGAATGAGCTGATGGAGAAGGCGAGCGCCGGTCTGGCCGTGAACGGCTCGGGCGGGGCGGGCTCCATTGTCGATATGACCATCGTCTTCAATACGGCGATGCACCATATATTCCTGGGCTTCAATCCGGAGTACATCGGGCGTTCCCCGTTCGTGCCCGCCGTGCAGCGCTCGGTGGACATAAAGGCCAGGGACCTGGGGCTCAGGATCAATCCGGGCTCTTACGTTCACGTGCTCCCGATAGAAGCCGGTTTCGTGGGCGCGGACAACGTGGGCGTCCTGATAGCGGAAGAGCCATATAACCAGGACGAGAAGGTGCTGATAATAGACATCGGCACGAACGGCGAACTCCTCCTTGGAAACAGGGAAAGGGTATGCTCCACATCCTGTGCGACGGGCCCGGCCTTTGAAGGCGCGCAGATAAAATTCGGTATGCGCGCGGCCCCCGGCGCGATAGAGAAGATAAAGATAGACCCGGAGGCGAAGGAATGCACCTATAAGGTAATAGGCAAGGAAGAATGGGCCGGGGCCCATCAGAAGTTCGGGACAAAGGGGCTCTGCGGTTCGGGCATCATCGACGCCGTGGCGGAGATGTTCAAGGCGGGCATTATCGACAAAAGCGGCAAATTTGTATCCGGCCTTGCCACGCCGCGCGCCCGCACCGGGGCGGACGGAAAGCCTGAGTACGTCATAGCCTGGGCGGACGAGACCTCCATAGGAACGGACGTGACCGTCACCCAGGGGGACGTGCGGGCCCTCCAGCTTGCAAAGGGCGCGCTCTATGCGGGCGCCAAGCTCATGATGAAGAAGATGGGGATAGAGAAGCTGGACAGGGTTGTACTGGCCGGCGCATTCGGAAGCTATATAGACAAAGAGGCGGCCCTTACGCTTGGGATGTTCCCGGATTGCCCTATAGACAAGGTCTACGCAGTGGGCAACGCGGCGGGGGACGGGTCGCGCATGGCGCTTCTGAACAGGGGCAAGCGCACCGAGGCCGACGAGCGGGCCAGATGGGTGGAGTTCGTGGAGATCGCCGTCGAGCCGGAGTTCGAGAGGGAGTTCATGCAGGCCATGCACATCCCCCATATGAAGGACAGGTTCCCCGGCCTGAAGGCCATGATGGAAGAGAAGAAGGTCCCTGTAGCGATAAAAGGCTGATCCATGACGAAGGTAAAAGTAAACCCGGGGGCCTGCGGTCTTATAACGGAGATCCGGGCCTCCGGGGCAGGGAAAAAGAAATATTCAATCGTCATAAGCTCCGACTGCGAGATGGTTCGGAAACTGGCCGAAAGACTCCCGGAGCTTGGGATGATGGATGTTTTCAAGAAGATGCTGGACAACCCGGTCTACAGGGCCGGCTCGGAATGCCTTAGGCATGTCACCTGCCCGGTGCCCTGCGCCATCCTGAAGACGCTGGAGGCCGAGGCCGGGCTTGCCGTGCCCAGGGACGTGAGCATAACCTTCATCGAGTGCAAAGGCGAATGAGTGCAGGACGGATCTCATAAATTGAATGGACATCTTTGCAGGAAAATCTCCCCTCTCCCCTCAATCTGCACCCCAAAAAGTCTGCCACTTTTCGGGGACCCCGTTCCAAAGAGGGGTAATCCCTCCCTTTGGAAAAGGGAGGTTAGGAGGGATTCCATACCAAGAAGTGCGTTAGCAGGATGTCATTCCCGCAACCAAGCACTCAGGCCCTGAGTGCTTGGGCGT